>NZ_JBHLWM010000003.1:0-511427 GCF_042432815.1 Rhodopseudomonas telluris
GGCGGGAAAAGTGTCGGTGATGTCTCCGAACAGGCGTCGACTATGTCTCCGGGCTGAACACTTGACCCGGCAATCCATCGCTCTTCAAAAAAGCCGACCGTCGGGACACGGCAAGGCCCCTCTCCCCCGTCATTGCGAGCGAAGCGAAGCAATCCAGCTTTGTGCACTGGGGTGGATTGCTTCGTCGCTTCGTTCCTCGCAATGACGCGCGAAACTATACGCCCCTCAAAATAATCACCGTCGGCGTGCCCGGCAGCGTGTCGCGCGAGATGCGCAGGCTGCTGTCGCTGCGCTGATCGATGGCGAAGTCCTGCCCGATCCGCCGCATGAAGTCGTCGAGCGGGGTCATGAAGCGGTGCATCGGCAACACCACCGAGGCACGCAGGCGCTTCGTGATGTCGGAAATGCCGCCGAGCGACATCGTGTAGCTGCCGTCGATCGGCACCATCAGAATGTCGATCCGGCCGATCGCCGCGACATGGCTGTCGTCGAGCGTGGTGTGCAGATGGCCCAGATGCGCGATGCAAAGCCCGGCGACCTCGAAGATGAAGATCGAATTGCCGTCCTTGATCATGCCGCCACCGCCGTCGTCGAACATGTAGCGGCGGATGTCGGTGGTGACGTTGCGGATCAGCACGTCGCCGACACGCTCGAAGATCCTGGCCGGCTGGCCGTCCGTGCCCCAGCCGTGCAACACATGGGCGATCTTGGGATCCGGTGCCAGCGTGTAGTGGGTGGAGTGCGCGCGGTTCATGGTGACGACATCCGGCGTGCGGCCGGTGTCGTAGGTGCCGCTGTAATCGGTCGCCACCATCACGCCGCCGGGGCTTTCGATCGTGTAGGTCGCATGGCCCCGATAGGTGATCAGCACCTGCTCGGCGGCCGCCGTGCGCCGCAGGCTGACCGGGATCGCGCGCGGCCCCTGCGCCATCGCCAGACACTCGCTGCCGCGAAACCCGTCCGCGGCCCGCGCCGGCGAAACGACCAGCGTGAGCAGGGCAACGAAGACGGCAAGGCAGCGCAGCATGGCGGTGTCGCTCCGTTCGAGGCGGGCGAAGTGTAACGGTAAAATTCGCGAGCACCAGTGCGGCCGGGGTGCGCAACGCTGGCATGATCCTCGCTCCGGTTGACCGCGGCGGGCCGCGCCGCCACGGTGCCGCGCCCTCCAGCCCCGATCACCACATGCTCACCCTCGCCTCGCTCTGGATCCCGTTCACGCTCGTCGCCGCGCTCGGCCAGGTCGCGCGCAACGCGATGCAGCGCTCGCTGACCGGGCCGCTCGGCGCCTGGGGCGCCACCAATATCCGCTTCCTGTTCGGGTTTCCGTTCTCGATCCTGTTCTTCGTGCTGGTGATCGCCGCCACCGGAGACGCGGTGCCTTGGCCGGGCCTGGCGTTCTGGCCGTGGCTGCTGCTCGGCGCGCTGTCGCAGATTCTCGCCACCGGCTTGATGCTGGCGGCGATGAACGAGCGCTCCTTCGTGGTCACCACCGCGTATCTGAAGACCGAGGCGATCCAGACCGCGATCTTCGGCTTCGTGTTTCTCGGCGATCATCTGGATCTTTGGAAGGTGCTGGCGATCCTGATCGCCACCGTCGGCGTGGTCATCACCGCACTGCGGCCGGGCAGCGGCCGCAACCTCGCCAGCCTGCGGCCGACGCTGCTGGGACTCGCTGCCGCCGCCGCCTTCGCGCTGTCGGCGGTCGGATTTCGCGGCGCCATCATCGTGGTGCCGGGCGTGACGTTCGTAACCGCGGCGAGTTTTACGCTGGTGTTCGGGCTCGGCGTCCAGACGCTGGTGCTGTCGCTCTACCTGCTGGCGCGGGCGCCGAACGTTCTGCGCGACATCCTGCGGCTGTGGAAGCCGTCGATGCTGGCCGGCTTCGTCGGCGCGTTCTCGTCGCAGTTCTGGTTCCTGGCCTTCGCGCTCACCGCCGCCGCCAACGTGCGGACGCTGGCGCTGGTCGAAGTGCTGTTCGCCCAGGCGGTGGCTTACTACTCGTTCAAGCAGCCGCTGTCGGCGCGCGAACTCGGCGGCACCGCCCTGATCGTGCTCGGCGTCGCGCTGCTGGTCGCCGGCTGATCACTTCACCGCGATGATCACCGCGCCGGCCGCGATCAGCGCGATGCCGAGCCAGTGCATCGCGCTCGGCCGCTCGCCCAAAAACGCGACGGCGAACAGCGCGACCAGCACCACGCTCAGCTTGTCGATCGGCGCCACCAGCGTGGCGGGTCCGAGCTTCAGCGCCCGGAAGTAGCACAGCCACGATGCCCCGGTGCACAGCCCGGACAGCACCAGGAACAGCCAGGTCTTCGGGCTGATCGGCCCGGCGGTCGCGAACTGCCCGGTCGCAAACAGAATGACCGCCAGCGACATCAGCACCACGACGGTGCGGATGAAGGTGGCGAGATCGGAATTGATATCGGCAACCCCGACCTTGGCGAAGATCGCGGTGAGCGCAGCGAATACGGCCGAGAGCAGCGCCCAGAATTGCCAGGAAAGCAGGGTGTCGGGGGGCACAGCAGCATCTCCATTGAGCACTCGAGGCGCCCAAATCTCTCTTTTGTCATTCCGGAGCGCGAGCGGCAGCTCGCGAGCCCGGAATCCATACACCGCAGCATCAGCTGTGAGGCACGATGACGGAATTCTTTCGTCAGAATCGATGGCGCAAGGGCTATGGATTCCGGGCTCGCGCTTCGCGCGCCCCGGAATGACGAACGTGAGATTTGATACTTGGCGGCTCGAGCGTCAATTCCGGTCGTCCGGCAACACCGGGAGGGGCGCGACTTCGATGCCTTCGTCGATCAGCGCCTTGGCTTCGGTGGGCGAGGCTTCGCCGTAGATCGGGCGATGCTCGATGTCGCCGTAATGCATCTTGCGGGCTTCCTCGGGGAAGCTGTCGCCGACATTGTCGGCGGTCTTGACGATGTGGTCGCGCAGTTCCTTGAGCTTGGCGCGCAGCTCGCGCTCCTGCGCCAGCAGCAGCGGGGTCGACGCGGCCTCGCCACTCGGGGCGGTCTCCGCCGGTGCGACAGGCGCCGCAGCCTCGACCGGCTCCGGCGCGCGGCCGCGACCTTTCTTGCCGACGATGCGCGGCGCCATGATGGCCTTCTCGACCTTGGTCGAATCGCAGGCCGGGCAATTCACCAGCTTGCGCCGGACCTGCGAGTCATAAGCCGAGGAGCTCTGAAACCAGCTTTCGAACTCATGACCGCTGTCGCAGCGCAGACTGTAGCGGATCATGTCTGGCTCCGGACGAGATGCAGATAGTCCGGGCCGGCTTTCGGATCGGCCATCGTGAAGCGGCGGCCGTGCTGCAACGACGGGATCTTGCCGCGCGCCTTGGTGACCTCCGACGGATCGATCCGCGCCATGATGAAGCCGGGGTCGATGCCGCCCTCGGCCAGCACCTTGCCCCACGGATCGATGATCAGCGAGTGGCCGTAGGTCTCGCGCTTGTTCTCGTGCAGCCCGCCTTGCGCGGCGGCGAACACGAAGCAGCCATTCTCGATGGCGCGGGCGCGCAGCAGCACGTGCCAATGCGCCTCGCCGGTCGGCCTGGTGAACGCCGCCGGCGCCGAGATGAACGAGGCGCCGGCCTCGGCGAGCGCGCGATACAGCGCCGGGAAACGCACGTCGTAGCAGATCGTCAGCCCGATCCGGCCCCATGGCAGGTCGGAGATCACCGCGGTCTCGCCCGGCTGATAGTTCGCCGACTCGCGATAGCTTTCGCCATTGCCGAGATCGATGTCGAACATGTGGATCTTGTCGTAGCTCGCCAGGATCGTCCCGTCGGGCGCGATCAGGAACGAGCGGTTGACGGCGCGGTCCGGCGAGGCGCGCAACGCCAGCGAGCCGATATGCAGATGGATGTTCAGTTCGCGCGCCAATTCGCGATACGCCTTCAGCGAGGCGTCGCTGTCTTCGTCCGCAAGGCTCTCGAACAGCTTCTCGCGATTGAGCTGCATCATGTTGCTCACCTCGGGGGTGAGGACGTAGTCGGCACCCGCGGCGGCCGCTTCGCGGATCAGCTTCGTGCCCTGCTCCAGGCTCGGCCCCGGCAACAACCCGGTGCGCATCTGCACCAGCGCGGCATTGAACGGCGCCGGCCCGGTCATGACGCCGCCGTCTCGCCGGCCAGCATCGCGTCGAGCTTGCCTTCGCGGTCGAGCGCGTAGAGGTCGTCGCAGCCGCCGACATGGGTGCCGCCGATGAAGATCTGCGGATAGGTCGAGCCCGGATGGGTGCGCTCGTCCATCGTCTTGCGATACGCCGGATCGACCGCGACGTCGTACTCCGTGAACGCGGCCTTCTTGCGGTTCAGCAGCGACTTGGCGGCGCTGCAATAGCCGCAGCCGGGACGCGTGAAAATCTCGATCGCAGCGGACATCGCAGCTCCATGAATCGTCATAGGGTCGGGGTCGGGTCGCGGGCGTTTAAAGCAAGGTACGGATTATATGGGAGATTTCAGCATCTCCACAACCCGGGCAAAGACCAAGACGTCGACCGAACGGGCCTTGGCGCGCAGCAGAGCCCGGGCGCAGGCGTCGACAGTGGCGCCCGAGGTCAGCACGTCGTCGACCAGCACCACCCGCCGGCCCTGCACCTCGGCCTTGCGATCCGGCGGAACCTTGAAGGCTCCCTGCACATTGGCGGCGCGCTCGGAGCGCGACAGCCCGATCTGATGCGCGGTCGGCCGCACCCGCCGCAGCGCCTCGATCGCCACCGGCACGCCCGTCTGGCGGCCGATCACCCGCGCCAGCGCGCCGGACTGGTTATAGCGCCGCGAAAAGCTGCGCCGCCAATGCAACGGCACCGGGACCAGGAGATCGGCATCCCGCAGCAGCGGCTGCCCGGCATGCGCCATCCAGCGCCCCATGGTCGGCGCCAGATCGGTGCGGTCGTGGAATTTCAGCGCGTGCACCAGCGTCTTGGCGACCTCGTCGTAGCGTACCGCGGCGCGGGCGCGGCTGTAGGCCGGCGGATCGGCGATCGCCTGCATCGACAGGATGCCGGGGCCGGGATCATAGACAAAGGGAATGCCGAGCTTGTCGCAATAAGGCGGCGCGATGAAGGAGAGTTGCGACCAGCATTGCGGGCAAAGTCCCTCGCCCGCCACCGGCTCGCGGCAGGCGACACAGAGCGTCGGCAGTGCGACGTCGAGCACCAGCCTCGTGGCCCGCGACCAGACATGGCGCACCGTGCCGAGCGCCTGGATCAGACGGGCGCCGGCCACTTTGCCATCCGGTTTCGGGATCGCTTCCGCCTGCATAGGGCGAAGGCTAGCGCTGCGGGAAACGCCGTCAAGGATAAGAACCGGGTAGTGTCCGGGCCCCGAATGGCGCACAAGGAGAGCCCCGCCGCGCCAGCCGGAGAGCGCCATGTCCGACCGAGACTCGAACCCCAACGACAAGACCAGCGACGCCATCACTTACGTCGACATGCCGGCCGCACCGCATGTCTATTTCGACATCGCGCCGGCGCATGGCGTGATGGCCAACAATGTCGAAGTCGAACTGGCCGCACGCACGCTCAATCCGCTGGCCGACGGCAGCGTCGAGGTGAAATTCGTCACCACCGCGCGGCTGCGTTGCAGCCAGGCCGGCGCGCTGCATCTGCGCAACGCGCTCGACGCCGTGCTGAAGATGTTCGAGGCTTCGCAGCAGAGCCCGGCCGCCGCCGCCAAGCTCAACTGAGGACGCCGTTGCCGATGGCGCCGCCGATCCCCACCTGCCGGCCATGACCGACACCGCCCCGATCCTGTTCGACCGCCGCCTGCTAGCGCAGCGTCAGGCGCGCGCCCACACCGCCGGCCCCGAGAGCTTCCTGCTCGATCGCGTGGCCGAGGAGATGGACGACCGGCTGCACGCCGTGCTGCGCGACTTCCAATCCGCCGCCGACGTCTGGACACCCGGCGCTGCGCTGCCGCCGGGGCGCTTCGCGTCGATCCAGCATGTCGACCTCGATGCGGCGGGCAACGAGGCGCTCGGGCTCGCGCCCGGCTCGCTAGATCTCGTGGTGTCGGCGCTGGCGCTGCAATTCGCCAACGATCTGCCCGGCGTGCTCGCCCAGATCCGCCGCGCCCTGAAGCCCGACGGACTGCTGCTGGCGGCGCTCACCGGCGGCGATACGCTGATGGAGTTGCGCGAGGCCTTCGCGACCGCCGAGGCCGAGGTCGAAGGCGGCGTCTCGCCGCGCGTCGCGCCGACCGCGGACCTGCGCGACCTCGGCGCGCTGCTGCAGCGCGCCGGCTTCGCGCTGCCAGTCACCGACGTCGACCGCGTCGTGGTGCGCTACGATCATGCGTTCGCGCTGATGCAGGACCTACGCCGGATGGGCGCCACCAACGTGCTGATCGAACGCCGCAAGACGCCGCTGCGCCGCGCCACGCTGACCCGCATGGCGCAGATCTACGCCGAGCGCTTCGCCGACCCCGACGGCCGCATCCGCGCAACCTTCGAGATCATCTGGCTGTCCGGCTGGTCGCCGCACGAGAGCCAACAGCAGCCGCTGAAGCCGGGGTCCGCCAAGGCGAGCTTGGAAGAGGCGGTGAAGGGACTGCTGCCGAAGTAATTAGCGTGCCCAGACAAGGAGTGGCATTCTTCATGCCACTTCGCAGATCCGGACCCCGGTTCACGGCCGCGAACCGGGGCCGAGGTGCTACATCAGTAGGGTGTGTAGCCCGCATGAGCGAAGCGATATGCGGGGTGTTGCAGTCCCGCATGTCGCTTCGCTCATGCGGGCTACGGTTCGTCCTACATCAACAGCTCGATCAGCGGCGGGATCAGCGGCAGATCCGCGGGCGGCATCGGGTAGTCACGAAGCTTGGTGGCGCGGACCCAGGCGAGTTCCTGGCCTTCGCGCGGCATCACCTGGCCTTCCCAGCGCCGGCATACATACAGCGGCATCAGCAGATGGAAGTCCTCATAGGCGTGGCTGGCGAAGGTCAGCGGCGCCAGGCAGGCCTCCTTGACGGTGATGCCGAGTTCTTCGTCGAGTTCGCGGATCAGCGCCGCCTCCGGCCGCTCCCCGGGATCGAGCTTGCCGCCGGGAAATTCCCACAGCCCGCCGAGCTGCTTGTGCTTCGGCCGCTGCGCGATCAGCACGCGATTATCAGCATCGATCAGCGCGACGGCGACGACGAGGAGGAGGTTCACAGATTTCGTCATTCCGGGACGCGCCTCTTGGCGCGGGCCCGGAATCCATACCCCCCGGCTGTGGTTATGGATTCCGGGTTCGCGCTACGCGCGCCCCGGAATGACGGTGAGAGTTTGTGCGAAAAACTCACGACCGATAATCGCCGTTGATTGCCACGTATTCCTTGGTCAGATCGCACGTCAGGACGCGGTCGCGGCCTTTGCCGAGACCGAGGGCGACCTTGATCTGGATCTCCGGCTTCTTCATCGCGGCCGAGACTTCCTTCTCGTCGTAGGACGGATCGCGCGCGCCGGCTTTCGCCACGCGGATGCCGTTGAACGAGATCGACAGCTTGTCGCGATCGGCCGGCTCGCCGGCCTTGCCGACCGCCATCACCACGCGGCCCCAATTGGCGTCCTCGCCGGCGATCGCGGTCTTCACCAGCGGCGAGTTGGCGATCGACATCGCGATCTTGCGCGCCGAGGCGGGCGTGGTGGCGCCCTCGACCACGATCTCGACCAGCTTGCGGGCACCCTCGCCGTCGCGCGCGACCTGCTCGGCGAGGTCGGCCAGCACAGCGTTGAACGCCTTGACGAAGGCCTTGAGCCGCGGATCGGAGGCGCGCGAAATCTTCGGCGCGCCGGCCTTGGCGGCGGCACCGGTGGCGAACGCCAGCAGCGTGTCGGAGGTCGAGGTGTCGCCGTCGATCGTCACCGCGTTGAAGGTGTCGGCGACGCCGGCTTTCAGCAGCGCCTGCAGGCAGGACGCCGACAGCGGCGCGTCGGTGAAGATGAAGGACAGCATCGTCGCCATGTCGGGCGCGATCATGCCGGCGCCCTTGGCCATGCCGTTGATGGTGACCTTGGTGGTGCCGATCTTCACCGTTTTGGTCGCGACCTTGGGGAAGGTGTCGGTGGTCATGATCGCCTTGGCGGCGTCCATCCAGTGTCCGGGCTCGGCGCTCTCGGCCAGCTTGCCGAGCACGCCGTCGAACTTGGTGGCGTCGAGCGGTTCGCCGATCACGCCGGTCGAGGCGAGGAAGACTTCGTCGGTCTTGCAGCCGATCGCCTTGGCGGCGATCGAGGCGGTCAGCGCGGTCGATTGCCGGCCGTTCTTGCCGGTGAAGGCATTGGCGTTGCCGGAATTGACCACCAGCACGCGCGCGGTGCCGCCCTTCAGCTTGTCGCGGCACCACTCGACCGGCGCCGACGGGCACTTCGACTTGGTGAACACGCCCGCCACCGTCGTGCCCGGGTCGAGCGAGACCAGCAGCACATCGGTGCGGCCCTTGTAGCGGATGCCCGCGGCGGCGGTGCCGAGGCGAACGCCGGCGAGCTCCGGCAGCGTGGGAACGTTGGTGGGCGCGAGCGGCGAAACGGAGCTGGACATCGGAGCGCTTTCGGCAGGTTCAGTGGAGCCCCGCGGCGCGGAGCCCCACCCCTGTCTCACAAGCGCATGGCATTGAGAAGAAAAATTCGGATCGAGGTCTCTGCATCACCCGAGTCGTCCCCGCGCAGGCGGGGACCCATAACCCCTGGCTTCTCGAATGAAGGTCTCTACCGCACTGCTCTCATCGGGAGGCTGCGGCGTATGGGTCCCCGCCTGCGCGGGGACGACTCGGGGATGGTTGCGTGCCTGAAGGCGAGTTTCTCACACCCGCTCGAGTGCGACCGAGACCTTCGGGCCGTTCTTGATGGTCTGGTACACCACGCAATAGCGCTCGGTCAGCTTCAGCAGCAAATCGAGCTTGTCCTGCGGCGCGTCGGTGCCGACTTCAAAGCGCAGCCGGATTTCGCGGAAGCCGACCGGCGTTTCTTTGTCGATGCCGAGCGTGCCGCGGAAGTCGAGATCGCCCTCGGCGACCACGTCGCCGCGGGTCAGCGGCACCTCGATCGCGGTCGCGACCGATTTCAGCGTCACGCCCGCGCAGGCGACCAGCGCCTCGAGCAGCATGTCGCCCGAACACAATTCGAGACCCGACCCGCCCGTCGCCGGATGCAGACCGGCGCTCGCCAGCGCCCGGCCGGTCTCGACCTTGCAAGAGATACCGTCCTGGTCGACCGAGCCCTTGGCCTTCAGCGTGATCAGAGCGGCGGCCGGATCGGTCTTGTAGCGCTCTTTGTACGGCGCCTGGGTCGCGCGCAGCGTGGCGGCATCCATGGTGTTTTCTCCCTGATTTTGTCTGGCTGGTATTTAGGGACAGAGTGGTGGCGCTGTCACCACCACATCGCGTCCCCGACATGCACTTTCGCCTCCGGGCTCGGCGGCCCGCGATCCAGCGAACGATCGAGCGCGGTGTAGATGCGGTGCCGCAAGGTCTCGAACTGTACCGCATTGCGGTCGCGCGGCCGCGGCAGATCGACGGCGATTTCCTCGAACAGCCGCCCCGGCCGGGGCTGCATCACCAGCACCCGGTCGGCCAGCACTACCGCCTCCTCGACGTCGTGCGTCACCAGGATCAGTGTCGGCCGCGTATCGGCCCACAGGTCGAGCAGATGGTCCTGCAGGTCGCGGCGGGTGAAGGCATCGAGCGCCGAGAACGGCTCGTCGAGCAGCAGCACCTCGGGCTGCGGCACCAGCGCCCGCGCGATCGCAACCCGCTGCGCCTGCCCGCCGGACAGTTCGCGCGGCCAGGCCTTTGCCTTGTCGGAGAGCCCGACCCGCGCCAGCGCCGCTGCGACACGCACGGCCCGCTGCCGGCGCGGCACGCCGTCGAGCCCGAAGCCGATATTGTCGGCGACGCTGAGCCAGGGCAGTAGTCGCGGCTCCTGGAAGATGATGCCGATCTTGGGATGCGGCGCGGTAATCGCCTCGCCGTCGAGCGTGATGTTGCCGGCGCTGGCGCGGTCGAGCCCGGCGATCGCGCGCAGCAGCGTGGATTTGCCGCAGCCCGAGCCGCCGATGATCGCGATGATCTCGCCGAGCTGGATCTGCGCCGAGAACCGCTGCAGCGCGTGGACGCCGTTGGGATAGGTCTTGTCGACGCCGTCGAGGATCAGCATCAGGCGTCTCCCTCGCGCGGCCCGAACGAATCCTGCCAGCGCAGCAGCGGCGCGGTGGCGATCTCGATCAGCCAGTCGGTAGTCTTGCCGAGCAGCGCGAAGATCACGATCGCGGCGACGATCTGGGCCGGCTTGCCGAGCTGCTGGCCGTCGATCAGCAGGAAGCCGAGCCCCTCGGACGCGCCCATGAATTCGGCCGCGACGACGAACATCCAGCCGAGCCCGAGCCCGACCCGCAGCGCCACCACGTAGGCGGGCAGCACCGCCGGCAGCAGGATGCGCCGGATCATCGCCGGCCCGGACAGCCGGAACGTCCGTCCGACCTCGACGATCTTGCGGTCCACGGAGCGTATCGCGCCCATCACGCCGAGATACACCGGAAAGAACACGCCGACTGCGATCAGCGCGACTTTCGAAGTCTCGAAAATGCCGAGCCACAGGATGAACAGCGGCACCCAGGCGATCGACGGAATCGCGCGCAGCGCCTGCACGGTGGGATCGAGCAGCTGCCGCGCCAGCCCCCAATAGCCGGAGACCGCGCCGAGCAGCGTGCCGGCCAGCACACCGAGCCCGAAGCCGGCGGCGACCCGGCTGACGGTGGCGACGATGTGCCGGGTGAGTTCGCCGCTTTTCGCCAGCTCGCCAATGGTCGCGATGACTTTGGACGGCGGCGGCACCAGCCGGCCGTTCGACCAGCCAAGATATACCGCCAGCTCCCAGCCGAGCGCGACCGTCAGCGGCAGCAGCAACCCGAGCACCGGCCCACGCCAACGCGCGGTGCGGCGCGGCGGCGCCACGGCGGCCGGTCCGATCGCTTCAGGGCGCTGCAGCACCGGGGTTTCGAGCGTCATGGCCATAGTGAGAAGCGTTTCTCGGAAGCAATTGCAAGTCGTGACCACCCTCCCCGAGCGCCCTCACCCTCCCCCTCCAGGGGAGTGGCGGCGGGCAGCCCGCGGAGCGGGATGCGCGGCGGGGTGGAGTGGCGAAGATTTCGTCCGCAATGCCTCGGGCTCACCCCACCCCGCTCGCTGGCGCGAGCGACCCTCCCCCTCCAGGGAGGGTGAAAGCGCGTCGTCCGTAGGCGATCTCAATTCGTCGGCAGCGGCACCTGATCGTCGATCAGTTGATCCAGCGTCGCCTTGACGTCGACCGAGGCGGCGATGACGCCGGCCTGTTGCAGAGCGAGGCCCGCGGCGAGGATCGAGTCGCGCTGCGGTGCGCCGATGCGGCTGTGGGTCAGCTCGGTACGTTCCTTGAGCTGCTTGTCCACCACCGCGTCCGGCAGCTTGGTGACACCGATGAAGGCCTTCTTGACCTCGTCGTAGTTGGCGACCGAGTACTTGCGCGCATCCTCGTAGATCGCCAGCACGCGGCGGACGAGATCCGGGTGATCCTTCAGGAACTGCTCGCGGACATTCAGAATGCCCCAGGTGTTGGCCTCGGGCTTGCGATAGAACAGCCGCGCGCCTTCTTCGACTTCGGCCTGCGCCATCATCGGATCGAGCCCAGCCCAGGCGTCGACGTCGCCGCGGATCAGCGCGGTCTTGCCGTCGGCGTGCTGCAGCAGCACCGGCGTGATATCGTCCTGCTTCAGGCCGGCATCGAGCAGCGCCCGGACCAGGAAGATGTGCGGATCGGTGCCGC
Source organism: Rhodopseudomonas telluris (assembly GCF_042432815.1). Lineage (NCBI taxonomy): Bacteria > Pseudomonadati > Pseudomonadota > Alphaproteobacteria > Hyphomicrobiales > Nitrobacteraceae > Rhodopseudomonas > Rhodopseudomonas telluris. Next base: position 11,784 of record NZ_JBHLWM010000003.1, read on the forward strand.
GCGTCACCGCGACGCGCTTGCCCTTGAGGTCGGCGACCGAATTGATCTTGGAATCCTTGCCGGTCACCAGCGCGGTCCATTCCGGCCGCGAATAGACGTAGATCGACTTGATCGGATTGCCGTTGATCTTCGCCACCAGTGCGGCGGAGCCGGCCGTCGAGCCGAAATCGATCGAGCCGGCATTGAGGAATTCGAGCGCCTTGTTCGAGCCCGCGGACTGCACCCAGACGATGTTGATACCGTCCTTGGCGAACTCCTTCTCGAGCAGCCCCTGCTGCTTGAGCACGATCGAGACCGGATTGTAGGTCGCCCAGTCGATCCGGATTTCCTTCGGCTTGTCGGCCGCGAGAACCGCGCCCGGCAGCAGCGCCGCGGCTGCAATCAGCGCCGACATGGCACGCCGTGTGATCTTCGACATCGAGCCCCTTCTCCCTGGTAAACTTCGCGTGCATCCGGCCGTATCTGGCGCCGCGTTGTTGATCTTCTGAATTTGTATATCTTTTCAGTTAGTTAGATCGTATCGTCAACCAGAATGAAGTTCTCGATTCGGCGCTGCGGCAGGAACGGCTTTACCCAAAAACGGTAAAATACAGCATGGTCCTGCTGTCGCCCCAACTTGCTCCGTGACAGCGTCAGCGCCGTCCGATATCCGGAGTCCTCATGGACAAAGTCGCGACACCTCCTAAGCCGGCCACTGACGAGCGGTTCGATACCCAGCGCGTCTCCGCCGCGATCGCAGCGCTCGCCGAGCAGCACGCCGGTAACGACCAGGCTTTCCGCAACGCCCTCGCGCAACTGATGAAGGCCGAGCTGGCGCAGGCCCGGGTCGAGGCCGAGGCGCAGTTGCTGCGCGACCGCCATGGCCGGCGCTGCGCCGAGCGGCTGTGCTACGTCCAGGACGAGATCATCCGCCTGCTGTTCATGGCGGCCACAAAGTATCTGTATAATTCCCCGACGCCGTCGAGCTCGGAGCGGATGTCGGTGGTGGCGACCGGCGGCTATGGCCGTGGCCTGATGGCGCCGGAGTCCGACATCGATCTGTTGTTCATCCTGCCCTACAAGCAGACCGCCTGGGGCGAGCAGGTCGCCGAGGTGGTGCTGTATTCGCTGTGGGACATCGGCCTGAAGGTCGGCCACGCAACGCGCTCGGTCGACGAGTGCATCCGCCAGGCCCGGGCCGACATGACGATCCGCACCGCGATCCTGGAGACGCGGTTTCTGGCCGGCGACCAGGCGCTGTACAACGAGCTGGTCGAACGCTTCGACAAGGAAGTGGTCGACGGCACCGCCGCTGAGTTCGTCACCGCCAAGCTCGCCGAGCGCGAGGAGCGTCATCGCCGCTCGGGCCAGTCACGCTATCTGGTCGAACCCAACGTCAAGGACGGCAAGGGCGGCCTGCGCGACCTGCACACGCTGTTCTGGATCGCCAAGTACGTCTATCGCGTGCGGGAGACCAGCGAACTCTTGGCGCGCGGCGTATTCGACCCGGTCGAATTCCGCACCTTCCGCCGCTGCGAGGATTTCCTCTGGTCGGTGCGCTGCAATCTGCACTTCCTGACCCGGCGCGCCGAAGAACGGCTGTCGTTCGATCTGCAGCGCGAGATGGGCGTGCGGCTCGGCTACACGTCGCATCCCGGCATGCAGGACGTCGAGCGCTTCATGAAGCACTACTTCCTGATCGCCAAGGAGGTCGGCAACCTCACGGCGATCCTGTGCGCCAAGCTCGAAGACCAGCAGGCCAAGCCGGCGCCGGCGCTGACCCGGATGATGGCGCGGCTGCGGCCCGGCACCACCCGCCGCCGCGTGCCGGAGTCAGACGACTTCGTCATCGACAACAACCGCATCAATTGCGCCACGCCGGACGTGTTCAAACACGACCCGGTCAATCTGATCCGGATCTTCCGTCTGGCGCAGAAGAACAGCCTCGCCTTTCACCCGGACGCGATGCGCACGGTGACGCGGTCGCTGGCGCTGATCAACGCCCAGCTGCGCGACAATCCAGAAGCCAATGCCCTGTTCGTCGAGATCCTGACCTCGGACAATTCCGAGCAGGTGCTGCGGCGGATGAACGAGACCGGCGTGCTCGGCCGTTTCATCCGCGCCTTCGGACGCATCGTCTCGATGATGCAGTTCAACATGTATCACAGCTACACGGTGGACGAGCATCTGCTGCGCTGTGTCGGCAACCTTCAGGAGATCGAGCGCGGCGGCAACGACGAGTTCGCGCTGTCGTCCGAACTGATCCGCAAGATCCGTCCGGACCACCGCGCGGCGCTGTACGTCGCGGTGCTGCTGCACGACATCGCCAAGGGCCAGCCGGAAGACCACTCGGTTGCCGGCGCCAAGGTGGCGCGGCGGCTGTGTCCGCGGCTCGGCTTCAACGCCGCCGACACCGAACTGATCGCCTGGCTGATCGACAAGCATCTGGTGATGTCCACGGTGGCGCAATCGCGCGACCTGTCCGATCGCAAGACCATCGAGAACTTCGCCGCCGTGGTAGAATCGGTCGAGCAGATGAAGCTGCTGACGATCCTCACCACCGCCGACATCCGCGGCGTCGGCCCCGGCGTCTGGAACGGCTGGAAGGCGCAGCTGATCCGCACGCTGTACTACGAAACCGAGCCGGTGCTGACCGGCGGCTTCTCCGAGGTCAATCGAGCCGAGCGCATCCGCGCCGCGCAGGCCGAGTTCCGCGCCGCCTTCACCGAATGGCCGGAGGACGACCTCAACAGCTACGTGGCCCGGCACTATCCAGCCTACTGGCTGAAGGTCGAGCTGGCGCGCAAGCTCCGTCACGCCCGCTTCCTGCGCGCGTCGGAGCAGGCCGGTCACAAGCTTGCGATCAATGTCGGCTTCGACGAGGCCCGCGGCGTCACCGAGTTGACGATCTTCGCGGTCGACCATCCCTGGCTGCTGTCGATCATCGCCGGCGCCTGCGCGTCGGCCGGCGCCAACATCGTCGATGCGCAGATCTACACGACGACCGACGGCCGCGCGCTCGACACCATTTCCATCAGCCGCGAATACGACCGTGACGAGGACGAGGGCCGCCGCGCCACGCGGATCGGCGAGATGATCGAGGAAGTGCTGGAAGGCAAGCTGCGGCTGCCCGAAGCGGTCGCCCGCCGCGCCGGCGGCAAGACGAAACTGCGCGCCTTCGTAGTCGAGCCCGAAGTGTCGATCAACAACAACTGGTCGGACCGCTACACGGTGATCGAAGTGTCGGGCCTCGACCGGCCCGGCCTGCTCTATCAGCTCACCACGGCGATCTCGAAGCTCAACCTCAACATCGCCTCGGCCCATGTCGCCACCTTCGGCGAGCGCGCCCGCGACGTGTTTTACGTCACAGACCTGCTCGGCGCGCAGATCACCGCGCCGACCCGTCAGGCCGCGATCAAGCGTGCGCTGGTCCACCTGCTCGCCAACAGCGACGCGGAGCAGAAGCCGGCGGCGTAACGCGACGCCGCGTCCGCGTCATGGGCGAACTGGGACGGGTCGTCGGCATCGACAGCGGCAGCCCTGATCTGCCGCTTGTCGGCCGGCAGCAGGCCTCTGGCGCTGTTCGACATGGGCCAATCGTGACGTCCGCCGCCGCCCATTGCACGGCCTGCCGATGAGCGAGGGCTACGATCCCACTTTCGCGTTCGTTTGACGGGCCTGACTGGCGGAGCAATCGTAGGGGGGATCGAGCTACGCAGCGGCTTCCCAACACCTGCGTCAGTCTCAATCCGTCGCCGATGTTGAGCGACTTCTTGCCGTCCAGGCGCGTCGCGGTTTCGCGCGGCTTCTGCACGGCCGGCGCGTCGCCTCAGGTCTGCAGCTCGACGAGGCTCGCGGCGAAGTCGGCCTCGACGCCGGACGAATGATAGGACAGGCGCGCGTCGCCGGTGCCCGTCAGGCCCATCTTCAGCAGCCGCGATCCGAATCCCTGCCGTGTCGGGGTGGGGACGGCCGGGCCGCCGGATTCGCGCCAGCGCAACCGGAATAGAGCCTCGGCGCCGATCCCCTCGACCGCCCAGACGATCTCGACCCGGCCGCCATCGTTCGACAACGCGCCGTACTTCACCGCGTTGGTGGTCAGCTCGTGCAGCAGCAGCGCCAATGACAGGGCCGCGCGCGATCCCAGCGTGACCTTCTCGCCCGACACGTCGAACCGGCCGACATCGTCGAAGATGCAGATCGCGGTTTCCACGATGCTACGCACCTGCGCCGACTGCCAGTCCTGACGCAGCAGCACGTCGTGCGCCATGCTTAAGGCGAGCAGCCGGTCCGAGAAAGCCTGGACGGGCGTCTTGTCCGGCACGTTCTTCAGCGTCTGCGATGCCACCGCCTGCACCAGCGCCATGGTGTTCTTCATGCGGTGGCTGAGTTCGTGATTGAGCAGGCGCTGCTGCGCCTCGGCACGCAGCCGCGCGACGCCCATCTCGATGCGGTCGGCGATGTTGCGCAGATAGGTCAGCGTCTCGGGCGGCCAGTCGCGCGGCTCGGCGGCGTGGACGATCAGCATCGCCACGGTGCGGCCGTGATCGATCACCGGCACATTGACCAATGAACGGATATCGAGCCTCAGCAGCGGCTCGATGTAGCCCGCGGTCGCCGGATCGGTCATCACGTCGGGGATCACCAGCATCTCGCCGCGCATCACGCCGTCCAGCAGCTTGTCGCCATATTCGGCGATGCGGTGACGCCCAGCCGCCGACTGCACGCCCTCGGCCGTCCAGTCCGGCTCGATGTCGACGAATTCGGCGGTTTCGTCGAACCGCCCGAACGCCGCACGACCGACCCGAAGGGTCTGGCCGATCACCGCGGTTGCCGCGCGGGTGATGTCGGCAATGCTCGTCGCGTCGCGCAGCCGGTCGCCGATCTCGAGCAGACCGTTGCGGCGGATCTCGGCTCCCTTCTGTTCGATCAGCAGGCCGTCGCGCTGCGCAACGGCCCGGCGCAATTCGAGCTGCGCCACGACCTGCCGGCCGAGAATGCGCAGCGCACTCGCCTGCGCCGGCGAAAGCCCCTCGGGCCGCGGCCTGATGTCGATCGCACACAGGCTGCCCAGCACGTGTCCGTCCGCGGTCCGCAGCGGCACGCCAGCGTAGAACCGGATATGCGGCTCGCCGGTGACGAGCGGATTGCGCTTGCTGCGTTCATCGGCCGTAAGGTCGGGCACCACCAGCAGGTCCGGCTCGATCAGCGCATGCGCGCACACCGAACTGTTCAGGTCGGTCTGGCATTCGGCGAACCCGATCCGCGCCTTGAACCACTGCCGATCGTGCGACACCAGGCTCACCAGCGCGACCGGCGTCTCGCAGATGAGGGTGGTCAACTCGACGATATCGTCGAACCCCTGTTCGGGGGGCGTGTCGAGAATGGCGAAACTCTCGAGCGCCGCCAGCCTGTCGCGATCGTGCGTATAGTCAGGAGGATTCAACGGAACTCCAAGGCGCGCTGCGGTTCGGTCCTTGCGGCTGCTCGACCCGATCCGCAACCACCATCAAGGCCGTTACCACGAGCAGCCCGCTGAGGCCAAGCCGTCCCGGCACAACTCGATGCCGACGTCGTTGGCGTCAGTTGACGCCGCGGCGCGGAACTTGTTCCACAGTGAACACCTTCTTCAGGAGTGCGGGCAGACCGGCTGAGGCTGCTAAGCAGATGGTCCGGCGGCAGGACCATCGAGCGCCAGCCGCAACATGCGGGCGAGATCGGCGCGGCGATACGGCTTCTCCAACAGCAGCGCTCCCCGCATCTCGGCGCTCTGCTGCATCAGCACGTTGTCGCTGTAGCCGGACGTGAACAGCACTTTCAGGTTGGGCCGATATTTGCGCAGCTCTTCGGCGAGCTGTGCGCCGTTGATGCAACCGCCCAGCATGACATCGGTGAACAACAGGTCGAACTCGACCTCGTCATAGACCATCGCCATCGCCTGCACGGCCCCGGCCGCGGCATGCGCCGTGTAGCCGAGCGCAGCGAGATCGGTCATGACGTAGCTGCGCACCAACACGTCGTCCTCGACGACCAGAATGGTCTCGTGCCCGCGTTCCGCCTGCACTGTCGCCGGGACGCGTTCGCCACCGCTCTGCGGGGCGCACGGCAGGTACAGCCGGATCGCCGTGCCGACGCCCTCACGGCTGTGGATCTCGATGTGTCCGCCGGACTGCTTGACGAAGCCGTACACCATGCTGAGGCCGAGCCCGGTGCCCTCGCCGACCGCCTTGGTGGTGAAGAACGGCTCGAACACCCGATCGCGGATCGCAGCCGGAATTCCGGCGCCGGTGTCCGTCACCACCAGCACCACGTAGCGGCCGGGCGTGACCTCGTCGTGCTGCTCGGCATAGACCTGATCGAGATCGACATTGGCGGTCTCCAGCAGCAGGCGGCCGCCGCCGGGCATTGCATCGCGGGCGTTGATCGCGAGGTTGAGCAGGGCGCTGGAGAGCTGCGACGGATCGGCCAGCGCCGGCCGCAGCTCCGGCGCGGGGCGGAAGTCGACCTCGATATGGCCCCCGAAGGTCGAGCGCAGCAATCGCGCGGTTTCTTCCATCAGCGTATTGACGTCGATGCTGCGCGGCTGCAGCGGCTGCTTGCGCGCGAACGACAGCAACCCGTTCGTCAGATCGCTGGCGCGCGCCACGGCCTGATCGACCATCACGGCGACATCCTTCAGCGCAGGCCGATCGCTGACGCCATCGGCGAGAATCTCGACGCCGCCGGTCAGGACGGTGAGGATGTTGTTGAGGTCGTGGGCGACACCGCCGGTGAGCTGGCCGATTGCCTGCATCTTCTGCGCCTGGCGCAGCTGACGCTCGGCCTCCTTCAGCGCAGTGACGTTGCGATACACCACCACGGCCCCGCCGAAGCTGCCGTCCGCCTTCTGCATGGTGCGGGCGCTGGCGGCGAGCTGCAGCAACTTGCCGCCGTCGCGACGGATGCCGATTTCGACGTTGTCGAAGCTCTCGCCTTGGGCGGCACGCCGCGCCGGACATTCGGTCTCCGGCATCGGCGTCACCCCGTCCGACTGGAAGCGGCGATACTCCCGCTTCCATTTCTCCGATCCGATGTCCGTGAAGTGGCCGAAGATCGCATTGGCGGGCGGATTGCCGAACACCCTCTGTCCGTCGGCGTCGATCACCAGCACCGCGTCGGCCATGCTGGCGACGGTTTTGTCGAGCACCTCCGACTTGGCGCGCAGCGCGGCGCTGGTCTCTTCGACCTTGTCGACCATCTGGGCGAACGCCGTCGCCAGCACCTGGGACTCGCCGCTGAGCCCGGTCGGGAGCGCGAGCCGCCCGGTCCGGGTGTAGCCCGAGATGGCGGCAGCGATCTGCACCACCGGCCGCGCCAGCGAGCGCGACAGCAGCACCGACACCAGGACGGCGACGGTTGCGGCGACCAGCGCGACGATCAGGCTCGCGCTCTGCAGCGCCTTGGCGGGCGCCATGATGGTGTCGAGCGCCACCGTTTCGATCACGCCGGCCCGCATCCCGCCGGGCAGGCGAACGAATCCGACGACGGCGGCGACGCGTTGCCCGTCCGGCGCGGTGAGCACCGCGGCCGCGCCGTTTTTGTCGCCGAGCGCCTCCGCCAGCGCCGGAAAGTCGTCCTGCCAGCGGCCGGTCGCGCTGGTCGGTACGATGTGTCCCTCGCGCAGGTTGATCAGATAGGCCCCCTCGGCCTCGACGATGTAGGACATGGTGTCCGCGCTCAAGGCGGCGCGAATTCTTTCGAAGGTCGGCCGCATGTCGATGTCGATCACGATCAGGCCGAACAATTCGCCCGCCTCCGTGCGGACTGGTGTCGTGAACGTCGCCAGCGGCGCCGGAAGGTTCACGGCGTCGATGCGCGACCAGGTCATGTCGACCTCGCGCTCGCCGAGCGCGATTCCGCGGCGGAAGAAATTCTCGCCGCCGACCTGCGCCAATTCCTCGACCGGCGCGATGCGCGGCGTGCGCTCCGGGCCCACGCGATCGACGCGGATCAGTTCGCGACCGCCATCGGCGACACCGACATAGCGGTAGCGAAAAATGCCCGGCTTGGCGCTCATCTGGGCCGCATAGATCCTGGCAAGATGCTGCCGCAGCCAGGCCTCTTCGACGCCGCCATCCGGATCGACGCCGCCATTGGCCCGGGCTCGCGCGATCCTCTGGTTGGTCGGGAACGCCTGCGCCGCCAGGGTCTCGTTGCGCATCGTCCCGAGCAGCGCATCGATGCCGCCGATCCGCACTCTGGTCTGGTCGGCCAGGCGCTGGATGCCGGCCGGCACGATGATGCGCCCGATATTGTAATAGGCCAGCAGACCAAGCGCGGCGACCGTACTCAACACCAGCGCCGTCATCGCCAGCATGAGGCGCACCGACAAGCGCATTCGTGAGAACTCCGCCCCAGACAGACATGTGTTGCGATGAAAACTACCTGATACCGCCCCGCCCCGCCACCATGCGCTGCGTAGCAGATCGTCTAGCGGCCCAACCCCGGCCGGTCGAAGAGGAGCCGGCCTCGCGCGGCGTGGCCGGCTCTGCGCTTGGTGTCAGCGCACACCTTCGAACACGAGCTTATTCGGGAATCTGGCCGAAGCCCTCCCCGGCCGGCAGCGGCTTCAGGCGGATCAGGCGCGAATCCTCGACCGCGGCCTGGCGATGCTTCACCGCCTCGCGATACACCGGGTCGCGGATCATCTCGACGAAGGCGCCCACGCTCGGATATTCGGCGATGAACACGTGGTCCCAGTGCTCGCTCTGCGGCCCGATCAGCATCAGCTCGAACGCGCCCTGCCAGACCACCTTGCCGCCGAGCCGCGAAAACACCGGCAGCGACTCGCGTCCGTAAGCCGCATAGGCCTCGGCGCCGGTCGCCTCGCGGCCATCCGGATAGGCTGCGCGCGGCTTGAGCCGCACCAGGTTGAGCATATGGATCGGGCCGGGGCGATCCTTGTCACGAAATTGCGCGAACACCTCCTTGGTCGGATCGATATGCCCGGTCATAAGTCTCTCCCTGTTGTTCTGATTCATCTTGGCTGTGCTACTATCACGCCGCGCCCGCCGATGTCTGCTCCCGGAGAATCGTCTTGAACATCCTCGCCGCCTGTCTCGTCGCGCTGGTCGCGGCGCTGCACGTCTTCTTTCTCGTGCTGGAGATGTTTCTCTGGACCAAGCCGCTCGGCATGAAGGTCTTCCGCAACACCCCCGACAAGGCCGCGGCCTCCGCGGTGCTGGCGGCCAATCAGGGGCTCTACAACGGCTTCCTCGCGGCCGGCCTGATCTGGTCGCTGCTGCATCCGAATCCTGGCATCGCGCTGCAGCTCGCCACGTTCTTCCTCGGCTGCGTTATCGTCGCCGGACTCTACGGCGCCTGGACCGTCAGCCGGCGCATCCTCTATGTGCAGGCGGCGCCAGCCGCGCTGGCGCTCGTCCTCGTCTGGATTGCGTAGTTCGCGGCAGCATGCTGCATCGCACAGCGCGGCAAAGTGAACCGCGCGCTCACAGCGGCATTGCCAGACTCCAGGTGCTGATCCACACTCCCTGATAACGGCGGCAGGCAAAACGCCGCCGGTCATAAGGCCATAGGGAGTAGACCAGCGATGAAGAGCCTGTATCAGGCCGCCGTAGCGGCTCTTGCGACCGTTGTGCTCAGCGCCGCGCCCGCCGCAGCGCAGAAGAAATACGATACCGGAGCCACCGACACCGAAATCAAGATTGGCCAGACCGTGCCGTTCTCAGGCCCTGCCTCCGCCTATGCGGGCATCGGCAAGACCCAGGCCGCCTATATGCGGATGATCAATGAGCAGGGCGGCGTCAACGGTCGCAAGATCAACCTGATCCAGTACGACGACGCCTACTCGCCACCCAAGGCCGTCGAGCAGGTCCGCAAGCTGGTCGAAAGCGACGAAGTGCTGCTGACCTTCCAGATCATCGGCACGCCGTCCAACGCCGCCGTGCAGAAGTATCTCAACGCCAAGAAGGTGCCGCAGCTGCTCGCCGCCACCGGTGCGACGCGTTTCACCGATCCGAAGAATTTCCCCTGGACGATGGGCTTCAACCCCAACTACCAGACCGAAGGCCGGATCTACGGGCGCTACATCCTGCAGAACCATCCCGATGCCAAGATCGGCATCCTGTTCCAGAACGACGATCTCGGCCGCGACTACGTCACCGGCCTGCGCGCCGCGCTGGGCGACAAGGCCGACAAGATGATCGTCGCCGAAGCGTCCTACGAGCTCACCGACCCGACCGTCGACTCGCAGATCGTCAAGCTGAAGTCCGCCGGCGCGACGCTGCTGTACGACGCCTCGACGCCGCGCTTCGCCGCGCAGGCGATCAAGAAGGTCGCCGACCTCGGCTGGAACCCGGTGCACATCCTCGACATCAACGCCAGCCCGGTGTCGGCGACGCTCAAGCCCGCCGGTCTCGACATTTCCAAGGGCATCATCAGCGTCAATTACGGCAAGGATCCCGCCGATCCGCAATGGGCCGACGATCCGGGCGTGAAGAAGTACTTCGCGTTCATGGACAAATACTATCCGGAGGGCGACAAGCTCAACACCGTCAACAGCTACGGCTACAGCACCGCCGAACTTCTGATCACCATCCTTAAGCAGTGCGGTGACGACCTCACCCGCGAGAACGTCATGCGGCAGGCCGCCAATCTGAAGAACGTCGTCGGCGACTTGTCGCTGCCGGGCATGTCGGTCAACACCTCGCCGACCGATTTCCGCGTCAACAAGCAGCTGCGGATGATGAAGTTCAACGGCGAGCGCTGGGAACTGTTCGGCCCGATCCTCGAGGACGACGCCGCGATGTGAGATGACGTCCCGGCGCGATGCCACGGGCAATGCGCCGGGACGCATCCAATCGCCCGACACCGTCTGCGATGTCGCGCGATCCAGGTAGTTTGCACAGGCCCGCAGCGGCCACGGGCAACTAATCGGTAACTCCGTCATCGGCTTTACCGCGCCCCGGGCTGCGGCAAACCCCGGTCGTTCAAAACACGACAGACACATCTCCCGAATCGTCGTCGAATGCGCGCCGTGGCAAAAGCCACAGCACGCGAGCGAGTCCGGGAGCGCCGCGCATCGCGGCGAAAGTACGATGAGAGCAGAAGCCAGCCGCTATTTCACGGTCGAACAGCTCGAAGAGCTCGCCGTCGCCAAATACATCGAGGCCGCGCTGACGCCCGAAGGCAACGAGCGCGAGGAACTGCTTCTCGAAGCCAAGCGCTTCGCCAGCCGCGCCAAAATGAAGAGCTGGCTGATGGGCGAAATGGGCATCGCCCCACCGCGCCGCGATTACCACTGAGCGCGGAGGTTCGCGCACCGTCGCGAGGTCCGGCGGGGTTGCGATCGACGACCCGAGAGGCTGCCTCTCCGCCACCGTGCCCGACCTCGTGCCGGGCATTCACGTCTCGCGGCGCTCGTCGATGATAGCCGGACGAGTCCTGCACTGACGGAACTGTTCAGGCCGGCGCGAGAACCTCAGACATCACTGCGGATCGGACAAAGAGTTCCGATCCCGACGGCCAGACCTTCTTAACGCAGCGCAAGCGCCCTTCACTCCCACGGAATCAGGCTGACTTCGCGCTGCAGCCTGTCCATCGCGATCATCACGGCGGCGCCGGCGAATTCCCGGCTGGCCGCGCCTGGATCGACCGAGACAACCTTCCAGTTGGCGCGGTTGTTGTCCTCGTCGGGCTGGCAACGCCCGATCCGGATGGCCTCGACCTTGTCGCAATGCCGCTGCTGACGGACGTCGGCCAGCAACAGATGTTCGATCTCCTCGGCAGACTTCAGCACCCGGGTCATTGCTCGCTTTCGTCGTGACTACGCTGTCCGCGATCTATCGCAAGCGTGGTCCGTCGCCGCTTGAGATGGCTCAAAGCCGGAGCGCCATCCGCCCGCCCGATGGAACCCGACCTTAACCATGGCTTTACCGGGCCTTAAACCCGGCCCGGTAAAGTCCGCCGGCAGGTCGGCGTGGGCGTAGCGTATGGCGTTGGGCAAAAAGAAAGCCGGCGAACGGCGGGAGCCGACATTCGGCGGCTTCGCTGAATCGCTCGGGGGCCTGCGCCTCAGCCCCCAGGATCGAGTGAGCGTGGCCGACGACGACAAGCCGAAAAAGCCGAAGGCAGCTCCTGCAAAGGCGAGCGGCCGCGGCAAGGCGAAATCCAGATCGCGCCGCAAGGGCGGCATCCGCCGCTTCATCACCGGCACCGTCTACTGGACCGCCGTCGCGGGCATCTGGGGCGTGCTGGCGGTGGTCGGCGTGCTGGTCTGGGTCGGCGCGCATCTGCCGCCGATTCAGTCGCTGGAGATTCCCAAGCGGCCGCCGACCATCACCATCGTCGGCGCCGACGGCAGCCAGCTCGCGGTCCGCGGCGAGATGGCGGGAACCAACGTTTCGCTGAAGGATCTGCCGCCGTATCTGCCGAAGGCGTTCATCGCCATCGAGGACCGGCGTTTCTATCAGCATTTCGGCGTCGACCCGGTCGGTATCGCCCGCGCCGCGGTCGCCAACGTGCTGCACCGGGGCGTGTCGCAGGGCGGCTCGACGCTGACCCAGCAGCTCGCCAAGAACCTGTTCCTGACCCAGGACCGGACGCTGACGCGCAAGCTGCAGGAAGTCGAACTCGCGCTGTGGCTGGAGCGCAAGCATTCCAAGACCGAGATCCTCGAGCTCTATCTCAACCGTGTCTATTTCGGTTCCGGCGCCTACGGCATCGAGGCGGCGGCGCAGAAATATTTCGGCAAATCCGCCAAGGACGTTTCGCTGGTCGAGGCAGCGATGCTGGCCGGCCTGGTCAAGTCGCCGTCGCGGCTGGCGCCGAACCGCAATCCGGAAGGCGCCGAGAAGCGCGCCCAGATCGTGCTGGCGGCGATGGCCGACGCCGGCTTCATCAACGACAAGCAGGCGAAGACCGCGATCGCCAATCCGGTCTACACGGTGAAGCCGACCGGCGCCGGCACCATCAACTACGTGGCCGACTGGATCACCGAAGTGCTCGACGATCTGATCGGCCAGATCGATCAGTCGGTGATCGTCGAAACCTCGATCGATCCGAAGCTGCAGTCCGAAGCCGAAGCTGCGATCATCGACGAACTCGCCGCCAAGAGCGTGAAGTTCAAGGTGTCGCAAGGCGCGCTGGTGGCGATGACGCCGGACGGCGCGGTCCGCGCCATGATCGGCGGCCGCAACTACGCCGACAGCCAGTTCAACCGCGCCGTCACCGCCAAACGCCAGCCCGGCTCGGCGTTCAAGCCGTTCGTGTATCTCACCGCGGTCGAGGCCGGCCTCACGCCGGACACGATCCGGCAGGACGCGCCGCTCGATCTGAAGGGCTGGAAGCCGGAGAACTACACCCACGAATATTTCGGCGCCGTGACGTTGACCCAGGCGCTGTCGATGTCGCTGAACACCGTGGCGGTGCGGCTCGGGCTCGAGGTCGGGCCGAAGAACGTGGTGCGGACCGCGCACCGGCTCGGCATCGCCTCCAAGCTCGACGCCAATCCGTCGATCGCGCTCGGCACCTCGGAAGTCTCGGTGCTGGAGCTGGTTGGCGCCTATGCGACCTTCGCCAATGGCGGGCTGATGGCCTCGCCGCATGTCGTGACGCGGATCCGCACCGCGCAGGGCAACAAGGTGGTGTACGCCCGCTCGACCGACACGCCACCGCGCGTCGTCGACGCCCGCGCGGTCGGGATGATGAACACGATGATGCAGGAAACGCTGCAGTCGGGCACGGCCAAGAAGGCCGACCTGCCGGGTTGGAGCGCCGCCGGCAAGACTGGCACCAGCCAGGATTTCCGCGACGCCTGGTTCATCGGCTACACCGGCACGCTGGTCACCGGCGTCTGGCTCGGCAACGACGACAACTCGCCGACCAAGAAGGCGACCGGCGGCGGCCTGCCGGTCGACGTCTGGACACGCTTCATGCGCGAGGCGCTGAAGGGCACCGCGCCGCAGCCGCTGCCCGGAGGCTGGAGCGGCGGCCCTCTGGTGGCGAGCAGCGCTGCAGGCGGCCCCGCAAGCGACCCTGGCGGCGGGCTTGGAAGCGGACTTGGAAGCGGGCTCGGCCGCGCGATCGGCAACGTGCTGAGCGGCGGGCCCGTCACGGGTGGCGGCACGATCGCGCAAGCGGGCCCGCGCGGCGAGGCCCAGGTCACCAACATGCCCCCGCCCCCGGGCGCCAACCGCCCCCCGCCGCCCACGCGCGCCAATGTGCGGCCCGAAGCGGATGCCGGACTGGATGGCTGGCTGATGGACCGGTTGTTCGGGCGGTGAGGCGTCCCGCAGGTCTGAGCGGGTTAGTGCTGTTTGCAGCATGCCTCAGCATCCGCGGCAGCCCTCACCCCAACCCTCTCCCGCAAGCGGGAGAGGGAGCGCGCCGCATGCGGAGCAGCGCCTGCATCCGGACACAAAACGCTTGATAGCCTTGAAAGATATCTCGGTAAGACATGACCTCACCCCGCGCGAGGCAAGCCCCTCTCCCGCTTGCGGGAGAGGGTCGGGGTGAGGGCGACGCGAGCACGGCGCCCGCGATCCACCTGCCTCAGTCGCTGATGCCGTAGCGGTGCAGGTCGTTGCCGTGGGTGTCGAGCCAGGTCTTGGCACGCTCCATATGCGGACAGACCTTGCCGACCACGCGCCAGAACCGTGCCGAATGGTTCATCTCGACCAGATGCGCGACCTCGTGCGCGGCGAGATAATCCAGCACGTAGGACGGCGCCAGGATCAGCCGCCACGAAAACGACAGCGATCCGGCCGAGGTGCACGAGCCCCAGCGGCTCGATTGATCGCGGATCGACAGCCGCGCGACCTTGACGCCGAGTTCGGGCGCATAGCGGTCGCAGGCCTTTTGCAGGTCCTTGCGCGCTTCGCGTTTGAGGAAGTCGTGGACGCGGCGATCGATATGCTCGGCCTCGCCGGCGACGCAGATGATCCGCTCGCCGGACTCGCGGACCTCGGTCCACACTGTGCCGCGACCGGCGCGATGCACGATCTTGTGGTCGTGGCCGCGCAGCGGCACCAGCGTGCCGGGCTGGAACGGCGCCGCCTTCGGCAGACGGCCGAGACGCGCCGCGATCCAGGCGCCGTGACGTTGTGCGAATTCCTTGGCGTCGGCAAGTGTGCCGCGCGGCGGCATCGTCAGGATGGCTTCGCGGTCACTCGGATGAATACGCAGCGTATAGCGTCGGGCGCGGCGATGGCGCCTGATGCGAACGGCGAAAAACTGCGAGCCGTGACGGACGGCGATGGTCGACGGCTCGGTGGGCCGTCGATAGAGAAGTGCGCGGAAGGCCATGTCTGCAGATCCGGACAACGAAGGGTCGCCTGGACTCTGCCATATCCGCCACCAATGGAAGCGCTCGGCGCAAAAACAAATCATTTGCCCAATATACAGGGATTTGGCGGAGCCAGCCCCCTACAAGATGGGCCTCGGAACTCGCAATTTCGGCGAATTTCGATTCAAATACACGTCCTGAATCGTGACTCACGGCTCACTCATTGGGAACCCGATGAATCCAGATTCCCCCAAGCGCGCTACCAGTCAACTAATCACGCTTCGTTTTGATTCGGCTCCATAAAATCCGACGTCTGCACCAACTATCCACACGCTCCTACGCGATGAGCGTGAGATGATTACTCCGCAGCGTTCGCGCGCGCGCCGTTAGCAGCCGACACCATGAAGTCGGAGATGCGCGGCACGATTTCCGAACGGAACCGCGAGCCGTTGAACACGCCGTAATGACCGACGCCCTTCTGCACGTAGTGCACGCGGCGATCGTCCGGGATCGAAGTACACAGCGTATGCGTCGCTTCGGTCTGCCCGAGACCGGAGATGTCGTCCTTCTCGCCCTCGACCGTCATCAGCGCGACGCGCGTGATCTTCGACGGCTCGACCAGCTTGCCACGATGCATCATCTCGCCCTTCGGCAGCGAGTGCTTCACGAACACCTCGTCCACCGTCTGCAGGTAGAACTCCGCGGTGAGGTCCATCACCGCCAGATATTCGTCATAGAATTCGCGATGCTTGTCGGCGAGGTCGCCGTCGCCCTGCACCAGATGATTGAACAGGTTGCGATGGGCATCGACATGGCGGTCGAGGTTCATGCTGATGAAGCCGTTGAGCTGCAGGAAGCCCGGATAGACATCGCGCATGAAGCCCGGATGCGGGAACGGCACCTTGGTGATGACGTGGCTGCGGAACCAGTCGATGCCCTTCTCGGCCGCCAGATTGTTGACCGCGGTGGGATTGCGCCGGGTGTCGATCGGCCCGCCCATCAGCGTCATCGACAGCGGCACGAACGGATCCTGATTGGCCTCCATCACCGACACCGCGCTCAGCACCGGCACCGACGGCTGGCACACCGCCACGACGTGGACATTGCCGCCCAGCATCTGCAGCATTTCGATGACGTAATCGACGTAGTCGTCGAGATCGAAGCGGCCGGCCGCGACCGGCACCATCCGGGCGTCGGACCAGTCGGTGATATAGACCTCGTGGGTCGGCAGGAAGGCTTCGACGGTGCCGCGCAGCAGCGTCGCGTAGTGGCCGGACATCGGCGCCACGATCAGCACCCGCGGATGCGGATGGCGCAGCGGGTGCTGCAGCTTGCGTTCGAAATACAGCAGCCGGCAGAACGGCTTTTCCCACACGCTGTGAATCTCGATGGGCACGCGCATGCCGTTGACTTCGGTGTCGTCGAGGCCCCATTCGGGCTTGCCGTAGCGCCGCGTGGTCCGTTCGAACACTTCGCAGGCCGCCGCGATCTGCTTGCCGAAATCGGTGTGGCCCCAGGGATTCAGCGGATTCTTGAGCGCCAGCCGGGTCGCGTCCGACATCGCCCGCGCCGGATTGAGCGACGCATGGGCGAGTTCGTAGAACCAGTACATCGGCGTGGTCATCGCCGGGCTGACCTCGGCCGGCATCTCGGGCGGGCGGCCAAATTCACCAATCACTGGCATAGTATATGTCCCTCGGGCTCTTCTCGCGCCGCAGCATAGTGGCCGCTGGGCCGGGGGGCGTCAATCACAAGATCGAAATATGAGCACAAGTCGGGCCGCAATGCTGTCCGGAAAGGGCCTATTCGCCGCTTTGAATTAATGATCCGTGGCGACGTGCACTGTTCAGCATCACCAGAAAGCTCACGAAGGAGGCGGCGAACAGCACCGCGTTGAGCCCCAGCGACCACAACATCAGATCCGCCCGGAAGTGATGCTGCATCAGCAACGCCCGCATGCCTTCGAACACGTAGGTCGGCGGCAGCGCCCAGGCGATCAGTTGCAACCAATGCGGCAGCACCGACACCGGGTAGTACACGCAGGCCAGCGGCATGATGCCGAACATCAGCGACCAGACGATGCTCTCGGCGCCCAGCCCGTTGCGCAGCACCAGGCCCGACACGAAGATGCCGAGCGCCCAGCTGGTGAAGATCAGATTGCAGAAGAACGCGATCAGCGGCAGACCGAAGCCGAGCAGATTGAAGTCGAAGAAGATCATCGCCAGCAGAGTCATCGGCACGATGCCGATCGCCAGCCGGATCAGGCTCATGATCATCAGCGAGATCAGAAACTCGATCGGCTTCAGCGGGCTCATCATCAGGTTGCCGAGATTGCGCGCCCACATCTCCTCGAGGAACGAGATCGAGAAGCCGAGCTGGCCGCGGAACAGGATGTCCCACAGGATCACCGCGCCGATCAGCGTGCCGCCGGCGCGGGCGAAGAACCCGGCATTCTCGGCGATGTAGCTCTGCAGGAAGCCCCAGGTGATGATCTGCAGCGCCGGCCAGTACACCAGCTCGAGCAGCCGCGGCCACGACGACAGCAGCAAGTACCAATAGCGCATCACCATCGCGGCGATGCGATGCCAGGCGATGCCGTGGCCGAGTTCGAGGCTGCTGATCAATGATTTCATAGCACGGCACCTGTGCGCTTCGTCTCCGGCTTCTCGCACGGCCTATCAGCTTGTCGTCCCCGCCAAGGCGGGGACCCATACGCCGCAGCATCGCGGTTGAGGCACTGGGGCAGACGCCTTGCATCACTTGAAAAGCCAGGGGTTATGGGTCCCCGCCTGCGCGGGGACGACTCGTTGGGAATGCCGCGGCTGAACCCGCCGGCGCGGCGACGACGCGTCGAGAGCATCTGCCTCATAGCGTCTCGCCTTGCTCACGATCGCGGCCGCGGGCGACGTCGAGGAACACCTCTTCGAGCGTCGCGCGGTTGTAGCGCGCCATGATGGCGGCCGGGCTGTCGTCGTCCTCGATCCGGCCGCGCTTCATGATCACCACGCGGTCGCACAGCCGCTCGACCTCGAGCATGTTGTGCGAGGCGAGCAGGATCGAAGCGTCGTAGCGCTTGCGATAGGTTTCGAGATGGCCTCGGATCCAGTCCGCGGTGTCGGGATCGAGCGAGGCGGTCGGCTCGTCGAGCAACAGCAACTCGGGCCGGTTGATCAGCGCCTTGGCGAGCGCGACGCGGGTCTTCTGCCCGGCCGACAGCTTGCCGCTGGCGCGATCGAGGAACTCGGTGAGGTCGAGATCGGACGCCAGCTCGGCGATCCGGTCGCGCAGGTCCGGCACGTCGTACAGCCGGCCGAATACACTCAAATTCTGCCGCACCGTCAGCCGCGACGGCATGTCCACATAGGGGCTTTCGAAATTGATCCGGCCCAGCACCTCGGCGCGCTGCTCTGGCATGTCGCAGCCGAGCACCCGGACGCGACCGGAAGTCGGCAACACCAGCCCCATGATCATCGAGATGGTCGTGGTCTTGCCGGCGCCATTGCCGCCGAGCAGGCCAGTAATGCTGCCGCGCGGCACGCGGAAAGACACGCCGTCGACCGCGCGGGTGGTCTTGTAAACCTTGACCAGGTCCGCAACCTCGATGGCGGCGGCAGCGTCGGGCGGCGGGGGCGGGCTTGAGGGGAGCGCGAGGGGGGTCATGCAGGCCTTTTGACGAGTGCGGCGGCCCAGTGCAAGCCACAGGCGCGCCGCGACGACGGCGCGAATTGTGAACGCCCGGCGCGGCTTGTAGTGTCCGGCGCATGACTGATGATCTGATTTCCGCCGATTTCCGCCATCCCCGCCGCCATGTCCGGCTCGACACCATCCTGCGGCTGCGCTGGCTGGCCGCCCTCGGCCAGCTGTCGGCGATCTTCATCGTCGCCCAGGGCCTCGAATTCGATTTCGCGGTGCTGCCCTGCCTCGCCATCATCGGCGCCTCGGCGGTCGTCAGCCTCGGGCTGCAAATTGCCTTCAACCCGATGCAGCGCATGGAGCCGATCTATGCGGCGCTGCTGCTGGCGCTGAACATCGCCGAACTCGCCGGCCTGCTGTATTTCACCGGCGGATTGCAGAACCCGTTCTCGTTCCTGTTCCTCGGCCCGGTGCTGATCGCCGCGACCGCCCTGCCGACGCGGATGACCATCGCGCTCGGCATCTTCGCCGCCGGCTGCGCGGCGCTGCTCGGCTATACGCATCAGCCGCTGCCCTGGGCCGGCGACGAGGCGGTGCAGCTTCCGGAGATTTACCTGATCGGCGTCTGGCTCTCGATCCTGCTCGCGATCGGCGTCACCAGCGTCTACACCTTCCAGGTCACCGAGGAGGCCCGCAAGCTGGCCGACGCGCTGTCGGCGACCGAGCTGGTGCTGGAGCGCGAACAGCATCTGACCCAGATCGACGGGCTGGCGGCCGCCGCAGCGCACGAGCTCGGCACCCCGCTGTCGACCATATTCCTGATCTCGCGCGAGCTGGAGAAATCCGCGCCGCCCGAGATGGTCAGCGATCTGCGGACGTTGCGCGAGCAGGCGCAGCGTTGCCGCGAGATCCTCGCCAAGATCTCGCACCTCAACGCCGCCGGCGCGCCGTTCGACAAGATGCCGCTGTCGACGCTGATCGAGGAGGCGGTAGAGCCGCACCGCGATTTCGGCGTTACCATCAAGGTCCGCGTTGCGGTGTCGGGCGTCACCGAGCCGGTGGTGATGCGCAATCCGGCGATTCTCTACGGCATCGGGAACATCCTGGAGAACGCCGTCGATTTCGCCCGCGAGACGGTCGAGGTGAACGCCTGGTGGAACGCCGAGACGGTGCAGATCATGATCTCGGACGACGGTCCGGGCATCAAGCCGGACCTGCTGAAGCGGATCGGCGAGCCGTATCTGTCGCGCCGCCGCCATCCCGACGACGACGGCCAGACCGATCGCGCCGGCCTCGGGCTCGGCGTGTTCATCGCCCGCACCCTGCTGGAGCGAACCGGCGCCAAGGTTTCGTTCCGCAACAAGCTGTTTCCCGACCATGGCGCCGTGGTCCAGCTGACCTGGCCGCGCAGCCGATTCGAGAACGCGGAAAGCCCTGCAACCGAAGAGACTTGAGCGGGGGCGCGCGGTCCGGTCGCAGGGCCCGGGAACGCCCGGGGCCTTGGCATTGTCGCACCCCGTCGCCATATCTTTTGAATTGACGCTCAGGAGATCCCGTGCCGTGAACGCCATCCCCGAACTGAACGACCACACCGATCGCTCGCTGCTGATCGTGGAGGACGACAAGCCGTTCCTCGAGCGCCTGTCGCGCGCGATGGAGACTCGCGGCTTCGCCGTCACATCCTGCGACAGCGTCTCGAGCGGCCTGGCGCAGATCGGCAAGCAGGCGCCGGCATTCGCCGTGGTCGATCTGCGGCTCGGCGACGGCAACGGCCTCGACGTCGTCTCGGCGCTCAAGAAGGAGCGTCCGGACGCGCGCGCCATCGTGCTGACCGGCTACGGCAACATCGCCACCGCGGTCACCGCGGTGAAGATGGGCGCCGTCGACTATCTGTCGAAGCCCGCCGATGCCGACGACGTCGTCGCCGCGCTGCTGGCGAGCGGCAACGAGAAGTCCGAGTTGCCCAACAATCCGATGTCGGCCGACCGCGTGCGCTGGGAGCACATCCAGCGCATCTACGAGATGTGCAACCGCAACGTCTCCGAAACCGCCCGCCGCCTCAACATGCACCGCCGCACCCTGCAGCGGATTCTCGCCAAGCGTGCGCCGCGGTAAGCACTTCACACCTTCTCGTCATTCCGGGGCGCTTGCGTAGCAAGCGAACCCGGAACCCATATCTATCTCCTCGACTCGCGGTGAAGCCCAGCGTCGCTGGCGCTGTGGTGGATTGGCTATGCTAGGGGTTATGGATTCCGGGTTCGCCGCCACGCGGCGCCCCGGAATGACGGGGGTGACGTCTAGCCTTCCCCAAAACCTTGCGGGTCACTCAGGCGGTTGAGCCGCCCTGCTGCCGCCAAGGCAAACCGCAGCATCATCAGCTTGCGGGTCGGGGCCTGGAGTTTGTGCTCCGGGGCTTCGCACTGCAGGTGCGCGCCGTAGCCGTCGGCGACGATCAGGCCGGTGTCGCCGGGAAAGATCTCGCACGGCAGGTCCTGGGTGAAGGCGAAAAACAGCCGATCGCAATGCGCGCGATACTCGGGCCATTTCTGATCGGCGCGCAGATCGGCCAGCGACGACTTGATTTCCACGATCCAGATTTCACAGCGCTCGTTCAGCGCCACCAGATCGGCGCGCCGGCCGGACGGCAGCGGCAGTTCGCTGACGCAGGCGAAGCCGAGCGAGCGCAGCAGCCGCGTCGTGCCGCGCGCGATTTTCAGCGCTGTTTCCGATTGCCGCAGATCGGGCGGCAGAACCATGTGAACGGCATTCGTTTCCATCGCGACGAAGTCTAGCCGATTCCGACGCCGGCTCCCAAGCGGGGCGGCACGGAACCGCGCCGTCGCCGCGCGCCGATGCGTCGAAGCATGGCTGCGGGGGCAGTTGGAGACGATCGAGATGAACCGCATCACCCTGTTCCGGGCGCTGACCCTGGCAGTCCTTGCCGCGCCACTCCCGGCACTTTCTTCGACCGCGCACGCCAAGCCCGCGGTGGAAGTCGCCTTCGTGCTGGATACGACCGGCTCGATGGCCGGACTGATCGAGGGCGCCAAGCGCAAGATCTGGTCGATCGCCACCGCGATCGTCGACAGCAATCCGGACGCCGACATCCGCATGGGCTTGGTCGCCTATCGCGACATCGGCGACGACTACGTCACCCGCAGCGTCGAAATGACGGCCGACATTCAGGATCTCTACGCGCGGCTGCTCGAGCTGCAGGCGCGCGGCGGCGGCGACTGGCCGGAGAGCGTCAACGAAGCGCTCGATGTCGCGGTGAACAAGCTGCGCTGGACCAGCGGCAGCGACACCCGCCGCATCGTGTTCCTGGTCGGCGACGCGCCGCCGCACATGGACTACGCGCAGGACACCAAGTATCCGACCACGCTCGCGGTGGCACGGCAGAAAGACATCATCGTCAACGCCGTGCAGGCGGGCAGCGCGCCGGACACCGAGCGCGTCTGGCACGAGATCGCCGACGGCGGCCGCGGCCGCTACATCCCGATCCCGCAGGACGGCGGTCAGGTGGTGATCATCCAGACGCCGTATGACGACGACATCATCATCCTGCAGAAGGAGATCAACGGCACAGTGATCCCCTACGGCCCCGCACCGCTGCAGAAACGTACCGAGAGCAAGATGCGGCAATTGTCGGAAGTCGCCGCCGCCGCGCCGGCCGCGGCCTCCGACATGGCGAGCTACCTCAACAAGCGGGCGCCGGCCTCGGCCGAAGCCGTGACCGGCGGCGGCGATCTCGTCGGCGACGTCGCGACCGGGCGGCAGAAGCTCGATCAGGTCAAGGACGCCGATCTGCCGGACGCCTTTCGCGCCCTCCCCGCCGAG
The DNA here is from genome assembly GCF_042432815.1 of Rhodopseudomonas telluris. Classification (NCBI taxonomy): domain Bacteria; kingdom Pseudomonadati; phylum Pseudomonadota; class Alphaproteobacteria; order Hyphomicrobiales; family Nitrobacteraceae; genus Rhodopseudomonas; species Rhodopseudomonas telluris. The sequence goes on from NZ_JBHLWM010000003.1 coordinate 34,516, forward strand.
CAGCGCGCCGCCAGGCTCGACGAACAAATCGCCAAGCGCCAGGCGCTGAACGCCAAACTCGCCACGCTGGTGAAACAGCGCGACGAGTACCTGCGCACCCATCGCGACAAGCAGCCGAAACAGGCGTCGTCGTTCGACCGCGAGGTCGAAGCGACGTTGAAGGCGCAGCTGAAGCGGTAAGCGAGTGGAAGCGATAGCCGCGTGAAGCGTCATCCCACCTGAAGTGGTGGAGCACGACGGCCGCTTCACCCAAAACCGTCACCCTCCGCGCAAGCGGAGGGCCCAGTATTCCAGAGCGTTCGAAGCTGCGCACTGCCGCTGCAACAGGCACACTGGAATACTGGGTCGCCCGCTTTCGCGGGCGATGACGGATGTTTTCGTGGCCGCGCGGCGCTTTAGATCCGGCCCGTTTTGACTTGCCCACTCCGACAAGGCATTCTGCGGCCATGACCGAGACCCAGACCAAAGCAAAAGCCGGCGCGACGATCATTCCGGTCACGCCGTTCCAGCAGAACTGCACGCTGTTGTGGTGCGAGGCCACCCGCAAGGCGGTGGTGATCGATCCGGGCGGCGACGTGCCGGAGATTCTCGCCGCGATCGAGAAGGTCGGCGTCAGCGTTGAGGCGATCTGGCTGACGCACGGCCATATCGATCACGTCGGCGGCGCGGCTGATCTGCGCGACGCACTGAAGGTGCAGATCATCGGCCCGCATCGCGACGATCAGTTTCTGCTCGAGAATGTCGTCAACAGTGGCCGCAGCTTCGGCATCGACGGCGTGCGCGACGTCACCACCGATCGCTGGCTCGATCAGGGCGACAGCGTCGAGGTCGGCGAGCTGAAATTCCAGGTGCTGCATTGCCCGGGCCATTCGCCGGGCAGCGTGGTGTTCTTCAACGATGCGATGCGCTTCGCGCTGGTCGGCGACGTACTGTTCGCCGGCTCGGTCGGCCGCACCGATCTGCCCGGCGGCAACCACGCCACGTTGATCACCTCGATCACCGACAAGCTGCTGCCACTCGGCGACGACGTCGGCTTCATCTGCGGCCATGGCCCGGGATCGAGCATCGGCCAGGAGCGCCAGACCAATCCGTTCCTGACCTGACGCGCCTGGAGCGCTGTCCGCGCGCCTCCCCGACGCGCAAAGGACGGGCCGCGCGAAGCGACCCGTCCAAGCTACTCATTCAGAACCAGTGCGATCAGTCGATGATTTCGACGATGCGATGGGTGCGCGGCTCCACCAGCACGGTGCGACCGTTCACCACCGTATAGCGATATTCACGCGCGGCGGCGAAATTGTCCGGAACTTCGTAGTAGGTCACGCCGTCGGCCGGCAGCACGGCGCCGACGCGGACTTCGTCACGATAGGTGTAGGACGGACGACGCTGCTCGACGACGTAAGAGCGGAAGCGCGGACGATCGTCGACGCCGAGGATACCGCTGACACCACCGACCACGCCACCGATGGTCCCGCCGACCACAGCCCCGATCGGGCCGGCCGCGCGCTCGCCTTCACGCGCGCCGCGCTCGACGCCGCCCGGAACGCCCTGGGCGTTGGCGACGGCGGGAGCGGCAAGCGCGAGAATAACCGCGGCAGTTCCGACAAAACGATTGAACATGATGAAGCTCCGTGAATGGGAAAGGTGCAGGACAAGTCGCCGCATCATGAACAGTTCCGGCTTCGCACACGTAGTTTTGCGCGAAAAAGCGGCGTTCACCGGGATGAACGGATATTCACGGTGGAACGAATTTGAAACTACTTGGCGATCAGCGCGCGGACGCGGGCCACGAGGTCGCCGAGGTCGAATGGCTTGGTAATCAGCTCCATGCCGGCCTCGACGATGCCCTCGGTCATCGCTGCGCTCTCCGCATAGCCGGTCATCAGCAGCACCTTGAGATCGGGCCGAACCATCCGGGCCTGATCGGCGAGCTGGCGGCCATTGAGTCCGGGCAGTCCGATATCCGACAACAGCAGATCGATCGTCCCGCCCTGCTGCAGCTTTGCCAACCCCGAGGGGCCATCGATCGCTTCGCGCACGGTGTAGCCGTGGTCGCGGAGCATTTCGACGATCACGCCGCGCACCACCGCCTCGTCCTCGATCACCAGCACGGTCTCGCCGCGCGCCGCGAATTCATGCGCCGGCGCCGCGGGGGCGGGCCGCGCCGCGACCTCGCTGTATTCGCGCGGCAGATACAGCGTCACCGAGGTGCCCTCGCCGAGTCGGCTGGTAATGCCGGCGTGGCCGTGTGACTGCTGCGCGAAGCCGTAGATCATCGACAGGCCGAGCCCGGTGCCCTGCCCGAGCGGCTTGGTGGTGAAGAACGGATCGAACGCGCGCGCCACAACCTCCTCGCTCATCCCGGTGCCGGTGTCGGAGACGGTGAGACACACATAGTCGCCCGGCACCAGCGCCGGCATCTCGGCGGCATCGACACTGGCGTTGCGGGTCGCGACCGTCAGCCGACCGCCTTCCGGCATCGCGTCGCGCGCGTTGATCGCCAGGTTGAGCAGCGCGCTTTCGAGCTGATTGGGATCGCACAGCGTGAGCCACAGATCCGGCGCCGGAGCGATCGCAAGGTCGATCGCTTCGCCGATGGTTCGCCGCAGCAGATCCTCCAGCGACTCCACGAGCTGATTGACGTCGACCGGCTTGGGGACCAGCGGCTGGCGCCGCGCGAAGGCGAGCAGCCGGTGCGTCAGCGCAGCGGCACGATTGGCCGACGTCATCGCCACGCCGATGTAGCGGTTGAGATTGTCGAGCCGGCCCTGCGCGAGCCGGGTCTGCATCAGGTCGAGCGAGCCGACGATGCCGGTCAGCAGATTGTTGAAGTCGTGCGCGATGCCGCCGGTGAGCTGGCCGACCGCTTCCATCTTCTGCGATTGCCGCAGCGCCTCCTCGGCCAGCTTGAGCCGCTCGGCCGCCGCCTTGTCGGCGGTGACGTCGCGCGCCACCGCATAGATCGCGTCGGCGTCCGACACGCCGGTCCAGGACAGCCAGCGATAGCTGCCGTCCCGATGGCGGATGCGGCTTTCGAACCGCACGGTGCCGGGGCCGGAAGCGAGCCGCGCGAAATGCCGCCGCGTCACGCCGCCATCGGCGGGATGCTCGAGCCATTCGGACGTACGGTCGAGCAGCTCGGCGGCGCTCCAGCCGAGGGTGTTAGTCCAGGCCGGATTGACGGTGCGCCACACGCCGTCCTGGTCGGTGACCAGCAGCAGGTCCTGCGAGACGTTCCAGATGCGGTCGCGCTCGCGGGTCTTTTCCTGCACGCGCTGTTCGAGCGTGGTGTTGAGCTGCGCGAGCTGATCGGCCAGCCGATGCGCCGCCTCTTGGCTGGCCTGCAGCCGCTGCTCGGCCTGCACCTGCTCGGTGACGTCGATATGCGCCCCGACCAAACGCAGCGGCGTGCCGTTATCGTCGCGCTCGATCACCGAGCGCACCGAGATCCAGCGCGTCTCGCCGTCGCTCGGACGAATGATGCGATAGCGCGCCGTGTAGTCCCGCGTCGTGCCCTTCACCGCCTCGACGAATTGCTGCTCGGTGATCTCGCGATCCTCGGGATGAATCCGGCGGACCCAATCCTCGTGGGTCTCGTGCGTGGCGTCGGGTGGCAGGCCGTGGACCAGCAGATATTCGGGCGAGCGCCGGTTGCGGAAGCCGGAGCGCAGATCGACTTCGAGCCCGCCGATCCGGCCGATCTGCTGGACGCGCGCCAGCTCGGCCTCGCGTTCGCGCAGCGCCATCGAGGCCATCACGTCGCCGGTGACGTCGCGGCACACCACCAGCACGCCGCCGACGCGGTCGTCCTGATCGATCGGGCTGAAGCCGTAGGTCCAGTAGATGTCTTCGAGCCGCCCGTGGCGGATCACCGGCACCAGTTCGTTCTCGCGCCAGATCGGCTCGCCGCCGGCCATGATCTGATCGATCTTGGGTGCGAGCTGATCCCAGAACTCGGGCCAGCACTCGCGCGCGGGCTGGCCCAGCGCGCGCGGATGCCGCTCGGGTCCGATCACTTCGCGATACGCGTCGTTGTAGAACTGCAGCCGCTCCGGTCCCCACCACACCAGCATCGGATGATGCGTGTTGAGCACGATCCGCACGGCGGTGCGCAGCCCCTGCGGCCACCCTTGCGGCGGTCCGAGCGGGAAATTCGCCCAATCCTGCGCACGCATCAGCGCGCCCATTTCACCGCCGCGGGCGAGAAAATCAGGTGTCAGCGATGATGTCGGGTCCAACATGATGTGAGGAGGGGTCTCGCCGCGGGCGACAGCGGCAACCTAACACCGTTAGATGCCGCCGCAACCCTCGGGACCCAGATGGAACCGCCGAAGCGGCGCGGCGATTACTTCATTAGCCCCGCTGCGGTGAGCGCGCGGGTGATGACCGCGTTGACGTCGAAGCCGCGGCGATCGCGCGGCGGCGCCTGGTTCGCCCGAGCGCCGGCCGAACCGCGGGCTTTGGCCCGTCCCGCCGGAACCTCGGTAACGTCGCGCTCGGGCCGCGGCGCGGACTTGGTCACCGCCGTCTTCTTTCGCTGGATCGGCCCGGTGAGACCGAAGAACTCGGCGATGTAGTACGACGAGGAAATGCCGGCCGCGAGCAGATAGGGCCCCGCGACTCCGAATTGTTCGTCGTCGGCGCGGCCGAGCGGCGTGCCGTGCGCCATATCGGTGATGGTGTAGGACTCCACCGCGGTTTCGCCGCTGGCGCTTCGCCATGCCCGATACGGAAAGCCGTCGATCTTGCGTTCGACCATCGGCTGCTCCGGCAGGCCATGCAGATCGAGCCACTGCCGCACCAGCGCGTCGGCGTTGGCGGCATTCACGGTGCTGTCGGCGGTGCCGTGCCACACGGACAGTTTCGGCCATGGCCCGCGATGCGACGACGCATGGCGCACCAGATCGCCCAGTGCGCGGGCGGATTGCGGCGAGGCCTGACGCATCTCCTTCAGCGCCTGGCGCACATTGGTCGCCACACCATAAGGCAGGCCGGCGATCACCGCGCCACCGGCGAAGACGTCCGGATAGGTCGCGAGCATCACCGCGGTCATGCCGCCGCCGGCCGACAGGCCGGTGAAGTAGATCCGCGCCCGGTCGATGCTGTGATGCTGGGCCATATGCTCCACCATCTGCCGGATCGACCCGGCCTCGCCGTGATCGCGCCGGATGTCCTCCGCCACGAACCAGTTGAAGCATCCGTTGGGATTGTTGGCGCGCTTCTGCTCCGGCATCAGCAGCGCGAAGCCGTAGCGCTCCGCCAGCGCCGACCAGCCGGTGCCGACCTCATAGCCGGCGGCCGTCTGGGTACAGCCATGCAGCACGACGACCAGAGGAATGCGCTCCGAGGCCCCTTCGGGCACGAACGACAGCATCCTCAGATTGCCCGGATTGGTGCCGAAATCGCTGGTCTCGGTCAGCCGGCTGGCCGCTTCCGACGCCCCGCCACTTCCACTCAACCCGCTGAATCCGTTCATCTTTCGAAGATGGGCGAGGAAATCGATGGTGTTTTTCAGGGACACGACAGCTCCTACTCCGGCAGCCCGCAGGCGCTGGCTCATATAGTTGTTGCATTGCAGCATGGAATGGATGGCGAGCGGTTTTGCGGCGGACTGCGGCGGCGCACGCCGGAGATGACCCGCGGCGACCGGGAATGTTCCTCGGCCCCGGTCGCGGCGATCAAACCAGCCCCAGAGCGTGCAGCCCGAGCCCGGCGCCGGCGCAACCGAGCAGCACCACGGCGGTGCCGGCCTTGAAGCGAAACACCGCCACGATCGCGGCCGCCGTCAGCAGCGCCGCCCAGACATTGAGGCTGGACAGCACCGGCACGTCCAATGTCAGCCCCGCAACCGGCAGCGTCCGCACCTCGCGGAAGAGCGTATGGACGGCGAACCACAGCGCGAGGTTGAGCATCACCCCGACCACCGCGGCGGTGACGGCTGCGAGCGCGGCCGACAGCGCCGTGTTGCCGCGCAGCCGTTCGACATAGGGCGCGCCGAGAAAGATCCAGAGAAAGCACGGCGCGAAGGTGACCCATGTCGTCAGCAGGCCGCCGAGCACACCGGCGGCCACCGGCGGCAGCGCGCCGGGCGCCCGATAGGCCGCGACGTAGCCGACGAATTGCAGCACCATGATCAACGGTCCGGGCGTCGTCTCCGCCATGCCGAGACCGTCGAGCATTTCGCCCGGACGCAGCCAGCCGTAGTGATCGACCGCGAGCTGCGCCACATAGGCCAGCACCGCGTAGGCGCCGCCGAACGTCACCAGCGCCATCTTGGAGAAGAACACGGCGAGCTGGCTGAACACGTTGTCTGGGCCGAGAACGATCAGCAGCGCCGCGACCGGCGCAAGCCACAGCACCAGCCACACCGCGGCCACGCGCAGTGCCTGCCCGGCCGAACTGCTCGCCGCGGTCACAAGACCGTCGCCGTCGCCGCCAACTCCCGGCGCGCCCCGCGCCGGCATCCAGCCGGTGCGGCTGCCGATCCAGCCGATCAGTCCGGCGCCGAGCACGATCAACGGAAACGGCACGTCGAACACCATGATGGCGAGCAGCGCCAGCGCGGCCAGCACGCGCATCGCGCTGGTCTTCAACGCCCGCCCGCCGACGCGGGCCACCGCCTGCAGCACAATCGCCAGCACCGCGGCCTTGAGGCCGAAGAACAGCGCGGCCACGAAGCCGAGCTGTCCGAACGACACATAGACGATGCTGAGCGCCATGATGGCCAGCGCGCCGGGCAGGATGAACAACCCGCCGGCGATCAGTCCGCCGCGCGTGCCGTGCATCAGCCAGCCCAGATAGGTGGCGAGCTGCTGGGCTTCAGGCCCGGGCAACAGCATGCAGTAGTTCAGCGCATGCAGGAATCGCTCTTCCGAGACCCAGCGCTTCTCGTCGACGACGATGCGATGCATCACCGAGATCTGTCCGGCCGGGCCGCCGAACGACAGCAAGGCGATCCGCAGCCACGCCGACGTGGCCTCCCCCAGCGAGACGCCATGGCGCCGCGCGGCGGCCGGCTCCGGCGCGGCTGTGCTCAAGCACTCTGCCGAACAGCGGCCGCGCTCGGCGCGGATCTCGCGGCGAGAGTCTGGTCGATCGCGCAGATGCCGACCTGGCACATCGCGCCGGAAACCAGATCGCCCCCGCGCTGAAGCTCCTGCGCCAGCGCATCGAACTGGCCGCGCAACAGCCGCAGCGTCTCCACCGCGACGACCGCGTGGCTGCGGCCGAGCGGCGCGAGTTGGCCGCGCAAGCGGCGGAGCTCGCCATCGGCCTCGGCAACGCGTCCCTCGGCGCGCATGATCCGCTCCAGCAGGCGCGCGCGTTCGGCGGCGAATTCGGTCTCGGCCGACGCGAGCCTGTCCTGCAGCGCGGCCAGCGCCCGCTGCTGCGGGGCGACCTCCTCGCGCAGGCTGCGCGCCGCGGCCTCGGCGTCACGCGTCGCCGCGCGACTGCTTTCCGCATCGCGCGTCTGCTGCTGCAGCTGGGCCTCGGTCTCCCGGATGCGTTCGGCCTGTTGTTCGATCAAACCGGCCGCATGACGCAGATAGCCGGCGCTTTGGCCGGTGGCGATCAGTTCGGAGAAACGGCGCAGAAATCTCACGATCTCCAATTCGCTTGGAGACTCGGGCAGAAGCTGGGGTCTGCTCATGCGGCTCGCCGGACAGAGCGGAAAGGAAACGCGGTGGGGCGTCGCGACTCAGGCGCTTAGCGACGCTAACAACTCTGCCGGGCCGCCTCAACTGGTCGCAGCGCGAAGGTTCCACGACTTCGCGCCGGATGCGCGGACACGCGCCATCCTGCCGCGCAACGAAGGTCGATTTGACAAGCGCCCGGAAAACCCCGAGCAGAGCAAGGCCGCCACGCTCTCCTCCCGGTTGCGCGGCGCTGACCGGCAGGCCCGGACCGGAGTGCATGTTGTCGGACCAGATCTACGACGTCTTCAAATTTCTCCACGTCGTCGGCGTGGTGGTGCTGGTCGGCAACGTCACCATCACGGCGTTCTGGAAGGCTTTCTCCGACATGACGCGCGATCCCAAGATCGTCGCTCACGCCCAGCGCGGCGTCACCGTGTCGGATTTCATCTTCACCGTCATCGGCATCGTGCTGGTGATGGTCGGCGGCTACGGCGCCGCGATCTACAAGGGCATCCCGCTGTTCACCTCGTTCTGGCTGGTCATCGGGCAGATTCTGTTCGCGATCTCGGGCCTGATGTGGCTCGGCGTGCTGATCCCGCTGCAGATCCGCCAGGCGAGAGCGGCGCGCGGCTTCGCCGACGGCAGCCCGATCCCCGACAGCTATTGGCGCGACGCGCGGCGCTGGCTGGTCTGGGGCATCGTCGCCACCGTGCCGCTGGTGGCGGCGATCTTCTTCATGGTGGTCAAAATCTGACCGGCCGCCGCGCCGGTTCGCGATCGGGACGAGGAAACGCCAATGTCCGTCCATGAAATCCCGCCGACCGTCGACCGCGACGCGCTGCTGCCTGGCGCGGACTTCGTCGACGCCTATGCGATCGGGATCGGCAGCCGGACGCTCGACGCCCGCAGCGCCGCGATCCAGATGATCGAACATGGCCCCGGCTGGATCGGCGTCCTGATGCGGCTGCGCAATCTCATCGTCACGCCGTTCGGGCTGAGGACGCCGGCGCCAGGCCGGCCCGATCGCGGCGACAGCATCGGCATCTTCCCGGTGCGCAGCGAGACGCCGCAGCGCGTCGTCGCCGGGTTCGACGACAGCCATCTCGATTTCCGGGTGGTGATCGACGTCGAGGACCAGGCGGCCGGCCGGCGGGTCGTCGCTTCGACGCTGGTGCGGACCAACAACCGGCTCGGCCGGATCTATCTGGCGACCATCATGCCGTTTCACCGGATGGTGGTGCGGGCGATGTTGCGGCAGCTCGCGGCCTGACGGCTCGGAACTTCAGGGGACGGCGGCGGTTGGCGAAGGTGGACGGCGAAACCAAACAGACCAGCAGCACGACTGAGGTCGACGCGACGACGGCGGCCTTGGCGCGCGCCTTCGACAGCGCGTGGGAGCGCTTCATCGCCATCGAAGGCTCCCGGGTCGAGACGGACGACAACCGGAAGCGGTTGGCGGCGCGCATCGTTGCGCTGTCGCGCGGCGGTGAGACCGACGAGGACACGCTGGCGCAATCGGCGCTGATCCATCTGTGCGTGCTGGAGGAAGCAGCCCGGCTCGGCAGCAAGCTGAAGACGACGACGGCGACGACGACGCCCGCGCCCGCAGCATCGGGCGAAACCGCCTCGCACGCCTTCAGCCCGGCGGTGGTGGCGGCGATGTCGGACGCGCTGGAGCGCTGCATGGAGGCGCTGCCGCTGCAGACGCCGTCGAGCGTCCTGCAGTTTCTCTCCGACCACATTCTCGAAGATGCCTCGCGCGGCGAACACGATCCGCAGCGGCTCAGCGAAGCCGCCCTCGAAGCGCTGCGCACGCGCTGACGATCAGGCCGCCGAGGCTTTCCCGGCCGCGCTCGCCTTGACCCACTCCGCCACCCGCATTTCCAGATCGACGAAATTCTGGCGGAGCTGCTCCATGGCGAAGCCGAGCGCGAAGAACCGCTCCATCTGCTCGCCCGACAGACCGCGCGTCAGCCCGTCCTGCCGGACCGCCTGGACCTCGGCCGCGTAGCCGTCGAGCGCGGCCGTCACGGCCCGCAGCGGCGGCGGCGGCTCCCGGTCGCGCAGCGCCGCGGCGCTGGCGGCGAGGTGCAGCGTCGCGGCCGCGCGAAACGATTCCAGCGACGGGCCGAGACGGTCCCGCAGCGGCTCCGGTAGCGGCCCCGTCACGGCGCGGCCGACCATCACCAGATCGTGCCGCAGCCGCAGCAGCGTGCGGTTGAGCGGCGCCAGATCCGGCCCTCCGGACAGGCCGGTGGCACGCTCGTGCTCGGCCTCGCCGCCGATCTGGTTCAGCTTCACCAGCGATTCGCCGATGCCGTCCTGCAGCCGGTGCAGCGCGTCGGTGTCGAGGCCCTTGGTCAGACCGTTGAGCAGTTCGCCGAGCGCGACCGCCATCAGGTCGAGCGCCCGCGCGGCCGCGCCGAGCGCCAGCGCCTGCGCCCGCGATGGCAGCACCAGGAACGACACCAGCAGCCCGGTCAGCGCGCCGACCGCGACTTCCAGCACCCGGTCGATCGCCGAATCCAGCGGCGCCACCTTGGTCATGGTCGGCACCAGCAGCACGATGATCGCCGTCACGGTGGCGACGTTGAGGTTCGGCTTGACGGCGGAGAGCAGCGCCAGCGGCGCGACCACCAGCGCCAGCACGCCGAGCAGCTCCAACTCGTTGTGATGCGGCAGCAGGATAGTGATGGCGCCGCCATAGATAGCGCCGCCGATGGTGCCGACCAGATAGTCGAACGCGATCTGCACCGAGCGGCCGACGCTGAGCTGGGTGACGATGATGGCGGTCAGCACCGCCCACAGCGGCAGGTGCAGATGCAGCGCCTGGGCGATCGCCAGCGCCAGCAGCGACGCCAGCGTGACGCGCAGCGCCAGGCCCCATTGCGGCCGGCGCGGGCGCCAATGTGCGGGATATCGGGACCAGAACGGCTTCATGCAGGGGGAATCGCAGCCTCTATGGTGACGGCTGACAGAGCATAGCGACCGCTGCGGCGCAATCGCGGCCGCAGCCGCCGCGCAGCCCCGCGATGCGGCCGCACGGCTTGAACCGCATCGCCTGCCCGCCTAACGTGCCGCGCAAAACAACAGGGAGCCTCCATGGCCAACGAAACCGCCACGCTCGCCGGCTATGTGGCCGCGCTGCGCTTCGACGACATTCCGCAGGACGTGCTGGCCCGGGCCAAGGTGCTCACCCTCGATTTCCTCGGCAGTGCGATCCGCGCCCGGCGCGACGCCGAATCCACCCCCTCTTTGCTGGCGATGCTGCAGGCGCTGTCGCTCGACGCCGACGGCGAGGCCACCGTGTTCGGCGATGCCAAGCGCCGCACCCCGGCGGTGGCGGCGCTGCTCAACGGCGCGTTCGGCCATTCGCTGGATTTCGACGACACCCACGCCGACTCCTCGCTGCATCCGTCGGCGCCGGTGGTGCCGGCCGCCTTCGCGGTCGGCGAACTGGTCGGCGCCTCGGGCCGCGACGTGCTGACCGCGATCGTCGCCGGCTATGAGGTCTGCTGCCGGCTCGGCAACGCGCTCGACCCGACCTCGCATTACGCCCGCGGCTTCCACCCCACCGCGACCGCCGGCACCTACGGCGCCGCCGCGGCAGCCGCCAAGCTGTACGGCCTCAGCGCCGAACAGATCGTCTCGGCGTTCGGCGTCTCCGGCAGCCAGGCGGCCGGCTCGCTGCAATTCCTGGTCAACGGCGCCTGGAACAAGCGCTACCAGGTCGGCGCCGCCGCGATGAACGGCGTGATCGCCGCGACGCTGGCCAAGAACGACTTCCTCGGCTCAAGCGAGTCGGTCGAAGGCATTCACGGCCTGTTGGTCGGCTACACCGACACGCCGCATCACGACAAGGCGGTGGCGGATCTCGGCCAAGTCTACGAGACGATGAAGATCGGCGTGAAGCCGTATCCGAGCTGCCGCTACACCCATGCGGCGATCGATGCGCTGATCGCGATGCGCCGCGAGCACAATCTCACGCCCGATCAGGTCAAGCGCGTCGAAGTCGGCCTGCATCGCAACGGCATCACGCTGACCGGCGACGCCGCGACCAAGCGGCATCCGTCGTCGATCGTCGGCGGCCAGTTCTCGATGTTCTTCACCGGCGCGCTGGCGCTCGACCAGGGCAGCTTCGGCTGGGACGACTACGCCCGGCTCGGCGACCCGGCGATCGACGCGCTCGCCGATCGCTTCGACGTGGTCCAGGACTCCCGGCTCGAGGGCAAGACCCACCCGTTCGGCGCCCGGGTCTCGATCACCACCGAGGACGGCGTGCACGAGCGGATTTACGCCGATCCGTCCGGCGAGCCGAATTCCTTCCCGACCGACCAGGCGATGGCGCAGAAATTCCTGCAGCTTGCCCGCCCGGTGCTGGACGGCCGCGCGCAGCAATTCGCCGACGCCATCCTGACGCTGGAGCGTCACGGCAAGGTCTCCGAGGTGACCGGGTTGGCGCGCTGACGCGCCAACCCACGCCTTGCGAGGTATTGACTTACTTTCAATCCAGAGTAGCTATTCGTCTCGGCACACTTGTGCGGCGAGGTGAGCCCATGCAGCGGTTCGTTTGCGAACAGAACATCGCGCATTTCGGCCGGCTGCTCGACGAAGCGAGCGAACCGACCCTGCGGCGTACGTTGCTGACGCTGTTGTCGTCGGCCAAGCGCGAACTCGCTTTGCTGAACTCGCAGATGTCCGGCGCCAATCTGTCGCCGGTGCCGCCGAAGCGGCCCAGCGGCGATCTGGAATCGGTGATCCATCAACTGCGCCCGAGCTTCGAAACCTCGACGCATCCCTACATGCTGATCAATCCGGGCCCCGGGCTGAAGATCATCGATATCAACGACGCCTATGCGCGCGCCACCTTCACCGATCGCCGCGAGGTTTCGGGCAAGCCGCTGTTCGAGGTCTTCCCGGACAACCCGGCGATCGAAACCGCCGACGGCGTCAGCAATCTCTACAGGTCGCTCAGCTCGGTTGTGGAGACGGGTCAGCCGCACGCCATGCAGGTTCAACGCTACGATGTCCGCGACGCATCCGGAACGTTCGTCGAGCGCTACTGGCAGCCGATCAACACGCCGATCCACGACGCCGACGGCCGCCTGATCTGCCTGCTCCATCATGTCGAGGACGTGACCGCGGAAGTGCTGGCGAACTGATGATCGCAGCCGCTGCGATCACGATGCCGTGGCGCAACCATCTGCGGCGTCGCGCGTCTGGAACAGGTCGCGTGGCGCCTCTATGATTTCGATCGAAGCCGGCGGCGTCGCGACACCGCCACATCACGAAGTCAGAGGGAGAAGTGAATGCCGCAAGCGACCGTCGATCGCGCGTCGGAATTCCTTGGCGGGCTGTTCACCAGCCTCACCGAGCGCGGCCGCAGCCTGTTCAAGTCGAATAGCAATCAGCCCAAAACGAAAGAAGAGCTGATCGCGCTCGGCGAAACGCTGCTGTCCCGCCGCGGCGAAGCCACCGGCGTCGCGCTCGCGAGCACGCTGCTATCCGGCTACGACGACGCCGACGAGCAGGACCAGATCGGCTTTCTCGACGCGCTCGCCGAACAGTTCGGCCCCGATCTGGCTGAACTCACCGAAGCGGTCGAAGCATTTCACGTCAGCGGTGCGTCACCGGACGCAGCCGGTCGCCTGCTCGAAGCCGCCGAGCCGCGCCGGCAGGAACTGATCCGCCGTCTCAACCTCGCGCCGGGCGGCACGACGTCGCTGGTGCGGATGCGCGAGGCCGTGCTGCGCCATCTCGGCGATCATCCGCAGCTCAAGCATGTCGACGCCGACTTCGTGCATCTGTTCACCTCGTGGTTCAATCGGGGCTTTCTGGTGCTGCAGCGAATCGACTGGAATACGCCGGCGAACATTCTCGAAAAGATCATCCGCTACGAGCAGGTCCACGCCATTCACAACTGGGACGATCTGCGCGCACGGCTCGCGCCACCGGATCGGCGCTGCTATGGCTTCTTCCATCCGCAACTGGTCGACGAGCCGCTGATCTTCGTCGAGGTCGCGCTGACGCTGGAGCGTCCCGGCGCGATCGCGCCGCTGCTCGATCTCGATCGCGCGCCGATTGCACCGAAGGACGCCACCACCGCGGTGTTCTACTCGATCTCCAATACCCAGAAGGGCCTCGCCGGCATCTCTTTCGGCAATTTCCTGATCAAGCAGGTGGTCGAGGAGATCAAGCGCGAGCTGCCCAACGTACAGAGCTTCGTCACGCTGTCGCCGGTGCCGGGCTTCGCCAAATGGCTGGCGCGCGAGCGCGCCGATGCCGACTCGGTGCTGCTTGACGCCTCCGCGCGCGCGGCGCTCGACGTGCTCGATACGCCGAACTGGTTCGACGATCAGGAGGCGGCCGATCACATCCGGCCGCTGCTGCTGCCGCTCGCGGCCGCGTACTTCCTGCAGGCCAAGAACCCGCGTGGCCTGCCGCTCGATCCGGTGGCGCGTTTCCATCTCGGCAACGGCGCGCGACTCGAAGCTCTCAACTTCCTCGGCGACCGCTCGCCCAACGGCATGCGGCAGTCGCACGGGCTGATGGTCAACTACCTGTATGCGCTCGGCGAGATCGAGGCCAACCACGAAGCCTTCGCCGAACGCGCCCAGATCGCCGCCGCCTCCGCGGTGCGCAAACAACTGCCGTCGAAGCCGCTGACCAGCGAACCGCGCAAGACCAACGGCAAAGCCTCCGCCCCGCTGGCGATCGCCCCGCCGGCGTAGCATCGCGGCCGAATGATCCTAGCAATGACCTAACCCCGTCATTGCGAGCGAAGCGAAGCAATCCAGAAGCGCAGTGCACGGTGTCTGGATTGCTTCGTCGCTGCGCTCCTCGCAATGACGGATCGATAGTTTGAGGAGACCATCATGAGCTGGATGCCATCGATCGATCCCGAGCTCGGCGATCCGCAAACCTGCGACGCGCTCGATCTCGTCATCGTGCCGCGCACCCGCGATCTCGGCGACGGCTTCGCGGTGCGCCGCGCGTTGCCGCACGGCAAGCGGCAGATGGTCGGGCCGTTCATCTTCTTCGATCATTTCGGGCCGGTGCAGTTCATCGCCGGCAAGGGCATGGACGTGCGGCCGCATCCGCATATCGGGCTCGCCACCGTCACCTATCTGTTCGACGGCAAGATCATGCACCGCGACAGCGAGGGCAACATCCAGGAGATCGCACCCGGCGCGATGAACCTGATGACCGCCGGCCGCGGCATCGCGCATTCCGAGCGCACGCCCGACGTCGAGCGCCGCGACGGCCAGGCGATGCTCGGCCTGCAGAGCTGGATCGCGCTGCCGAAGGGCTCCGAGGAAATCGCCCCGTCGTTCCAGCATTTCGCCGCCGCGACGTTGCCGACCATCGAGACCTCGGGCTTCACCGCCCGGGTGATCGCCGGTTCGGCGTTCGGCAAGAGCTCGCCGGTGACGATGGTGTCGCCGTGGTTCTATGTCGAGGTCAATGCCCGCGCCGGGACCTCGGTGCCGCTCGATCCCGACCACGAGGAACGCGCGATTTATCTGGTCGACGGTGAGATCGAGATCGCCGGCGACCGCCATGTCGGGCCGCAGCTGCTGATCTTCCGTCCCGGCGACCGCATCACCGTCCGGGTGCAGACCGATACGCGGATGATGTTTCTGGGTGGCGACGCGCTGGAGGGGCCGCGCCACATCTGGTGGAATTTCGTCTCGTCCAGCAAAGAGCGCATCGAACAGGCCAAACAGGACTGGAAAACCGGCCGTTTCGCCGCCGTTCCGAACGAGAGCGAGTTCATTCCGCTGCCGGAGTGATAAACTGCGGCCTCCGATTGTTGCGCACCGCCGGCCGCCGGCGGTCGCCTGCTGCGTGAAAGACCGCCCATGACCACCATGCTTTCGAGCGACCTGCCGCTGACCAAGATCGGCCGCGGCAAGGTGCGCGACATCTACGCCGTCGACGACGAGCGGCTGCTGCTCGTCACCACCGACCGGATCAGCGCGTTCGACGTGGTGATGGGCGAGACCATCCCGATGAAGGGCGCGGTGCTCACCCAGGTCAGCGCCTTCTGGTTCAGCCAGCTCGGCGGCGTGGTGCCGCACCACATGATCAGCGCCGAGACCGACGAGATCGTCGACGCCGTACCGGTGCTGGCGCCGCACCGCGCCGAGATCGCCGGTCGCGCCATGCTTTGCAAACGGACCACGGTGTTTCCGATCGAGTGCGTGATCCGCGGCTACATCACCGGCTCGGCCTGGAAGGAATACGCCGCCTCCGGCACGCTGGCCGGCGAAAAGCTGCCCGAAAGCCTTCTGGAAAGCGACAAGCTGACGCCGCCGATCTTCTCGCCCGCCACCAAGGCCGAGACCGGCCACGACGAGAACATCACCATCGCGCGGATGCGCGAGATCGTCGGCGAGGAAGACGCCTACACGCTCGAAAGCATGACGCGGGCGATCTACACGCTGGGCGAAGAGATCGCCCGCCAGCGCGGCATCATCATCGCCGACACCAAGTTCGAATTCGGCCGCGACACCGATGGCCGCATCATCCTGATCGACGAGGTGATGACGCCGGATTCGTCGCGGTTCTGGGCCGCCGACGCGTATCAGCCCGGTCGGCCGCAGCCCTCCTTCGACAAGCAGCCACTGCGCGACCACCTCGACGCCGAACGCCGCGCCGGCCGCTGGAACGGCGAAGCCCCGCCGCCGAAGCTGCCCGCCGAGGTGGTCGACGCGACGTCGAAGCGCTACCTCGAAGCCTATCGCCGGCTGACCGGCGCCGATCTGGTGGTGAAGTAATCACCCGTCATCCCGGGGCGCGCGGAGCGCGAACCCGGGATCCATACCCCTGGCGTCGAGGCCAAGGTGTAGCGGTTCAACGCAAGTTCATCACAATCAGCACTGGGAGTATGGATTCCGGGTTCGCGAGCGCCCCGGAATGACGTCGGGGGGACGACCTTTGATAATGATCAACGTCGGCGACCAAGCCGCAGCTGATATCCGCTTCCGCAACACCCGCCTCTGACCTCGCAAGACGACGGAGTTTCCGCATGACCAAGGACACGGTGCTGATCAATCGCGACGGACCGGTAACGATCGTGTCGATCAACCGGCCGGAGCGCCGCAACGCGGTCGACGGCGCCACCGCCAAGAAGCTGTACGACGCCTTCCTGGCGTTCGATGCCGACGAAACCTCGTCGGTCGCGGTGCTGACCGGCACCGGCGGCACGTTCTGCGCCGGCGCCGACCTCAAGGCGGTCGCAACGGGCGACGCCGAGCGCCGGCGGGACATCGCCGGCCATGGCAGCATCGCCCCGATGGGCCCGAGCCGGCTGCGGCTGTCGAAGCCGGTGATCGCCGCGATCGAAGGCTTTGCGGTCGCCGGCGGGCTCGAACTGGCGCTGTGGGCCGACATGCGGGTCGCCGCCGACGACGCCACCTTCGGCGTGTTCTGCCGCCGCTTCGGCGTGCCGCTGATCGACCTCGGCACCATCCGGCTGCCGCGGCTGATCGGCCATTCGCACGCGATGGACCTGATCCTGACCGGCCGGGCCGTCTCCGGCATCGAGGCCCACCGCATCGGGCTCGCCAACCGCCTGGTCCACCGCGGCGAAGCAGCGTTTCATGCCATCACGCTCGCCAAGGAGATCGCCGCGTTTCCGCAGATCTGCATGCGGGCCGACCGGCTGTCGGCGCTGCAGCAATGGGACATGCCGGAAGACGACGCCATCATGAACGAAATGCGCGGCGGCCTGCAGGTCATCGACAGCGGCGAGACCCTCCAGGGCGCCGAGCGGTTCACGCAAGGCGAAGGGCGGCACGGGGCATTCTGAGGGGCTGCTCAGTTATTAAGACATCCGCCCTCTCCCCGTCATTGCGAGGAGCGAAGCGACGAAGCAATCCAGCTCAGTGCACCGCGCTGGATTGCTTCGCTTCGCTCGCAATGACGGGGCTGGCGCTTGTTAAAACAACTTCATCCCCTTCAGGCTCGCGTGGCCGTTCTTGCCGACGATGATGTGGTCGTGGACGGCGACGCCGAGCGGGTCGGCGATGGCGGCGATCTGCTTGGTCATCTGGATGTCGGCCTGCGACGGCGTCGGATCGCCGGAGGGATGGTTGTGCACCAGGATCACCGCCGTCGCGGAGAGCTCCAGCGCGCGCTTGACGACCTCGCGTGGATACACCGGCGTGTGATCGACAGTGCCGACCTGCTGCAGCTCGTCGGCGATCAGCTGATTGCGCTTGTCGAGAAACAGAACGCGGAATTGCTCCTTGTCGGCGAACGCCATGGTGGTGCGGCAGTAATCGATCACCGTCGACCACGACGACAGCACGGTGCGCTGCTTGACCTGCCCTTTGGTCACCCGCGCCGCCGCCGCGGCGATCAACCTGATCTCGGTAATCGCCGCCTCGCCGAGGCCGTTGACTTCACGCAGCCGCGCATCCGGCGCGTGGATCGCCTCGGCGAATGAGCCGAACCGCGCGATCAGCGCCTTGGCGAGCGGCTTGACGTCGCGGCGCGGCAGTGCGCGAAACAGCACCAGTTCGAGCAGTTCGTAGTCCGACAGCGCATCGGCGCCGACCTCGCGAAACCGTTCGCGCAGCCGCTCGCGGTGGCCGTGATAATGCGGCGCCTCGGCGAAGCCGGGCTGCTGAAGCGGCTCACCGCGATTTGCTGGCATGGCGGTCCGAAGGCATGGCCGGCGCGTGTCCTCACCGTCTCACCATGCCGTGCGCCGCCGCTTTTGCAACCGCCAAGTGATCGTTTGCCCCAACGCTCGTTGCGCTTAGTCCGCGGTCGGCAATCGTCGCATGGTGAACTCGATGGTATCACCCGGCAGTTCGCGCCAGCTCTCGACGCCCGACATGTAGGCCGCCTTGGGCCAGGCCTCGAAAAACGCCCGCGCTTTGGCCCGGGCATCGGGCCGCGGCAGCACGAAGGTTTCGCGCACGAAACCGTCGGCCCTGCTGCGCTGCGCCATCCGGTCCGCGAGGTCGCGCGGCTGGTCCTTGGGCGCATTCCGGCTGCGATCGACCATCCTGGTACTCCGAACACTAACGAATGGCTATCAAGACGAACGGTAATATGGGAGCGCCGGGAACGAATCCGAGCCCCTGCGCTTGAGTCCCGGTTCCAAACGGGCCGGTCCGGGCTCAGTGTGTTGCGTCAGTGGAGTATGCGTCAATGGCCCCTCGCGCCAATTGGAAAGGCTTTTTGCGGCTTTCGCTGGTGACCTGCCCGGTGGCGCTGTTCCCCGCGACCTCCGACTCCGAGAAGATCAGCTTCAACCAGATCAATCGCAGCACCGGCCACCGCATCAAATACCTCAAGGTGGATGCCGAGACCGGCGAGGAGGTGTCGTCCGACGACATCATGAAGGGCTACAAGGTCGACACGGACAGCTACGTGGAAATCACCCGCGACGAACTGGACGCGCTCGCGCTGGAATCCACCCGCACCATCGAGATCGATCAGTTCGTGCCGAAGGCCGAGATCGACGATCTGTATCTGGTGCGCCCCTATTACATCGTGCCGGACGGCAAGGTCGGCCACGACGCCTATGCGGTGATCCGCGAGACCATCCGGTCGATGGATCGCGTCGCGCTGGCCCGCGTGGTGCTGACCAACCGCGAGCACGTCATCGCGCTGGAGGCGCGCGACAACGGGCTGATGGGCATGCTGCTGCGCTACCCGTACGAGGTGCGCGACGCCGCCGATTACTTCGACGACATCCAGGACGTGAAGATCACCAAGGACATGCTGGACCTCGCCAAGCATATCGTCGAGCAGAAGTCCGGCCACTTCGAGCCGGACAAGTTCGAGGATCACTACGAGGCTGCGCTCACCGAACTGATCAACAAGAAGATCGCCGGCCAGCCGATCGCCGCCAAGGCGCGCCCAAGCGGCGACAACGTCGTCGACCTGATGGAGGCGCTGCGCAAGAGCCTCGGCCAGGGCGACAAGGCGTCACCTGCGTCGGCGAAGAAATCCTCGACCTCCGATGCTTCCGAGAAAGCTGTCTCCACGCCGAAGCCCGCCCGCACCAAGAAACGCAAGACCGCCCCCGGCCAGAAGGAGATGCTGCTGCCGATCAGCGGCAGCGGCGCCGGGAAGGCCAAGGAAGAGCCGGCGAAGGGCAGGAAGCCGGTGCGGAGTACGGCGGGGAGCAAGGCACGGAAGGCCAGTTAGTTCAGTGCCCGCGTCGCCCTCACCCCAACCCTCTCCCGCAAGCGGGAGAGGGGGCGCGCCGTGCGCGGGGAGACGGCGATTGATGGTCTCGGACTCTGAGCTGATCGTGCGCCTCAAGGTAACGCACAATCTCTCCCCATCGGCAGCGAGCTCCCTCTCCCGCTTGCGGGAGAGGGCTGGGGTGAGGGCGCCCCAGACAGTGAGTTGATGTTTTAGCGGTCGTCAGCTCACGAACGGCGGCTTGTCGAGGCCCTTTGGCGAGAGCGTGAAGATCTCGCAGCCGGTTTCGGTTACGCCGATCGAATGCTCGAACTGCGCCGATAGCGAGCGATCTCGCGTCACCGCGGTCCAGCCGTCGGACAGGATCTTCACATAGGGTTTGCCGAGATTGATCATCGGCTCGATCGTGAAGAACATGCCGGGCTTCAGCACCGCGCCCTGGCCGGGGCTGCCGACGTGGATGATGTTCGGCTCGTCGTGGAACAGCCGGCCGAGGCCGTGGCCGCAGAAATCGCGCACCACGCTCATCTGCTGCGGCTCGACGAAGCTCTGGATGGCGTGGCCGATGTCGCCGGTGGTGGCGCCGGGCTTGACCGCCGCGATACCGCGCAGCAGCGACTCGTAGGTGACGTCGATCAGCCGCTCGGCCTTTCGGGCGATTGGGCCGATCGGATACATCCGGCTGGAATCGCCGTACCAGCCATCGACGATCATGGTGACGTCGACGTTGACGATGTCGCCTTCCTTCAGCGGCCGGTCGCCCGGCATGCCGTGGCAGACCACGTGGTTGATCGAGGTGCAGGTCGAATAGCGATAGCCGCGATACATCAGCGTCGCCGGGAAGGCGCCGTGGCTGAAGGCGAAATCGCGCACGAAATCGTCGATCACCGAGGTCGGCACCCCGGGTTTGACGATGTCGACCAGTTCGTCGAGGCATTGCGCAACGATTTGCCCGGCCTTGCGCATACCGGCGAAACCGGCCGGGCCATGCAGTTTGATCTGCCCTGTCTTGCGCAGGGCGGCGTCGGAGGCGTCCACGTAGCTCATAGGGCCGGTCTGGTTTTGGGAAACAAAGGGTTCGTCGCAATCTAGTCATCAGCGCGCGCCGCGCAAGCCGAAGCGGCTCCGGGTGAGCCCGGAGACGCTTATTGCGGCACTTCGACGATGGTTTCCACCGGCAGCGCGCCGTTTCGCACCCGCAATTCGCGCACCGGGTAGGGAACTCGAATGCCCTCCCGCTTGAAGGCGTCCCACAGGCCCAGCATCGCCTCGCTCTTGACCGCATCCATGCCGTCGGGCTCGGCGATCCAGAACGTCAGGGCGAATTTCATCCCCGTCTCGGTGAATTCGGTCAGGATGCAGCCGGGCGGCTTGGTCTTCGACGCCCGCGGTACCGCGGCCGCCACGTCCACCGCCAGCTTGCAGACGACCCGCGGATCGGCCTCGTAATTGGTGGCGAAGGCGACCTTCACCAGCGTGTTCTTGTCCGTATAGGTCCAGTTCACGACCTTCTGGGTGATCAAATCCTCGTTGGGGATCAGGAATTCGCGGCCGTCGCCGGCGGCGACCGAGATGTAGCGGGTGTTCATCGCGCTGATCTTGCCGGAATTCTCGCCGATGGTGACGAGGTCGCCGGGCTTGACCGATTTGTCGGCCAGCAGGATCACGCCCGAGATGAAATTGCCGAAGATCTTCTGCAGGCCGAAGCCGATACCGACGCCGACCGCGCCGGAGAACACCGCCAGCGCCTGCAGGTTGATGCCGACCGCGCTCATCACCAGCGCGATCGCCGCCACCATCAGGCCGATCCGCATCAGCTTGATCAGCAACACCTGGATCGACGGCGTCAGGTCGCGGGTCTGCTTGATCCGGCCCTCGAAGAAGTTGCTGCCGATATTGGCGAGCCACAGCGCCACCGCCAGCAGCACGACCAGCTTCAGCACCAGCAGCGGCGACAGCCGCAGACCGCCGATCTCGATCGAGACCGAGTCCAGCGCGTCGAGCACCGGAAACAGCTGGCCGATGATGCTGAGCGCCGCGACGCACCAGGCCGACACCGACACCACCCGGATCAGGAAGGCGTTGCGCAGGATGCTGGTGACAAGCCGGATCACCAGCCAGGCTAGCGCCAGCTTGGCCGAGATGCCGATCAGGTAGCTGCGGCTCGGCCAGGTCGCCTGCAGCATCACCAGCCGGATCGCGATCACCACCGCGGCGAAGATCGCCGTCCAGGCGCTGTCGATCACCACGCGCAGAAACATCCGCAGCGGCGCCGGCCACCCCATCGTCAGCTTGGTCATGTCGACCCGCGCCTTGATCAGGGCGCCGCCGCCGAGCCCGATGCCGAGCGCCACCAGGATCATGCCGAGCTGGGTGTAGAACCAGGGCGAGGTGACTTCCGCGCCGATCGAGCTCGCCGCCGCCAGCAGCGCCTCGTAAGCCTGTGTCAGATCGATCATCGCCGGTGCCGTGCTCCCGCTGTTGGCGGGTGTGTTCTTAGCGGGCGGCTGTGATTTGGGCCAGATGGAGCTAACTCACTGCCCGGGGCGCCCTCACCCCACCCCTCTCCCGCAAGCGGGAGAGGGAGCCCGCTGCGACTCGGGGCCTCTGCAAAGTTTAAACAAAAGCCTCTCCCCCCGCACGGCGAGCCCCCTCCCCCGCTCGCGGGGGAGGGGTGGGGGTGAGGGCCACGCGAGGCACGGCGCTGCTGCGACGATAGGGACGACAGCCGCGAGTCGCTCCGCTACACAGGGACCATGGACTCACTCGACACCGTCAGCATCGCCATCCTGCTCGGCGCCATCCTGGTGATGGCGGGGATCCTGTCGAGCCTGCTGGCGCTGCGGTTCGGCGCGCCGCTGCTGCTGGTCTTCCTGCTGCTCGGCATGCTGGCCGGCGAGTCCGGGCCGGGCGGGCTGAAATTCGATGATCTCAGCACCACCTATTTGGTCGGCTCGGTGGCGCTGGCGCTGATCCTGTTCGACGGCGGACTGCGGACGCGGTTCTCCAGCATCAAGACGGTGCTGGCGCCGTCGATGGGTCTCGCCACGGTCGGCGTGCTGGTGACGGCGCTGATCACCGCGCCGGTCGCGCTCTACGCGCTCGACCTGAACTGGACCGAGGCGCTGCTCGCCGGCGCCGTGGTGGCCTCGACCGACGCCGCCGCGGTCTTCCTGCTGGTGCATTCGCAGGGCCTGCGGCTGCGGCCGCGCGTCGGCGCCACGCTGGAAGTCGAATCCGGCACCAACGATCCGTTCGCGGTGTTCCTGACGCTGATGCTGGTCGAGCTGATCAGCCGCGGCGAAAGCTCGACCCTGCACGTGATCGTCGAGTTCGTCCGCGAATCCGCGCTCGGCGCGTTGATCGGCGTGGTCGGTGGCCGCGCCGTGGTGATGGCGCTGAACCGGGTGGCGCTGCCGCAGGGCCTGCACGCCCCGTTCGTCGCCACCGCGGCGCTGGTGGTGTTCGGCACCTCGCAGATGCTGCACGCCTCCGGCTTTCTCGCCGTGTATCTGGCCGGCATGATCATCGGCAATCAGCCGACCCGAGCGCATAATTCGGTGGTGGCCTTCCTTGATGCCGCGACCTGGCTGGCGCAGATCGTGATGTTCGTGCTGCTCGGCCTGCTGGTGTCGCCGCAGCGGCTGATGGCCAGCGTCGGTCCCGCCGTGCTGGTGGCGCTGGCGCTGATGCTGGTGGCGCGGCCGGCCGCGGTGTTCCTGTGCCTGGCTCCATTCCGCTTCAACTGGCGGGAGCGGCTGTTCATCGCCTGGGTCGGGCTGCGCGGCGCGGTGGCGATCTTTCTCGCCTCGATCCCGATGCTGGTGAACCTGCCGAAGGCCTATCTGTATTTCGACGTCGCCTTCGTGGTGGTGATCATCTCGCTGCTGCTGCAGGGCTGGACGCTGGGGCCCGCGGCCCGCAAGCTGCACGTCGCGCTGCCGCGCACCGATCGCGGCCCGCGCCGCATCGAGCTCGACCTGCCGGGCCAGCTCGAGCAGCAGCTCGTCGGCTACCCGGTCCGCGCCAAGAGCCTCTATCTCAAGCGCGGCCTGATCCCGTCCTGGTCCAAGCCGACGCTGGTGATCCGCGACGAGCGCATCCTGACGCCCGCGGAGGCCGAGCCGGTCTCGGCGGGCGACTACGTCTATCTGCTGGCGCCGCCCGAGAAGGCCGAGGCGCTCGACCGCTTCTTCGTCGACATGCCGCCGTCCAGCGCGCCCGACCCGCATCTGCTCGGCGACTTCGTGGTGCCGGGCGAAACCTCGCTCGGCGACCTCGCCGGCGCCTACGGCGTCAGCGTCCGTGCCGGCGAGGAGGCGCTGACGCTGGCGGACTACTTCGACATCAACCTCGACCGAGCCCCGACGGTCGGCGCCGAGCTGCCGCTGGATTCGATCGTGCTGGTGGCCCGCAGCCTCGGCGGCGGCCGGGTCAACGTGGTCGGCCTGCGGCTGCCCGAAGACGAGGACGACGCGCCACCCCCGACCCGCAAGCAGCGCCTGCAGCGCAAGCTCTCCAACGTCTGGTCGGCGCTGTCCGGAACGTAAGCCGCCGGCCTGCGGATGCTACTTCGCCGGCACGTGCTTGGCGGACCATTCCTGCAGCGTCGCCAGTTCGGCGACGCCCTCGATGGTGACGATGCCGCCGTCCGGCGCGATCAGCAGGGTACGAGGGATGTCGCCCTGCCAGGCGGGATCGATCTCGTAGCGCAGCCGCTCCGCGAAGCCGTCGGTGAACACCCAATTGTCGGCGGCCGACAGCCCGGCGCCGCGCAGCATCGCCAGCGCCGGCTGATCCGCATTCGGCACCAGATCGGCATCGATGGTCACCACGTCGACGGCGGGATTCTGCGTCATGAAGGCGCCAAGCTGCGGCAGCTCGACCTTGCACGGCCCGCAGGTCACGCCCCAGAAATACACCAGCGTCGGCCGTCCGGCATGCGCCTGCAGCAGCGTCTTCCAGCTGCCGCGGCCGAACGGCTTCAGACCGGCGCTCTCGGACGCCGGGGTCGCCGTCAGGTTCGCCGCCAGCAGCAGCACCACGAGAAGAACGCGTTTCATGGCTCATGCCCGATCGGTTGCAGCCGATAGCCGTCGGCCTTGGTCATCCAGGACAAATAGATCGCGCGGCCGTCCGTCACCAGCAAGGGATGATCCGAGGCGTCCGACGTGGTGGCGATCACGCGCGGCGCCGACCAGGTCCGGCCGTCGTCCGCCGAGGTGATGAGCAGCACCGCGGTGGCGTCGCCGTCGAATTGCTTCCAGACGATCGCGGTCTCGTTCGCGCCGGCCAGCACGTAGGGCCGCGCCGGCGCACGGTCCGGGTCGCCGAGCCGCATCGGCTCGGAGAACGTCTGCCCGCCGTCGCGCGACTGCGCGTAGAACAAGCCCTTGCGGGCCTTGCCGGCGGTGTACCAGACGACGTGATACGTGCCGCCCGGCGACACCGAGAGGCTCGGTCCGTGATGCGGACAGGCAGCGATCTGCCAGTCGTCGGCGCTGACCCGATGCAGCGGGCCGGGCGTGCCGTCGTCCGCGAAGGTGATTACCGCATGATCGCGGACGCCGCCGTCGAACATATTGCGAAACACCACCACGGCGTGGCCGGCCGGATCGAAGGCGAGCGCCAGCCGGCAGCACTCGCAGGTGTGCGGCGCCGCCACCGCGGCCGGCGCGTAGCTCGCGCCGCCATCGGGCGACGTCGCGAACAGCAGCGCCGCGCCGTCATACTTTTTGCCTGCGCTGCGCGCCGCCGCGCGGTCGCGCTTGTCGAGCCAGGCCGCGAACAACTGTCCGTCGGGGCGGAAGCCGATTGCCTCGAAGCGCTGGCTCTCGGGATCGGCCGTGATCGGCTGCGGCGGCGCGAAGTGGGCGCCGCCATCGGCCGAGCGGCTGGTGAAGACTTCGCCGTTGAAGGCGTCGTCGCGGAAAATCGAGAACGTCACCGCGACGTGCCCGTCGCGATCGAGCGCGATCTTGGGGCGGGCGTCCGGTCCCCAGTCGAGCTTCGGCGTCCCCTGCGTCACCGTCACCGGCGACGACAGCGTGCGGCCGCGATCGGCCGAATGGGCGACCGAGACCTGGCCGCCCGCCATCCAGATCAGCCACAGCGTGCCGTCGCGCCCGAACGCCGGCGTGACCTTGGAGGCGCAGCGCAGCTCGGTCGTCGCGCAGGCCGTCTCGGCGGCGTGGCGATGACCGGACTGCGCCGCGGCGGACGCGGCCGGAAGGAGCGCCAGACCGAGCGCCGCGATGATGGTTTGACGGGCCATGACCGCCTCCTTGTCGAAGATCACCGGAAGGCGATCTTCATGCCGCCGACGAACGCGCGCGGCGAACCCGCATAGATCGACCCCGACGTCGCAGCCAGCACGCTGGCGGGATTCTGCACCCCCGCCGAGTTCACCGTGTTGGCGATATTGTTGGCAGAGGCGATGTAGGTCTTGTCGAACAGGTTGCGGATCTCGAAGAACACGCTGAGCTGGCGCAGATAGTCCGACTGCAGCTCGGTCTTGTAGTGCAGGTTGAGATTGACCAGCTCGTAGCCGGGCGCCTTCAGCAGATTGGCGTTGTCCAGATAGAACGAGTCCTTCCACACCAGCTCGACGAAGCCGCCGAGCCCCGTCAGCGCGCCGTGCAACTGATCGTAGCCGAGCCGCGCCGTCAGTTCGTTCGGCGAGATGCCGGGGATCTGGTTGCCGACGCGATTGAACCGGTAGGCGCCGATGCTCTCGGTGTAGTCGGTGTAGATCTCGTCTAGCCGCGTATAGGCCAGCTTCGCCTCCCAGCCCTCGGCAAACGCCCAGCGGCCGGCGAATTCGACGCCGCGATGCTCCGAATGCGGCGCGTTGAAGCTGTAGCTGACGCCGGCGACCGGCGTCGCCTGCGACACGATCTCGTTGGTGAAGAACTCGTAGAACGCGGTGGCGCTCAGCGTCAGCGACCGGTTCGGCGTCCAGTCGGCGCCGATGTCGTAGCCGACATTGGTCTGCGACTGCAGCGCGGTGTTGTTGCCGGGGGCGCCGCTCGGCAGCACGAACAGATTGTTGACCTGCGGCGTGCCGTAGCCGGTCGCGACGCGGGCGTGCCAGGTCCATTCGGCGCTCGGCCGATAGATCAGCGCGAATTCCGGCGCGGTGTTCTGGAATTGCGGCGAGGCGCCGAGCACGGTCGGCACCACCACGTTGGGATTGTTCAGCGTCGGATAGGCGTAAGCGGTGCTGACGCCCTTGAGCTGCGTGGTCTCCCAGCCGATCCCGGCGATCGCCGTGACGGTCGGCACCAGTTGCAGTTCCTGCCGGGCGCGCACGCCGTAATTGGTCGTGGTGCTGGCGAGATTGCTCTGCAGCCGGCCGACCGCGGCGTCGCCGCTCGGCAGCACGTTGAACGTATCGCCCGAGGCGCTCAGCGTGTTGTACCAGGCGCCCAGCAGGGACGTCGACGCCATGCCGAACAGCTCGCCGCGCTTGGTGATGTCGCTGGAGAAATTGTACGACGGATAGTCGCCGACCGCGCTGGTCGAGCCGGTCGGCTGGCTGATGTTGCGGTCGTCGAACACGAACTGGTTGCGCCAGGTCGTGGTGTTGTCGAAATCGTGCTCCCAGCGACCGCCCACGATGGTGCGGCGGTCGTCGCGGTTGAGCCCGGCCTGCAGCGCCGTCAGCGTCGATTTGCTGCCGTTGAAGCCGTTGTTGAACAGCGACACCGTTCCGCAGCCGGCGACCGCCGCCGTGGTGCAGCCGGCCTGGAACGGGTTGATGTTGTACTGATTGAGCGACAGCCGCAGCGGCAGCCGGGTCGACAGCTCGTTGTCGATCAGCTTGACGGTGAAGCGGTCGTCCGGCGTCGCCTGCCAGGTCGCCAGGAAGTTCACCGTCTGGGTGTTGAACCAGCTGTTGGTGATGAAGCCGTCGCCGCGCGCATCGCTGGCGAACAGGGAAGCCTCGAAGCCGCCGACCTTCTTGCCGACCGTCAGATAGTTGCTGAGATAGCCGAAGCTGCCGCCTTCGACGCCGTATTCGGCGCCGTCGATGCTGCCGCCCGGCCGGGTGCGGAAGTTAAGCGCGCCGCCGGTGGCGTAGTTGCCGTACAGCGCCGAGGACGGGCCGCGGATCACATCGATCGCGCTATAGGCGTGCGGATCGATCAGGTCGCTGCGCGACAGCCCGTCCGGCTGGGTGACCGGGAAGCCGTCGTCGAAGATCACGATGTTGCGGATGGCGAAGCCGTTGCGGGCGTTCGAGCCGCGGATCGAGATGCCGACATCGCGCGGGCCGTTACCCTGCTTGACCGAGATGCCGGGGCTGTCGCGCAGCACGTCGGTGACCGAGAACGACGGCCGGTTGTCGAACTGGCTGCGATCGATCGTGGTGGCGGTCTGGCCGTTCGGCGCCTGCACCAGCCGATCGCGCGCCGCGGTCGCGGTCTCGACCACGGGCGCGGCGACCGGCGGCGCCGCGGCGGCGCGTACCGGAGTGGCGCGGCGTGGCCCCGCCGCGGCCCGACTGCGGGCGCGGGGCGCTGGCCTGGCGCGGACCGGAGCCGGTGCCTCGACGGTCACCGACGGCAGATTTTGGGGCGTGGTCTGAGCGCGGGCGGTCCCGGCCGATGCGGTCAGCATCAGTCCGATCGCAGCCGCGCTCGCCCCCGAAAGGGCGTGGATGCGCAACATGTTTCATAACCTTCCTGGCGGCAACGCCCGGCGCTGACCGCAAAAGCCATTGAGCGGCGCGGCTCGGCGCGCCCGTGCAGATGGAGTGGCTCAGGAAAAGGTCGGTGGCGCGCGCGCCTGGGTGCCGGAGCTGCCGCGGCCCTGCGTCCGCGCCGGCGTCTGCTCCCGCCACACGACACGCGCGAAGCTCCGCGGCGGCATCGCCTGGACGCTGAACAGCGGCGTATCGATCGGGCCGGTGACGGCGGCGAGGCAGCACAGCACACAGGGCGCAGCGGCGCGGCCGGGTTGGCTGCCCTGGTCGGTGGAGGCGTCGTCGGCATGGCAGATCGCGGTCGTGAACAGACCGCTGGTTCGCTCGCCCGCCTCCGCGAAGTACACGCCGATCGGTGCGAAGATCTGCACCCACAGCGCGACGAAGAAGACTGGCAGCACTCTGCGTAGCTGCAACCGCATCACATGCCCCTTAGCGGCGGCAATTAATCATGCGGATACCGTCGTGTCGAGGTCCGTGACCCTACTGAGGCACCGGGTGCGAGACAGCCCGCCGGATGGGCAATCCCCCGCGACAACGACGACAGGAGCGCCTGCTAATCGGGGCGCTGATCCGGCGCCGCCAGCACGGCGCGGCATTCGGTCGGCAGGTCCGCAAGCGTCAGCGGTTTCTTCGGCTTCGGCGGCTCTTTTGGCGGCTTCGGATGCAGGACCGCGTCGGAGAACCAGTAGGCCAGATCGGCCGGCGCGCAGCCCTCGCCGGCCGGCGGCTCGGGCTGCGATTCACAGCCAGGGCTGCCGGGCGGACAGCCGATGCGGATGTGGAAGTGATAGTCGTGGCCGTACATCGGCCGCACCTTGCCGAGCCAGGTGCGATCGCCCCTGGCCTCGCGGCACAGCGCCTTCTTGATCGCCGCATTGACGAAGATGCGCTCGACCGCCGGCTCCTGCGCGGCGGCGCGGATCACCTTCCAGTGCGACGGCGTCCAGACCTTGGGATCGATGTCGAGCCGGTCCGGTCGCACCATCATGGTGGCGGACATCTCCTCGCGCTCGTTGCGCGACAGCTGCCGGTTCGGCATCGGCGTCAGCCAGATGTCGGCATCGAGTCCGACCTGATGGCTGGCATGGCCGGTCAGCATCGGCCCGCCGCGCGGCTGCGACATGTCGCCGACCAGGATGCCCGGCCAGCCGGCGTCGCGATGCGCCTTCGCGGACAGCCGCTGGATCAGGTCCACCATCGCCGGATACGCGTAGAAGCGATTGCGCGACAGCCGCATCACCTGCCAGGTCTGGCCGGTGATCGGCAGCGCCTCGCCGCCCGCCAGGCAGCCATGCGCGTAGAACCCGATCGGCCGCGGCGGCAGCGCGGCCGGCAGATATCTTCGCGCGAACAGTTCGCGCGCGGCGAGGTCCGGATCGTTGGGATTGGCGAGCGGCGGCAGCGGCTTCGGATTGACCGTGCCTTTGTCCTGGGCCTGCGCGGCGGCGGCCGAGCCGACGAGCAGCGCGGTGGCGAGCAGCAATCTGACGGGAATCGATCGGCGACGCATGCGAATCTTATAGCCGACCGGTCCGGTAAAATCAGCCGACCGGCCGCGGCCGACCGCCGCTCCGCCCGGCCAGGGCAATTAAATGGGCCCGCGGATGAGCCATTTTAACGTGGAACTAACCAGCCGCCCACTTGGCGCGGATTTAAAATCGATCGGCCGCGCTGCCTAAAAAGCCTGCAATTCCTCACTCGAACACCAGTTAGCAACCGTGAGGCGCGCGAGTCGGCGGCTATTTGCAAGCCTTGGGTGCCGAAGGAGGGTGTTTGTGCACCCCGCCCGGCAAGGCACTGAAAATGCCACGCAAAACATTACACTTTTTTTTCAGACACATATTGCACAATGAGGTCGCAGATTGCGTGTGGGGCGTGGGAATGCCGCAGATCCGGCTGAGGACCAACAAAACATCCAAGCGATGTGCGGACACCCGTAAGCCGAAACGCCGCTCCCTGACGAGCGGCGCCAAGCCGCCGGCGTTGCCGACACGTGGACCGCGCTGCACGAGCGGCGCCGAGCGCGAGCACGCGGTCGAAGCCGCATTGGCCGAAGCGCGCAAGTCGCACGAGCGGCTGCGCGAGGCCATCGACATCCTGCCGCAGGGCATCGTCTTTCTCGATTCCGAGGGCCGCTACATCCTCTGGAACAAGCGCTACGCCGAGATCTACAAGGCCAGCGCCGATCTGTTCAAACCCGGCGCGCGGATGCAGGACACCATCCGGGTGGGCGTCGAGCGCGGCGACTATCCGGAGGCGATCGGCCGCGAGGACGAATGGATCGCCGAGCGGATGCGCCGGCTGTTTCACCCCGGCCACAGCCACGAACAGGTGCTCGCAGACGGCCGCTGTATCCAAATCGAGGAGCGCACCACCTCGGACGGCGGCGTGATCGGCCTGCGCGTCGACATCACCGAGCTGAAGCAGCGCGAAGCCTCGTTCCGGCTGATGTTCGAAAGCAACCCGGTGCCGATGATCGTCTGCTCGCTGCAGAACGAGCGCATCGTCGCGGTCAACGACGCCGCCGTCGAGCACTACGGCTACTCGCCGAGCGAATTCGCCGAACTCACCATCCGCCGGCTGCAGGCGTTCGAGACCGAACTGCCATGGGATGGCGACGCCAGCAACGAGGAGCGCGCGGCGCGCACCTGGAAGCACGTCAAGGCCGACGGCTCGCTGATCGATCTCGCCATCTATGCGCGCCAGCTCACCTATAACGGCGAGCCCGCGGTGCTGCTGGCGCTGATGGATATCACCGAGCGCAAGCGCGCCGAGATGCGGCTCGCCTTCATGGCGCATCACGACGGCCTCACCGGACTGCCGAACCGCAACCTCTTGCGCAAGCGGCTCGACGAATTCCTGGCGCAGACCCGGCGCACCGGCGAGAAGATCGCCGTGCTGTTCATCGGCGTCGATCACTTCAAGGCGGTCAACGACACGCTCGGCCACGCCGTCGGCGACAAGCTGCTGCGGGGCATCGCCCGACGGCTGCGCTCGACGCTGCGCGAGGAGGATCCGCTGGCGCGGCTCAACTCCGACGAATTCGCCGTGATCCAGACCGGCATCAAGCGCCCAGAAGACATCACGCTGCTCGCCAAGCGGCTGCTCAACGCGATCGCCGAGCCGTATCTGCTGGAGGGCCATTCGGTCGTCGCCAGCGCCAGCATCGGCATCGCGGTGGCGCCGCTCGACGGCGACGATTCCGAGAAGCTGCTGATGAATGCCGACATGGCGCTGTCGCGCGCCAAGAAGGATTCGCGCGGCAGCTTCAGCTTCTTCGAGCCCGGCATGGACGCGCGCGCCCAGGCACGCCGCAAGATCGAGACCGACCTGCGCGCGGCGCTGCGCCACGACGTACTGCGGCCTTACTACCAGCCGCTGATCGGGCTGGAGACCGGCCTGATCACCGGCTGCGAAGCGCTGGTGCGCTGGCCGCATCCGGAACGCGGCATGATCTCGCCGGCCGAGTTCATCCCGGTGGCCGAGGACACCGGCCTGATCAATGCGATCGGCGCCCAGGTGCTGCGCCAGGCCTGCCTCGACGCCGCGCGCTGGCCGGGCGACGTCCGCGTCGCCGTCAACCTGTCGCCGCTGCAATTCCGCGTCGGCAATCTGATGGCCACCGTGATGGACGCGCTCAAACAGTCCGGCCTGCCGCCGCGCCGGCTCGAGCTGGAGATCACCGAGACGCTGCTGCTGGAAAAGAGCAGTCAGGTGATCGCCACGCTGCACGCGCTGCGCGCGCTCGGCGTCCGCATCTCGATGGACGATTTCGGCACCGGCTATTCGTCGCTGAGCTATCTGCGCAGCTTCCCGTTCGACAAGATCAAGATCGATCAGTCGTTCGTGCGCGGCCTGTGCGACAACCGCGACTCCCAGGCGATCGTCCGCGCCATCATCAGCCTCGGCATGGGCCTCGGCGTCACCATCACGGCCGAAGGCGTCGAGACCGAAGCCGAACTGAGCTGGCTGCGCGCCGAGGGCTGCCACGAGGCGCAGGGCTTCCTGTTCAGCCCGGCGCGGCCCAACGACGACGTCAAGGGCCTGCTCGATCTGCAGGGCAGCTCCCCCGTCACACCGCGCGATTCCGTGCGCGTCGCCTGACACCAGAGATTTGCAACGTCCGCCGCATCAGCCGGCGGCGGTCGATGCGCCATGCGCGCGGCCTCAATCCGCCTGGCGCGCGCGCGGCCATGCGGCGACGTGATCGCCGGCGATGCAGCGCTCGGAGGCCTGCAATTGCTCGGCCAGCGTCAACTCTTTCGCAGGATGGGTCGCCTGCGCGGCGACGACCTCCGGAACGAGCGGCGGCGCGTCCTCGCAGACATGGTGAGCCGGCCGGAAAGGCCCCACCACTTCGGCCAGCGGCTTCTGCTTGTCGGCCCAGTGCAGCGCCGTGTAGTCGAAGCCATTGACGATGGTCGGCTTCACCACTTCGAAATACGGCGAGATGTCGAAGTCGCGCGGCATGTACAGCGAGGAATCGCGGATGTGCAGGATCTCGCGCCGCGCCGCACGGCTGCCGGCCTTGGTGATCTTCGGCAGGATCGGATAGCGCACCGCGTCGAACGCCTGCGCGATCAGCGCCGAGCAGATGATCTTGGTCGGATCGCCGGAGCCGAGCGCGATCATCCGCCGCCGCCAGCGCTGCGGCACCGGCAACGGCACCAGATAGCGCATCAGATCGATGATGTTCTTGGTGTCGTAGCCGAAGCCGATCCGGTTGATCGCGTAGCGGCACACGGTGTGACGGTCCTCGTAGGACAGCCCGACCGGCCGGCAGATCCGGGTGTGATACGGCAGATGCCGCGACAGCGGCGACGAGGTGACGCCCTCGCCGATATTGGCCTCGATCAGCACGTGCGGCTCGCCGTCCGGCTCCGCCGCGCCGTCGATCGGCCCGACATACAGCGCGGCGTGCGACCAGGTCGACTGCGTCAGATATTTGATGATGCCGGAGATGCGCGCATTGCCTTCGACCAGCAGCACGTCGCCCGGCTGCATGAGGCCGCGGAGGTGGTCGGGATCGCTCGGCGTGAACGGCTCGTAGCCCGGCTCTTCCTTCTGCAGATAGCCGGCAATCATCTTGCCGATGGCATCGAGCACCAAACCCATCTGTCCGCTCCGGCCGCAATCCGATCTGGAATTCGCCGTGCGATGATTGGCCAGAGCCGTTGCAATTTAGTTCATCGGTTCCGCATCGCGCTGGCAACTGATTCACCATGCCCCGTTGCCGCGCTGCAGCGATTCCGGCAAGTTGGAGCGACCGTGCGCAGACGGCCCGCGGCCGGCAGCCAAATACGCGCCGCGGCCGGTCCGGCGCCGGGCGCGATGCCCCGGCCGCAAAGGCTTTGGAAACCATGACATGACAATCTCCCGCCGCAGCTTCCTCGCCGCTTCCGCCGGACTCGCGCTGGTCCCCGCCTTCGCGACGCGGGCGCGCGCGGCGTTGCCGCGCGAGGTCGATGTGGTGGTGGTCGGCGCCGGCGCCGCGGGGATCGCGGCGGCGCGGCGGATCGTGGCGGCGGGCCGCAAGGTGCTGGTGGTCGAGGCCGCGGCACAGCCCGGCGGCCGCTGCATCACCGATACCGACAGCTTCGGCGTGCCGTTCGACCGCGGCGCGCGCTTCCTACACAATCCGGACAGCAACCCGATCGCCAAGCAGGCGCGCAGCGTCGGCATCGACATCGTGCCGGCGCCGCCGGGACAGAAGATCCGGATCGGCCGCCGCAACGCGCGGGCGCGCGAGACCGAGGACTATCTGGCGACGCTGGTCCGCGCCAGCCGCGCGATCGACGAGGCGGCACGCGGCAAGGTCGATGTGGCCTGCGCGGCGGCGCTGCCGAAGGATCTCGGCGACTGGGGTCCGACCATCGACTTCGTGCTCGGCCCCTATGCCAGCGGCACCGATCTCGCCGACCTGTCGGCGATGGACGAGACCCGCGCGCCGGATCGCAACGTACAGGCCGGCGCCCGGCAGGGCCTTGGGACGTTGCTGTCACGCCTCGCCGCGCCGCTGCCGCTGGTGACCTCGACGCCGGTCAGCCGCATCGTCTGGAACGGCCGCGACACCGGCGTCGAGACCGCGTCGGGTCGCATCGCCGCCAAGGCGGTGATCCTCACCGTCTCGACCAATGTGCTGAGTTCGGGCGCCATCAAGTTCACGCCCGAGTTGCCGAAGCGTCAGCTCGACGCCGCCGGCAAGCTCGGGCTCGGCAGCACCGACCGCATCGCGCTGCTGTTCAAGGGCAACCCGCTCGGCCTGTCGCGCGACGAACTGCTGATCGAGCAGAGCAGCGGCCCGCGCACCGCCGCGCTCTACGCCAATATCAGCGGCTCGTCGCTATGCACCGTCGATGTCGCCGGCAGTTTCGGCCGCGAACTGGCCGCGCAGGGCGATGCCGCCATGGAGGCGTTCGCGCTGGAATGGCTCGGCAAGCTGTTCGGCAGCGAGATCGCCAAGGCGGTCGATCGCAAGGCGGTGACGCGCTGGAACGCCAATCCCTACGTGCTCGGCGCGATGTCGGCCGCCGCGCCCGGCGCGCAGCCGATGCGCCGCGTGCTCGGCGAGCCGCTCGGCACGTTGTTCATCGCCGGCGAGGCGACCAGCGAAAATCTCTGGGGCACGGTGCAGGGCGCGTGGGACTCCGGCGAACGCGCCGCCGACGCCGCGCTGAAGCGCCTCGGCCCGGCCAAGGAGCCCGAGGCGGACAAGCCGGCCCGCAAACAGAAGCAGCGCCGCGAACGCCAGCCGCAACGTCAACGCCCCCCCGAGACCGCCAACGGCACACCATCCTGGTGGCGCTGAGACTCGTCCCGCACGACTCTTACTGCGATAGGGCGGATGCCATCAGCTCACTGCCCGGGGCACCCTCACCCCAGCCCTCTCCCGCAAGCGGGAGAGGGAGCGCGCACCCTGCGGGGCGATGGGATGCATCGGCGAGCGGGCGCCGCGTACTTCAAGATGGTCAACTGACCAATCGACCGACTCTGCGAGACCGTCAGATCAACACTGTCGCGTGGCGAACTACCGCCCTGTCCCCGCGCACGGCGAGCCCCCTCTCCCGCTTGCGGGAGAGGGTCGGGGTGAGGGCGACGCGGGCAGTGAGGTCGTTACTTAAACGCCTCAGCCGCGCAGCGTGCCGCCGGTTTTCTTCGTCACTTCCGCCACGATCTTGGCGCCGACGGCGTCGATCTCCTGATCCGTCATGGTCTTGTCGCGCGGCTGCAGCGTCACGGCGATCGCCACCGACTTCTTGTCGGGATCGATGCCCTTGCCCTCATAGACGTCGAACACGCCCACCGAAGTGATCAGCTTCTTGTCGACGCCCTGCGCGGCGCGCACCAGGTCGGCGGCCGCGACCTTGCGATCGACGATGAAGGCGAAGTCGCGCGACACCGGATGGAACGCCGACAGCTCCAGCGCCGGCTTGGCGCGGGTCGGGCGCTGCTTGGCGTCGGGGACACGATCGAGGATCACTTCGAACGCCACCACCGGGCCGTCGGCGCCGAGCTGCTCGAGCACGCGCGGATGCAGCTCGCCGAAGTAACCGAGCACGTTCTGCGGCCCGATCTGGATCGCGCCGGAGCGGCCCGGATGCAGCCAGGCCGGCAGCTTGTTTGTGGCGATCTGCAGCCCCGCCATCGGCGCACCGGCCGCGGCCAGCACCGCGAACGCATCGGCCTTGGCGTCGAGCGCGGTCGCCTGCGCCGAGCCCGACCAGTGCCGGCCGAGCCCGGCCGACGCCGCGACGCCGCGACGCACGCCGCTCGCCGCGACAAACTGATCCTGCGGGCGGTCGCCCTTGAAGATCTGCCCGACCTCGAACAGCGCCAGATCCGGATAGCCGCGATCGGCATTGGCCTGGGCCGAGGCGATCAGCCCCGGCAGCAGGCTCGGCCGCATGTCGGACAGATCCGACGCGATCGGATTGGCGAGCGCCAGTTCGGGCTGGCCGCCGCCGAACAGCTCGGCCGCGGGCTTGGCGATGAACGACCAGGTCACCGCTTCGGTCAGCCCACGCGCCGCCAGCGCCCGCTTGGCGCGGCGGGTGCGGGTCTGGATCTGGGTCAGCACCGGCTTGCGCGGGTTCTCGCCGCGTTCGAACGGCGTCATCGGCACCTTGTCGACGCCATGGATGCGGACGATCTCTTCGACGATGTCGGCCTTGCCGTGCACGTCGCTGCGCCACGACGGCACCGCCACCTTCACCACCGCGCCGGTGCCGGCCACCATGAAGCCGAGCTGCGTCAGGATGCGGCGCGCTTCGGTGAACGACACCTCGATGCCGGCCAGCCGCTTCACTTCGCTGAGCGGGAAATCGATGATGCGGTCGTCGCCGAACGCATTGCCGACGACGATCGCCTCTGACGGCGTGCCGCCGCAGAACTCCATCACCAGCTTGGTGGCGAGATCGAGCCCCGGCACCATGAAGGCCGGATCGACGCCGCGCTCGAAGCGATAGCGCGCGTCGGTGTTGATCCCGAGCCGGCGGCCGGTCTGGGCGATGTTGATCTCGTTCCACAGCGCCGATTCGATCAGCACGTCGGTGGTCTCGGCCGAGCAGCCGGAAGCCTCGCCACCCATGATGCCGGCGAGCGATTCGACGCCGTGCTGGTCGGCGATCACGCAGACATTGCTGTCGAGCGTGTAGGTGCGGCCGTCGAGCGCCAGCAGCGTCTCGCCGTCCTGGGCGCGGCGCACCACGAGATTGCCCTTCACCTTAGCGGCGTCGAACACGTGCAGCGGACGACTCCGGTCAAACGTCAGGTAGTTGGTGATATCGACCAGCGCGTTGATCGGGCGCAGGCCAATGGCCGCGAGCCGCTTCTGCAGCCATTCCGGCGACGGCCCGTTCTTGACGCCCTTCACCAGCCGTAGCGCGAAGCCGGGGCACAGCTTGCTGTCTTCGACCGTGACGTTCACCGGGCACGGGAAGTCGCCCTTGATCGGCTTGACCGACGGATCCCTGAACTTGCCCATGCCGGCCGCGGCGAGATCGCGCGCGATGCCGGAGACGCCGGCGCAGTCCTGCCGGTTCGGCGTGAGGTTGATATCGAGCACCGGATCGCCGAGCCCGGCCCAGGCCGCATAGGACTGGCCGACCGGCGCATCGGCCGGCAGCTCGATGATGCCGTCATGATCCTCGGAGAGCTGCAGTTCGGCCGCCGAGCACAGCATGCCGCGGCTTTCGACGCCGCGAATATTGCCGATGCCGAGCGTGAAATCCTTCGCCGGGATGTAGGTGCCGGGCGGCGCGAACACGGTGACGAGTCCCGCGCGTGCATTCGGCGCGCCGCACACCACCTGCACCGGCGCGCCCTCGCCGGTATCGACGCTGCACACCTGCAGCTTGTCGGCGTTCGGATGCTTCTCGGCGGTGAGCACCTTGGCGATCGTGAACGGCGCCAGCGCCTTCGCCTTGTCCTCGATGCCCTCGACCTCGAGCCCGATCATGGTGAGTTTGTCGGCGAGCGCATCGAGCGACTCGTCGGTGTCGAGATGATCTTTCAGCCAGGAGAGGGTGAGTTTCATGAGTTGTGACTTCCGTCTGGCAGCGCGGTCGGCGCGCCGTGCTGATTAGTCGAAACCGTTCCCGCGTCGCCCTCACCCCACCCCTCTCCCGCAAGCGGGAGAGGGAGCCGGCCGTGCCGAAGGGAGAGGCTGCGGGTCATATGGTTAGTCCGAATCGTCTGACGACGAGCGCTGTGTTGAACCGGTTTGTGTAAGCCGTGGCTTGTCCGCGCGCTCGGCGCGCTCCCTCTCCCGCTTGCGGGAGAGGGTTGGGGTGAGGGCCCTTGCGGCAAGCTCGGTCGCAATGCTCTGCAACACCCCGTCGCGATTGCTCATCACGTCGGCGTTGCTGAAGCGGATCACCCGAAACCCGCGCGCCTCGATCGCGGCCGTGCGGCCCGCATCGGCGCGCTCGGCATCGTCGGAATAATGCTGACCGCCGTCGAGCTCGACCACCAGCTTCTTCGCGTGGCAGGCGAAGTCCGCGATGAACGGCCCGATCGGGACCTGACGCTTGAATGAAAAGCCATCGAGTTGCTTGTCGCGCAGCGCCCCCCACATCAGCCGCTCGGCGTCGGTCGACTTCTTCCGCAGCTCGCGCGCGTGGCGGCGCTGGCTGGGTGAGACCTTCCAGGTCGGCTGCTTCGAATCGTCCATCGCAAGCTCCGTGCCCGTGTCGCCCTCACCCCAACCCTCTCCCGCAAGCGGGAGAGGGAGTTCGCCGTGCGGCGTTGCGAGGGCTTCAATCATCTCAACTGCAAATCTCAACGACGAATCTTCTTCAATGAACGACGCCGGCGTTCACGCGATGAGCTCCCGCAAGCCGCGGCCTGCCCCCTCTCCCGCTTGCGGGAGAGGGCTGGGGTGAGGGCGACGCTTGTCGCTGCCTCAGCGTTCAGCCCGACAAACGCGCCAGCGCCAGCGCGGACCAAGCTCACGAACTCAATCCCCCCGCCAGCGTCGGAACGTCCAGCGGCTTGAAGCCATAATGCGACAGCCAGCGCGCATCAGCTTCAAACAATTGCCGCAGATCGCTCATGCCGTATTTCAGCATCGCGATGCGGTCGATGCCCATGCCCCAGGCGAAGCCCTGGTACACGTCGGGATCGAGGCCGCAGGCGGTCAGCACGTTGGGGTGCACCATGCCGCAGCCGAGGATCTCCAACCAGTCTTCGCCTTCGCCGAAGCGGATCTCGTCCTTGCCGCGGCGGCACTGGATATCGACTTCCAGCGACGGCTCGGTGAACGGGAAGAACGACGGCCGGAACCGCATGTTGACGTTGTCGACCTCGAAGAACGCCTTGCAGAACTCGTGCAGGATCCACTTCAGGTGGCCGAGATGGCTGCCCTTGTCGATGACGAGGCCTTCGACCTGATGAAACATCGGCGTATGGGTCTGGTCGGAGTCGCTGCGATAGGTGCGGCCCGGACAGATCACGCGGATCGGCGGCTTCTGCGACAACATCGTGCGGACCTGCACCGGCGAGGTGTGAGTTCGCAGCAGCAGGCGCGAGCCGTCTTGCTTCGGGTTGAAGTAGAAAGTGTCGTGCATCTCGCGGGCCGGATGGCCCTCGGGGAAGTTCAGCTTGGTGAAGTTGTAGTCGTCGGTCTCGATGTCCGGACCTTCGGCGACCGCAAACCCCATGTCGGCGAAGATCGTCGTCACCTCGTCCCACACCTGGCTGAGCGGGTGAAGCCGGCCGGCTTCCGCCAGCGGCTCGCGCAGCGGCAGCGTGACGTCGATGGTCTCGGCGGCGAGCTTGGCGTCGAGCGCCGCGGCCTTGAGCACGTCGCGCCGCGCGGTCAGCGCCTGGGTGACGGCGTCCTTGGCGAGGTTGATCGCCGCGCCTTCGGTCTTGCGCTGCTCGGGGTCCATCTTGCCGAGCGTCGCCAGCAGGGCCGAGATCGAGCCCTTCTTGCCGAGCGCGCCGACACGCACCGCTTCGAGCGCGGCCTCGTCGGAGGCGGCGGCGATATCGGCGAGGATTTGCGTTTGCAGAGTTGAAAGGTCGGTCATGGCGATCCTTCAGAGGATGCTGATCCGGCCCCTCGTCCGTCATGCCCGGGCTTGTCCCGGGCATCCACGCCTTGCGGCATGGCCAACAGAGAAGACGTGGATGGCCGGGACGAGCCCGGCCATGACGACTTCACTGCTTGCACAGACAGGCGCGACCGGGACGCCTGTTGTGAGACGACCTCAGGCCGCGAGCGCGGCCTTGGCCTTCTCGGCGATCGCCTGGAACGCCGCCGGTTCGGTGATCGCGAGGTCGGACAGCACCTTGCGGTCGACGACGATGCCGGACTTCGACAGACCGTTGATGAACACGCTGTAGGTCATGCCGAACGGACGCACCGCGGCGTTGATGCGCTGGATCCACAGCGCGCGGAACGTCCGCTTCTTGCGCTTGCGATCGCGGAACGCGTACTGGCCGGCCTTGTCGACCGCGGCCTTGGCGGTGCGGATCGTGTTCTTGCGACGACCGCGATAACCCTTGGCGAGCTTGTAGACCTTCTTATGCTTGGCGTGAGCCGTCACACCGCGTTTGACGCGAGCCATGACTGATCTCCTTCATCTGAATTGGGTTTGGTTGGCCGCGCGGGCGCGGCCCGATGATGAGGTTGCCGCGCAGAGCGCGGCCAGAACGGTCAGGCGTTCGGCAAGAAGTACTTCTTGATGTTGTCGCCGTCGGTCTTGAAGATCGCGCGCGTGCCGCGAAGCTGACGGATCTGCTTCTTGGTGCGCTTGATCATGCCGTGGCGCTTGCCGCGCTGGGCGGACATCACCTTGCCGGTGGCAGTGACTTTGAAGCGCTTTTTGGCGCCCGATTTGGTCTTCAACTTGGGCATTTGGCTCTCCTCATGCCACGCGCAAATAGCGCCCGAAGGCGCTGCGGCGGCGAATATGCTCGTTAGAGCGTTGAAAATGCACGACTTATCTAAACCAGACAGGTCGGCAGGGCTCACCGCCACGGCAGCCCTTGATCAGCCGGGCGATGAAGGCTGGGCTTATGACAGAGCGCAGCCGGATTGGCAACGCTTAACGCCGGCCGAACGCGCCCCGGCAACCGGACCCTGCCGACCCGGCCGGCGCCGCGACGGGCCCTGTCCTATCCCCGTCGTATCCGCGTTCAACACTTCAAAAGGATTCGCGCCGAGGCTGGCGGGCATCGATCGCTTCCGGCAGGCGACCCAATTGGAAACATGGTGGAGATTCCGATGATCGTCCCCGCTCGGCCGCATGGCCCGACCTTCCGTCCCGGCGCCGCCCGGACCGCGCTGCTCGCGGCCGCGGCGCTGCTGACCACCTTCGCCGCCACCGACGCCGAAGCCGCCCGGCGCCGCACTGGCTCGTTCGACGGCACCTGGAA
The DNA here is from genome assembly GCF_042432815.1 of Rhodopseudomonas telluris. Taxonomy (NCBI): domain Bacteria; kingdom Pseudomonadati; phylum Pseudomonadota; class Alphaproteobacteria; order Hyphomicrobiales; family Nitrobacteraceae; genus Rhodopseudomonas; species Rhodopseudomonas telluris. The sequence continues at coordinate 75,913 of NZ_JBHLWM010000003.1, forward strand.
CGTGACCTTCGCGACCCGCGCGGGCAATTGCAGCCCGACCTACAACGCGCCGTTCCTGGTGCAGGGCCGCCGCGTCGCCTCGGCCGGCGGCGGCAAGGTGACGGGCGGCATCACCGGCGGCGGCAACGTCTCGGTGCGGATCTCGGTCGGCGCCTCGGTCGCCACCGGCCGCGGCCGCCTCGCCGGCAGCACCGGCTCCGGCTATTGGAGCGGCCTGATCCAGGGCGACCGCTGCCACGGCATCTGGCAGGCGACGCGAGGGTAGGTCGTTTCTTTTCCAGCGCCAGCACATCGCCCGCGTCGCCCTCACCCCAGCCCTCTCCCGCAAGCGGGAGAGGGAGCCTGCAGCGGTCGGGGAGAGGCAGTTGCATCTCCATCCTGCATGGCGAGCTCCCTCCCCCGCTCGCGGGGGAGGGTTGGGGTGAGGGTGCCCCAGGCAGTGACTCCACACACTCAAACCAAAGAAAATGGCCCGTCAGCTCACGCTGGCGGGCCATATACATACTGAAATCGGAAACAGCTCCGCCTTAGCGCGGCGCCAGCACCATGACCACCTGGCGGCCTTCGAAGCGGGCGTCCTGCTCGACCTTGGCGATCTCGGCGACGTCGGCCTTCACCTTGTCCAGCAGCTTGGTGCCGATGTCCTGGTGGGCCATTTCGCGTCCCCGATAGCGCAAGGTGATCTTGACCTTGTCGCCTTCCTCGAAGAAGCGCTGCATCGCCTTCATCTTCACGTCGTAGTCGTGGTCGTCGATCATCGGACGGAGCTTGATCTCCTTGATCTCGACGATCTTCTGCTTCTTGCGCGCCTCGGCGGCCTTCTTCTGCGCCGAGTACTTGAACTTGCCGTAGTCCATGATCTTGCAGACCGGCGGACTGACGTTCGGCGAGATCTCGACCAGATCCATGCCGGCTTCCATCGCCATCTTGATCGCGACGATGGTCTCGACCTTGCCACGGTTCACACCGTCCTGGTCGATCAGCTGGATCTCGTGGTTGCGAATGTCATCGTTGGTGCGCGGCCCATCCTTGGCAACGGGGGGCGGGGCTCTGTTGGGACGGCGAATGGTGGCTTCTCCAATATTGTGAACGTTGGTGGCGAACGATCGATCAGGGCATCACACAGCGGCATCAACCGACTGCGCCGATCAGATCACGCCTTCCATATAGGTCAGAGCGCAACCGGACGCAAAACCGAGAACCCCGCTCAAAGCCGGGGCCATGCCCTTTTCTGATCGCGGCGCAGTGTGACGGAAGAAGCCCCGACCGGCAAGCCGACTTCCGCATAACCAGCGAAAAGTCGTGCCGATCCGCGTCTTTTCCGTCACGCGGCACCCCGCCTCGTGCTCGATTGACGACGCGGCCGGGCGTACTGCAAAGCAATTCGGCAACGAGGCACTTGATCCATGACAAATCAGCCAGCCGGCACCGATCCGGCATTTATCACCGTCGGCGACGGCGCGGACCAGCGCCGGATCGCCGTCCGGGCCAGGCCGGGCCGTGCGCCGGGGCTGTTCTGGCTCGGCGGCTTCAACTCCGACATGACCGGCACCAAGGCGGTGGCGCTCCATGCCTGGGCGGCCGAGCGCGGCCGGGCCTGCGTGCGGTTCGATTATTCCGGCCATGGCGAATCCTCCGGCGCTTTCGCCGACGGCACGATCAGCCGCTGGCTGGAAGATTCGCTGGCGGTGTTCGACCGTTTCGCCGAGGGACCGCAGGTGGTGATCGGCTCGTCGATGGGCGGCTGGATGGCGCTGCTGCTAGCGCGCGAGCTGATCCGCCGCGGCGGCACGAGCGCCGCCTCGCTGGCCGGCCTGGTGCTGATCGCGCCGGCGCCGGATTTCACCGAGGCGCTGATGTGGAACGGCTTTTCTCCCGAGATCCGGCGCCAGATCGAAACCGAGGGGGTCTGGATGCGGCCGTCGGAATACGGCGAGCCCTATCCGATCACGCGGGCGCTGATCAAGGACGGCCGCAACCATCTGCTGCTCGGCGGCGCGATCAGCACCGGCTGCCCGGTCCGCATCCTGCAGGGCAAGCAGGACCCGGACGTGCCCTGGACCCACGCCTTCGCCCTCACCGAACGGCTGCCCTGCGAGGACGTGGTGCTGACCCTGATCCAGGACGGCGACCACCGCCTCTCCCGCCCGCAGGACATCGCACGGATGCTGGCGGCGGTGGAGGAATTCGGGTGAGGTGAAGGAGGTGAAGAGAGGTGACGCCCCCCCCCCACTCACCACCGTCATCGCCCGCGAAAGCGGGCGACCCCGTATTCCAGAGCGGTTAAGTTCATCCTCTCTCTGGGATACTGGGTCCCGCGCTTTCGCGGGGGATGACGTCTGAAGACGGGGCGGCATCTCGGGCCACATTGACGCTCGTCCACTCCGCCCGCACACCCTTATCCTCTTCTTCGGCGAAACGCCTCTCACGCAGTGCCGCGAACTGATCGGCAGCAACTAACTGACCGAGCGCCCACACCGCCGCGCCGCGCACCGCCGGATCGGCATCGCCGAGCAGCCGCTCGGCCTCGGCGGCCAGCCCCGCATCCCCCGAATTGCCGATCGCGATCAGCACGTTGCGGATGAAGCGGTCGCGGCCGATGCGCTTCACCGGCGACTTGGTGAACAGCGCCCGGAATGCCGGATCGTCGAGCCGCACCAGCTCGCCGAGCGCCGGAGCCCGCAGCGCCTCGCGCGACGCCAGCTTGGCCTCGCGGCCGGCCTGCGCGAACTTGTTCCACGGGCACGCCGCGAGGCAATCGTCGCAGCCATAGATGCGGTTACCCAGCGGCGCGCGGAATTCGCGCGGGATCGGCCCCTTGTGCTCGATGGTGAGATACGAGATGCAGCGTCGCGCATCGAGCCGGTACGGCGCCGGAAACGCCGCGGTCGGACATGCATCGAGACAATTGCGGCACGAGCCGCAGTGATCGCGCTCGGCGGCATCGCGCGGCAGCTCGAGCGTGGTGAAGATCGCGCCGAGAAACAGCCAGGAGCCGAACTCGCGCGACACCAGATTGCTGTGCTTGCCCTGCCAGCCGAGCCCGGCCGCCTGCGCCAGCGGCTTCTCCATCACGGCGGCGGTGTCGACGAAGACTTTGACTTCGCAGCCCGAGGCCGCGACCAGCCAGCGCGCGAGCTGCTTCAGCCGCGCCTTGATGACGTCGTGATAATCGTCGCCCTGCGCATAGACCGAGATCGCGCCGCGATCGGTCGCGGCGAGACTCGAACGCGGATCCTTGTCCGGTCCGTAGTTGACGCCCAGCATGATCACCGAGCGCACCTCGCCCCACATCACCCGCGGGTCGGCGCGGCGCTCCGGCCGGTCGGCCAGCCAGGCCATCTGCCCGTGATAGTCAGAAGCGAGATACTCGCGCAGGTAGCCGAGGGCGTCCGGGATGGCATCCGGTGCGCAGACACCGAGAGGGGCGAAGCCGAGCGCATGGGCCTGCGCGGCCAGCTCTGCCTTCAGTTTGCCACAAGGATTTTCGGCCGGGTTGAGAGCCGTTTGGACGCGGCTCAGAAGTCCAGATCCACGTAGGTCCGCGACGCCGGCACCCCCGCCAGCCACTCGCTCAGCAGCGGACGGAACGACGGCCGCGACTTGATCCGGGCGTACCAGGCCTTCGCGGCTTCGTCCTCGATCCATGGCACGTCGCCCAGATAGTCGATCGCCGACAGATGCGCTGCAGCGGCGAGGTCGGCATACGTCATTCGATCGCCGGCCAGGAAGTTCCGCGTCCGCGCCAGCCAGCCGATATAAGCCAGATGATAGCGCACATTGGCGGTCGCGGCGCGGATCACGTCCATCGACGGCGGGCCGCCGCCATCCTCTTCGCTCATGAACCGCTTGTAGATCCGCTCGGTCACCAGCGGACCGCTGGCTTCCTCGAAGAACTTCTCGTTGAACCAGTCGAGCAGCCGGCGCACCTCGATCCGCTCGGCGGTCGACTGCGGCAGCAGCCGGCGATCGCCGAAGCCCGCGCCGTGCGTCTCATCGAGAAACTCGGCGATCACGCCGGCGCCCGGAACCGGCGGCTGCCCTTCGGCAATCAGCACCGGCGTCGTTCCGGCCGGATTGAGCGCCAGAAATGCCGTTCGACGTTCCCACGGACGTTCTTCCACCAGCCGCAGGTCGAGACCGTGTTCACCGAGCGCAAGCCGCACGAATCGGGACTGCGGGCAAAACGGGTGGTGGAACAGGGTGTACATGGCGACCTTGATAGTTTCGCAGGCTTAACAAACGGTGGCCGAACATCGGCAAAGGCGATCGGCGCCTCGGTCCTGCGGGAGGCGCCAAACTACTCAAGTGCGGCCCGCTGGCAAGGCGGCTTTTGGCAAGGCAGCTCTGGCGCATTTTTGACGTTGCGGCATACTAGTGGATAGGCGACAAGGTTCCGCCTCCCGCAACATCGCCCCCCTTCCCAACGGACTCCCCATGCTTGCCGATATCATCAGGGCCGTCATTCTCGGCATCGTCGAGGGTGTGACCGAGTTTCTTCCGGTGTCATCGACCGGTCATCTGCTGCTTGTCGGCCGGTTCTTCAATCTCGGCGAGGGCGACTTCTGGAAGACGTTCGACGTCCTGATCCAGCTCGGCGCGATTCTCGCGATCCTTGCGCTGTATTTCTCGAAATTGTGGCGGATTGCGCTCGGGATGTTCTCCGATCCGGCAGCGCAGCGCTTCGTCATCGGGGTGCTGGTGGCATTCCTGCCGGCGGCGGTGATCGGCGCCGCGGCGGGCTCCTACATCAAGGCCTATCTGTTCAACCCGTGGGTGGTGTGCTTCTCGCTGATCGTCGGCGGCGCGATCCTGCTCTGGGTCGATCAGCTCGATCTCAAGCCGCAGCATCACGACGCCACGACGTTTCCGGTGAAGATGTATTTCTACATCGGCTGCGCGCAGTGCATGGCGATGATCCCCGGCGTGTCGCGCTCAGGCGCCAGCATCGTCGCGGCCATGCTGTTCGGCGCCGACAAACGCTCGGCCGCGGAGTTCTCGTTCTTCCTGGCGATCCCGACCATGGTGGGCGCCTTCGTGTACGACCTCTACAAGAACCGCGCCGACCTCTCGAGCGACCATCTCACCATCGTGGCGGTAGGCTTCGTGGTGTCGTTCATCACCGCGATCATCGTGGTGAAGACGTTCCTCGGTTATGTCACCCGCCACGGCTTCGAGCTGTTCGCCTGGTGGCGCGTCGTGGTCGGCACGCTCGGCCTGATCGCGCTCGCGCTCGGCAAGTAATCACCGACAAGGCAAGGCTCGCCGCGCATCGCTGCACGGCGAGCCTCTGTCTGAAAGTTCGGATCAGGTGGTCTTGCGGGCGAACTGTCCGGTAGCGCGGAAGCGCCACAGATAGGACGGCACGATCGCCTGCATCGAATCCGGCGTGATGCCGAGGCCCTGCAGCGTCAGGCCGGCGCTCTTCGCGGCTTCCGACACCACATTGTCGACCTTCAGCAGCGCGACCTGATCGGGCGTCAGCTTGAAGTCGCCCGGCGCGAATTGCAGCAGCGCGGCCTGCAGGCTGGCGAGCCCGAACGGCAGCGGCAGCAGCAGCCGCTTGCGGTCGACGGTTTCGAGGATCAGCTCGATGATCTCGCGCATCGTCATCTGCTCGGGGCCGCCGAGTTCGTAGGTCGCGCCCGGCTTGGTGTGCCCGTCGACCGCCTCGGCCACCGCCGACGCGACGTCGCCGACATAGACCGGCTGCAGCTTGGTGTCGGCGCCGACCAGCGGCAGCACCGGCGAAATTCGCGCCAGCGCGGCGAAGCGATTGGTGAACGAATCTTCCGGACCGAACACAACCGACGGCCGCAGGATCGTGGCGTGCGGAACGGCGGCCAGCACCGCCTGCTCGCCGGCCGCCTTGGAGCGGGCATAGCGCGACGCCGACGACGCATCGGCGCCGATCGCCGAGACGTGCACCAAGCGGGCTCCGATCGCAGCAGCCGCCTTCGCGATCGCGACCGCGCCTTCGGCCTGCACCGCATCGAATCGCTGCGCACCGCCCTCGGCCAGGATGCCGACCAGGTTGATCGCCACACGAGAGTCGCGCATCGCCGCCTGGACCGACTCCGGATAGCGCAGATTAGCCTGCACCGCGTGAATCTGGCCGACCCGGCCGAGCGGCTGCAGGTGCCCGGCCAGCTCCGGACGCCGCACCGCCACCCTGATTCGGTAATCCCGGCGGGCCAGCGCGCTGACCACATGGCGGCCGATGAAGCCCGAACCGCCGAAAACCGTGACGAGGGTGTCGATATTCGAATGCATGCGGGTGATCCTGGTGCGGAAATGGCGGACCGGAAAGCTCCGGCAATCGCCGTTATTCTGGCGGTTTCGCGTTACGCCATCAACCTTTCGCTGTACAGCGGAATTGGCAGCGCAAAGCAATTTGACATTTCCGTAGCGGGTCCCTATCAACCCGCCCGGGCCCAGGTGGCGGAATTGGTAGACGCGCTGGTTTCAGGTACCAGTGGGTAACACCGTGGAGGTTCGAGTCCTCTCCTGGGCACCATTGCCCTGCCCGCAATTTAGCCCTGCTCGCGCTCCGATCTCCCTTCATTGACTCATTGGCGTTGTCGAGCTTCGGCGTTGTCGATCTTCGCTGCGCGGCTCGCCACTTGCTGGCTCGAGCGCTAGGTTGAGCAGCGATTCGGGGGCATCGCCCCGCCTTCCAACAACGGTTTGCCGACCATGACCATCCGCCTGCACCGCGGCGATCTGCCGGATCTTTCGCGCTACACCACCTCCGTGGCGATCGACACCGAAACGATGGGGCTGCATCCGCATCGCGACCGGCTGTGCGTGGTGCAGTTGTCCAGTGGCGACGGCAGCGCCGATGTGGTGCAGATTCCGCGCGGACACACCGACGCGCCCAACTTGAAGCGACTGCTCGGCGATCCGGGCGTGGTGAAGATCTTCCACTTTGCGCGGTTCGATCTCGCCGCGCTTTACAACGCGCTCGGCGTGATGCCGCAGCCGGTCTATTGCACCAAGATCGCCTCCCGACTGTCCCGCACCTACACGGACCGCCATGGCCTCAAGGACCTGGTCCGCGAACTGCTGAATGTCGATCTGTCGAAGCAGCAGCAATCCAGCGACTGGGGCGCCGAGACGCTCAGCGATGCCCAGCTGGCCTATGCGGCCTCCGACGTGCTGCATCTGCATGCGCTGCGCGACAAGCTCGACGTGATGCTGGCGCGCGAGAACCGGACCGAACTCGCCAAGGCCTGCTTCGATTTCCTGCCGCACCGCGCCCGCCTCGACCTCGAAGGTTGGAGCGAAGAGGACATCTTCGCTCATTCTTGAGGGTTTCGGGCATATCCGACAGGGTGGACCGCCCCGTTTCGGTCATACTCGTCGTTCTGATGGGCTTGTGATGGGCCTGCCCCTTGGCTGCCCTCGCCTGTCGGGGCAATTGCGACTATCTGAGGTTGCTCCCCGCGCCGGACGCGTCCGGTCGGTTCCCGATGCGGAGCAAGGATATGTGACGGTGGCGCTCGAGGCTGGCTGACGACGCCATGCCCGGAAGCAGGCGGGAGCAGCGGTGGCTTCGGTTCAGACGGCGGCGTATCAGGCTGGCATGGAGGCGCGCTTCGCCGCGGCGGCGCGCCACAGCCGGCTGGTGCGCACGCTGCGCATCGCCGTGCCGCTGGTGGTGGCGCTGTCGCTGGCCGCGATCATCGCGATTTCGATCTTCAATCCGTTTCGCCTGCTGGCCAAATTGCCGCTCGATATCGGCGACCTGGTGGTTTCGGGCACCAAGATCACGATGGAGTCGCCGCATCTGGCCGGCTTCACCAATGACGGCCGCCCCTACGAGATGTGGGCGCGTTCGGCCACCCAGGACCTCACCAGTCAGGACCATGTCGATCTGCACACCTTGCGGGCCAAGATGGTCAATGACGACCAATCCACGGTGGTGATCGAAGCGCGGGACGGCAAGTTCAACACCAAGGCCCAGCTTCTGAACCTCGAGAAGGACGTCTATCTGCGTTCGTCGAGTGGCAGCGAAGCCTGGATGACCCAAGCCGATGTCGACATGGGCAATGGCACGGTTTCGTCGAACGAGCCGGTCGACGTCAAATGGCTCGGCGGCAAGTTGCGCGGCCAGCGGCTGCGGATTACCGAAAAGGGCGATGTGATCCGATTCGAAGGCGGCGTCGTGATGAACCTGGACAACGCCCGGCTGCCCGATGCCTCCGAGGAGGCCGAAGCCCAGCCGCCGTCCGCGCCGGCCGCATCGCCGAGAATCGACCAGACGGCGCCGAAGGCGAAGCCGTCCGGCCAACGCCAACGCGAAGTGAATCATCCATGATCGCTGCCGGTTTCCGCTCCGCCCGTCGCGTCCTGCTTGGGATCGCCGGCGCCGCGCTTTTGGCCGGCGCCGCGAGCGCTCCCGGCTGGGCGCAAAGCGCCATGCAGGGCGTCCCGAACGCGATGCAGGGCTTTTCGCAGAATCGCGACCAGCCGATTCAGATCGAATCCGATACGCTCGAGGTCCGGGACAAGAAGAAGGAGGCGACCTTCGCCGGCAGCGTCAAGGTGGTTCAGGGCGACACCACCATGACGTCCAAGAGTCTCGTGGTGTTCTACGATCAGGACCAGCAGGACAACGCCTCGGCCAAGCAGGCCAAGCGCAAGGCAATGCCTGCGGCGACGCCGGGCCCCGGCGGCACCTCGTCGATTCGCCGGCTCGAGGCCAAGGGCAGTGTCGTGGTCACCCAGAAGGATCAGGTCGTCACCGGCGATACGGCGGTGTTCGATACCAAGACCAATCTGGTGACCATGCTGGGCAACGTCGTGCTGACGCAGGGCAAGAACGTGGTTCGCGGCGACCGGCTGCTGGTCGACATGACCACCGGCGTGTCGCGGGTCGAATCCAACAGCGGCCGGGTCCAGGGGCTGTTTCAGTCCTCCGGCAGCGGCACCGGTGGTCCGCTCGGCCTCGGCCCTCCCGCCGCGGGCCAGAAGAAGTGAGCGCGCGGGGACCTCGGGCCGCAACACGGCGCCCGACCAGAGCTGATCGGTAGCAGGATGGTTGACCTTCTGAGCATGTTCCGGCGGCGGGCCCCGAAGCGGTCGGGAGCAGCCCGTCCGCGCCCGGACATCACCGCCCTGCAGGAAGAGATCGGCGACCTGTTGGCGACGCCGGCGCGTGACGCAGCCATGGCCCGCGCCGCCGTCCACGAGGCGCCGCTGGCGCCGACGCCCGCGCCGCAGCGACCGCGGCGTCAAGCCGCAACCCCGATGGAGCAGCGCGCCCCGCATGCCGGCTACCTCGCGGTGCATCGCATCGAGAAGAGCTTCGGCACCCGCAAGATCGTGCGCGGCGTCAGCATCTATGTCCGCCGCGGCGAAGCGGTCGGCCTGCTCGGCCCGAACGGCGCCGGCAAGACCACGGTGTTCTACATGATCACCGGCCTGATCAAGGCGGACCGCGGCGCGATCGAACTCGACGGCCACGACGTCACCAAGCTGCCGATGTATCAGCGCGCCCGACTCGGCATCGGCTATCTGCCGCAGGAAGCGTCGATCTTCCGCGGCCTCAATGTCGAGCAGAACATCATGGCGGTGCTCGAAGCGGTAGAGCCCGACAAGCGCAAGCGGGAAGCCGAGCTCAACAATCTGCTGCAGGAGTTCAACATTGAACGATTGCGCAAGTCGCCGTCGATCGCGCTGTCGGGCGGCGAACGCCGCCGCGTGGAAATCGCCCGCGCGCTGGCGAGCCGTCCCAACTACATGCTGCTCGACGAGCCGTTTGCCGGCATCGACCCGATCGCGGTCGGCGACATTCAGGATCTGGTCCGGCATCTCACCAATCGTGGTATCGGGGTGCTAATCACCGACCACAATGTGCGCGAAACCCTGGGCCTCACCGATCGCGCCTACATCGTTTATGCGGGTGAGATCCTGACCGAGGGCACGCCCGAGGAGATCGTCAATAATCCCGACGTCCGCCGTCTTTACCTTGGCGAGGAATTCCGACTGTAACCGGTTGCGGTTCGCGCGCTGAAGCGGCATGCTCAGGTGCCTTGCTCCTCCCGCCCCGACGCCGGCTGGGCCGCCTACTCCAAATTTCCAATTCGTCAAGGCGTGTACATCAGCCGCGGAAAGGCGTAAGCAAGAAACGGACCAACTTGGATCGTTCTTGCCACCATGGCACTAACTCAACGCCTCGAGTTCCGACAGTCACAGTCGCTGGTCATGACGCCGCAGCTGATGCAGGCGATCAAGCTGCTGCAGCTGTCCAATCTTGATCTCGCGACGTTCGTTGAAGACGAGCTCGAAAAGAATCCGCTGCTCGATCGCGCCACTGACACGCCCGAGGCACCCGTCGCGGGCGAGCCGGCGATGGAGCGCGGGGAAGCCGGCGGCGACGAGTTCAGCGGCGGTGATACCGGCGGAGACGGCGGCGAGTTCGCCGGCAGCGACTCGTTCGAACCCGGTGCCGAAGAGTGGATGCATCGCGACCTCGGCAGCCGCAGCGACATCGAGCAGACTCTCGACACCGGTATGGAGAACGTCTTCCCCGAAGAGCCGGCCGAAGCCGCGGCGCGCGCCGCGCAGGATGCGGCGCCGTCCTCCTACACCGAATGGGGTGGCGGCGCTTCCAGCGACGAGGGCTACAATCTCGAAGCTTTCGTCGCCGCCGAATCGTCACTCGCCGATCATCTGGCCGAGCAGCTCGCGGTGGCTTTGACTAGCCAGTCCGAACGCATGATCGGCCAATACCTGATCGACCTCGTCGACGATGCCGGCTATCTGCCGGCCGATCTCGGGGATGCGGCCGAACGCCTCGGCACCACGCAGGCCGAGGTCGAGGCCGTGGTCGGCGTGCTGCAAACGTTCGATCCGCCCGGCATCTGCGCGCGCTCGCTGGCCGAGTGCCTGGCCATCCAGCTCCGCGAACTCGATCGCTTCGATCCGGCCATGCAGGCGCTGATCGAACATCTCGACCTGCTCGCCAAGCGCGACATCGCCAGCCTGCGCAAGATCTGCGGTGTCGATGACGAAGACCTCGCCGACATGATCGGCGAGATCCGCCATCTCGACCCGAAGCCCGGCCTGAAGTTCGGCACCTCGCGCGTACAGACCGTAGTGCCCGACGTGTTCGTCCGCCCGGGGCCCGATGGCGGCTGGCTGGTCGAACTCAACAGCGACACGCTGCCGAAAGTTCTGGTGAACCAGTCGTACTACTCGGAGCTGTCGAAGACGATCCGCAAGGACGGCGACAAGTCGTACTTCTCCGACTGCCTGCAGACCGCGACTTGGCTGGTGCGCGCGCTCGATCAGCGCGCCCGCACCATCCTCAAGGTCGCGACCGAGATCGTGCGCCAGCAGGACGGTTTCTTCACTCATGGCGTTGCGCATTTGCGACCGCTGAACCTGAAGGCCGTGGCCGACGCGATCCAGATGCACGAATCGACCGTGTCGCGTGTCACCGCCAACAAGTACATGGCGACCAATCGCGGCACCTTTGAACTAAAGTATTTCTTTACCGCATCGATCGCATCCGCGGACGGCGGCGAGGCGCATTCGGCCGAGGCGGTGCGTCACCACATCCGGCAGTTGATCGACGGCGAAGCGCCGTCGGCGATTCTCTCCGACGACACCATCGTCGAGAAGCTGCGCGAAGCCGGCATCGATATTGCGCGCCGCACTGTGGCCAAATATCGCGAGGCAATGCGTATTCCCTCCTCCGTGCAACGACGACGCGACAAGCAAAGCGTGCTCGGTGCGGCTCTGACGGCGACGGATCGCTCCCGCGACACCGCCCCGGCTTGATTACGCCGCTGCTCGGACTACTGTCAGTACCCCAAAGACAAACGAGGCATCCCATGACCATCCGGGTCTCCGGCAAAAGCATCAGCGTCGGCGAAGCCCTGCGCGGCCGTGTCAGCGAACGCACCGAAGAGGTGCTGCGCAAATATTTCGACGGCAACTACTCGGGCCACATCACGCTGAGCAAAGACGGCTTCGGATTCCGTACCGACTGTGCGCTGCACCTCGATTCCGGCATCACGCTGGAAGCGGAGTCGAATGCGGCCGACGCCTATGCGAGCGCCGACCAGGCACTGCTGCAGATCGAGAAGCGTCTGCGCCGCTACAAGAGCCGGCTGAAGGATCGCTCCGCCCGCAAGGCGCACGCCGAGGCCAGCGTCATCGCCGAACTGACCGCCGCGCCGGTCGATGCGCCGAGCTACGTCATCGAAGCGCCCGGCGACGAGGAGCATCACGAGGACGCCTACAATCCGGTGATCATCGCCGAGGCGACCACGTCGATGAAGCGGCTGTCGGTCAGCGAGGCCGTGGTGGAGCTCGATCTCACCGGCGCGCCGGTGCTGGTGTTCCTGCATGGCGGCTCGGGCCGCGTGAACATCATCTATCGCCGCGCCGACGGGAACATCGGCTGGATCGATCCGCCCGCCGTGAATGCCGCCGCCTGACGGCGGTGCGCGACGTGGCCGTCCCGCCTTGCGTGCGAGACGGCCATTGACGCCCGGCGACGGCTCTGCCTATGGTCCGCCGCCTTCCGGACCGGAGCCGGAATGGCCGACATTTGCCACCGCCGGCAGGGATGATAGATTAGCTAGGCCGATGAATTCAGGGAGTTTTCCTCCGGCCGCAAATGGCCGGTTGATGCACCGAAATCGAGCTTGACGCAGCCTGCCCCTGTCCTATTTCACAACGACAGCACACCACATCCTCGGAACGCCGCATGACGATTACCGATCTGGTCGCGCCCGAGGCGGTTATCCCGGCGTTGAAAGTCATCAGTAAGAAACAGGCGCTGCAGGAACTCGCCGCGCGTGCGGCGGAACTCACCGGACAGAACGAACGGGCGGTTTTTGAAGTTCTGCTGCAGCGCGAAAAGCTCGGTACTACTGCGGTCGGTTATGGCGTTGCTATTCCGCACGGCAAGCTGCCGAAGCTGGACAAGCTGTTCGGCCTGTTCGCGCGGCTCGAGCGTCCGATCGATTTCGAGGCGATGGATGGCCAGCCGGTCGATCTGATCTTCCTGCTGCTGGCTCCGGAAGGCGCTGGCGCCGATCACCTCAAGGCGCTCGCGCGCATCGCCCGGCTGCTGCGCGACCAGGACGTCGCCAAGAAGCTGCGCGCCTCGCGGGACGCGCAGGCCATCTACTCGGTGCTGGCGCTGCCGCCCGCAACCGCCGCCTAGTTCGCGCGGCGATTTCGACTCAACAATCAGTTATCGTAGGGGAATGCGCCGACGACAGGCTCGGCGCAGGAAGACGTGTGCCGGTCACGCAGCTACGCGGAGCCCGTCTCCGGACACCGCGCCTGCAGGTTTGCACGACCGATCAGTGAACGCTGACCGCCTGGAGCTCCTGGCTCCACGCATTGGCGACCGCGGCTTCGCGGCTGTCCGTCAGCATGATCGGCGTGCCGTCGGCGGAATGCAGCGCGAACAGCTTGATGCCGGGCGCGATTTGCGGCGCCTGCGGAAAGAGGCCGGGCACGTCCTCAGAGCGGATCTGCTTCACATAGGCGATGTGGCCCTCGCCCAGATGCGCCAACGCTTCCGGCGTGACGCTGACATTCTCGTGCGTTGCTGTACCCAAGTCAGTCATGGTCTCGACTCCTGTGTCAGACTAAGCGGTCGAGTCCGCTACTCGTTCCATTATTCGTGTTCGGTGATGGCGATTGTCTTAATCACCCGTTCCGGCTCAGGCCGGACGAGATCGATCGACAACAACCCGTTCTTCAGATCCGCACCCAGCACTTGCATCCCGTCCGCCAGCACGAAGGTGCGCTGGAAGTGGCGCGCGGCGATGCCGCGGTGGATGTATTGCCGGGCTTTGTCATCCTGCTGGCGACCCCTGATGACGAGTTGATTTTCCTCAATCGTCACATCGAGTTGATCGCGGGTAAAACCCGCAACCGCGAGCGTGATCCGGAGCTTTTCGGGATCGCCGTTGCCGCGTTCGCAGCGCTCGATGTTGTAGGGCGGGTAGCCGTCGGCACCCTTGACGACGCGGTCGAGCGCACGCTCGATCTCGTCGAATCCCAGCAGGAAGGGACTGGACAACGTAGGAACACGAGACATCACAAAGTCCTCTCGAAGCGACTTTGAGGGGGTCCTTGCGGCACCCCGCTGACTGACCGGCATCACGCCGGCCGGTCGAAACCAATATGGGCAGTGCAAGATACGGGTTCAAGCACCCCGAAACAACGAATTTATGCAGCTCCTTCAAGGCCCTGCGGCAATCCGCCGGCCGTCCGCACCGAACCGGTGCAGGTGTTGAGGCAAACCTGTGGCAACGATCCGGGAGCCGATCGGCGGCGCGTCCTGGCCGGGAATTCGGACGATGACCTCGTCGGGTGGCAGTTCGCCCGGCTTCCGGCTGATCGCCGTGAGGTCGCCGGAGCGGCCGCGGACGCCATACACGAAAGTCTCCGGCCCGACCCGTTCGATCGCCTCGACGGTGAGGTCGAGCGTCAGCGCACCGGGGCCGGCGGGCTCCGCGGTGATCACCAGGTCTTCGGGCCGGACGCCGAGGATGCCGCCCTCGGCCGCGCCGCCGAACTGCGCCCGCATGGGGTCGGCGTCGAGCGGGATCAGATTCATCGGCGGCGCGCCGATGAAGGAGGCGACGAAGGTGGTGGCCGGCCTGGCATAGACATCGAGCGGCGAGCCGATCTGCTCGACCTGGCCGCCATTCATCACCACCAGGATGTCGGCCAGCGTCATCGCCTCGAGCTGGTCGTGGGTGACGTAGATCGCGGTGGTCGCCAGCCGGCGCTGCAATTTCCGGATCTCGACCCGCATCGCCACCCGCAGCTTGGCGTCGAGATTGGACAGCGGCTCGTCGAACAGGAACACCTTGGGCTGGCGCACGATGGCGCGGCCCATCGCGACGCGCTGGCGCTGACCGCCGGACAATTGCCGCGGCTTGCGGTCGAGCATCGTGCCGAGTTCGAGGATGCGCGCCGCCTCCTGCACGCGCGCGTCGATCTCGGGCTTGGCCATGCCGCGGTTGCGCAGCCCGTAGGCCATGTTGTTGTAGACGCTCATATGCGGATAGAGCGCGTAGTTCTGGAACACCATGGCGATGTCGCGGTCGGCCGGCTCGACCTGGTTGACGACGCGGCCGCCGATCTCGATCTCGCCGGAGGAGATCGTCTCCAGCCCCGCGACCATGCGCAGCAGCGTGGACTTGCCGCAGCCGGAAGGGCCGACCAGCACGCAGAACTGGCCGTCACCAACGGCGAAATCGACGCCCTTGATGGCTTCGAAGCCGCCCGGATAGGTCTTGCGGACATTGCGGAGAACGACGTCGGCCACGATTACTTCTCCGTCTCGACCAGTCCGCGTACGAACAGCTTCTGCATCAACACGACGACCGCGACCGGCGGCAGCATCGCCAGCACCGCGGTCGCCATCACGATCGGCCACTCAGTGAGCGCATCCGACGTCACGATCATCTTGCGGATGCCGATCTGGATGGTCTGCATGTCGTCGCGCGTGGTGATCAGCAGCGGCCAGAGATATTGATTCCAGCCGAGGATGAACAGGATCACGAAAAGCGCCGCCATGTTGGTCCGCGACAGCGGCAGCAGCGTATCCCAGAAGAACCGGAACGGCCCGGCGCCGTCGATCCGCGACGCTTCCAAGAGCTCGTCCGGCACCGTCATGAAGAACTGCCGGAACAGCAGCGTCGCGGTCGCCGAGGCGATCAGCGGCAGCGTCAGGCCCGCATAGCTGTCGAGCAGATTGAGGTCGGCGACGATCTTGTAGGTCGGATAGATCCGGACCTCGACCGGCAGCATCAGGGTGACGAAGATGATCCAGAAGATCGTCATCCGGAACGGAAAGCGGAAATACACGATCGCATAGGCCGAGATCAGCGAGATCACGATCTTGCCGACCGCGATCAGCATCGCCATCACGAACGAGTTGAACAGCATGGTGCCGACCGGCTCGCGCGTGGTGCCCGAGGTGCCGACGAACAGGGTCTTGTAATAGGTTTCGACGAAGTGGCCGCCCGGCAGCAGCGACATCTGGCCGTTGGCGATGGTGGCGTTGTCCTGGGTCGAGGCGACGAACGCCAGATACACCGGGAACGCCACGATCAGCACGCCGGCCCACAGGATGGCGTGCGGCAGCAGGTTTCCGAAGCGGCGGTGCTCGACCATCAGTAGTTCACCTTGCGCTCGACGAAGCGGAACTGGAACGCCGTCAGCGCGATCACGATGCCCATCAGGATCACCGACTGCGCCGCCGAGCTGCCGAGATTGCCGCCGAGCAGGCCGTCGCTATAGACCTTGTAGACCAGCGTCTCGGTCGCCTTGGCGGGGCCGCCGCGGGTGATGGTGTCGATGATGC
Organism: Rhodopseudomonas telluris; assembly: GCF_042432815.1. Classification (NCBI taxonomy): domain Bacteria; kingdom Pseudomonadati; phylum Pseudomonadota; class Alphaproteobacteria; order Hyphomicrobiales; family Nitrobacteraceae; genus Rhodopseudomonas; species Rhodopseudomonas telluris. The sequence continues at coordinate 92,267 of NZ_JBHLWM010000003.1, forward strand.
CGAAGGTGTCGAAGAACGCGTAGACGATGTTGACGACGATCAGGAAGAAGATGGTCGGCGACAGCAGCGGGAAGATGATGGTCCAGAACCGCCGCATCGGCCGCGCCCCGTCGATCGCCGCCGCCTCGATCACGCTGGACGGGATCGCCTGCAGGCCGGCGAGGAAGAACAGGAAGTTGTAGGAGATCTGCTTCCAGGCCGCGGCGAGGATGATCAGCGTCGCCGCCTGATTGCCGTCGAGCAACGGATTCCAATCGACGCCGAGATTGCGCAGCCCATGCGCGATCACCCCGAGCGACGGGTTGAGCATGAACACCCACAGCACGCCGACCACCGGCGGCGCCACCGCGTAGGGCCAGATCAGCAGCGTGCGATAGAAGGTCGAGCCACGCAGCGGCCGGTCCGCCATCACGGCGAGCAGCAGCGCCAGCGACAGCGACGCCAACGCGATCGCGAAGGAGAACCCGAAGGTGCGCAGGATCGCGGCGAAGTAATCGGGATCGGCGAGCAGTTCGCGATAATTATCGAACCACACGAACACGGTCGACAGCCCGAACGCGTCCTGCATCAGGAACGACTGGATCACCGCCTGCACGGCCGGCCAATAAAAGAACACCAGCACCACCGCCAGCTGCGGCAGCACCAGCAGATAAGGCAGGAATTTGGATTGGAAGACGGCGTTCTTCTGCATGACTAACTCCCCTCCCCCCGCTCTTGCGGCGGGGAGGGGTCGGGGGTGGGGGGAGCCGCGCGCACGGCGTTTACGATGGTCTGCATCACACCGTCGATGTTGTTCAGAACATCGTTATTCCAGAACCTGAGCACGCGATAGCCCGCCGCATTGAGATAGCCGGTTCGAACAAGGTCCGACTCCGATCCGGAGTGCTGCCCGCCGTCGAGTTCGATCACGAGGCGCAGCCTATGGCATGCGAAGTCCGCATAGTAGGGGCCGATCGTGGCTTGCCGGCGGAAATGCGCTTCGGCAAACGCTGGCCGGCGCAGACGTTGCCACAACTTCCGCTCGGCTTCCGTCGGGTTTTGACGAAAGCTCCGCGCTCGTTGGACCCGCTCGTCGATCGTGCGTGCCATCAGCGTTCGTGCCTGGGGCGCCCCCCACCCCCTACCCCTCCCCGCCGCAAGGGCGGGGGGAGGGGGAAGAGCGCGCGTTGTGAAGCGGCTACCTCACCGCCGTCTTTTCGAATTGCCGCAGCATCGTGTTGCCCCGCGTCACGGCTGCGTCGAGGGCGTCCTTGGCGGTCTTTTTGCCGGCAAGCGCCTGCTCGATTTCCTCGGCCCAGACGTCGCGGAGCTGGACCATGTTGCCGAGGCGCAGGCCGCGGGAGTTTTCGGTCGGGGGCTTGTTGGTCAGTTCCTTGATCGGCGTTTCGAGGTAGGGCTGGTCCTTGTAGAAGCCCTCGGCCTTGGCCTTCTCATAGGCCGCCTTGGTGATCGGCAGATAGCCGGACGCCTTGTGGATCGCGACCTGGCGGTCGGTGTCGGACAGGAAGGCCAGGAACTTGGCGACGCCTTTGTATTCGTCCGGGGTCTTGCCGCCCATCACCCACAGCGAGGCGCCGCCGATGATCGAATTCTGCGGCGCGCCGGGGGCCTCCGGGTAGTACGGCATCGGCGCGTTGGTCCAGGCGAACTTGGCCTGCGACTTGACGTTGCCGAAGAAGCCCGACGACGTCAGGAACAGCGGGCACTCGCCCGAGGTGAACCGCCCCTCGCCGGTGTTGGTGCGGCCGGAGTAATCGTAGGTCTTGTCCTTCTGCAGCTCGATCAGCTTTTCGAGATGCTTGACCTGCAGCGGGCCGTTGAACTCAAGCTTGGTGTCGAAGCCGTCGAGGCCGTTGGCCTTGGACGCCAGCGGCACGTTGTGCCAGGCCGAGAGCTGCTCGATGTTGGCCCAGGTGACCCAGGCGGTCGAGAACCCGCAGGTCGCGTAGCCGGCGGCCTTGAGCTTCTTGGCGTCCTCGAACACCTCGGGCCAGGTCTTCGGGATCTCGGCGATGTTGGCCTTCTTCAACGCGTCGAGATTGACCCACATCACCATCGACGACGAGTTGAACGGGAACGACAGCATCTCGCCCTTGGAGGTCGAGTAGTAGCCGGTGATCGCCGGCAGATACGCCTTGGGATCGAACGGCTCGCCGGTTTCCTGCATCAGCTTGTAGACCGGCTTCACGGCGCCGGTCGCCGCCATCATGGTGGCGGTTCCGACCTCGAACACCTGCATGATGTGCGGCGCGTTGCCGGCGCGGAACGCCGCGATGCCGGCGTTCATGGTGTCGGCATAACCGCCCTTGTAGGTCGGCACCACCTTGTAGTCGGTCTGGGAGGCGTTGAACTCGTTCGCGAGCTTGACGACGACGTCATTGTTGCCGCCGGTCATCGCGTGCCACCACTGGATTTCGGTGACGGCCTGCGCGGGCGCAACAAACGCCAGCGTGGTGGCGACGGACGCGGCGAGCGCCGTCAGGCTGAAGGAGCGAAACGTCATCAAGTACCTCCCGAACGAGCGGTCATCTCGTGTGCGCGCGCGTTAGCAGCGCCGGATGACAGTCACATGACCGTATAGGCGACGACGTCGTTAGGAGGAAGCGGCTGGACTGCAAAGCCCGGAAAAAGACCAACGCCGCCTTGCGGCGGCGCAGCAGGAACTTGTCGTGTGTGATCGGAGACGTGGGTAGCGGTGCCGGCGGGGCGCCGCTACCCGGATGCTCAGCGCTTGCGTTCCGGACCGCTGACGATGCCGTCGGCCTTCAGCCGGGCGATATCGTCTGCCGAATAGCCGAACTCGCCCAGCACCTCGTCGGCGTGCTGGCTGAAGGTCGGCGGGATGAGGCGCAGGCTCGCCTTGGTGCGATCGAACCGGACCGGCGAGGCGATGCCCTTGTACCAGTCCTTCTCGATGATATCGCCGCGGGCCTTGACGTGGTCGGAGGCCAGCGCCTTGTCGATCGCCTGCACCGGACCGGCCGGCAGGCCGGCGGCCAGCAGCTTGCGGCACAGCGGCTCGGCGTCGTGGTTGGCGAGGATCGCCTCCAGCTCGGCGCGCAGCTCCGCGCGGTTGACGACGCGGTCGCGGTTGCGGGCGAAGCGCGGATCGGTGCCGAGCTCCGGCTTGCCGAGCTCGCGGCACAGCTTGCGGAAGGTGCCGTCGTTGCCGACGCCCATGAAGATGTTGCCGTCGCGCGCGGCGAACACCGAATACGGATAGAGATTCGGATGTTCGTTGCCGGTGCGCGCCGGCGGCTTGCCGTGCATGAAGAAGTTCGCCGTGTGCGGATGCATGATGGCGAGGCCGGTTTCGAACAGCGTCGCTTCGACGAACTGGCCGAGCCCGGACTTCTGCCGCTCCAGCAGCGCCATCAGGATGCCGACGCAGGCATAGAGCCCGGTCGACATGTCGACCAGCGCAACACCGATTCGCGTCGGGCCGCTGTCGGGCGTGCCGGTCGATTCCATCAGGCCGACCATCGACTGGATGATGGCGTCATAGCCGGGATGGCCGCCATGCGGGCCGTCGCCGCCGAAGCCGGAGATCCGGCAATGCACGAGCTGCGGAAATTTCGCGCGCAGCACGTCGTTGCCGATGCCCCATTTGTCGAGCGTGCCGGGCTTGAAGTTCTCGATCATGACGTCGGCGTCTTCAAGCATCTTCATCAGCACGGCGCGGCCACCCTCGGACGCGAGGTCGAGGCCGATCGAGCGCTTGTTGCGATTCGTGCCGATGAAATACGCCGCGTCGTCGTCGTGAAAGGGAGGGCCCCAGTCGCGGGTCTCGTCGCCGGCCGGCGGTTCGACCTTGATGACGTCGGCGCCGTGGTCGGCGAGAATCTGGGTGCAGTAGGGGCCACCGAGCACGCGCGACAGATCGATCACGCGCAAACCGGCAATCGCGCCGGCCATCAGGGGAGAAGTCATGAGGGCTTTCTTATTGAAGCTTTGATGGGGAGACGAATTTAGCGGTCAGAGGCGGGACTTGGCAAATGCGGGCGCGAGCCGTCAGCCCTGTGCCTGGGGCGCCCTCACCCTAACCCTCTCCCGCAAGCGGGAGAGGGGACCTGCCGTGCTCGGGGAGGAGCATCATTTCGAATCACTTTCCCATCACCGCGCACAGCGCGCTCCCTCTCCCGCTTGCGAGAGAGGGTTGGGGTGAGGGCGACGCGCTCAAAGCTCGAGCGACCCGGACCTCGAAGCAGCGACGCAACTGGAAAAGGAGAAAGAAGGTTTTCGGGTTCGCCACGCGTAGCCGAAGCGTGGTGGAGCCAGGCGGGATCGAACCGCCGACCTCTTGCATGCCATGCAAGCGCTCTCCCAGCTGAGCTATGGCCCCGTACCCTGGGTGCGGGCGGTCAAATCAAATCAACCGCGCGCGGCATTCGTTGATCACAGTTTGACGACGAGCTCAAGTCTCCTCATCGCCAGAAACGTCACCAATGATGTCAGTGACGTCTTCATCCCCTTCTTCTTCGTCGGCGATGAAGGTCGAATCGTCGTCGTCCTCGATCGATTCGTCGATTTCGATGTCGTCTTCCGACTCCGGAACGATCGCCTTGACCTTCCCGGTCTTCTCCTCGGCATCGGCCTCCTCGAGCGACACCAGCTCTTCGGCCTCCATGGCCTCGGGCGCATCTGCGGTATCGGCAACGACGGAGGAGCGCTGATCGGCGCGGGTGCGGGACGCCGCAACCGGCGCAATCGGCACCACCTCGCCGGTGTAGGGCGAGATCACCGGGTTCTTGTTCAGATCGTAGAACTTTTTGCCCGTCGTCGGGCAAATACGCTTGGTTCCGAGATCGGATTTCGCCACTTGTGCAACCTTGGGATTTCTTGAAAAACGGTGCTTCACTTGGCTAGTTGCCACGCCGCTGTCAATAGCGGTTTATGCCGTATCGGCGGCCGCGCGGCGCGCGGCCCCGCTTCGATCAGGCGCCCGGCGCGCAGGGGACCTCCATCTTGAGCCATTCAGACCAAACCTCGCCGCTGGCGGCGCGCAAGAGTGCAGCACTGCGCGGCACCGCCCGGGTGCCCGGCGACAAGTCGATCTCGCACCGCGCGCTGATTCTCGGCGCGCTGGCGGTCGGCGAGACGCGGATCACCGGCCTGCTCGAAGGCGAGGACGTCCTCAACACCGGCAAGGCGATGCGCGCGTTGGGCGCACGGGTCGAGCGCACCGGCGACTGCGCCTGGAGCGTGCATGGCGTCGGCGTCGCCGGCTTCGCCCAGCCGGACGCGCCGCTCGATTTCGGCAATTCGGGCACCGGCTGCCGGCTGGCGATGGGCGCGGTCGCGGGCTCGCCGATCACCGCCACTTTCGACGGCGACGCCTCGCTGCGCTCCAGGCCGATGCGGCGAATCGTCGATCCGCTGGAGCAGATGGGCGCCAAGGTGGTGTCGAGCGCCGAGGGCGGCCGGCTGCCGCTGGCGCTGGCCGGCGCGCGCGATCCGCTGCCGATCACCTACCGTACCCCGGTGCCGTCGGCGCAGATCAAATCGGCGGTGCTGCTGGCCGGCCTATCGGCGCCCGGCGTCACCACGGTGATCGAGGCCGAGGCCAGCCGCGACCACACCGAATTGATGCTGCAGCATTTCGGCGCCACCCTGGTGACGGAGCCCGAGGGCAAGCTCGGGCGTAAGATTTCGTTAACCGGCCAGCCCGAATTGCGCGGCGCGCCGGTGGTGGTGCCGGCCGACCCCTCCTCGGCGGCGTTCCCGATGGTGGCGGGGCTCGTGGTGCCGGGCTCGGACATCGTGCTGACCGACGTCATGACCAACCCGCTGCGCACGGGCCTGATCACCACGCTGCGCGAGATGGGCGGCGCGATCGAGCAGAGCGAGACCCGCGGCGACACCGGCGAGCCGATGGCGCAGTTCCGGATTCGCGGCTCGCAGCTGCGCGGCGTCGAGGTGCCGGCCGAGCGGGCGCCGTCGATGATCGACGAGTATCTGGTGCTGGCGGTTGCGGCGGCCTTCGCCGAGGGCACCACCATCATGCGCGGCCTGCACGAACTGCGCGTGAAGGAGAGCGACCGGCTCGAGGCGACCGCGGCGATGCTGCGGGTCAACGGCGTCGAGGTCGAGATCGCGGGCGACGATCTGATCGTCGTCGGCAAGGGCCACGTGCCGGGCGGCGGCCTGGTCGCCACCCACATGGATCACCGCATCGCGATGTCGGCGCTGGTGATGGGGCTGGCGGCCGACAAGCCGGTGACGGTCGACGACACCGCCTTCATCGCCACCAGCTTCCCGGATTTCGTCCCGATGATGCGCCGGCTGGGGGGCGAACTGGGCTGACGCCTATGAGGCCGGCTCGACCGGCTCGCGGCCGACCAGCCGGTCGGTTTGCTGTTGCACGGCCGTCAGCGACGCCGACAGCCGTGCGCCGATTTCGGCGCGGTCGGCCTGGCCGTCGACGATCAGCGGCTCGCCGAACCGGATCGCGATCTTGGAGAACAGCCCCGGCAGCAACAGCCGGTCCCAGCTCCTGAGCAGTTTGCCGCGCTGCATGCTGACCCCGACCGGCAGGATCGGCAGGCCGGTCAGGCGCGCCAGATCGAGAATGCCGTCGTTGTTGATGTGCATCCGCGGACCGCGCGGGCCGTCCGGCGTGACGAACAGGCTGTGCCCGTCGCGCGCCAGCCGCATCATCTCGCGCGCCGCCCGCATGCCGCCCTTCGAGCTGGAGCCGACCGCGGTCTGGATTCCGAACACCGACCCGACCTTGCTGATGATCTGGCCGTCGCGATGGCCGCTGATCAGCGCGATCAGCGGCTTGCCGCGCCCACGCAGCATCGGCAGCATGATCAGCCGGCCGTGCCACATCGCCAGGATGTAGGGCTCCGGAATCGGTACCTCGGCGCGATCGAACCGCCCGGTCCACAGCACGATCTGCATATAGGCCGCGGCCGGAACCGTCGCGGCCCATTGAAAGGCGTCGGTCCTCAGGATGCGTTTGACGAAAGCAGGAGTAGCCATACCGAGGAGTGTCCGGGCAGTGATCTTTCGCGGCGGGCCGGCTGGTGTTGGCGGCTCGTGGGTTTATACCGGCCTCCGGCAGGCTGCAAACAACCCGGCTTGAAATCCCTCTAGCGGCAGTGTTGAACCGCAGCCGCGCCGCGGCGCCGACCACCACATAGACGGGACAGCATGATTATCGCCATCGACGGACCGGCCGCCTCCGGCAAAGGCACGCTCGGCAAGCGGCTGGCCGCACATTACGGCTACCGGCACCTTGATACCGGCCTGATCTACCGCGCCGTCGCCAAGGCGATGCTGGACGCCGCCGCCGACCTCGCCGACGAAGCGCGCGCAGCCGAGATCGCCCGCCGGCTCGATGTCGACACCTTCGGCGATCCGGCGCTGAAGAGCCAGGCGGTCGGCGAAGCCGCCTCGGTGGTGTCGGCGCATCCGACCGTGCGCGCCGCGCTGCTCGACTTCCAGCGCCGCTTCGCCGCCGATCCGCCCGGCGCCGTGCTCGACGGCCGCGACATCGGCACCGTGATCTGCCCGGACGCCGACGTGAAGATCTTCGTGGTCGCCAAGCCCGAGGTGCGCGCCCAGCGCCGCGCCCTGGAGGCGCAGGGCCGCGGCGAGCCGGCCGACGAGGCAGCGATCCTCGCCGATATCCTGAGGCGCGACGAGCGCGACAAGAGCCGCAGCGCAGCCCCGCTGAAGCAGGCCGAGGATGCAGTCTTGCTCGACAATTCCTATTTGGATATAGAAGGCGGCGTCCGGGCCGCCATCGAGATTGTCGAGGCCGTTCGAGCGGGCCGGCGTCGGGTTTAAGCACCAACCGACGCCGTCATTGGAGGAACGCCCGCTCCACGGTTTTCAGCGATGGTCGAACGCTTCGAGGCTCAAGCAGATTGGCTTTTTGCCTGCCGTTTCGTTCGCTGCCGGACTTGTCTCTTGGAATGACAGATTGCTGCGATCCGATCATTCGGATCAACGGCTCGACCGTGCAGGCATGCTGCCGGCCCGCTCCGCACTCCAATGCGGGGTGGTCGTCAGGTTCGCGGACCCCTGACACTGCGCGCGCGAGACGTCCCTCAACCGAACTGCCGGCGACATCCGCATCTGGAGAACAAATGGCTTCGACTGCTACTTCGTATAACCCGACCCGCGACGATTTCGCCGCGATGCTCGACGAGTCCTTCGCCGGCGGAAACCTTCAGGAAAGCTCCGTCATCAAGGGCAAGGTCGTCGCGATCGAGAAGGACATGGCCGTCATCGACGTCGGCCTGAAGACCGAAGGCCGCGTCGCCCTGCGCGAATTCGCCGGCCCGGGCCGCGACAGCGAACTCAAGGTTGGTGATACCGTCGAGGTGTTCCTCGACCGGATCGAGAATGCGCTCGGCGAAGCCGTGCTGTCGCGCGACAAGGCGCGCCGCGAAGAGAGCTGGGGCAAGCTCGAGAAGGCCTTCAACAACAACGAGAAGGTGTTCGGCGTCATCTTCAATCAGGTCAAGGGCGGCTTCACGGTCGACCTCGACGGCGCCGTGGCGTTCCTGCCGCGCTCGCAGGTCGACATCCGTCCGATCCGCGACGTCGCGCCGCTGATGAACAACTCGCAGCCGTTCCAGATCCTCAAGATGGACCGCCGCCGCGGCAACATCGTGGTGTCGCGCCGCACGGTTCTCGAAGAGACCCGCGCCGAGCAGCGCCAGGAGCTGGTGCAGAACCTCGAAGAGGGTCAGGTCATCGACGGCGTGGTCAAGAACATCACCGACTACGGTGCGTTCGTCGACCTCGGCGGCATCGACGGCCTGCTGCACGTGACCGATATCGCCTGGCGCCGGGTCAACCACCCGACCGAGGTGCTGACGATCGGCCAGACCGTCAAGGTCAAGATCATCAAGATCAACCACGAGACCCACCGCATCTCGCTCGGCATGAAGCAGCTGCTGGACGATCCGTGGCAGGGCATCGAGGCGAAGTACCCGCTCAACGCGCGCTTCACCGGACGCGTCACCAACATCACCGACTACGGCGCGTTCGTCGAGCTCGAGCCGGGCATCGAAGGCCTGATCCACGTCTCCGAGATGTCGTGGACCAAGAAGAACATGCACCCCGGCAAGATCGTTTCGACGTCGCAGGAAGTCGAGGTGCAGGTGCTCGAGGTGGATTCGGTCAAGCGCCGCATCTCGCTCGGCCTCAAGCAGACGATGCGCAACCCGTGGGAAGTGTTCGTCGAGAAGTATCCGGTCGGGTCGACCGTCGAGGGCGAGGTCAAGAACAAGACCGAATTCGGTCTGTTCCTGGGTCTCGACGGCGACGTCGACGGCATGGTGCATCTGTCCGACCTCGACTGGAAGCAGCCGGGCGAGCAGGTGATCGACAACTTCAAGAAGGGCGACATGGTCAAGGCCATCGTCCTCGATGTGGATGTCGAGAAGGAGCGCATCTCGCTCGGCGTCAAGCAGCTCGAAGGCGACCCCTTCGCCGAGCCGGGCGACGTCAAGAAGGGTGCGGTCGTGACCTGCGAAGTGCTCGACGTGAAGGAATCGGGGATCGACGTTCAGATCACCGGCACCGACTTCACCACCTTCATCAAGCGCTCGGAACTCGCGCGCGACCGCAACGATCAGCGCAGCGACCGCTTCGCCGTCGGTGAGAAGGTCGATGCCCGCGTCATCCAGTTCGACAAGAAGGCCCGCAAGGTCCAGGTGTCGATCAAGGCGCTCGAAGTGGCCGAAGAGAAGGAAGCCATCGCGCAGTACGGCTCGTCCGATTCGGGCGCGACGCTGGGCGACATCCTCGGCACCGCGCTCAAGCAGCGCGACAAGTAAGCCTCACGGCTTACCGCTCATCAACATCGGGGCTCCGGCATCGCCGGGGCCCTTTTTGTTTGTCTTGTTGATGATCGCGCGCCCCGCCAAGTCCACCGCCGTCATGACCGGCCTTTGCCGGGCATCCACGCCTTACCGACGTCATCGCACCAAGGGCGTGGATAGCCGGGACAAGCCCGGTCATGATGACGGAGAGGTCGTCCTCGATAGATCTCGACGCCAAACTCCGTCATTGCGAGGAGCGCAGCGACGAAGCAATCCAGCGCAGTGTGCGGCTCTGGATTGCTTCGCCTCGCTCGCAATGACGGCGAGAGCGCGTGCACCAAATCTTGTTTTCTTCATATTGGATTGCAATTGATGTAATCCGCTCACGGAAACTCAACGATCCGCTTTGAGAACCGTGAACAGCTATCAGGCCGGAGAACCTCCATGTCGCTCGAGTCCGATGTGATCGTCGATCGCCGCCGCATCCGTCGCAAGCTGACGTTCTGGCGCGTCGCCGCGGTGCTGGTCGCGATCGTCGCCGTAGTGGCGGTCGGTGCGGCGCTGTCGCCGGCCGGCAAGGGGGCGCTGACCAGCACGGGCTCGATCGCGCGGATCAAGATCGACGGGCTGATCCGCAGCAATTCCGAGCGCATCGAAGCGCTGGAGCGGCTGGAGAAGTCGTCGCATGCCGCCGTGATCGTGCACATCAATTCGCCGGGCGGCACCACCGCCGGTTCGGAAGAGCTCTACACCGCGCTGATGCGGCTGAAGGCGAAGAAGCCGATGGTGGTGGTGGTCGAGGGCCTCGCCGCATCGGGCGGCTACATCGCAGCGCTCGCTTCCGACCACATCATCGCGCAGCAGAGCTCGCTGGTCGGCTCGATCGGCGTGCTGTTTCAGTTTCCCAACGTTTCCGAACTGATGAAGACGGTCGGCGTCAAGGTCGAGGAAGTGAAGTCGTCGCCGCTGAAGGCCGCGCCGAACGGCTTCGAGCCGACCAGCCCCGAGGCGCGCGCCGCGCTGGAGTCGCTGGTGCGCGATTCCTACGCGTGGTTTCGCGACCTGGTGAAGAACCGCCGCGCGATGGACGATGCGCAGCTCGGCATCGTCGCCGACGGCCGCGTCTTCACCGGCCGTCAGGCCATCGGGTTGAAACTGATCGACGAACTCGGCGACGAGAAAACCGCTGTGGCGTGGCTGGAATCTGAAAAGAAGGTCAAGAGCGGCCTGCCGATCCGCGACTTCAAGCTGGCGCCGCAATTCGGCGACCTCACCTTCCTGCGCGCAGCCGCGACCATCACGCTCGATGCGCTCGGCCTCGGCGCGATCGCGCGTCAGGTCGAGCAGTCCGGCGTCGAACGTCTCGGACTCGACGGCATGCTGGCGCTGTGGGCGCCCGGCACCGCACGCTGAGCACATCCTGCTCCGTCACGCGGTATTTAGCCCCGGCAAAGGCCTCGTTCGGGCCTCGCCAACGGACCTTACCGGGCCTGGCTCATTTGATTTAGCGTCTTGACAGTTCACAGTATTTTCAAGGAAATGGCGGTCCGCACGCACGGACCACATCCTCGATGATTAAATCCGAACTCGTTCAGCGCATCGCCGAGCACAACCCGCACCTTTATCAGCGGGACGTGGAAAACATCGTCAATGCGATCCTCGACGAGATCGTCGAAGCTTTGGCGCGTGGTGATCGGGTCGAGCTGCGTGGCTTCGGCGCGTTTTCGGTCAAGCACCGGCCTGCCCGTGCCGGTCGCAACCCGCGCACTGGCGCGCACGTTCCGGTCGATCAGAAGAGCGTGCCGTTTTTCAAGACGGGCAAGGAGATGCGCGAACGTTTGAATCGCGACTCCGGGAATCCTGATACCGGCGCGTGACGCGACGCCCGTTTGCTGGGCAGGCGCGTGCTGGGCAAAACGAGCGAGAACGACATGCAGAAGTTTCTGACGGCGCTGGTGCTGATCCCGCTCGGACTGATTTTCATCGTTTTCGCGGTCGCCAACCGCCATCTCGTCACCGTGTCGTTCGATCCCCTGGAGCCGAACGATCCGATGGGCACGGTGCAGCTGCCGCTGTTCGTGCTGATCATCGGCGTCGCCATCCTCGGCGTGATCGCCGGCGGCATCGCGACCTGGTTCCGCCAATCGAAGTGGCGACGCGCCGCGCGTCGGCATCAGGCCGAGGCGATCGAGGCGAAAGCCCAGCTCGCCAATCTGCGCGCCAGCGTCATGACGCCGGCCGCCAGTGAACCGCGTCGCCTGCTGCTGGACCAGAGTTCCACGACCAGCAGGCGCGACAAGGCCGGCGCGGCGGTGTAGAACACCGGCGTCTTGCCGGCGCCCGTTGCGCGCCGGCCGAAACCTGATCGCAAACCCATGTCTGTCGTCGTCAAAATCTGCGGCCTGTCGACCTGCGACACGCTCGAAGCGGCGGTCGCGGCCGGTGCCGACATGGTCGGCTTCGTGTTCTTTCCGGCATCGCCGCGGCATGTCGGGCTGGACGTCGCGGCCGATCTCGGCAAGCAGGTCGCGGACCGCGCCGCCAAGGTGGCGCTGACGGTCGACGCCAGCGACGCGTTGATCCGCGACGTCGTCGAGATCCTGCGGCCCGACCTGTTGCAGCTCCATGGCCACGAGAGCCCGCAGCGCGTGCGCGCGTTGAAGCAGACCTTCGGCCTGCCGGTGATGAAGGCGATCCCGGTCGCGACCGCCGCCGACCTCGCGGTGCTGCCGGCCTATGCGGCCGTGGCGGATCGCATCCTGTTCGACGCCCGCCCGCCGAAGGACGCCACCCGCCCCGGCGGCCTCGGCACGCCGTTCGACTGGGAGCTGCTGCGCGATCTCGATCTCGCGCTGCCCTTCATGGTGTCGGGCGGCATCCATGCCGGCAACGTCGCCGAAGCGCTGCGCGTCACCCGTGCCGGCGGCGTCGACGTATCTTCGGGCGTCGAGCATGCGCCCGGCACCAAAGACCCCGACATGATCCGCAGCTTCATCCGCGCCGCGCGCGCCAGCGAAGAGTTGATGACCTGACATGAACCAGATCCTGCCCAACTCGTTTCGATCCGGACCCGACGAACGCGGTCACTTCGGCCTGTTCGGCGGGCGTTTCGTCGCCGAAACGCTGATGCCGCTGATCCTCGATCTGGAGAAGGCCTACGCCGAAGCCAAGGACGATCCGCAATTCCGCGCCGAGATGGACGGCCATCTCAAGCACTACGTCGGCCGGCCCTCGCCGCTGTACTACGCGGAGCGGCTGACCGAGCATTTCGGCGGCGCCAAGATCTACTTCAAGCGCGAAGACCTCAACCACACCGGCGCCCACAAGGTGAACAACGTGCTCGGCCAGATCATGCTGGCCAAGCGCATGGGCAAGCCGCGCATCATCGCCGAGACCGGCGCCGGCATGCACGGCGTCGCCACCGCCACGATGTGCGCGAAGTTCGGCCTGCAATGCGTGGTCTATATGGGCGCCGTCGACGTCAGCCGGCAGGAACCGAACGTGCTGCGCATGAAGGCGCTCGGCGCCGAAGTGCGCCCCGTCACCTCCGGCGCCAACACGCTGAAGGACGCGATGAACGAGGCGCTGCGCGACTGGGTCACCAATGTGCACGACACCTTCTACTGCATCGGCACCGTCGCCGGCCCGCATCCCTATCCGATGATGGTGCGCGACTTCCAGGCGGTGATCGGCCAGGAAGTGCGCGAGCAGATCCTGGAGCTCGAAGGCCGGCTGCCCGACTCGTTGATCGCCTGCATCGGCGGCGGCTCCAACGCGATGGGGCTGTTTCATCCCTTCCTCGACGACGCCGGCGTGACGATCTACGGCGTCGAAGCCGCGGGCCATGGCCTCGACAAGCTGCACGCCGCGTCGATCGCCGGCGGCAAGCCCGGCGTGCTGCATGGTAATCGCACCTATCTGCTGATGGACGATGACGGCCAGATCCAGGAAGCGCATTCGATCTCGGCCGGCCTCGACTATCCGGGTATCGGCCCCGAGCACGCCTGGCTGCACGATGTCGGCCGCGTCAACTTTCTGTCGGCGACCGACACCGAAGCGCTCGAGGCGTTCAAGCTGTGCTGCCGGCTCGAAGGCATCATACCGGCGCTGGAGCCGAGCCACGCGCTCGCCAAGGTCGCCGACCTCGCGCCGATCCTGCCGAAGGATCACGTCATGGTGCTGAACATGTCGGGCCGCGGTGACAAGGACCTCGCCTCGGTCGCCGAACATCTCGGGGGCAAGTTCTGATGACCACGCGTATCGACACCCGTTTCGCCGAGCTGAAGCGGCAGGGCCGCAAGGCGCTCGTCACCTTCGTGATGGCGGGTGATCCCGACCTAGACACCTGCCTGCAGGTGCTGAAGTCGCTGCCGGCGGCCGGCTCCGACATCATCGAGATCGGCATGCCGTTCACCGACCCGATGGCCGACGGCCCGGCGATCCAGGCGGCGGGGCTGCGCGCGCTGCACGGCGGCACCACGCTGAAAAAGACGCTCGGTCTGGTCCGCGACTTCCGCCAGGGCGACGCCACCACGCCGATCGTGCTGATGGGCTACTACAACCCGATCTACATCTACGGCGTCGACAAGTTTCTGGTCGACGCCAAGGCGGCCGGCGTCGACGGGCTCATTGTGGTTGATCTGCCGCCCGAGGAAGACGAAGAGCTGTGCCTGCCGGCCATGAAGGCCGGGCTCAACTTCATCCGCCTCGCCACCCCGACCACCGACGAAAAGCGGTTGCCGGCGGTGCTCGCCAACACCTCGGGCTTCGTCTATTACGTGTCGATCACCGGCATCACCGGCTCGGCCTCGGCCGATACGGCCGCGGTCGCGGACGCGGTGGCCCGGATCAAGCGTCACACCGACCTGCCGGTCTGCGTCGGCTTCGGCATCCGCACCCCGGAGGCCGCCGGCGCGATCGCCGCCCAGGCCGACGGCGCGGTGGTCGGCACGGCGCTGATCGACGCGCTCAAGGCCAGCCTCGACGCCGACAAACGCGCCACCGAGGGCAGTGTGGGTGCGGTGGCGGATCTGGTCGCCTCGCTCGCCGCCGGCGTCCGCGGCGCCAAACAAGCCGCCGAATAGCGGCCAAACCAACGCCCGATATGGTCTGGACGGACAGGGTCCGCGCCGCCATATCCTGACAAGGCCATCAACCAGCGGCGCCGTACGAGGCGACGCGCGGAGTCCCTGATGAACTGGTTGACCAACGTCGTCCGTCCGAAGATCCGCAACATGCTGCGGCGGGAAACGCCGGAGAATTTGTGGATCAAATGTCCGGATACCGGGCAGCTCGTGTTCTACAAGGACGTCGAGCAGAACCAGTTCGTGATTCCGGGCTCGAACTATCACATGCGGATGGGCGCGCTCGCCCGGCTGCGCTCGATCTTCGACAACGAGACCTGGTACGACGTCGCGCTGCCCGAGGTGGTGGCCGACCCGCTGAAATTCCGCGACGAGCGCAAATACGCCGACCGTATCAAGGACGCCCGCACAAAGACCGGCGCGCAGGATGCCGTGAAGGTCGGCTTCGGCAAGCTCGAGGGCAACGGCGTCGTGGTCGCCGTGCAGGACTTCGACTTCATGGGCGGCTCGCTCGGCATGGCGGCCGGCGAGGCGATCATCCGCGGGCTCGAACTCGCGGTCGAGAAGCACTCCCCCTTCATCATGTTCGCGGCTTCCGGCGGCGCCCGGATGCAGGAAGGCATCCTGTCGCTGATGCAGATGCCGCGCACCACCGTCGCGGTGCAGATGCTGCGCGAGGCCAAGCTGCCCTACATCGTAGTGCTGACCAACCCGACCACCGGCGGCGTCACCGCCTCCTACGCGATGCTCGGCGACATCCAGCTCGCCGAACCGGGCGCGCTGATCGGCTTCGCCGGCGCCCGCGTGATCGAGCAGACCATCCGCGAGAAGCTGCCGGACGGCTTCCAGCGCGCCGAATATCTGCGCGACCACGGCATGGTCGACATGGTGGTGCATCGCCACGATCTGCGCCCGACGCTGGCGCGGCTGTGCCGCATCCTGACCAAGACGCCGCTGCCCGCGACCGAAGCCCCGGCAATCGCCGCCGAAGCCGCTCCGCCGGCGGAACCCGTCGCTGCGGCCGAGATCGTGGCGACCGCGCCCGAGGCGACGCCCCCGGCTGCGCCGCAGGCGTGAGCGCAGCCACCGACCCGCAGCCGTCTGGTTCGGTCGGCGAATTGCGCGCGCGCCTCGCGAAACTGCATCCGGCGCGCATCGACCTGACGCTCGGCCGCGTCGAGCGGCTGCTGGCCGCGCTGGACCATCCGGAACGCAAACTGCCGCCGGTGATCCACATCGCCGGCACCAACGGCAAGGGCTCCACCCTCGCCTTCCTGCGCGCCATCCTCGAAGCCGCCGGGCTCGCTGTTCACGCCTACACCTCGCCGCATCTGGTGCGCGTCAACGAGACCATCCGGCTCGGCCGGCCGGGCGGCGGCGTGCTGGTGAGCGACGAGGCACTGGCTGAAGCGCTGGCCCATTGCGAGCGCGTCAACGACGGCGCGCCGATCACGCTGTTCGAGATCGAAACCGTCGCGGCATTCTGGCTATTCGCGCAGCATCCGGCGGATGTGCTGCTGCTCGAAGTCGGGCTCGGCGGCCGGCTCGACGCCACCAATGTGATCGAACAGCCGCTCGCGACCGTGCTGACGCCGATCGGCATCGACCACACCGAATTTCTCGGGCCCACGCTCGCCGACATCGCTGCAGAGAAAGCCGGCATCCTGCGCCGCGGCGCGCCGGCGATCGTCGCCGAGCAGGACGATGCGGCGATGGCGGTGATCGAGCGCGAAGCGAAGCGCCAGCGCGCGCCGCTGTTCGCCTGCGGCCAGCAATGGCACGTGCAGATCGAACACGGCCGGCTCGCCTATCAGGACGAACGCGGCCTCATGGACCTCACTGCACCAAAGCTGTTCGGGCGGCACCAGATCGACAATGCGGGCCTCGCCATCGCGACGCTGCGGGCGCAGTCGCGCTTCAGCATCGACCAGGCCGCTTATCAGGCGGGACTCCTCAGCGCCGAATGGCCGGCGCGGATGCAGCGGCTGACGACCGGCAAACTCCTCGACGACGCGCCGCAGGGCTGCGAGCTGTGGCTCGACGGCGGACACAATGCCGACGGCGGCCGCGTCGCCGCCGCGGCGCTCGGCGATCTCGAAGAGCGGGTGTCGCGGCCGCTGGTGCTGATCGCCGGCATGATGGCCAACAAGGACGCGGCCGCGTTCCTCACCAACTTCACCGGGCTGACGCGTCACCTGATCGTCGTGCCGATCTCGGATCGCGACGGCGCGATGCCGCCCGAGCGCCTCGCCGACGCCGGCCGCACGCTCGGCCTGCGCGTCGAACTCGCCGACGACGTTCCGGCCGCGCTGCGGCGCATCGCGTCGCTTGCCTACGAACTGCCGCCGCGTATTCTGATCACCGGCTCGCTGTATCTCGCCGGCCACGTGCTGAGCCTCAACGGCACGCCGCCGAGCTAACAAAACAATCAACAAGGACCGCCATGCGGATCGCCGCCATCGCCGACATGCACAGCAACTACGCGGCGCTGGACGCGGTGCTGGCGGATATCCGGGCCCAAGGCGCCGACCGCATCGTCTGCCTTGGCGACATGGCGAGCGGCCCGCTCGACGCCCGGCGCACGCTCGACATGCTGATGGCGCTCGACGCTGACTTCATGCTCGGAAATCACGACCGCTACCTGTTGGACCGCCCACGCGAACAGATGGGCGCCTGGGACAAGATCGCGTTCGATCAGCTGGATCCGTCGCATCTCGACTGGCTGCGTACCCTGCCGGCGACACGCGTGCTGAACGACGACGTCTTTCTCTGCCACGCGACGCCGGGCAATGACGAAACCTACTGGCTCGAAACCGTCAATCCGGACGGCGCGATCCGGATGTCGGATCTTGCGGCGATCGAGGCGCACGCCGAAGGGCTGACGCAATCGCTGATCCTGTGCGCCCACACCCATATTCCGCGCGCGGTGCGGCTGAGCGACGGCCGGCTGATCGTCAACCCCGGCAGCGCCGGCTGCCCGGGCTATCGCGACCGCACGCCCTACCCGCATCGCATGCAGACCGGCACGCCCGACGCGAGCTACGCGATCATCGACCGCGGCGTCGACGGCTGGAGCGTCACGTTTCGCCTGATCCCCTACGACCACGCCGCGATGGCAGCACTGGCGCGGCAGAACGGCATGGCGGCCTATGCCGACACGCTGGCGACCGGATGGGTCAAGCCAGCAGCTTGAGCGGATCGATGTGCGTCTGCGCGAGCTGATCCATCGTGCATTGCTTCGGCGCCTTGTCGGGCCGCCAGCGAAGCAGGCTGGTGCCGTGGCGAAAACGTTCGCCGCTGAAGTGATCGTAGCAGACTTCGACCACCAGCTTCGGCGCGAGCTTCTGCCACTGCGACGAGCGCTCGGTCGACCAGCGGCTCGGCCCGCCGGGCGCATTGCCGGTGAAGCCTTCGCCCGGCAGCTTTTCCAACTTATCGGTGAGCCCCGGCTTTTCGGCACGCTTCAGCGCCGACGTGAAGCCGACGTGATGCAGCAGGCCGGCCTCGTCGTAGAGTCCGAGCAGCAGCGAGCCGACCACCTTGCGGCCGTCCAGCGTCGCGCTGGCATAGCGGAAGCCGCCGACGACGCAGTCGGCGCTGCGGAATTTCTTGATTTTCTGCATGCCGTCGCGATTGCCGGACTGATACGCAAGATCGCGGCGCTTGGCGATGACGCCGTCGGAGCCGCCGCCGGCCTGCGCCAGCCACTTCGCCGCCTGCTTGTCGCTGGTGGTGACCGGCGACAGACGAAACGTCGGATGCCCCTTGAACTGCGCCTTGGCGAAAGCTTCCAGCGCTTTGCGCCGCTCCGACAAAGGCTGCCCGCCCAGCGCGTCGTCGCGCGGGTTCGCCAACAGATCGAACACCAGCAGCAGCGACGGCGTTTCGACGGAGAGTTTGTTGACGCGGCTCGCGGCCGGGTGAAGTCGTTGCAGCAAAGCGTCGAACGAAAACGTCCGCCCCTGCGGCACCACGATCTCGCCATCGAGTACGAAACGCTCGGCCTTCAGCTCGCGCGCCGCCGCAACTAACTCGGGGAAGTAGCGGGTGAGGTCTTCGCCGGATTTCGACCACAGCACCACGCCGTCGCCGCTGCGCACCATCAGGCAACGGAAGCCGTCCCATTTCGGCTCGTACTGCCAGTCCGGCCCAAGCGGAATCGCATCAACCGACCGCGCCTCCATCGGCGCAAGCGGCGCGGAGGATTTGGGCTTGGATGATTTCGTCCGACCGCGCATGGCGGCGCTCAAGGGAAGAGGCCGCCAGCGCTGTGCGCGTGTCGCCCCCACCCCAACCCTCCCCCGCAAGAGCGGGAGAGGGAGCTCGCCGCGCGCGGGGACAGGTGATGAGAATGTCGAGAGGCCGTTGACCGAGCAATGAGAGGCAAGGCCTCACGCCGGGCACGGCCGGTCCCCTCTCCCGCTTGCGGGAGAGGGTTAGGGTGAGGGCGACGCGGGCACGGCGTGCGTGCGCAAGTAACTCGGCTCCAAGCCATCGTCATAGCGCGCACCACCCGTCCCAAACGCAAAAACGGCCGGCGTGAGCCGGCCGTTGCAAACGTTCGTCAGGCGCGCTGGTTCAGACCGCCGAGCTGATCCACTGCTGCAGCTTGGCTTTCGGCGCGGCGCCGACCTGGCGGGAGGCCATTTCGCCGCCCTTGAAGATCATCAGCGTCGGGATCGACATCACGCCGTACTTCGAGGCGGTGACCGGGCTCTCGTCGACGTTGAGCTTCACGATCTTCACCTTGTCGCCCATCGCGCCGGAAATCTCGTCCAGCGCCGGCGCGATCATGCGGCACGGCCCGCACCACTCGGCCCAGAAGTCCACCACCACAGGGCCCTGCGCCTTGAGAACTTCAGCTTCGAAATCGGAGTCAGACACCTTGCCTACGGCCATGGGATACCTCGTGGGGGAGCGGATAAGGGCGGTAAGGGAATCGCGCCCGGATGATGAGGTGAACGTATGAATGCGCCGGGGCGGGGTCAAGCACGCTCACGCGGCCGTCAACCGGGTCAGCTCCGCGTCCAGCGCAGGAGCCGAAAGCTCCATGATGTCAGGGACTTCCGTCCATAGCAGGGCGGCCCGGACGATTCGCTGGGGATAGAGTTTGGCCAGCACGGCCCGGTACAGCGCCAGCTGGCGCAGATAGGCGGGCGGGACGTCCGCCAGGTTGCGCGGCGGCGCGTGGTTGGTCTTGAAATCGACGATCAGGACGTTGGTCGGCGTTACCACCAGCCGGTCGATCTGGCCGGAGACCAGCACCGGCTCGCCGTGCCGCAGCAGCCGGCCGACGATCGGCACCTCGGCGCGGCTGCCGGGGGCGAACACCGCGGCGAAGCGCGGATCGCCGATCACCTCCAGCACCCGCGCGGCCAGCGCGTCGCGCGCGCCGGCGTCCCAATCGGTCGCGTTGCGGGCGAGGAAACGCGCGGCGGCGCCCGAGCGCGCCTCCGTCGGAAGATCCGGCAGCGATTGCAACAGCCGGTGCACAAGCGTGCCGCGCTGCAGGGCGCGGGCGCGCTGCTCGGGAGATTCGCCGCGGCGCAGGCGGCGCGCATCAACGTCATCGGCATCGGACGGCCGCAGCAGCGGCTCGGGCTCGCGCCGCGCCGGCACGGCCGTGCGCAGCCAGCCTGGTAGGGAGAGCGGCTCCGCCTCTTCCTTCGCCTCTCCAGGCGCGGCCGTTTCGACGACATCGTCCTCGGGGCGGCAATAGCGCTTCACTGCGCCGTCCGGCGGCGGCACGGTGCGCATCATCAGGCCGGAATTCTCCAGCCCCTTGCTGATCAGATCGTACCAGGACAGCGCGCGGACATCGTTGCGGTTGCCCGGCATGCAGCCGCCGACGATCAGCCGGTCCGCCGCGCGGGTCATCGCCACATAGAGCAGCCGCCGATACTCGTCCTCGGTCTCGGCGATCATCGCGGCGCGGGCCTGTTCGACGACGCGCGGATCATTCGCCTTGCGGCCGGCCCACACCATCGCGGACGGCGCGCCGGGCTGCGCATTGCCGCCCGGCAGCCGGATCAGATTGAGCCGCTGGGTATCGGCCGGCGACGACGTGGTATCGACCAGGAACACCACCGGCGCTTCGAGCCCCTTGGCGCCGTGCACGGTCATCACCCGGACTTCGTCGCGCGAGATTTCCATGTCGCGCTTGATCTCAGTATCGGCCGCGCGCAGCCAGGCCATGAAGCCCTGCAGCGACGGCGCCTGCTTCTGCTCGTAGGCGAGCGCCAGTTCGAGAAATTCGTCGAGCGCGTCGTTGGCCTCCGGGCCGAGCCGACGCAGGATGCGGGCGCGGCCGCTGTCGCGCGCGCCGTCGCCGCCAAGCAGCCACGCGTAGAAGCCGAACGGCGTGTCGGCGAGCGCCCGCTCGGCGCAGGCATCGAGGCGTTGCAGCGCCGTCGTGAGCTTGGCATCACCCGCCGCCTTGTCGCGCAGCGCGGCGCGCAGCGAGCCCTTGCGGCGCCAGGCCAGCCGGAACAGATCGTCGTCGTCGAGGCCGAACAGCGGGCTCTTCAGCGCCACCGCCAGCGCGAGATCGTCCTGCGGCAGCAGCAGCGCGTCGGCAAGGTTCATCAGATCGATGATGGCGATGTGCTCGGTCAGCTTCAGCCGGTCGGCGCCGGCGACCGGAATGCCGCCGCGCTTCAACGCCTGGATCACCGCATCGAACGCCGAGCCGCGCCGGCGCACGAGGATCAGCACGTCGCCGTAGCTGAGCCGGCGACGCGCGCCGACCGGACCGGTCATCGTGCCGTCGGCGATCAGCGCGGCAATCTCGGCCCGCACCTTGTCGGCGAGCCGTACTTCCGGGCTGGTCTCCGACACCGCATCGAACGGCGCGCGCCAACCTTCCATCGACTGCTTCTCGTCGGGCACTTCCAGCGGCCACAGATCGATCAGGCTGGGACCGGCATCGTTGAGCGCCTGATGCAGCGGATAGCTCGTATCGGCGTGGATGCTGCGATAAATGTCGGGATCGCGGAACACGTGATCGACCGAGTGCAGGATCGTGGCGCCGGAGCGGAACGAGTAGTTGAAGCTGACCTTCTCGAACGTCAGCCCGGCGCCGTGGAAGCGCCGCTGCAACAGGTCGCGGCGCTCGGCGAACTCCTTCGGCACCGCGCCCTGGAATGAAAAGATCGACTGCTTCTCGTCGCCGACCGCGAACACCGTCCGCTTGATGCCGTCGCGCGCGCCCTCGCCGGCCGTGAACTCCGCGATCAGATGCGCGACGATGTCCCATTGCTTCGGGCTGGTGTCCTGCGCCTCGTCGATCAGCACGTGATCGACACCGCGGTCGAGCTTGAAATGCACCCAGCTCGACGCGCCGCTGTCGAGCATCGCCAGCGTCTTGTCGATCAGGTCGTCATAGTCGAGCAGCCCGCGCTCCTGCTTCTCCCGCGCGATGCGGCCGGCGACGTCGGCGGCGATCACCAGCAGTGCCCGCGTGCGTTCGCGCATCAGCAGCGCACGGCGGCGCTCCAGCAGGCCTTCGAGCCGCTCGCCCTCGCGCTTCAGATCCTCGGCGAAGCCGGGCAACGGGTCGGCGATCTTCTTGGTCGCGAAGCTTTTGCGCAGCTTGGCTTCCTTGGTGAAGAACAGCTCGAGATACTTTTCGAGCTGCGCCGTATCGGTCGCGGCCAGCGCGTCGCGCAGCCGCTGCGCCTGATCCTGATCCGTCTTGCTGCCGCCGTCGAACACGGCGGCGCTGTCTGCCCAGCGCGCGCGCGGCAGATACGGGCCATCGACGATGTCGCAGTCGACATCGGCGCAACTATCCTCCGGTGCGACGCCAAGCGTCGCTGACAGCTGCGCCATCGCGCCATCGACGCCGCCGGCCTGCGCGATCCAGCCGAGGAAGCGGTCGCGGCTCATGCAGGCTTCCTGCACCACTTCGCGGAAGGTGATATCGGCCGCGCTCGTCATCGCCAGCGACAGCGCCTTGCCGGCCGCGCTGTCGGGCGCCGCCGCGGCCTGCAGCAGCACCGCGAGGCTGGCGCGCTGCATCAGCTCGGCCTGATCGCGATCGTCCAGCACGGTGAAGCGCGCCGGCACATTGGCCTCGAACGGAAACTGCTGCAGCAGCCGCGTGCACAGCGCGTGGATGGTCTGCACCTTCAGGCCGCCCGGCGTCTCCAGCGCGCAGGCGAATAGTTTTCGCGCCTGCGCCAGCAGCGAGGGGCCGACCGACTTGATACCGGTCTGGCGAATGGCGTCGGCGAGTTGAGTATCGTCCAGCGTCACCCAGCGGCCCAGCGTGGTGAACACCCGCTCCGCCATGTTGGCGGCCGCCGCCTTGGTGAAGGTGATGCACAGGATGCGCTCCGGCGGCACGCCGTCGAGCAGCAGCCGGATCACGCGCTGGACCAGCACATGCGTCTTGCCGGAGCCGGCATTCGCCGAGACGAACACCGACGCGCTCGGATCGGAGGCGAGGATCTGTCGCTCGCGCGCCTGATCGGGAATCGTGCGCGGACCGCTCATGCGCCCTCTCCCGTGCCGCCGGTCGCCGACCATTCCTTGATCCGCGCCAGA
Organism: Rhodopseudomonas telluris; assembly: GCF_042432815.1. Classification (NCBI taxonomy): domain Bacteria; kingdom Pseudomonadati; phylum Pseudomonadota; class Alphaproteobacteria; order Hyphomicrobiales; family Nitrobacteraceae; genus Rhodopseudomonas; species Rhodopseudomonas telluris. The sequence goes on from NZ_JBHLWM010000003.1 coordinate 115,680, forward strand.
TCGTCGTAGCGACCGTAGCGCTGCGCCCACATCGACAGCACCAGCGCGTGATACGGCTGCGCCTCGTCGTCGAAACGGCGGATCAGCCCGGTGAGCTTGGCGAGCGCCTCGGCCGCGGCGTCGTCCGGCTCCTGCGGCTCGTCCTTGCGCTCGATCTTGAGCTCGAGCACGCGCTCGTCGCCCGGCGGCGAGTTGCCACTGAGCTTGACGTAAGTGAGTTCGGCGACCGACGCGCCGGCGTCAATGCCGTCGAAGCCGCCGGCGCGCAGGATTGCGGCTTCCAGCGTCAGCTGCGGCGACAGGCCCATGCGCACCTGCTTGCCGGTCGGCGGGTTGCCGGTCTTGTAGTCGAGGATCGCGTAGTTGCCGTCGGCGCGGTGCTCGATGCGGTCGGCGCGCGCCGAGAGGACGAAGTTGCGACCGCCGTCGAGCGGGATCGACAGCGCGCCGCTGCGCTCGGCGATGACATGGCGCAGATGCGGCCGGCGGTCCTGCTCCCAATTGGTGAACCAGCCGGCAATGCGCAGGAAGCGCGGCCACCACAGCGCGCGCGCCTCGGGATGATCCATCAGCGGCGCGAAGTGCCTGGCGCCGATCGCGCGCAGCACCTGCGCCGGATCGTCCGGCAGTTCGCCCGCGAAGCGCTCGGTGAATTCGCCCAGCGCTTCGTGGATCGCCGAGCCGCGATCGGCCGCCGACAGCGGCATATCGACCGGATCGAGCGGCGACAGGCCGAGAATGTATTTGGCGTAGATCGTATACGGATCGCGCAGCCAGTCCTCGATCGCGGTGACCGACAGCTTCAGCGGCCGCGCCTCGCGCGGCGGCTTCGGCGCCGGCTGCGCGATCGGCTTGACCTCGGCGGGGCGATCGAGCGCCTGCGCGTAGTTCAGATAACTCTCGCCGCGCTGCTTCAGTGTGCTCCAGCGCGCCTTGCCGGCAACCGCTTCGAGCCGGTGCAGAAATCGCGACACCACCGCCGGCGCACCGCCGACCTTGTTGGCGTGGGTGAGGATCACTTCGTCGGCGCCGAGTAGCTGCGCGAAGTCGTGCGCCGACAGGCCGATGCGGCGCTCGGGCAGGTCGAGGCCGAGTTCGTGGCGCATCGGCCGCGACAGCCACGGATCGATCCGCGGCGCCGGCGGCCACACGCCTTCGACCAGGCCGCCGAGAATGACGCGGTCGTGCTGCGTCAGACGCGCTTCGAGCGGGCCGTAGATCCGCAGCGCCGCTTCGGCGAGTTCGGGTCGGCGCACCGTGATGTCGCCGAACGCGGTCTCGAACACGTCCGGATAGTCGTGCGGCGGCACCGGCACGCCGGCGCTCGGTTCGACTTCCGCAAGATCATCGAATGCGCGCAGCAGCGCCGGGCCCTGCTGACCTTCGAATGCGACGGCGATGCCGTCCACGTCGCTCGACAGCGTGGTGAGCACCTCGCGATGACGCTGGCCGAACGCGCACAGATCGATCGGATCGGCGCCGACGCTCTCCAGCGGCAGCAACGCAGTTCGTAGCTCGATGATCAGCGCCTGCGCGGCATCGAGCGATTCCTCGCCGAGCCGGCAGCGCGGCTCGGACGGATGCAGCGCGCTCAGTTCGCCGCGCTTCAGCTTGGTGAGTTCGGCGCGGAATGTCGCATAGTCGCGCGCCAACCCCTCGCAACCCGGTGACGGCCGGGTGCCGCGCAGCAACGCCAGCTCCAGCGTCTCGATCGCATGCCGCCAGCCGTGGGCGGCGCGGCCGAGCCGCAGCAGCGGGTGCTTCAGCAGCGCCAGCAGCGTCGGCGGCTCGCAGCCGTGCAGCGCGGCCTCGGCAGCGAGCCGCGCGAAAATGCCGGCCTGGGTGTCCATCAGCGAGTCGCCGCCGGAATCGTCGACCGGCAGATTCCAGCGCCCGAGCGCGGCGACGACACGGCGCGCCAGCGCGCGATCCGGGGTCACCAAAGCGGCGGAGCGGCCGAGTTCGGTCGCCTCGCGCAGCGCGACCGCGATCGCCAGCGCCTCGATCTCGGAATTCGGCGCCTCGATCAGCGTGAGGTTGTCGGTGCCGGCTTCGATCAGCTGCTCGACCTGCGGATCGGCGAGCCGGTCGTGCCACGCCGCGGTCGCCGACGACGGCCGCATCGCCTCGGAGGCGAGCACTTCGCGGCCCGGCCGCGCGCTCACGCCGAGCCGCCGCACGTCGCGGCGCTGCAGACCCATGCGCGTCAGCAGGCCGTGCATGGCGAATTGCGGATGGTTGGGCGACGGCGGCGAAAGCTGCTTGCCCTGCCTGTCGCGCGTGCCGCCGATCAGATCCCAGGCCGCGTCGTCGAGCTCAGTGTCGAGCCCCGGCAGCACCACGGCGCCGTGCGGCAGCCCGGCGATCGCATGCAGCAGCCGCGCGGTCGCCGGCATCGAGCCGGTCGAGCCTGCGGCGATCACCGGCCCGTCGCGATGCGCCGCGAGGCGGCGGGTCTCGGCCTCGATCAACAGGTCGCGCCGTGCTGCCGGCTCGATCCGGTCGCTCTCGCGCAGATGCTGCGGCCACCACTGCCCGGCGATCTTGAGGAAGTCGAGCGTCAGCTTCCAGTAGCGATCGAATGCGTCCGGCACCAAGGTGTCGAGCGCGGCCCAGTCGACGTCGCGCGTCGCCATGTCGTCGATCAGCCGCGCCAGATCGTCGGCCAGCGCCAATGTAGAAGCAGGACCGCCGACGACGAGCGGCGCCTGATGCGGATCCTGCGGTCGAAGATTCTTCGCCCAGACGGCGATCAGTTGCGACAGCAGCAGCCGGCGCGGCAGCCCGTCGAGCGCGGGCGGTATCTCGAGATCGGCAACGCCTTCGGCCGCCTGGACGAAGGCCAGCTCGTCCTCGTCGATGCCACCGAGCGCGACGATGCGCGGCAGCAGAACCGCATCGGTGCCGAGCACGTCGAGGAAAATGTCGCGCGCCAAGCGGCCGGCGCGGCGGGTCGGCAGATACAGCGTCGCCTCGGCCAGTCGCTCGGGCTTCGTCCGGGCCTCAAAGCCCTCGATCAGATCGCCATCGACCAGCGCGGCGATCGTCGTGCGCAGAAACGGCGCTGAAGGCGGAACACTGAAAACGCGCATGGACACCCTGATTCGCCGGTCAGGCGATCATGCCATGGCGGCGCGCCGCACGGGAGGTGCGGCGCTGCTCTCAGGCGACGCTGACGAGATAAGCCCGCTCGGCGGCGGCCACCGCATCCGGCGTGCCGACATGCATCCAGGTGCCGTCGAGCCGCAGCCCGAACAGCCGGCCCTGCTCGGCGGCCTGATCGAACTTGTGGGTCAGCGAGAATTCGCCCTGCGGCGCATCGGCGAAGATCGCCGGGCTCATGATCGCGACGCCCGCATAGACGAACGGCGTCACCTCGTTCTCCTTGCGCTTGCGCAGACTGCCGTCCGGCGCCATCGCGAAGTCACCCTTGCCGGCGTAGCCGATGCTGCCGGCGGTCGGCGCCATCAGCAGCAGGATGTCCATCCGGGCCGGATCGAACGCGTCGGCAAGGCGATCGAGATTCGGCCGCACGCCGTCGATCCACAGCGTGTCGGCATTGAGATGATAGAACGGCGCATCGCCGAGCAGCGGCAGCGCCTTGACGACCGCGCCGCCGGTGCCGAGCACCATGTCGCGTTCATCCGAGATGATCACCTTCGGCGAGGTTCGTCCCGCGACGTGGTCGATGATCTGGTCGGGCAGGTAGTGCACATTGACCACGGCTTCGGTGACGCCGGCGTCCGCAAGCCGATCGAGCACATGGTCGAGCAGCGGCTTGCCGGCGACGCGCACCAGCGGCTTCGGCATGTTGTCGGTGAGTGGTCGCATGCGCAGGCCGAATCCTGCAGCAAGCACCATGGCGCGGGAGGGTTGAACGGACATTGTCGCTCGCGTTTCGGACCGGATCGGATCGGTGCGAATCGATTGTATCACGCAGCGGCGACCGGTCTATCGACGGTCTTGGGTATTCGCTAACCATGACGCCGATGCGACATCGTGGACGATGTCCAGCCGGCTGGACCGGGCGCCCCAGCGCCGAACGGCACTCAGGCGGTGGCGGCCTGCGCGCGCGCGCCCGCCCGCTTCTTCTTGTCCTGACGCAGGAAGCTGACGCCGATCTGATCGCCGTTGACCCAGCTCAGCTCGCAGCGGCGATAGGCCAACCCGGTCGACGACAGCAGCAGGAAGAATTCCTTGAGATTCAGCCCATCGACGGCGCCCTCGATGGTCAGTTTTCCGCCGGCTTCGGAGACGTCTTCGAGCAGGCAGGGCCGCCGCCAGGTTCCATCGATGGCCATCATCTGAGCCCGAACGCCGCGCTCGAACACCACGCGGCCATCCTTGTTCCGTTCACCAACCATGACGTGTCCCTCGCCCCGACGCAGCGATTGAACGCGCGATTCCTGGGTAGATTACGAAGAGCCCGACGCTAGCGAGCGACCGACTAATTTGGAGTAAAAACAGTCGTTCGAATCAGAGCGGCGGCGGCACGTTGGCCTGGTACCAGGCCTCGAGCTCCGCCAGCGACGGATGCGCCAACGAGCGCGTCAGATAGGTCCAGATTCGCGGCTGATGCCGCAGATAATGCGGCTTGCCGTCGCGCCGGTTGAGCCGCGCGAAGGTGCCGAGCAGCCTTGTGTTGCGCTGTGCCGACATCAGCGCATAGAGCCGCGCGAAGGCGGCCGGATCGAAGCGCGGATCGGCCGCGATCCGCGCCTTGATGTAGCGGCCGAACAGCGCGAGTTCGAGCGCCTCCGGCACGTCGATCCGCGCGTCCTGCAGCAGCGACACCAGATCATAGGCGGCGGGGCCGAGCACGGTGTCCTGAAAATCGATCACGCCGACCCGCGCCGAGCCCTCGCGCTGGTCGAGCCAGATCAGATTCGGCGAGTGATAGTCGCGCAGCACCCAGGTGCGCGGTTCGCCCGCGATGCCGATCAGCAGCGTTCGCCACAGCGCGAAGAATTCGGCCCGGCGCGACGCCGGAATCGCCGCACCGCGATCGGGCAAGTACCATTCGGGCATCAGTCCGATCTCGATCAGCATCGCCTCGCTGTCGAACACCGGAATCGCGTAGCTCTCCTGCGGCAGCGGCAACGTCTCGGGCAGCGCCTTCGCATGCAGCTCCGCCAGCAGCTCCGCCGCAGCCTGATATCGCTCGGCGATCGGCGCCGGCGGCGTGCCGGTGACGAAGCTCTCGGTGCCGAAATCCTCGGTGATCAGGAAGCCGGCATCGAGATCGGACTGATGGATCGCCGGGGCGGAAACGCCATGCTGGCGCAGCCCGCCGGCGATCGCGACGAACGGCCGGACGTCTTCGGCCAGATGCACCGCGGCGCTGTAGCTCTTGCCGGCATAGAGCGCCGGGCCATCGGGCCGGCGCGGCGCATTCATCAGGATCAGCGATTCGCCATCCTTGACCAGCCGCGCGTAAGACCGCGTCGAGGCATCGCCCGGCATGTGACGGCGGTCGGCGTCGGCATAGCCCGAGGTCTCGATGAAGCTGCGCAGCGCCGCGAGCCGCTCGACCTGCGCGGCGGCCTTGCCGTGACCGGTGATCTCGGCGGCGCGCGCCAGCGAGCCGAGCGCGGGGCGATGGCTGAAGGCGATGTCGATGCGATCGGCCGGCATCGCGCCGGGCGCGCGCTCCGGCCATTCGATCAGCGCCACCGCGCCCTCCGGCAGCGGCGACAGTCCGATCTCTTCCAGCTCGCCTGGATCCTCGATGCGATAGAGGTCCGCATGCAGCAGTGGAAACGGCGGCAGCTCGTAGCTCTGCACCAGCGTGAAGGTCGGGCTCGGCACTTCGTAGTCGTCGTCGCCGGCCAGATAGCGGATCATCGCCCGCGCCGCGGCGGTCTTGCCGGCGCCGAGGTCGCCGGAGAGCGTGATGACGTCGCCGGGACCGATCAGCAGCGCGATTTCCGCCATCAGCCGCGCGGTCGACGTCTCGTTGGCGAGCGCGACCGAGAATGTCGCCGGCGCCGTCATTCGGCCGCGTTACGCTGCGCGGTCTGGTCGATCGGGAATTCGCAGGTCACCGTGGTGCCGCGCCCGACCACCGAGTCGACCTGGACCTTGCCGCCGTGCAGTTCGACGAAGGATCGCACCAGCGCCAGGCCGAGCCCCGGGCCGCGATGCCGCGAGCCCTGGGAGTGGCTCTCGAACCAGTCGAACACCTTGTCCTTGAGCGCCGGATCGATGCCCGGACCCGCGTCGGTGACCGAGAACACCACGCGGTTGCCGGCCTTGCGCACGGCGAGCTTGACCACCGCCTGCTGCGGCGAGAAGCCGACCGCGTTGGCGAGCAGATTGTACAGCACCTGCACGACGCGGCGCTCGTCGCCGACGAAACCCTCGATGCTCGGATCGACGTCGATATCGAGCCTGATCTGGTCGCGGGCGAGCCGATCCTGAATGCCTTCGGTCGCCGCCTCGATGGCGCGGCCGACGTCGATCGGACCGAGATTGAGCGTCATCGCGCCGGCATCGATGCTGGCGAGATCGAGGATGTTGTTGATGATCGCCAGCAGCGCGTTGGTCGAGGTGGTGATGTAGGCGAGGTACTCGGACTGCTTGTCGGTGAGCGGTCCGGTGCTCGGGTCGCTGAGGAAATGCGCGAAGCCGATGATCGTGGTCAGCGGCGAGCGCAGCTCGTAGGAGACGTGGTGGACGAAGTCGATCTTGATGCGATCGGCCGTCTCCAGCGCCTCGTTGCGCTCGCGCAGCGCGCGCTCGACGTTCTCGGTGTCGGTGATGTCCTGGAACGTCAGCATGGTCGCGCCGTCGGGCAGCGGCATGGTCTTGCACGACAGCACGGTGCCGTCGCGGCGTTCCAGCTTCAGCAGCACGTTGCGGCGATCGTCGATGCCGGTAATGGCGCTGCGCAGCGCCTGCCAGCTCACCGCGTCGTCGAACAGCGGACGGCACCACTCCTCGACGGTCTCGATATGCGGCCGGGTCGCGAGCGCTTCGGCCGACAGATTCCACATCCGCGTGAAGGCCGGATTGAACAGCTGCGCGCAGCCATTGCTGCCGAACACCGCCACCGCTTCGCTGAGATTATCCAGCGTCTCGCGCTGGACGTCGATCAGGCCGCCATAGCGGCGCTGCAGATCGAGGCTTTCGGTGACGTCGTCGAACAGATAGGTGACGCCGCCTTCCTGATTGGGGGTGGTGACGATGCTGATCGCGCGGCCGTCGGGCAGATACCAGATCGCCTTCTCGGCCTCGACGGCGCGATACGCCTCGTGCAGCTTGTTCTTCCACTCCTTGAAGTCGCGCTCTTCGGGCAGCTTGCGCGCCGCGCGCAGCCGGTCGAGCACGCTGGAATCGTCCGGATGGCTGTCGAGGAAGGCGCGGTCGAGATCCCACAGCTTGCGGTAGGAGTCGTTGTAGAACGCCAGCCGGCGCTGCGCGTCGAACACCGCGACGCCCGACGACAATTGATCGAGCGTGCGGCGATGCGCATCCGCCATCCGCACCAGCGCGGCGCCGAGCGCCGCCGCTTCGCTGGAATCCACCGCCATGCCGGCGCTGCCGCCGGCCAGCCGCAGCGCGCGGACGTCGAAGTAACGGCGCTCGCCGCGCACCACGACGGGCAGGCGCGCGGCGAATTCGGCCTTGTCGCTCAGCGCGCGGGCGAGGTTGCCGCGGTCGTTGCTGTCGAGCAGTTCGAGATTGCGGCTGACCGCGTCGGCCGCGCTGCCGGCATCGGTCGCGCGCGCATAAGCGGCGTTGACGAAATTCAGTTCGCCCGAGGCGCGGCGGGTCCAGATCGGCCACGGCGCCGCCTCGGCGAAGCCGCGCAGCATCTCGGTCTCGTCGTGCAGCGCCTTGAAGCGGCGCGCCATGTCGGCGAGTTCGCGGCGCACGCCGCTGAGTTCGCGGATCCGCAGGATGGCCTGACCGCCGATGGCGCGGCCCATCGCCTCGATCGATCGCCCCGTGGATGTCGTCAGATGCAGCAGGAAGGACTCGCCCTTGTCGAGCAAGGCGTCGACGGCGTGATCCATCTGCAGCGCGGGTTCCGGCGGCAGCCATGTGCCGAACGCCAGCACGCGCTGCGGCTGCGCGCCCGCGCCGAGACCGTCATGCGGCAGCAGCAGCGCGGTGTCGCCGCTGATCTGCGGACGATTGTCGCCGGCCGGCCACGAGATCAACACCTGCGGCTCAACGAACAGCAGGGCGCGAAGACGATCGGATTCGGCCTGCAGGCTCTGCACTTCGGCGCGCAGCCGCATCTCCTGCGCGACGGCGCGCTGCCGCGTCCGCATCAGCAGGATCGCCGAGACGACCGAGAAGCCGAGCACCGACACGGCCATCGCCATCGTCACGAGCTCGTGGCGATTGAGATCGGTCATCACTTGGGAGGTCAGGGCGACGATCGGATCATCGGCCGCCCACACCGGCGTCGATGCCGTGAGTAAGCCAGCCCCTGCGAGACCGCGCACGAGTGACGTGCACGACAAGCAGGCCCGACGCATCGACCCCAATACGTCTGACATGGATTGCCCCAAACCACTCGACGCGATCGCAGATCGTCAACGTCGCTGCCGAATCGCTGGACAATATCCTGTTCGTGACTCGGGGGGTAAGAGTCCAGACCGTGAACGTCGCCGGGGCGTGGGACGAAACGGGAAAGTATATTTTTAACTGACGAATCGTCGCTCGCTTGACACAAAATCTAGCGGCCGGTCGAGCCGAAACCTCCCACACCGCGATCAGTCTCGCTCAGCGTCTCGACCCGGATCAGTTCGGCACGTACCGTTGCGGCGATCACCATCTGAGCGATGCGTTCACCGCGGCGGATGGTGAAGGGCTCGGCGCCGTGATTGATCAGCAGCACGGCGATCTCGCCGCGATAATCGGCGTCGATGGTGCCGGGCGCGTTGAGCACGGTGACGCCGAACTTGGCGGCGAGCCCGGAGCGCGGACGGACCTGCGCCTCGTAGTTCGGCGGCAGCGCGATCGACAGGCCGGTCGGCACCAGTACAGTGCGGCCGGGCGGCAGCAGCAGCGGGGCCTCGGCGGGGATCGCGGCGCACAGATCGAGACCGGCCGCATGAGCGGTCTGATAGGACGGCAGCGGCAGGCCGTCGGCGTGCGGCAACTGCTTGATCTCGACGGCAACGGGCTCGGTCATCAGGCGCGTACTTCCCCGGCTTGTTCGGTGGCTTGGGCGATGCGCTGCACCAGCGCGCGCGCGACGTCGTCCTTGGTCATCACCGGCCACGAATCGATCTCGACCGATTCGCCGGATTTCATCAGCAGATGCACGGTGTTGCGGTCGCCGCCCATGACCCCGGTGGCCGGCGAAACATCGTTGGCGACGATCCAGTCGCAGCCCTTGCGGGCGAGCTTGGCGCGGGCGTTGTCGAGCAGGTTCTCGGTCTCGGCGGCGAAGCCGATCACCAGCGGCGGGCGGCCGTCGGCGAGCTTGGAGATCGTCGCCAGGATGTCGGGGTTTTCGGTCAGCTGCAGCGGCGGCGGCCCGCCGGCGCCCTTCTTGATCTTCTGCTCGCCCTCGCTCGCGACACGCCAATCCGCCACCGCGGCGGCGAAGATCGCCACATCGGCCGGCAACGCGCTGTGTACGGCAGCGAGCATATCGCGCGCGGATTCGACGCGCGTCAGCGTCACGCCGTCGGGGGCGGCGAGATCGACCGGGCCTGATATCAGCGCGACCTCGGCGCCGGCGCGCGCGGCCGCGGCGGCGATCGCATAGCCCTGCTTGCCGGAGGAGCGATTAGCAATGTAGCGGACCGGATCGATCGGCTCGTGCGTCGGGCCGGCCGTGATCAGCACGCGGCGGCCGCGCAGCGGACGCGGCGGCGGTGCGAAAAGTGCCTGTGCGGCAGCGGCAATTTCGATCGGCTCGGCCATCCGGCCGGTGCCGGCCTCGCCGCGCTCGGCCATCTCGCCGGCGTTCGGGCCGACCATCGTGACCCCGTCGCGCTTGAGCTGATCGACGTTGCGACGCGTCGCCGGATTATTCCACATCAGCGGATTCATCGCCGGCGCGAGTAACACCGGACGATTCGTCGCCAGCAGAATCGCAGTGGCAAGATCGTCGGCATGGCCGCCGGCCATCTTGGCCATCAGGTCGGCCGTCGCCGGCGCGATGACGATCAGATCGCAGTCGCGCGCGAGCCGGATGTGGCCGGCATCGAACTCACTCTGCGGATCGAACAGATCCGTGTAGCAGCGCTGGTGCGACAGCGCGCTCGCCGTCAGCGGCGAGACGAATTGCTGCGCCGCCTTGGTGAGCACCACGCGCACATCGGCACCGCGCTCCTTCAGCCGGCGGATCAGGTCCATCGCCTTGTAGGCGGCGATGCCACCGCCGACGATCAGCGTGACCCGCGCGGTGGACCTCGGCGAAGCGACAAAAGCCGTTTGATCTCCGGCACTTACATCGTCTGGAGCGACTTCGCCGCCCGCTTGAGGCAAACCGGTGGCAAACCCGTGGCGCTGATGCATGGCGTCACGGAGAATGACTCGCACCTCGTCTTCCATCGACCGGCCGTTGGCGGCGGCGCGCTGGCGCAGCTCGGCCTTGAGCAGCTCGTCGAGTTTGCGGATCGTCAGGTTCGCCATGCGCCAAACCTTACGAAATGAGAGCATTGCTTTCAATAGATGAAAGCAATGCCTTCACGACATTCCGGAATGCAAATCAGTTACAGCCGAGACATCACCATGAGAACGCCAATGAATGTCACCGCGATGATCCACAGCGCCACTGTGCGGCCGCGGGTGCGGCGACGTTCGGAGTGGCCGATCGCCGCGATAGTTTCGGGCGCGAGCACGAGACCATCCTTGGTCATCACTTCGAGCTGGTTCAGCACCGTCACGGCGCGCGACACGATGGTCGGCAAACTACTCAGCGTGTGCCCGAGTTCGCCGGCGCCGGTGAGCGCGCCTTCGACCTTGCCGATCGGACCGAGGTTGCGCTGAATCCATTCGCGCACCACCGGATCGGCGACCTTCCAGATGTCGAGCTTCGGATCGAAACTACGCGCCACGCCCTCGACCACCACCATGGTCTTCTGCAGCAGGATCAGTTCGGGCCTTGTGCGCATGTCGAACAGGCCGGTGACCTCGAGCAGCAGCGTCAGCAGCTTGGCCATCGAGATTTCTTCGGCGGTGCGATTGTGGATCGGCTCGCCGATGGCGCGGATCGCCTGCGCGAAATTCTCGACCGAATGATGCGGCGGCACGTAGCCGGCCTCGAAGTGCACTTCGGCGACGCGGCGATAGTTGCGGGTGATGAAGCCGAGCAGGATCTCGGCGAGGAAGCGCCGCTCCTTCGGCAGCAGCCGTCCCATGATGCCGAAGTCGACCGCGACCAGCTTGCCCTGCGGATCGACGAACAGATTGCCCGGGTGCATGTCGGCGTGGAAGAAGCCGTCGCGCAGCGCGTGGCGCAGGAAGCTCTGGATCACCTTGCTGCCGAGCGCCACGGTATCGACATTGGCCTCGGCGAGCCGCTTGTGATCGTTCAGCGGAATGCCGTCGATCCACTCCATCGTCAGCACGTTGTGCGTGGTGCGATCCCAGTCCACCGTCGGCACCCGGAAATCCGGATCGTCCTTGGTGTTCTCGGCCATCTCGGAGGCGGCCGCGGCTTCGAGCCGCAGGTCCATCTCCATCGCCACCGAGCGCGACATCGTGTTGATGACTTCGACGAGGCGCAGCCGCCGCGCTTCGGACGAATACTGCTCGGCCTTGTCGGCGACGAAGAAGAAGTCCGACAGGTCGCGCTTGAAGCGCGCCGCCACGTTGGGGCGCAGCACCTTGACGGCGACCTGCTTGTGCACGCCGTCGACCTCGACGACGCCGCGATGCACCTGGGCGATCGAGGCCGCCGCGACCGGCGGCGACAGGCTGACAAACGCCTGCTCCACGGGCCTTTCCAGCGACGCGGCGATCACCGCGTTGGCTTCGTCCTGCGAGAACGGCGGCAGCCGGTCCTGCAGCTCTTCGAGATCGCGCGCCATCGCGACGCCGACGACGTCGGGCCGCGTCGCCAGAAACTGCCCGAGCTTCAAGTAAGCGGGGCCGAGCCGCGTCAATGCGCGCGACAGCCGCGGACCGGACTTGGCGCCGGGCCGCTCGATCAGCCGCGCCAGCCGGATCGGCACCTGGCCGGCGGGCGGAATCAGCGCCGGATCGACGACACCGAACACGCCCTCGCGCGCGAACACGAAGGCGGCGCGCGCGAGCCGCGCCGCATGCGTCAGGGCTGCGATCACAAACGCCAGCCCGAATGCAGCGCCACGATGCCGCCGGACAGCACCTGCCAGTTGACGCGCGCGAAGCCGGCGTCGCGCATCATCTCGCCGAAGTCGTAGGGCTTCGGAAATTTGCGGATGGATTCGACCAGATACTGATAGCTGTCCGCGTCGCCGGTGACGGCGCGGCCGATCTGCGGGATCACCTTGAAGGAGAACAGGTCGTACACCTTGGCGAGGCCCGGCACATCGACGGTCGAGAATTCCAGGCACAGGAAGCGGCTGCCCGGCTTCAGCACCCGATAGGCTTCTTTCAGCGCCAGATCGATCCGCGGCACGTTGCGGATGCCGAACGCGATCGTATAGGCGTCGAAGCTCTTGTCGGGGAACTGCAGCGCCTCGGCATTGCCCTCGACGAAATCCACCTGCTGGTCGAGGTGGCGCTCGGCGGCGCGCTGGCGGCCGACTTCGAGCATGTCGGTGTTGATGTCGCAGACCGTGGAATGGAAGCCGGCGCCGGACGCCTTGGCGGCGCGGAACGAGATGTCGCCGGTGCCGCCCGCGACGTCGAGCAGCCGGAACGGCGAATCGTCACGCGGCGGATTGAGCGTGGTGATCATCACGTCCTTCCACAACCGATGCATGCCGCCCGACATCAGGTCGTTCATCAGGTCGTAGCGGCTGGCGACGCTGTGGAACACGTCGTTGACCAGCGTCTGCTTGTCGTCCAGCGGGACGTCGCGGTAGCCGAAATGCGTGGTCTCGTTCGGCTGATTCATGTCGTCACTCCTGCGCGCGGAGGTCTTTCCGGGCCAAACCCGCCCGAAACGCGAAAACCCGCTCCGCGGCGCACCATATAGCGCGCCAGGGCGGGAGGCGCTATCACCTGAATGCCTTAGCCGCTGGGCGAAATGGCGGGCCTCCGACTGGCCTCCCCCGTCATTGCGAGCGCAGCGAAGCAATCCAGAGCCGCAGGCTGCGCCGCCGCTGGATTGCTTCGTCGCTTCGCTCCTCGCAATGACGGGGGAGGATGCGCCAACCAAACAGAGCCATTCATGCCTGAACTCCCCGAAGTCGAAACCGTCCGCCTCGGCTTGCAGCCGGCCATGGAGGGATTCCGGATCGAGCGGGCGGTGGCGAACCGCGGCGATCTGCGGTTTCCGTTCCAGACCGACTTCGTCGCCCGCCTCACTGGACAGATCGTCACGGGGCTGGGCCGGCGCGCCAAATATCTGCTCGCGGACCTCGCCTCCGGCGACGTGCTGCTGATGCATCTCGGCATGTCCGGCTCGTTCCGCGTCGTTACCGAGAGCGGCGCGGCGACGCCGGGCGAGTTTCACCATCCGCGCAGCGAGGACCGCACCCACGATCACGTGGTGTTCGAGATGTCGAACGGCGCCCGGGTGATCTTCAACGACCCGCGGCGCTTCGGCTTCATGAAGATCTTCGCCCGCGCCGCCATCGACGACGAACCGCATCTCAAGGGCCTCGGCCCCGAGCCGCTCGGCAACGCGTTCGACGCCGCGCTGCTGGCGAAGGCCTGCGCCGGCAAGCAGACCAGCCTGAAGGCCGCGCTGCTCGACCAGCGCGTCGTCGCCGGGCTCGGCAACATCTATGTGTGCGAGGCGCTGTGGCGCGCGCATCTGTCCCCGAAGCGCAAGGCCGCGTCGCTCGCCGACCGCAAGGGCGCGCCGACCGACCGCGCGCTGCGCCTGACCGAATCGATCCGCGACGTGCTGCACGACGCCATCAAGGCCGGCGGCTCGTCACTGCGCGACCACCGCCAGATCTCTGGCGAGCTCGGTTACTTCCAGCATTCCTTCGCGGTGTACGACCGCGAAGACGAGCGCTGCCGCACGGAGGGCTGCACCGGCACGGTGAAGCGCTTCGTGCAGAACGGGCGGTCGACGTTCTGGTGTTCGGTGTGTCAGAAGTAATTGCGTGACGTGGAAGTCGTTAGGTGACGTCGCTGACGTCGGGCTCGGCATTCACAAGTGCGCAGGCGCCGTGCTCGGGGCGCCCTCACCCCAACCCTCTCCCGCAAGCGGGAGAGGGGGCGCGCTGTGCTCGGGGTGAATTATTGAATCCCTTCGAGCATCATTCGAAATATTGCACGTGCGCCCCGCAACCCGGCCATATTCCCGCTCCCAGGTGATACACGGCGCCGCCCAGCAATGCGGCGGGCTCCCTCTCCCGCTTGCGGGAGAGGGGTGGGGTGAGGGCGACGCGCGCACTGAGCTGGCGAGCGTTGTTACTTCCGCACGCAGATCACGCGCACGACGCTGGCTTTCGCATCCGCGGCCGGATCGGTGGCGGGCTTGATGGCGTTACTCGCCAGGAATTTCCGCACCGTGTCGGCGTCCACCAGCGTGGCTTGTGTGGCGACGATGCCGTTGGCCGGGCCGGCGACTTGCGGCGGACGCAGCAAGGTGACGCCGGCGAACTTGCCGTCGGCATCGCGCGCGGGGGCGCCGGAGAAGCCGAGGCCCGGGGCCGGCGACAGCGCGAGGCTGCCATTGGGGCCGGACGGTGTGACGCTGGCCTTGCTGACGCTGACGGCGGCGCCGCCGCCCTGGCTTTGCGGATCGGCAATGCCGGTGAGATCGACCGCGGCGGACGCCTTCGCGGCGGCGAGCGCCAGCGGCCTCAACCCGCGCGCGCCATAAATCCGCAGCAGCGCGAGGTCGTGCTCCTTGTCGGTCGCGGCGAGGTCGGCGTTGCCGTGGCCGGCGACCACGATCGACACGCAGGCGTCGACCGCCTCGCGATCGGCCAGGATGGCGCCGTCATCGCCGACGATCGCGCCGGTCGAATACTCGACCTTCTTGCGCGGCGGCGGCCCGGCGAGCGCGCCGGTCGGGAACGGATTGAACGCGCTCGACATCGCGATCACCACCGGCTCCATCGTGCCCTCGGTGGCCTGATCGTACAGGATGGTGAGAATGCGCACCTCGGCGTCCTTGAAGGCGCCGCGGATGTAGAACTTCTTCAGCCCCTGGGTGCCCGACAGCACGAAGAAGTCCGGCTTCACCGCGCTGTAGCTGACCTGGCGGCCGGGCTCCTTCTTCTCCTGATCGGCGAGCTTGGCCGTGGTGACCCCGGCTTCCTTGCGCCGCGCCAGCAGCACCTGGATGGTGCCGGTCGAGGACGTCCATTTGCTGCCGTTGGCGTCGGAGGTCTGCTGCGGCACCAGCTTCAGCGGAATCCCGAGCCGCGCGCCGGTGACCGGATCGCCGACCAGCTTCCAGCCGACATTGCCCTGCAATTTGCGCGCGGCTTCGGCGAGCTGGGCGCGCTCCTGCGGATTGAGCACGCCGGTCTGCTTGCCGCCGTGATTCTTCTGGAAAGCCTTGATGGCCGCAACCATGCGGTCGGAGGCCTGGCCGTCGATGACGCCGTTGTAGTCGCCGGTCCAGGCGAGATCGGACTGGATCGCCTGACGCTCGCCCTGCGCCATCGCGGTGGCAGTTTCAGCCGGGGTCTGCAGCGGCGGACGCACCGGCGTGGTGGCGACCGGCTTCGGCTTGACGCCCGGCACGGCCCCGGACGGAGTGGGCGCGGTCTGTGCGGCCGCGAGCCCGGTCGCGCTCGCCATCATCAGGGTTGCAGCCAGCATCGATCTCATGACAATTCCCGCCCGCGTCGCGCCGTGGTTGAGCTCGGCGCAGATAATCATAAATGCTTGGTCGGAAACAACGGTGGCCGGGTTCGACGAGATTCGTGGCCTCGCAACGCGCACATCCTCATCCTGAGGAGCGGCCGCCAGGCCGCGTCTCGAAGGATGGCGACACGGGCCTGTGGCCCATCCTTCGAGACGCCCGGCTGCGCCGGGCTCCTCAGGATGAGGGTGGTTGCGCGGGAAAGCCGACAGTGAAGGACACATCCCCATCATGCTGAGTGCCGAGGAGCTGGAGCGCTACGCCCGACACATCGTGCTGCGCGAGGTCGGCGGGCCCGGGCAGGCGGCGCTGCGCAAGGCGCGGGTGCTGGTGGTCGGCGCCGGCGGGCTCGGCGCGCCGGTGCTGATGTATCTGGCGGCGGCCGGCGTCGGCACGCTCGATATCGTCGATGACGATGTCGTGTCGCTGTCGAATCTGCAGCGGCAGGTGATTCACGCCACGCCGGATGTCGGCGCCCGCAAGGTCGACAGCGCGGCGGCGCGGATCGCGGCGCTCAATCCGCATGTGCGGGTCGTGCCGCATGCGACGCGGATCAAGGCGGCGAACGCGCTGGAGCTGATCGGCGCCTGCGATCTGGTGCTCGACGGCTCGGACAATTTCGCGACCCGCTATCTGGTGTCGGACGCCTGCTTCCTGGCCAAGACGCCGCTGATCACCGCGGCGCTCGGGCCGTTCGACGGCTCGCTGACGACGATCCGGGCGCACGAGACGAACGCCGCCGGCGAACCCAACCCGACCTATCGCTGCCTGTTTCCCGAAGCACCGCCGCCCGGCACGGTGCCGGCCTGCGAAGAGGCCGGCGTGATGGGCGCGCTCGCCGGCACGCTCGGCTCGATGATGGCGCTGGAAGCGATCCGCGAGATCGTCGGCTTCGGCGAGGGCCTGGTCGGCCGCCTGCTGATGATCGACGCCCGCGCGATGCGCTTCGAAACGCTGCGCTACGGGCGGGATCCGGGGAATCCGCTGAATGGGGATGCGCCGAGGATCAGGGATTTGAGCGGGCATCGCTGAGCGAGCGCACTGCCTGGGGCGCCCTCACCCCAGCCCTCTCCCGCAAGCGGGAGAGGGAGTCCTGCAGCAATCGTTTCGGGCGCTTCCGCTCATCCTCTGACTCAGCCACGCGCACGGCGAGCCCCCTCGCCCGCTTGCGGGAGAGGGTTGGGGTGAGGGCGACGCGAGCACCGAGCTAATCGTTTCGCTACAGCATCCCCGGCAGCACGCGATCCGGCGGCTTGTGGTTGTCGAGGAAGGTGCGGATGTTGATGATCACCTTCTCGCCCATCTCGACGCGGCCCTCGATGGTGGCCGAGCCCATGTGGGGCAGCAGCACGACCTTGCCGTGCTTGGCGAGGCGGACCAGCTTCGGATTGACCGCCGGCTCGTGCTCGTAGACGTCGAGGCCGGCGCCGGCGATGTCGCCGCTCTCGATCAGCTTGGTCAGCGTCTCCTCGTCGATCACCTCGCCGCGCGCGGTGTTGACGATGAAGGCGTCCTTGCGGATCAGCTTGAGACGGCGGGCCGACAGCAGATGGAAGGTCGCCGGCGTGTGCGGGCAGTTGACCGAGATGATGTCCATCCGGGCCAGCATCTGGTCGAGCGAATCCCAATAGGTCGCGCCGAGTTCGTCGGCGATCCGCGGCGCCACCGGCTTGCGGTTGTGGTAATGGATCTGCAGCCCGAAGGCGCGGGCGCGGCGCGCCACCGCCTGGCCGATCCGGCCCATGCCGATGATGCCGAGGCGCTTACCGCCGAGGCGGCGGCCGAGCATCCAGGTCGGCGACCAGCCGGGCCATTCGCCGCCCTCGGTAAGCAATGCGGCGCCTTCGATCATCCGCCGCGGCACCGCGAGAATCAGCGCCATCGTCATGTCGGCGGTGTCTTCGGTCAGCACCTTCGGGGTGTTGGTGACGGTGATGCCGCGCGCATGCGCGGCGGCGACGTCGAGATTGTCGATGCCGTTGCCGAAATGCGCGATCAGCTTGAGCTGACAATCGGGCTGGTTCAGCATCTCGGCCGTGATGGTGTCGGTGACGGTCGGCACCAGCACGTCGGCGGTGCGCGCCGCTTCGGCGAGCTTCTCGGCCGACATCGGCTCGTCGTCGAGATTGAGCCGCGCGTCGAACAGCTCACGCATCCGGGTTTCGATCGAGTCCGGAAGCTTGCGGGTGACGACGACCAGAGGCTTCTTCTTAACCGACATTCAAACGCTCTCTGACGAGTCTGGCGCGACCGTTTAGTCCGCGTTAACCGACCTGTTCGACACTCCTGCTGCAGCGCGACCGCAGGGGTGGGTCCCTTCCGTTCGGTCCCTTCACCAGCTTGGGGTCACCGGATGCCTTCCGGCCTTCTCTAGCAGAAGACCGCGCCAAGACAAGGACCCCACCGTCCGGCTGTGGTTTCCCCCCAGCGACGCGCACGATCACCGAACTGAGGGGCGTGTCTGATGAAGCTGAAGAGTCCGATCGCAGCATTGTTGTTCGCAGGTGCGATGGTAGGTGCCACGGCGCCTGTCCTCGCCGCGAAGGACTCGCCGCTGTCGGCCAGCGGGCTGCCGGTGCCGCGCTATGTCAGCCTCAAGTCGGATCACGTCAACGTCCGGGTCGGCCCGACCAAGGACAACGACGTCGCCTGGGTCTACACCCGCGCCGGACTGCCGGTGGAGATCACCGCCGAGTTCGAGAACTGGCGGCGGGTGCGCGATTCCGAAGGCGCCGAGGGCTGGGTCTATCACTCGCTGCTGTCCGGCCGCCGCACCGCGGTGATTACCATGAAGGACAAGGACGAACTCGCGACGCTGTACGAAAGCGCCTCGACCAGCGCCGCGGTGGCGGCGCGGCTGCAGGCCGGCGTGGTCGCGCAGATCAAGCGCTGCGACACCAACTGGTGCCGGATCATCGGCCAGGGCTTCGACGGCTGGATCGAGAAGCAGCGGCTGTGGGGCGTCTACGCCGACGAGCAGGTGAACTGAGCGCGGGGTTTGCGCGTCGTCCGAAGTGATGAAGCGGCGCCGCGACTCGCGTCGCCCTCACCCCAGCCCTCTCCCGCAGGCGGGAGAGGGAGTCCCGCTGCGACTCGCGGGTCGGGCTCGATCGAAATTAGCGACGGAAGAGATAAATCATCACCTGCGCCGCACGCACGGCGAGCTCCCTCTCCCGCTTGCGGGAGAGGGTCGGGGTGAGGGCGACGCGCGGGGAGGCGCCAGCTCTGTAAAAGGTCAGCCCTTCTTGCGGATGCGGACGACGACGTCGATGCGGGCGATTTCGTAGCCTTCCGGCACTTCCGGGGTCGAGCGCAGCGCGACGTGCTGATCCGGAATGTCGATCAGCTCGTGGTTGTTCTCGAGATAGAAGTGCTGGTGCGCCGAGACGTTGGTGTCGAAATAGGTCTTGGTGCCGTCGACGCTGACCTGGCGCAGCAGGCCGACTTCGGTGAGCTGGTTCAGGGTGTTGTACACGGTCGCCAGCGACACCGGGACCTTGGCCTGGCTGGCTTCTTCGTACAGCATTTCGGCCGTCAGATGACGGTCGCCCTTGCCGAACAGCAGCCAGCCCAGCGCCATGCGCTGGCGGGTCGGGCGCAGGCCCACCGACTGCAGCATTTCGTTGACGTCATGCCACGGGCAGCCATTGAGGTGCGGCTCGACGGCATGCGCCGACGTCACACTTTCCTCACGCGAATATGTCGCACGGTCTCCGATGTCCACGGCGGCGTCCCTTTTTACACAGTCAACTGATTATAGGAAGCATTCCAAGGGGGTGCAAGCGCCTCGCAACTAGAACCATTCGGAGGTTTGACTTAAGGAGGAATACGGAGGTGCCGCTTTGCCGGCCGCTGTGCCTATGTTAGAGACCCGCGCACCCGCTTGTTGCATAACGAACAGGCGGCCTCCGGAGGTGCTGCGACACGGCCGGGTGATCGGATCTTCGCAGTACTGAGAAAAAGGCAAAGCCCGCATGCAGGACCGTCGTTCCAGCTACGAGTATGAAGACCTGCTGGCCTGCGGCCGTGGCGAATTGTTCGGCGCCGGAAATGCGCAGCTCCCGCTGCCGCCGATGCTGATGTTCGACCGCATCACCACCATCACCGAGGACGGCGGCGAATTCGGCAAGGGCCATATCCGCGCCGAACTCGACGTCAATCCGGAGCTCTGGTTTTTCGCCTGCCACTTCAAGAACGACCCGGTGATGCCGGGCTGCCTCGGGCTGGACGCGATGTGGCAGATGGTCGGGTTCTTTCTCGGCTGGGTCGGCGGCGAAGGACCGGGCCGCGCGCTCGGCCTCGGGGAACTAAAGTTCACCGGGCAGGTGCTGCCGAACATCAGCAAAGTCGTCTACAATGTCGACATCAAGCGGGTCATGCGCTCCAAGCTGTGGCTTGGTATCGCAGACGGGTGGCTCTCGGCCGATGACGAGGTCATCTACCGTGCGAAGGATCTCAAAGTCGGTCTGTTCAAGCAAACGGCTCAGCCCGTCGGCGGTTAACCGCACGAGCCGGCCACAAAGCCGTGCCATCATCGCGAACGACCATGGAATGAACGAGGCGATCATATGAGACGCGTTGTTGTCACCGGGATGGGCATCGTCTCGTCGATCGGAAACAACACCCAGGAAGTGCTGGCGAGCCTGCACGATGCCAAATCCGGCATCTCGCGCGCCGAGAAGCATGCGGAGCTTGGGTTCCGCTCCCAGGTGCAGGGCGCCCCGTCGCTCAATCCGGCCGACGTCGTCGACCGCCGCGCCATGCGCTTCCTCGGCGAAGGCGCGGCGTGGAACCACGTCGCGATGGAACAGGCGCTGGCCGATTCCGGACTGGAAGAGAGCGACATCTCCAACCCGCGCACCGGCATCGTGATGGGCTCGGGCGGACCGAGTGCCCGCACCATCGTCGAAGCGGCCGACATTACCCGGACCAAGGGTCCGAAGCGCGTCGGCCCGTTCGCGGTGCCGAAGGCGATGAGCTCGACCGCCTCGGCGACGCTCGCCACCTGGTTCAAGATCAAGGGCGTCAACTACTCGATCTCGTCCGCCTGCGCGACGTCGAATCACTGCATCGGCAACGGCTACGAGCTGATCCAGTGGGGCAAGCAGGACATCGTGTTCGCCGGCGGCTGCGAAGAGCTCGACTGGTCGCTGTCGGTGCTGTTCGACGCGATGGGCGCGATGAGCTCGAAGTACAACGACACCCCGGCGACCGCGTCGCGGCCCTACGACGTCAACCGCGACGGCTTCGTCATCGCCGGCGGCGCCGGCGTGCTGGTGCTGGAAGAACTCGAACACGCCAAGGCGCGCGGCGCCAAGATCTATGGCGAGATCGTCGGCTACGGCGCGACCAGCGACGGCTACGACATGGTGGCGCCGTCGGGCGAAGGCGCCGAGCGCTGCATGCAGATGGCGCTGGCGACCACCGGCGGCATCAAGATCGACTACATCAATCCGCACGCCACCTCGACGCCGGCCGGCGACGCGCCGGAAATCAACGCCATCCGCAACGTGTTCGGCGCCGGCGACAAGTGCCCGCCGATCTCCGCCACCAAGGCGCTGACCGGGCATTCGCTCGGCGCCACCGGCGTGCAGGAGGCGATCTACTCGCTGCTGATGATGCAGAACGGCTTCATCTGCGAGAGCGCCCACATCACCGAGCTCGACCCGGCCTTCGCCGACATGCCGATCGTGCGCAAGCGCATCGACAACGCCAAGCTGGGCGCCGTGCTGTCGAACTCGTTCGGCTTCGGCGGCACCAACGCCACGCTGGTGTTCAAGCGGCTGGAGGCGTGATGTCGAGGCTCTCGCCGGCCCCGGCGGGACGACACATCCACATGCTACGATCCTCATGGTGAGGAGGCGCCTCTTGGCGCCGTCTTGAACCATGAGTTGTTGACCACTTCATCCTTCGAGACGCGCGCGATGCGCGCTCCTCAGGATGAGGTCCGAGCAGCGAGGAAGCGACGACAATGCAAGGACTGATGCAGGGCAAGCGCGGGCTGATCATGGGCGTCGCCAACGACCATTCGATCGCCTGGGGCATGGCCAAGACGCTGCACGCGCATGGCGCCGAGATCGCCTTCACCTATCAGGGCGACGCGCTGGCCCGCCGCGTCAAGCCGCTGGCGCAGTCGCTGAACTCCGACCTGGTGCTGCCCTGCGACGTCGAGGACATCGCCAGCGTCGACGCGGTATTCGACACGCTGAAGGAGAAGTGGGGCAAGCTCGACTTCGTCATCCACGCGATCGGCTTCTCCGACAAGAACGAGCTGCGCGGCGAATATATCGACACCAGCCGCGCGAACTTCTCGCGCACCATGGTGATCTCCTGCTTCTCCTTCACCGAGGTCGCCAAGCGCGCCGCGGCGCTGATGACGGATGGCGGCGCGATGATCACGCTGACCTTCGGCGCGTCGGAACGCGCGATGCCGAACTACAACGTGATGGGCCTCGCCAAGGCGGCGCTGGAAGCCAGCGTGCGCTATCTCGCCTGCGACCTCGGCCCCAAGGGCATCCGCGTCAACGCGGTGTCGGCCGGACCGGTGCGGACGCTGGCCGGCGCCGGCATCGGCGATTCGCGCGCGATGTTCGGCTTCATGGAAAAGCACTCCCCGCTCGGCCGCGGCGTGACGCTGGAAGAACTCGGCGGCTCGGCGCTGTACCTCTTGTCCAACCTGTCCGGCGGCGTCACCGGCGAAACCCACTACGTCGACTCCGGCTACAACATCGTGCTGATGCCGAAGCCGGATGCGCTGAAGGCGGACGCCGACAAGGCGTAGTGAGCAAGGCCATCCGCGCGTTCAGTTCGCCGAACGCCGGCGTCGTGCCCGCGAGCCCTCACCCCAGCCCTCTCCCGCAAGCGGGAGAGGGGGCGCGCCGGGCTTGGGGCGACGGGCGACATCATTCTCACGGGCCTCATCGATCTCATGCGCTGGTGAACTACGCGAGACCCCTCCCCGACCGCAGCCGGCTCCCTCTCCCGCTTGCGGGAGAGGGTTGGGGTGAGGGCGACGCGCGTCGCAGCATCCGTCATCCGCGCCACAGCAGGGATCCCGTAGTCCCAAGCCCCGCGCTTACTTCTTCCGCTTGATCGAATTCAGCGCACCCGACGAGTTCACTTCGGGATTCGGCGCGCCGTCGGCCTTGGACCATTCGACGCTCTGCTCGACGCCGCCGACGTTCAGTTGTGCCGGGCCGGCCAACACCAGCGAGATCCGGTTGTTGGCGCCGGTGGCTTTGAGCTGGCCCGGCCCGTCGCCGGCTTCCAGCGTGGTACTCACGGTGTTCTTGGCCACGCTTACCACCACATCCCTGGCGCGGCCGCCGCTGACGACGTTGTCCGAGCCCGACACCGACAGCTTCTGGCCCTGCTCGAAGCTGACCTTGTGCTTGCTGCCATGCACCGTGATCGTGCCGCATGCGCCGGTCAGCGCGATCTCGTTCTCGGCGCCGTACACGCCGACATCCTTGCCCTGGCAGTCGATGTCGCGACTGATCCCGACGCCCTGAATCTTGAGCTCGTTGTCGTCGGCGTGAGCGAGACCGAGAGAGGCCAAGGTCGCAGCGAAGATCACAGGCAGGCGCAGCAGCATCGAGTCATCCTTGCGTCGTTGAAGGGACGCGAAGCAAAGCAAAGCCGATAATCGTCGTCAACGCCGCGGGGCGACGTGGAACCCGGGCGCATTTCGTCGCGCGGACATTGCCGTGCCGCGCCGTCGCGCCCTGCGACCAGACGCGAAAAGGGCGGCCCGAAGGCCGCCCTTTGTTAGTTGCTGCGTCGCGACGCGTTGATACTTAGGCCGCGGCTTTCTTCGGCACGACCTCGAAGCGGTCGGCGTTCATCACCTTGGTCCAGGCGGCGGCGAAGTCCTTGGCGAACTTCTCATGCACGTCGGACTGGCCGTAGACTTCGGCGAGCGCGCGCAGCTGCGAGTGCGAGCCGAAGATCAGGTCGACGCGGGTGCCGGTCCAGCGCAGTTCGCCGGTCTTGCGATCGCGGCCTTCGTACACGCCTTCCGTGGTGGTCGAGGGCGACCAGACGGTCTTCATGTCGAGCAGGTTGACGAAGAAGTCGTTTGTCAATTTCTCCGGCCGGTCGGTGAAGACGCCGTGGGTGGTGTGGCCGACATTGCCGCCGAGCACGCGGAGGCCGCCGAGCAGCACGGTCATTTCCGGCGCGGTTAGGTTGAGCAGCGCCGCACGATCCACCAGCGCTTCTTCCGGCTTCATGAACTGATGCCGATTGGCGTTGATGTAGTTGCGGAAGCCGTCCTGGCGCGGCTCGAGCACCGCGAAGGATTCGACATCCGTCTGCTCGGCCGACGCGTCCATGCGGCCCGGCGTGAACGGCACCTCGACGGTGACGCCGGCATCCTTGGCGGCCTTCTCGACCGCCGCCGAACCGGCCAGCACGATGAGGTCGGCGAGCGAGACTTTCTTGCCGTCCTTTTGCGCGCCGTTGAATTCGGCCTGGATCGCTTCGAGCTTGCTCAGCACCTGGGCCAGATCAGCCGGCTGGTTGACCTCCCAGTCCTTCTGCGGAGCCAGGCGGATACGCCCGCCATTGGCGCCGCCGCGCTTGTCGGAGTGCCGATAGGTCGAGGCCGAGGCCCACGCGGCCGAGACCAGCTGCGAGACCGACAGGCCGGAGCCGAGGATCTTGGCCTTCAGATCGGCGATGTCCTTGTCGCTGACCAGTTCGTGGTCGACGGCCGGAATCGGATCCTGCCAGATCAGGTCTTCCTTCGGCACCAGCTTGCCGCGGTAGCGGACCTTCGGGCCCATGTCGCGGTGGGTCAGCTTGAACCAGGCGCGGGCGAAGGCGTCGGCGAACTGATCCGGATGCTCCATGAAGCGGCGCGAGATCTTCTCGTAGGCCGGGTCGAAGCGCAGCGACAGGTCGGTCGTCAGCATCTTCGGCACGTGCTTCTTCTCGGGATCGAACGCGTCCGGAATGGTCGCGCCGGCGCCCTTGGCGCGCCACTGCTTGGCACCGGCCGGGCTCGTCTCGAGCTCCCATTCGTAGCCGAACAGGTTCCAGAAGAAGTTGTTGCTCCACTTGGTCGGCGTCGTGGTCCAGATCACTTCCGGGCCGCCCGTGATGGTGTCGGCGCCGAAGCCGGTGCCGTGCTTGCTCTTCCAGCCGAGGCCCTGATCCTCGATCGCGCCGCCTTCCGGCTCGGCGCCCAGGAACGACGGATCACCGGCGCCGTGGGTCTTGCCGAAGGTGTGGCCGCCGGCGATCAGCGCGACGGTTTCCTCGTCGTTCATCGCCATGCGGCGGAACGTCTCGCGGATGTCCTTGGCGGCGGCGACCGGGTCGGGATTGCCGTTCGGGCCTTCCGGGTTGACGTAGATCAGGCCCATCTGCACGGCGCCGAGCGGATCGGAGAGCTGGCGCTCGCCGGAGTAGCGCTCGTCGCCCAGCCAGGTGCCTTCCGGACCCCAGAACAGCTCCTCGGGCTCCCAGACGTCGTCACGACCGCCGGCGAAACCGAAGGTCTTGAAGCCCATCGATTCGAGCGCGACGTTGCCGGTGAGGATGAAGAGGTCGGCCCAGGACAGCTTGTTGCCGTACTTCTGCTTGATCGGCCACAGCAGGCGGCGGGCCTTGTCGAGGTTGGCGTTGTCCGGCCACGAGTTCAGCGGCGCGAAGCGCTGCTGGCCGGCGCCGGCGCCGCCGCGGCCGTCGGTGATGCGATAGGTGCCGGCCGAGTGCCAGGCCATGCGGATGAACAGGCCGCCGTAATGACCGAAGTCAGCCGGCCACCACTCCTGCGAATCGGTCATCAGCGCGGTCAGATCCCTGATCACCGCGTCGAGATCGAGGCTCTCGAATTCCTTCTTGTAGTCGAAGCCCTTGCTCATCGGGTCCGACAGCGCCGAGTTGCGGTGGAGGATGCTGAGATCGAGCATCTCCGGCCACCACTCGGAATTCTTGCGCCCGCGCGAGCCGCCGCCACCACCATGGGGAAATGGGCATTTGCCCTTGTCGTCGGTCTTTGCGTCCATGATCTCTCTCCGTCCTCGGCTGCCAATGTGTTCGGATCGTTCGAACTTATGATGACAGCCTGATTGCCTGGTCGAGAACGCCGCGGACGCGGGGATTCGTCCGCGGCATCTCGTCTTGGTGATTCGGTCTGGTTGGCCGGTGATGCCCGCGCGCTGCGGACCCGGCGCGCGCAGACTGGAGCAGTTCTACGATCAGGTCCAGTCGAATTGATTTTGCCTCTCGATCAGATTATCTGATCGGTATGGTGACGCTCCGGCAGCTCCGCTATCTCTCGGCCCTCGCCCGCCACGGCCATTTCGGCCGCGCCGCGGATGCCTGCGCGGTGACTCAGCCGGCCCTGTCGATGCAGATCGCCGAGCTGGAGCGGACGCTGGGCGTCAAGGTGGTCGAGCGCAGGCCCGGCGAGGTGTTTCTCACCGAGATCGGCCGCGAAATCACCCGGCGCGGCGAGGAGCTGCTCAGCGGCGCGCGCGACCTGGTGGATTTTGCCCGCCACCGCGCCCAGGCGCTGACCGGCCGGCTGACGCTCGGCGTGATCCCGTCGCTGGCGCCCTATCTGCTGCCCAAGGTGCTGCCGCTGCTGCAGCAGCGCTATCCCGAACTGCGGCTGGAGCTGCGCGAGAGCCAGACGCGTCAGCTGGTCGCCGACGTCGGCAGCGGCGCGCTCGACGCCGCGCTGCTGGCGCTGCCGGTCGGCATCCGCGACCTCGAAACCATCGCGCTGTTCGACGACGAATTCCTGCTCGCCGTGCCGGCCGACGATCCGCGGCCGGAGACCGCCACGGTCGCGGTCGACGAGATCGACCAGTCGCGGCTGATCCTGCTCGAGGACGGCCATTGCCTGCGCGACCAGGCGCTGGCGTTCTGCGCCACCGCGCGCAACCGCGCCATCAACATGGGCGGCGCCGGCACCGCGACGTTCGGGGCGTCGAGCCTGACCACGGTGATCCAGATGGTCGCCGGCGGCTATGGCGTGACGCTGATCCCGCAGATCGCCGCCGACGTCGAGCGCCGCGATACCCGCGTCAAATTCCTGCGGATGCGGCGGCCGCAGCCGGGCCGCACCATCGGTCTCGTGTTCCGCAAGACCTCGCCGCGCCGGCACGATTTCGAGGTGCTGGGCGAGATGGTGCAGCAAGGCGTCAGCCGGGCGCCGGCGCCGCAGGCCGAGCCCGCCTGAACGGCGCAGCGGTCAGCGCAGCAGCGCCGTGGCGCGCTGCATGCTGGCGGCGATTTCGGCGGTGGCGGCGCTCTGCTCCTCGGCGGTGGACGCCGTCGAGGCGACGAACTCGTTGACGGCCTCGATCGCCTGCTTGATCGCACTGAGTGCGCCGACCACGTCGCCGGCGATGTTGTTGAGATTGTCGATCTGGCCGACGATCTGATCGGTGGCGCTGCGCGCCTGCCCGGCCAGCGTCTTCACCTCCTGCGCCACCACGGCGAAACCGCGCCCGGCCTCGCCGGCGCGCGCCGATTCGATCGTCGCGTTGAGCGCCAGCAGATTGATCTGGCCGGTGATGGCGCCGATGATTTCGGCGATCCCGCTCATCGCCTTGGCGGCCTCGTCGAGCCGCTTGGCCTGACCGTCCGCCACTTCCACTTCGCTCACGGCGCGATGCGTGGTCTCGCGCGAGCGGTTGGTCGCTTCGGCGATCATCTGTACCGTGCTACTCAGCTCCTCGGTGCTCTCCGCCGAACGGATCAGCATGCCGCGCGCTTCCTCGTTAGCGAGGCGGCGCTGCACCTGCGGCGTGACGTCGGCCGCGTACTTCACCACCTTGTAGGGTCTGCCGTCGAGATCGAAGATCGGATTGTAGGACGCCTGGATCCAGACCTCGCGACCGTCCTTGGCGATGCGTCGGAATTCGCCGGCCTGATACTCGCCGCGCGCCAGCGACGCCCAGAACTCGCGATACTCCGGCGTGTTGCGCTGCTCCGGCGGCATGAACATGCTGTGATGCCGGCCTTTGATCTCCACCAGCGAATAGCCGGTCGCCTTCGTGAAGTTCTCGTTGGCGTCGAGAATCGTGCCGTCGGTGCTGAACTCGATCACCGCCTGCGACTTGCGGATCGCCGCGATCTGGCCGGCGCTGTCGGCCGCGGCGAGCTTCTGCACGGTGACGTCGTTGGCGAACTTCACCACCTTGAAGGGCCGCCCCTTGTGGTCGAGGATCGGATTGTAGGACGCCAGAATCCACACCTCGCGGCCGCCTTTGCCGAACCGCTTGAACGACCCGGTGAAGGCCTCGCCGCTGTTGAGCCGGCGCCAGAAATCCCGATAGGCGTCGCTGTCCCGGTCCGCCGGCGCGACGAACATGCTGTGGTGCTTGCCGACGATCTCGCCGAGCGAATAGCCGAGCGCGGCGAGAAACTTGTCGTTGGCGGTGAGAATAGTGCCGTCGAGCGCGAACTCGATCACCGCCTGAACCTGGCCGATCGCCGCGATCTTGCCGGCGTCCTCCAGGCTGTGCGTCTTGGCGGCGGTGATATCGGCGGCGAATTTGACGACGCCGGTCGGCTTGCCGTGGCGATCGAGAATCGGGTTGTAGGTCGCCTGGATCCAGACCTCGCGGCCGTCCTTGCCGATCCGCAGAAACTCGCCGCTGTGATAGGCGCCGCTGCGCAGGCTGGCCCAGAAATCGCGATACGCCGAGCCGTCGTGCTCGGCCGGATCGACGAAGATGCGATGGTGCCGCCCCTTGATGTCGTCGAGCGTGTAGCCGAGCAGCTTGAGAAAATTGGCGTTGGCAGTCTGGATCGTCCCATCCAGATCGAACTCAATGACCGCCTGCGACCGGTCAATCGCCGCGAGCAACGCTGCCGCGCGCTCCCGATCGGCGCTTCGGGAAAACGGAAACATAAATTGAAGGCCTCCGGGTCGGCGGGAGTGCCCGCGAACGCCCCGGTTCGCGGCATGCAATTCCCACAGCCTGAGGCCTGATGATTAAAAAATCTCCTATTTGGACACCTCGGTCAACTACGCAACCCACAGTGCGTGGAACTACGTGATGATGGGGTAGGAGACTCCGCCGGAGTCTCCGCGTCGCCTGCGGGGCCCCGCCTCAGCGCCCCACGATCGCGGCGGCCTCGTTGGCGGCGCGCTGCATGCTGTTCGACATTTCGCCCGTCACCGTGCTCTGCTCCTCGACCGCCGCAGCCGTCGACGTCACGTACTCGCTGACGTTCTGAATCGCCGTCTTGATCTTGCCGAGCGCGGCGACGACGTCGCCCGAGATGTTGTTGAGGTTCTCGATCTCGGTGCCGATCTTGTCGGTCGCCTGCTTGGCCTGGTTGGCGAGGTTCTTCACCTCGGCGGCCACCACCGCAAAGCCGCGGCCGGCCTCGCCGGCGCGGGCCGACTCGATGGTGGCGTTCAGCGCCAGCAGGTTGATCTGCCCGGTGATGTGGCCGATCAGTTCGACGATGCCGCTCATCGCCTGCGCGGCGTCGTTCAGCCGGTTGGCCTGGCCGTCGGCGGCATCGACCTCGCCGACCGCGCTGCTCGCGGTCTGCCGCGACTTGGTCATCGCCTCGGAGATCTCGCGCACCGACGCGTTGAGTTCCTCGGCACCGGCCGCGACCGAGTCCATCATGGCGCGGACCCGCTCGTTGCCCATCCGGATCAGCACCTGCCGGGTGACGTCGGTAGCGTACTTCACCACCTTGAACGGCTGGCCGTTGAGATCGAGGATCGGATTGTAGGACGCCTGAATCCAGACCTCCCGGCCCCCCTTGCCGATCCGCTTGTACTCGGCCGCCTGATACTCGCCGCGCCGCAGCGCCTCCCAGAACGCCCGATAGTCGGCGCCGTCGCGCTCGGACGGATCGACGAACATGCTGTGGTGCCGGCCTTTGATCTCGGCGAGCGAATAGCCCAGCGTCTGCAGGAAATTTTCATTGGCGGTCAGGACGCTGCCGTCCATCGCGAATTCGATCACCGCCTGCGACTTGCCGATCGCCGCGATCTGGCCGGCGAGGTCGGCATTGGCGAGCTTCTGCTGGGTGACGTCGGTGGCGAACTTGACGACGCTGATCGTCTTGCCGCTCTCGTCGAGGATCGGATTGTAGGAGGCGAGAATCCACACCTCGCGCCCGCCTTTGCCGATCCGCTTGTATTCGGCCGCAAGGTAATTGCCGCGACCGAGTGTCGCCCAGAACTCGCGATAGGCGGCGCTGTCGCGGTACGCCGGCTCGACGAACATGCTGTGATGCTTGCCCTTGATCTCGGCCAGCGAGTAACCCATCGCGTCGAGGAAGTTCTGATTGGCGTCGACGATGGTGCCATCGACGGTGAACTCGATCACCGCCTGGGCGCGGCTGATCGCCTGGATCTTGCCGGCATCGGCGAGGCTCTGTCGCTTCGCCGCGGTGATGTTGGCGGCGAATTTGACGATGCCGAGCGGCTTGCCGTCCTTGTCGAGCACCGGATTGTACGACGCCTGGATCCAGACTTCGTTGCCGCCCTTGGCGATGCGCTTGAACTCGCCGGCGCGGAACTTGCCCGCTTTCAGATCGGCCCAGAACGCCGCGTAAGCCGGAGTGCTCGTCTGCGACGGCTCGACGAACATGCTGTGATGCTTGCCCTTGATCTCATCCAGCGTGTAGCCGAGCACGCTCAGGAAGTTGTCGTTGGCGCTCAGAACCCTGCCGTCGAGATCGAATTCGATCATCGCCTGCGAGCGATTGATGGCGTCGAGGATCGCGGACGATGACAGGCTGGCGGTTGAGCGCCGGAAGGAGAACATGCGAGCGGCCTTTGTTCGAGATCAGCACCGGGACGCACCGAAGTCAGCAACTCATGGGCATTTCTACGGGGCTATGTTCACTGTCGTGCATTCGACTAAAACTTTTCCTAATCCCAGCTCTCTGACATCACTCGAATACCGCACTCATCCGTTCATCTACTAACTGCTCGGTTCACATCCGATGGGTTTCGTGCAGCAACGGGACGGAGTTCCCTGCCGGCGAACGGTCACCGCCCATGCGATGAGACGGACGCTCAAGACAAGATGTGAGTTCCGTCATCGGAACTCATCGGAGCCGACAACTTCATCGCAGTCCTGCAAGGCCGGCAGTCGTTGCAACCACCGTCACGTGTCGGCCCTTCCGCAAACGGGGATGCCGGGCAACGGTGGGCATCAGAATTTCAAGCGGGGCTGCGGCCACACGCTTTGCAAAATCCGACGCGTCGCGGGGGGGGGGGCGGCGCGTCGGCAGAAGCGGAGTCGAGACGCCTCAGATGGTGAGCGTGCCGGCCTTGGCGGCTTCGTAGCGCTCGGCGACCTTGCTCCAGTTCACCGTGTTCCACCACGCCTTGAGATAATCGGCGCGGCGGTTCTGGTAGTTGAGGTAGTAAGCGTGCTCCCAGACGTCGTTGCC
The DNA here is from genome assembly GCF_042432815.1 of Rhodopseudomonas telluris. Taxonomy (NCBI): domain Bacteria; kingdom Pseudomonadati; phylum Pseudomonadota; class Alphaproteobacteria; order Hyphomicrobiales; family Nitrobacteraceae; genus Rhodopseudomonas; species Rhodopseudomonas telluris. Next base: position 146,968 of record NZ_JBHLWM010000003.1, read on the forward strand.
CATCAGCACGCGCTTGCCGTCCATCATCGGGTTGTCCTGATTGGGCCGGGTCTCGATCGCCAGCTTGCCGTCCTTGGTGACGGTCACGAACACCCAGCCGGAACCGAATTGCTTGCCGCCGGCGGCGTTGAAATCGGCCTGGAATTTCTCGATGCCGCCGAGGTCGCGATCGATCGCGGCCAGCACCTCGCCGGACGGCTTGCCGCCGTTCGGCCCCATGATCTGCCAGAACATCGTGTGGTTGGCGTGGCCGCCGAGATTATTGCGCACGCCTGTGCGGATCGCCTCCGGCACATTGCCGAGGTTGGCCAGAACCTCCGGCACCGGCATTTCCCCGAGCTTCGGATTGTCCTTGGCGAAGGCGTTCAGGTTGGTGATGAACGCCTGATGGTGCTTGCCGTGGTGAATCTCCATCGTCCGGGCGTCGATATGCGGCTCCAGCGCTGCGGCCGGATAGGTCAGCGGCGGCAGCGTGAATGGACCGGACGCGGCAGCGGCCTGCGCGAAGGCGAGACGCGGCGCCGCCATCGCGGCGACGGCACCAGTGGCAGCCATCATCACATGGCGACGGGATAGCATGGGCATGGGATTTCCTCCGTTTCGGCGTGGCCGTGACTGCGACTACGCCCGCCGGCACCGCGCGGTTTCATCAAAACGGCGGCGGCGCTGCGACCGAGTAACGCGGCGGATCACATGACGCACCCCTGCGTCGCCGCGCGACGCGGGCAGCGGGGCGATGACGTCGGAGTCAGAAGTGATAGGCGAGCGTCAATGAGCCGTAGTCGGAGAACGCGCGCGCCTGCGTGGTATATTCGCGCGAGCGGTGGATCCAGGTCAGCGAGGCCAGGAAGCCGTCCTGATTGAACACGTCCGCGCCGGCGATCAGATCGTACACGAAGGAGTCGCGCGTGACGTGCGGGCTGTCGGCGAAGGTGCTGCCGTCGAGGAAGATGTTGCGCGCGACGCCGCGGGCCTGCACGCCGCCGAACAGCGAGAAGCCCCAGAACGGCGCGGCCGGATCGCGGCTGACGAAATTGGCGCCGGAGAGTCCCGGACGGATCAGCGTCGGTCCCCAGGTGGTCGATAGCGCACGGCCGAACCGCACCACCGCGCCGGCTTCGCCATACGTGAAGACGTTGCCGCCGGTGAAGCCGATCGACGGGATGATATCGGCACCGAAGCCGTTGCCGAAATCGGTGGCGAACTTCCAGCGCCGCTCCCACGCCAGCAGAATGCCCGGCTCGTTGCGGAGCTCGTAGCCGTTGATCACCGGGGACGACTGACCGAGCATGCTGTGGAAGCCGGATTGCACCGCCTGCGCCAGCGACGCATTGCCGCCGACGGCGCCGACCTGCAGCTCGAACGAATCGAGCTGACGACGGCCGGTTTCCTGCGCGACGTTGAAGCCGGTATACAGCCAGCCGCCGAACGGGCGGTCGACACCCGGCGTGTAGATGCCGCGCGTATCACGATCCGGCGTGTAGATGTTCTGCGCCAGCGCGATCCATTCGAACTGCTGACGCACCGCGCCGCCCGGCGCGCCGTAAGTTACCAGCGCCGGACGTACCAGATCGAACGCCTGACCGGCGAGCAGGTCGCGCGAGAAGTTATCGAACACGAAGGACAGACGAAAACCGGACGTGTAGTCCCGATCGGTGTTGGCGACGGCATCGTTCTCACCGATCAGCACGGCGCGTTGCGCGACCGCGCCGTGGGGGTGCAGCGCCATGATGGCAGCCGCGGCAATTCCTGCAATCCAACGGCGCATGACGGTGAGCTCAAGATGACGGACAAAGTATCGGGGCGCCGGTCGGGCTTGGCAAGCTCGGTTTCGCGGCACACGCGCGCCAATTGCTGAGCGCCCGCCTTGCGTGTCGAGGGGGACACAGCCGGCTTCCCCGCCGGAGGGATGGAACTACAGGCTGCAACAAAAAGAGGCGGCCCGAAGGCCGCCTCTTGAACACTTGGTGATCAGTTGCCCGTTCGGGCCGCAGCCCGGGCGAACTACTCGCCGGCCGCCTGGGCCGGGGCTTCGCCTTCGGCCTTCTGCTTGGCTTCGAGGTCTTCGCCGGTGGTCTGATCGACCACCTTCATCGACAGCCGGGTCTTGCCGCGGTCGTCGAAGCCGAGCAGCTTGACCTTGACCTTGTCGCCTTCCTTGACGACGTCGGAGGTCTTCTGCACGCGGCCAGCGGCGAGCTGGCTGATGTGCACCAGGCCGTCCTTGGCGCCGAAGAAGTTCACGAAGGCGCCGAACTCCATCACCTTGACGACGGTGCCCTCGTAGATCTCGCCGACTTCCGGATCGGAAGCGATCGACTTGATCCACTTGATGGCGGCCTTGATCGACTCGCCGTCGCTCGACGCCACCTTCACGGTGCCGTCGTCCTCGATGTTGACCTTGGCGCCGGTCTTCTCGACGATCTCGCGGATCACCTTGCCGCCGGTGCCGATCACTTCGCGGATCTTGTCGGTCGGGATCTTGAAGGTCTCGATGCGCGGCGCGTGTTCGCCGAGCTCGGCGCGGGCGCGGTCGAGCGCCTTGGACATCTCACCCAGGATGTGGATGCGACCGTCCTTGGCCTGGGCCAGCGCCACCTTCATGATCTCTTCGGTGATGCCGGCGATCTTGATGTCCATCTGCAGCGAGGTGATGCCCTGGTCGGTACCGGCCACCTTGAAGTCCATGTCGCCGAGATGATCCTCGTCGCCGAGGATGTCGGACAGCACGGCAAAGCGCTCGCCTTCCAGGATCAGACCCATCGCGATGCCCGCGGTCGGCCGCTTCAGCGGCACGCCCGCGTCCATCAGCGCCAGCGAGGCGCCGCACACCGAAGCCATCGAGGACGAGCCGTTCGACTCGGTGATCTCGGAGACGACGCGGATGGTGTAGGGGAACTCGTGATGCGGCGGCAGCACCGGATGGATCGCACGCCACGCCAGCTTGCCGTGGCCGATCTCGCGGCGCTTGGTACCACCGAGGCGACCGGTCTCGCCGACCGAGTAGGGAGGGAAGTTGTAGTGCAGCAGGAACGTCTCTTTGTACGTTCCTGCCAGCGAGTCGACATACTGCTCGTCTTCGCCGGTGCCGAGCGTGGTGACGACCAGCGCCTGGGTCTCGCCGCGGGTGAACAGCGCCGAACCGTGGGTGCGCGGCAGCACGCCGGCCTGGGCCAGAATGTTGCGGACGGTCTTTGAGTCACGGCCGTCGATGCGCTTGCCGGTGTCGAGGATGTTCCAGCGAACGATCTTGGCCTCGAGCTCCTTGAACACGCCGGCGACGCGCAGCTTGTCGTATTTGGGCTCCTGGCCTTCCGGGAAGAAGTGCGCGATCGCCTTCTCCTTGACCTTGCCGACCGCAGCGTAGCGGTCCTGCTTGACCGGGATGGCGTAGGCGGCGCGCAGCTCCTGCTCGACGAGGCCGAGCATTTCCTTCTCGATCGCCGAATTGTCGATCTCGACGAGCTCGCGCGGCTCCTTGGCGGCCTTTTCGGCCAGCTCGATGATCGCGTCGATCACCGGCTGGAAGTGGCGGTGGCCGAACATCACGGCGCCGAGCATGATCTCTTCCGACAGCTCCTTGGCTTCGGATTCGACCATCAGCACCGCATCGGCGGTGCCGGCGACGACCAGCTCGAGCTGGGTCTCGGGCATCTCGTCGAGCACCGGGTTGAGCACGTACTCATCGTTGATGAAGCCGACGCGGGCGGCGCCGATCGGGCCGCGGAACGGCGCGCCGGACAGCGTCAGCGCGGCCGAGGCGGCGACCATCGAGACGATGTCGGGATCGTTCTCCATGTCGTGCGACAGCACGGTGACGATCACCTGGGTCTCGTTGCGCCAGCCGTCGGCGAACAGCGGACGGATCGGGCGGTCGATCAGGCGGGAGACCAGCGTCTCCTTCTCGGTCGGACGGCCTTCACGCTTGAAGTAACCACCCGGGATGCGGCCGGCCGCGTAGGTCTTTTCCTGATAGTCGACGGTCAGCGGCAGGAAGTCGACGCCTTCGCGCGGCGCCTTGGCGGCCACCACGGTGGCGAGCACGACGGTCTCGCCATAGGTGGCGAGGACGGCGCCGTCGGCCTGGCGGGCGATCTTGCCGGTTTCAAGCTTGAGGGGACGGCCACCCCAATCGATTTCGACGGAATGCTGATTGAACATCGGATCCTTCTTTCATGCGGATACCGAGACAACCGGACGCCAGATACCAAAAGACCATGCCAAGATGGCGGGACGCTGGCAGCGAAGCGTGCACAGCGTCCGGCGATCCTGCCATGGTCTCGAGGTGGGAAATGGCGCTCGGTCCTCCCGGGTGCGGGATCGCGACCACCTGGTCGCGGGCCTCGCGGAGCGGGCCCTGGGCCCGTTGACGGCCCAGCCGCCGGATGCGGCTGAGCGAAACACACGGGCGTACTCAGCGCTCCCGTGTGGTAGCTCGGCCGGCGCGGCAGAATGGAAGCGGCGCACCGCTTCCAGGCCGCGGCCGACGGACGCGATCGATCAGCGACGGATGCCGTGCTTCTCGAGCAGCGCCTTGTAACGCGCCTCGTCCTTCTTCTTGACGTAGTCGAGAAGCGAACGGCGCGTCGACACCAGCTTCAACAGCCCGCGGCGCGAGTGATTGTCCTTGGTGTGCGTCTTGAAGTGCGCGGTGAGGTTGGCGATGCGTTCCGACAGGATCGCGATCTGGACCTCGGGCGAACCGGTATCACCGGCCTTGACGGCATTGGTCTTGATGACTTCCGCTTTGCGTTCTGCGGCAATCGACATCGTCAGTTACTTTCCTTGGGCATCGGACTGGCAGTCAGTCCGGAGAGGTTGAACACACGCTTGGGGATGAGTTCGCCGTTGCCGAGCTCGGCGAGGGCCAAAAGCCGGCCTGCCACCGTGACATAGACTGTGCCGCTGCAATTGGGCGCATCCCGTCCGCGCAACAAAACGGCCTGACCCCGATGGAGCCTTGCCGCATCAGCCCGTGTGACGGCCAGTGCCGGGATGTCGTCCAGCGCGGTCTCAACGGGCAAAAGCGCGTCGGCGAGGCTACCCTCGCCGGACGCCGCTCTATCGCATAAAGCCTGCAACTGTTCCAGCGGAATCATGTCGGCCTCGTCGAACGGGCCGCACAGCGTCCGGCGTAGCGCGCAGATATGGCCGTAGCAGCCGAGCAACCGGCCCATGTCGCGCGCCAGCGCCCGCACATAGGTTCCCTTGCCGCACTCGGCCTCGAACACCGAATGGCCGCTATCCTGATGATCCACCAGGGTTAATTCATGAATCTCGACGGGCCGCGGGGCCAGTTCGACGACCTCGCCGTCGCGCGCCAGATCGTAGGCGCGCTCGCCTTGGATCTTCACGGCCGAATATTGCGGCGGAATCTGCTCGATCACGCCGGTGAAGCGCGGCAGCAGCGCCATGATGGCCTGCGCGGTCGGCCGCTCGGCGCTGGTCGCCACCGCCCGGCCTTCGGTATCGTCGGTATCCCGTTCCTCGCCCCACGCGACGGTGAATCGGTAGCGCTTGCGGCCGTCCATCACGAACGGCACCGTCTTGGTGGCCTCGCCCATCGCGATCGGCAGGCCCCCGGAGGCCAGCGGATCGAGCGTACCGGCATGGCCGGCGCGCTTGGCCGAGAACAGCCGCTTCACCACCGCGACCGCATGGGTCGACGTCATGCCGACTGGCTTGTCCAGCACCACCCAGCCGTGGACGTCGCGCTTGTCACGGCGCGGCTGCTTGTTGCCGTCCTTGCCGCGGGCGTTGTTGCGCGGATCGTTGTTGTCGCGCGGCTTGCGGGCCTCGGCGGCACTCGGCGCATTATCGGAGCCGGCGTGCTGCAGGTCGTGCGGAGCGAGCGGCGCGGCGGAGGTGGTCACGGTCATCAGTCCTGGTCCGGATCGGGTTCGAGGTCTTTCTGCACCGCGGGCGTGCGCAGAAGTTTGTCGATCCGCTCGGCCTCGGCGAAACGTTCGTCGATGCGGAAGCGGATATCGGGGGCGTATTTGAGGTTCACGCGCCGGGCGATCTCGCCGCGCAGAAACTTCTTGTGGTGCTCGAGCGCATCGAGCACCAGCTTCTCGTCGCGGCCGCCGAGCGGCATCACGTAGATCGTCGCGAGCTTCAGATCCGGCGACATCCGGACTTCCGGCACCGTGATCAGGTGCGTTTCCAGCACCGGATCGTGCACGCCACCCTGGCTGAAAATCTCGGCCGCGGCGTGGCGCACCAGTTCGCCGACGCGCAACGACCGCGTCGACCCGCCGGACGGGGAACTCTTCTGGTGATGGCGAGGCATTGTTCGGCGTCCAATAATCTCATGGTTCGAGACGCGCAGTCGAATCGACTGCGCTCCTCACCATGAGGGCTGCGGTTGGCTCGATTCTGATCACCTGGGATCAGATCTTGATCCTCATCCTGAGGAGCCCGCCGCTGCTCGCGGAGCGGCGGCGGGCGTCTCGAAGGATGAGCTGTCAGAGCTCGACTGTAAGAATCGGACTTACAGCGAGCGCTGGATGGTTTCGATGCGGTAGCACTCGATCACGTCACCGGCACGCATGTCGGTGTAGTTCTCGAACGCCATGCCGCATTCCTGGCCGGCCTGGACTTCCTTCACTTCGTCCTTGAACCGCTTCAGGGTCGAGAGCTTGCCCTCGTGAACCACGACGTTGTCGCGGATCAGGCGGACATTGGCGCCGCGCTCGACGGTGCCGTCGGTGACGCGGCAGCCGGCGACCTTGCCGACCTTGGAGATGTTGAAGATCTCCAGGATCTGGGCGTTGCCCAGCATGGTTTCGCGCAGGGTCGGCGCGAGCAGGCCGCTCATCGCCTTCTTAATGTCATCCACGAGATCGTAGATGATGTTGTAGTAGCGGATCTCGATGCCGTTGCGCTTGGCGGCCGCAGCGGCCTCCTTGTTGGCACGGACCGAGAAGCCGAGGATCACGGCGTTGAAGCCCTCGGCGAGCGTGACGTCGCTCTCCGAGATGCCGCCGACGCCGGCGTGCAGGATACGCGCGGCGACTTCGTCGGTGCCGAGCTTCTCCAGCGAGCCGAGGATCGCTTCCAGCGAGCCCTGCACGTCCGCCTTGACGATCAGCGGGAAGTCCTTGCGGCCCGAGGTCTTGAGCTGGCTCATCATCTGCTCGAGCGAGCCGCGCATGCCGACGGCGGACGCCGCCTTCTCGCGCTTCTGATGGGCACGATACGACGTGACCTCACGGGCGCGGGCTTCGCTCTCGACCACGGCGAGACGATCGCCGGCTTCCGGCGGACCGTTGAAGCCGAGCACCTCGACCGGCACCGACGGGCCGGCTTCCTGCACGGTGTCGCCCTGATCCGAGATCAGCGCGCGGACGCGGCCCATCTCGGCGCCGGCGACGATGATGTCGCCGACCTTGAGGGTGCCGCGCTGGACCAGCACGGTGGCGACCGGACCGCGGCCGCGATCGAGCTTGGCTTCGATCACGGTGCCCTCGGCCGGGCGCGTGGTGTTGGTCTTGAGGTCGAGCAGTTCGGCCTGCAGCGCGATCATCTCGAGCAGCTTGTCGAGATTGGTCTTGTTTTTGGCCGAGACCTCGACGTCGACGACGTCGCCGCCGAGCGATTCGACCTGGACGTTGTGCTGCAGCAGCTCGGTGCGAACCCGCTCGGGACGCGCGTCCGGCTTGTCGATCTTGTTGATCGCCACGATGATCGGAACGCCGGCCGCCTTGGCGTGATTGATCGCCTCGATGGTCTGCGGCATCACGCCGTCGTCGGCCGCCACCACCAGGATGACGATGTCGGTGACCTTGGCGCCGCGGGCGCGCATCGCGGTGAACGCGGCGTGGCCGGGGGTGTCGATGAAGGTGATCTTGGTGCCGGTCTCCGGCGAGGTCACCTGATACGCACCGATGTGCTGGGTGATGCCGCCGGCTTCGCCCGACACCACGTTGGCGTGGCGCAGCGCGTCGAGCAGCGAGGTCTTGCCGTGGTCGACGTGGCCCATCACGGTCACGACCGGCGAACGCGGCTCGGTATCGGTCGAATCGTCGACGACGTCGAACAGACCCTCTTCCACGTCGGACGCGGCGACGCGCTTGACGGTGTGGCCGAGTTCTTCGGCGATCAGCTGCGCGGTGTCGGCATCGATCACGTCGTTGATCTTGTGCATCGCGCCCTGCTTCATCAGCATGCGGATGACGTCCACGGCTCGCTCCGACATGCGGTTGGCGAGCTCCTGGATGGAGATGGCTTCGGGAACGACGACTTCGCGCACCAGCTTTTCTTTCGGCTCGTTCGAGGCGTGGCCCTTCAGGCGCTGGGTGCGGCGGCGGAACGAAGCGATCGAGCGCTCGCGGACGTCGTCGGCGTTGAGCGCGGTGACCACGGTGAGACGGCCGCGCTGCTTCGACGCGCCGGGCTTGGCGGCGGGCTGCTTCGGCGGCGGAGCCGGACGCGCGGGACCGCCCGGACGGCGGATCATGCGCGGCGCTTCGTCGTCGTCACCGGCTTCGGCGGCGACGGCGGGTGGACGGCCCGGAGCGGCCGGCGTCCGCGCGGTGGTGGTGCCGGGGCGCGCGGTGGCGTTGGTCGTGGTGGCCGCAGGACGGGCGTCGGCCGGCTTTTTGGCGGGCTCGCTCTCGCCGAAGCGCTTCTTGGCCTCGGTCTCGGCCTTGCGCTTGGTTTCTTCTTCCTGGCGGTGACGCTCTTCCTCGGCCTTGCGGCGGGCTTCGGCGGCTTCGCGCTCGGCCTTTTCGATCTTTTCCTGCTCGGCGCGGCGCACGGCCTCGATCTCGGCCTGCTTGCGCTCCTCGATCTCGCGCACGCGCGCGTCGGCCAGCGCGGTGGCGCGGGCGCTGCGCTCGTCCTCGGTCAGGGTACGGAGCACCATGCCGCTGCGCGCCTGCTGCTGCGGCGACGGACGCGGCTGCTGACGGGCGGGCGGCGGCGGAGGCGCCGCCGGCGCGGGCTTCTTGGCGACTTCGGGCGCTGCCGGCTCGGGCGCGCCGTCGCCGATGCGTCGCTTGCCTCGCTTTTCGACCACCACCTGCTTGCTACGGCCGTGGCTGAAGCTCTGGCGCACGACCCCCTGCTCGACGCGCGGCTTCAGCGTCAAGGTCTTGGTCGGCATCGTCAGAGTCTTGTCGCCAGGAGTTTTCGTATCAACCATTCAGTCGTCCCAATCCTTCAACGTCGTGCGCATTCGCACGAACTTCGTCAGCAGCTTTTCCGTCAGCGGCGTCAGCAGCGTCTTTCGGCGTGTTGATCGTCGTTCCCGCCAGAGCCGCACCCGCAATAGCCGCATTGGCATTGCCGTCATCCGCCAGCCGGTATCGGACCAGAATCTGGCAGCGCGACAGGAATGTTTGTCCGGCCGGGCCTGCAAGCAGGGCAGCATGTATCACATTTGACCGCCCCAATGCCAAATCCAATTGTTCGGACGTGAGCACGTTGAGGACGGGAAATTTGCGCGAGCTCGGCGTCCCCTCGTCGAATTGACGAGAAACCGCGTCGAGCTTGCGAATTCCATCGGCCGCGCCGTCGGCGGCATGCAGCATCGCGACCGCTTCGCGGCTCTTCAGCGCGGAGTCGACCTTGCCGAACCCCGACACCACCTGGCGGGCCTTGGCGGCGATCGCCAGTGCGTCGCAGACCGACTGCACCAGCAGATGTTCGATATCCTGCGCCAGCGTCGGCGAAACCTTGACGTCGCGCTTGAATCCCCTGGCGAACACCCGGCGGCGCACCGCCTGCTCGACCATCGCCCGCGACGCCGTGACCCAGAGGCCACGGCCGGGTAATTTCCGCTTCAGGTCAGCCACCACCTCGCCGGTGGGGGCGACCACGAAGCGGATCAGCTCAGCGGTCGGCCGAACCTGCCGCGTGACCGCGCACATCCGCTCGGTCGCGGACTTTCCAGTCCGCGGTCCCGTGTCGAGATCTGCAGCATCGGCAGCAGCAAGCATTCGGTCGGCAAGCCCTTCATGTCTCTAGACGCATCGGTTCGGATCGGTTGGCATCAGGCGGATCACTCCGCCTCTGCCTCGGTTTCCTCGTCGGCGCCCTGCCCGGTGGTCTGGGCGAGTTCCTCTTCGGTGATCCAGCCGGCCTTGACGCGGGCCTGCATGATCAGATGCTCGGCGTCCTCACGCGAGATCTCGACGCCGTCGAGAATGCCCGCATACTTCACGGGCTCGGCGCCTTCCTTGCGTTCGGTCCAGCCGACCAGGTCGTCGGTGGCGCAGCCGGCGAGATCCTCGACCGTCTTGACGTCGCCTTCGCCGAGCTTGACCAGGATCTTCGAGGTGACGCCCGGCACGTCCTTGAGGGCGTCCTCCACGCCGAGCTCCAGCCGCCGCGCTTCCATCTCGGACTCGACGCGATCGAGATATTCGCGCGCGCGGGTCTGCAGTTCCTCGGCGGTTTCCTCGTCGAAGCCTTCGATCGACGCCAGTTCGCGGCTGTCGACCATCGCCAGTTCCTCGACCGAGGTGAAGCCTTCGGAGGCAAGCAGCTGGCCGACCACTTCGTCGACGTTCAGCGCTTCCATGAAGACGCGGGTCGAATTCTCGAAATCGGCCTGGCGGCGTTCGGATTCCTCGGCCTCGGTGAGAATGTCGATGTCCCAGCCGGTGAGCTGCGAGGCCAGACGCACGTTCTGGCCGCGGCGTCCGATCGCGAGGGATAGTTGGTTATTGGTGTCCGGAACCACAACCTCGATGCGCTCGCGATCTTCATCGATCACGACCTTCGAGACTTCGGCGGGCGCCAGCGCATTGACCACGAAGGTGGCGATGTCCGGCGACCACGGAATGATGTCGATCTTCTCGCCCTGCAGCTCGTTCACCACCGCCTGCACGCGCGAACCACGCATACCGACGCAGGCGCCGACCGGATCGACCGAAGAATCACGCGACACCACGCCGATCTTGGCGCGCGAGCCCGGATCGCGGGCCACCGCCTTGATCTCGACGATGCCGTCGTAGATTTCCGGCACTTCCTGGGCGAACAGCTTCGCCATGAACTGCGGATGGGTGCGCGACAGGAAGATCTGCGGGCCGCGGGTCTCGCGGCGGACGTCGAAAATATAGGCGCGGACGCGGTCGCCGTTGCGGAAGGATTCGCGCGGCAGCATCTCGTCACGCCGCACGATCGCTTCGCCGCGGCCGAGATCGACGATCACGCTGCCGTATTCGACACGCTTGACGACGCCGTTGACGATCTCGCCGATGCGGTCCTTGAACTCGGTGTATTGGCGGTCGCGCTCGGCCTCGCGGACCTTCTGCACGATCACCTGCTTGGCCGACTGCGCGGCGATGCGGCCGTATTCCAGCGGCGGCAGCGTGTCGGCGATGGTGTCGCCGATCTGCGCGCCCGGATTGGCGCGCTGCGCGGCCTTCAGCGAGATCTGGTTGGCGGGGTTTTCGACGTTCTCGACCACCAGCATGTGGCGCGACAGCCGCAGCTCGCCCTTCTTGGCGTCGATCTCGGCGTGGACGTCGGTTTCCGAGCCGTAGCGGGCGCGCGCCGCCTTGGCGATCGCGTCTTCCATCGCGGCGATGACGATGCCGCGATCGATCGATTTCTCACGCGCCACGGCGTCGGCGATCTGCAGCAGTTCCAGCTTGTTGGCGCTGACGGCCATGGATCAATCTCCCTCGGACAGGTCGGTGTCGCCACGCCGCAACCTGTCGGCGGCGAGACGGTGAGCCTTGGTGTTGGTCGGCTTCGGCTTGGCGACCGGCTTTGCCGGGTTGAGCTTCGGCTTCGGTGCGTTGGATTTCTTGGGGTCGCTGCGCTTGGCGTGCGGCGGCGGCGGCGGCGCGAGCCCGAGGCTCTGCTTCAGATCGCGCTCGGCCTGCTTGCCGCGGCGCATCGACTCCGCAACCAGCTCGTCGGTCAGCACCAGCCGCGCGTCGCTGATGTCGTGCATCGGCAGCAGCACCAGCGGGTCTTCGTCCTTGACGCCCTCGCGCAGCACCCGCACCGCGTCGCCTTCGACGCCGTCGAGCAGGCCACGGAAACGTTTGCGGTTCTGATGCGCGACCGCCATCTCGATCTTCACCAGATGGCCGCTGTAGCGGGCGAAATCCGAGCGCCGCACCAGCGGACGATCGATGCCCGGCGACGAAATCTCGAGCCGATAGGCGCGGTCGATCGGGTCGGCGACGTCGAGCACGGGCGACAGCGCTTTGGAGACCGCCTCGCAATCGTCGATCAGCATCGTGCCGTCCGGCCGCTCGGCCATGATCTGTACGGTGCAGCCGGATTCGCCCGACACCTTGATGCGGACCAGCCGATAGCCCATCGCCTGCAGCACCGGCTCCGCCACCGCGGTGAACCGCGCAGCAACGCCCGGCTCCACCACCAGACGGGGCTCGTCCAGCAGATCAGGTGCGGCGGTTTGTGCGATCGGGTCGGTCATAGGCAGATGGTGGCTTTGGCGGATCTGGTCGGTGGCGGCGATGGCCGGTTATCGGCAGCGGACGCCAGCACTACTGAGCAGTCCGGGGTCATGCATCGGGTAACAAAAAAGAGCGGGTCCCGGGGGGCCCACTCTCGATACGCGCTCGTATGAGAATTTCTGAGTGACCCGGATATAGCGGTTTTTCGACCAAGCGGCAAGGGCCGCGGGCGGCAGGCGACGGCGGCGACGTCCCGGAGGCCGATCGGGAGCCCGGAATCTCGCGAATTTGACCGCAAATTTGGTGCGAACGGCTCGCAAATGAGCCGGCGGAGGATCCCTCAACGCTTCGTTCATGTGCGAGCCCTAGGTTCCCGGCTCCCCCGCCGCCCGACGCCGCGGCCCGCCGAGAAACAGGATGTCCCCGGCTCTGCTGAGACCCGAACTGGACGACGCCATCAGCAATGTTCATCCGGAGCGGCGCGCCGACGCGGTGCGACGGATCGCGGACCTGTTCGTGCAGGGGGCAGCGGGGTTCAGCGACGAGCACGTCGCGGTGTTCGACGGCGTGCTGCTGCGGCTGGTGCCGGAAATCGACGTGGAGATGCGCAGCGAGCTGGCGCGGCGGTTCTGCTCGCTTGGCAATGCGCCGCCGCGGCTGATCGCGCAGCTCGCCCGCGACGAGGACATCGGGATCGCCGGGCCGCTGCTGCGGCGCTCGATCCAGATCGGCGAGAGCACGCTGGTCGACCTCGCGGGCACCCGCGGCCAGACTCATCTGATCGCGATCTCGGAGCGGCCGCAGGTGACGCCGCCGATCAGCGACGTCATCGTTCGCCGCGGCGATCACGACGTGCTGCGGACGATCGCGGTGAACGCGGGCGCGCAGTTCTCGCCGGCCGGCTTCAGCGGACTGGTGCGACGGGCGGCCGAAGACGTGCTGCTCGCCACCGCGGTGAGCGGGCGCGACGACCTGTCTCCGCCGCGGCTGAAGGAATTACTGGCGTCCGCCAGCGACCTGGTGCGCCGGCGACTGGTCGAGACCGCGCAGCCGGCCGCTCGGATCGCCATCAACCGCGCGCTGCGCGAACTGGCCGGCGCGCCGCAGCGGAGCGGCGCCACCCGCGACTTCACCCCGGCGCAGCGCACGATCGTGGCGCTGCATCACAGCGCCGGCCTGAGCGAAGACATGGTGTTCGCTTTTGCCAGGGCCTTTCAATACGAAGAGACAGTCGCGGCGCTGTCGGCGATGTCGGGCGTGCGGATCGCGACGCTCGATCCGCTGATCGCCGGCGAGCGGCACGACCCGCTGCTGATGCTCGGCAAGGCGCTCGGCTTCGGCTGGACCACGGTCCGCGCGCTCATCGGTCTGCGGCTTGGACCGGACCGGATGCCGGCCTCGCCGGACGTCGAAGAGGCCCGGCATAATTTCGAGCAGCTCGCGGCCTCGACCGCGCAGCGCATGGTCGGCTTCTGGCGTCTGCGGCAGACCATGCCGCAGACGTTCGGCACCCCGGATTGAGATCGATACGGCCGATCCGAGAATTTATTTCTCTTTGCGCCCGCGATCAGCGCCCAGCTTGATCGTCACGCCGCGAGCCGACGGAAGCGCAGATACGCCGCGCGGCGTCCCTCGCGCTCGGCTTTGCGCCCATAGCGGGTCATCGTGTAGTTCGGCCAGGGCAGACGCCAGTCATCGGCGCGCTCGGCGGTCCAGTCGAACGACGGCGCGCGCAGCAGATGCGCCAGCGTCCACGCATTGTAACTGTCGATGTCGCTGACGAAGCGGAATTCCCCGTCCGGCTGCAGCGCCCGCGCCATGGCCTCGACCATCGCGTCCTGCACGAAGCGCCGTTTCCAATGCCGCCGCTTCGGCCACGGATCGGGATGGATCAGATCGATCCGCGCCAGCGAACCGGCCGGCACCCATGCCATCAGCTCCGCGGCGTCTCCGGCGAACAATCTGATATTTCGAATATTCTGATCTTCGATCCGGGCCAGAATCTTGGCCATGCCGTTCACATAGGGCTCGGCGCCGATGAACCCGGTGCCGGGATGAGCCATCGCCTCGGCGAGCAGATGCTCACCGCCGCCGAAACCGATCTCGAGCCGCACTGCATCCACCGGCGGCTCGAACAGTTCCGCCAGCGAGGCCGGCGGCGCACTGTCGATCGCAAGCGACAGATGCGGCAGCAGGTTGTCGACCAGGTCAGCCTGATGGGCTCGTAGCTTGTGCCCCTTGCGACGCCCGAAGAACGAGCCCTGACGATGAACGACTTCATTCATGTTGATGAACACTTGTTTATACTAGCTTGATACCTGCGCGATCAGCTTCACAGACGCGCATATTTCTGAACGAGCTGATCAATACTGATCATATAACAGCTCGGCCCACGCGCCGTCGCGGAATTAGTTCAAGTTGAACATAAAAACGCCGCGGCCCGCGCTCTGAGTACTCAGGGCGCGGGCCGCGGCGTGGGCGAATCGACGAACTCAGCGAGTTTCGTTCGGTTCGCGGGCAGCGATCTGTTCGACGAGATCGACGATGCTGCGCCGAAGCTTGGCATCGGTGATCTTGGTGAACGCACGAGTCAGCGCCAGACCCTCGGATGTTGCAAGAAAGTCCGACACATAAGACGGTGACGGCGCTTCGCTGAAGCCATTGCCATTGGCAAGACCACCGCTCGGGCCGCCTTCGAACAGAAACGACACCGGCACCTGCAAAACTTCGGAGATCTGCTGAATGCGGCTAGCACCAACGCGGTTGGTGCCCTTCTCGTATTTCTGAACTTGCTGGAAGGTCAGTCCCAATGCTTCGCCAAGCTTTTCTTGGCTCATTCCGAGCATGATGCGCCGCATGCGCACACGGCTGCCGACATACTTGTCAACAGGATTGGGCGCTTTGGTCGACATCTCAGTTACTCCTCAAGGCATGTGCATACGCAAATGGAAGGCGAATGCGGATTGGAATACGCCTGAAGTATTGGAGACGTCAAATGTCTTGAGGCGCCGGCGTTAATATACACCGATAGAGAAATGCAATAATGGACGTGCGGATTTTCTCTAACTTAATCTCTGGTTGCGCCGTCGCGTTGCGTACTATCACCTGGTTGGTGTTCGTCTTCGTAATAGTACAAGCACGATCGAAACTGCAACCAGAACAGCCGCCGGAAGCTCGCCGACGCGCGCATAGACCGTCGGCGGAATCTTTGCCGGAAGTGTCGCGTCGAGCACACCTTCAACACCGAGTCCGAGCCGCGCCACGATCCGGCCGACCGGATCGATCACCGCAGAAACGCCCGTATTTGCGGCGCGGACCAGCGGTAGTCCCTGCTCCACCGCGCGCATACGTGCCTGCTGCAGATGCTGATAGGGACCGGTGGAGTTTCCGAACCAGCCGTCATTGGTGAGATTGAGCATCCAGCCCGGACGCTGTCCGCGAATGTTGATCTCGTCAGGAAAGATCGCCTCGTAACAAATCAGCGGCAGCAGCGGCGGCGCGTTCGGCAGCTCCATATTGTGACGCGCCGTGCCGGTGAGAAAGCCGCCCTGCACCTTGGTGAGCTGCACGAAGCCGAGCTTCTCCATCAGGTCCTGGTACGGCAGAAATTCTCCGAATGGTACCAGATGCAACTTATCGTAGACCGACAGCAACGTGCCGTCATGGTCGATAGAATAGATCGAATTGTACGCACGCGTGATCCGGCGGCCTGCCGGCATCTCCGGGGGCCGGACCGCACCGGTCAGCAGGATGGTGCCTTTGGGCAACAGGCCGGCAATCTGCGCCAGCGCATCCGGCTCGCGCGCAAGGAAGAACGGAAACGCCGACTCCGGCCAGATCAGCAGCGAGACATCACGCACCCCGGTGGCGTTCGGGCCGGTCGAGCGGTCCGACAAGGTGAGGTATTTCTGCATCACCTCGGCTTTGGCGGCGTAGTTGAAGCGCTGATCCTGTTGCAGGTTGGGCTGCATGATCCGCAGCCGCACATTGTCGACCAGCCGCGTCGGGGTGAGCTGCAGCCTAATGCCGCCGAACACCGCCATGACGATCAGCACGCCCAGCGCGGCGCCCGGCGCCAGCCAGCGCCGCCGCGTGTCGGCGACGTCGTCGAACAGCACGGCTGGGCTGGCGAACACCGCGATCGCGATAAACGTCATTCCCCAGATGCCGATGAGCGAGAAGCTCTGTGCCAATGCGAGCGGCTCGGTCAGCGCGTAGCCGAACGCATTCCAGGGGAAGCCGGTGAGAATGTGTCCGCGCAGCCACTCCGCGATGGTGAGCGCCACCGCGAGCGCCAGAATCCGCAGCGCCCCACGATCCCACAACAGCCGCGCCAGCCCGAAGCCGAGCGCCGTGAAGAGCGCCAAGTAGGCGGGCAGTCCGCAGATCGCCGCCGGCAGCAGCCACGCGAAGGTGTCGGCGTCGACCAGGAATGCGTTGCCGATCCAGTACAGGCCCGGCACGAAATAACCGAAGCCGAACCACCAGCCGGCTATCGCGGCCGCCGGCACGCCGCCGCGCTTGCCAGCCCCCGCACCGTCGATCAGCCACACCGCCACCGGGAAGGTGATGAACAGGATCGGCCAGGCGTTGAACGGAGCCATCGCCAGCGACGACAGGGCGCCGGCCACAAGGGCGATCGCTGCGCGCTTCCACCCCCATGCGAGGATGACGCTGGAGGCGGCCCGGCTCAGCAGCTTTGGCATGTCACGATGTGCTCGCTTATTCGCCGGACGGCGAAGCTTTCGGATTGGTCGTGTCGGAGGATGGCGCGGCCGCCGCGTCGGACGCCGGCTCTCGTCGCCGCGTCTCGCGCGGCCGCGGCGCCGGGCGCTCCTTGCGGATGCCGATGCGCAGCCGCTTGACGCGGCGCGGGTCGGCGTCGAGCACTTCGATCTCGTAATTGCCGGGGCCGGAGATCACTTCGCCGCGCACCGGCAGCCGGCCGACGTGATTGACCAGATAGCCGCCGAGCGTCTCGACATCCTCGCCGGCCTCGCCGGTGACGAAGCCGTCGCCGATCATGGCGCTGGCGTCTTCCAGGCTGGTGCGGGCGTCGGCGATGAACGAGCCGTCGGCCTGCTTGACGATCGACGGCGGCACCGCGCTGTCGTGCTCGTCATCGATCTCGCCGACGATCAGTTCGACGATGTCCTCGATCGAAACCAGACCGTCGGTGCCGCCATATTCGTCGACCACCAGCGCGAGGTGCGTGCGCGCCGCCTGCATCTGCGCCAGCAGATCGATCGCCCGCATCGACGGCGGCACGTAGAGCAGCTTGCGGATGATGCCGGTTTCGGTCAGCGGCATCTTCAGATCGATCGCCTTCAGGTCGAGCCCCGCCGGCAACGCCTTCTTGCGCTTGGCGACGACCTCCGGCTTGACCTTGGCCTTCGCGGTCATGAAGGCGACGAGGTCGCGAATGTGAACGAGGCCGACCGGGTCGTCGAGCGTCTCGTTGTAAACGACGAGACGCGAATGCGCCGCGCCCTGGAACAGGCTCATCAGCTCGCCGAGCGCGATGTCCTGCTTGATCGCGACGATGTCGGCGCGATGCACCATGACGTCGGCGATGCGGCGCTCGTGCAGCCCGAGGATGTTGCGCAGCATGGTGCGCTCGAGCGTCGAGAAGCCGGTGTCGTCCGGCGGGCTGGTGTCGAGCACTACCTGCAGATCGTCGCGGACCGAGCCGGGCTTCCATCCGAACAGCGAACGGATCGCCCGGATCAGCCAGGCGGCGCCGACCGGCCGCAACACTTCGCCCTGATGCACCACCGCGGGCAATTGCTGCCCGCGTCCTAAATCCTGCTCCGATGACTGCGCGTTGCTCCGCGTACTGTCGCCGTCCGGCATGTCAGCTCACCCGATCCTGATCGGCGTAGGGATCCGGAATGCCAAGACCCGCCAGGATGCGGCGCTCGGCGCTTTCCATCGTCTCGGCCTCGGCATCCGTCTCGTGGTCGTAGCCGACCAGATGCAGGAAGCCGTGAATCGCCAGATGGCTGAGATGATGGTCGAACGGCTTGCCTTCGTCGTCGGCCTCGCGGCGCACGGTCTGGTACGCGATCGCGATATCACCGAGCAGCCGCGGCGCGCCGTCCTCGTCCTGATAGTCCGCCTCGGGCGCCGGAAATGACAGCACGTTGGTGGGCTTGTCGAAGCCCCGATAGGAGGCGTTCAGCGCCCGGATGCCCTCGTCGTCGGTCAGCATCACGGCGAGCTCGGCGCCGCCGGTGTCTTCGCCAAGGTCCTGCGCGGCGGCTTCGATCGCGCGCAGCACCACGGACTCGGCGGCGGCTTCGGATTGCCAGCACTCGGCGGCGATCACGACTTCGGTGGCTGGAATGGCGGAACTACTCATCGGGCTCAAAATATCGCTTGGGGCCGTCCCGACGCAATCGGCACGGCTCCCGGTCTCGAATTGTGACATCAGTTTTCGCCGCGCGCCGGCTTCGGCGGGGCTCCCTCATAGGCGGCGACGATCCGCGCCACCAATTCGTGACGAATGACGTCTTCGGCGGTGAAATTCACCTGGGCAATGCCTTCGACGCCGGACAGCAGCCGCACCGCCTCCGACAGGCCGGAGGTCGCCCCGTTCGGCAGATCGACCTGGCTCGGGTCCCCGGTGACGATCATCCGCGAGTTCTCGCCGAGACGGGTGAGAAACATTTTCATTTGCATCGAGGTCGTGTTCTGCGCCTCGTCGAGAATGATTGCCGCATTGGTCAGCGTGCGGCCGCGCATGAAGGCGAGCGGCGCGATCTCGATCTCGCCCGACTGCATCGCCCGCTCGACGATGCGCGCATCCATCAGGTCGTACAGCGCGTCGTAGATCGGCCGCAGATAGGGATCGACCTTTTCGCGCAGATCGCCCGGCAGGAAGCCGAGCCGCTCGCCGGCTTCGACGGCCGGGCGCGTCAGGATGATCTTGTCGACCTCCTTGCGCTCGAACAGTTGCGCCGCATGCGCCACCGCCAGCCAGGTCTTGCCGGTACCGGCCGGGCCGATGCCGAACACCAGCTCGTGGCGCTTCAGCGCGCGGATGTAGGAGTCCTGCGCGGCGGTGCGCGCCCGCACCAGGCGCTTGCGCAGATTGACGGCCTCGAACGCGCCCGCCGCCGGCTTGCTGTCGAATTCGAACAGCGAGCCCTGCGCGATCACCGCGCGGATCGCGCCGTCGACGTCGCCCTGTGACAGGTCGCTGCCCGACATCGCCTGCGCGTACAGCGCCTCGAGCACGCGGCGGGCGGAGTCGCAGCCCTCGCGCGAGCCCGAGATGGTGATGTGGTTGCCCCGCGAATCCACCTCGACGGCGAGCCTGCGCTCGATCCGGGCGAGGTTCTGCCCGTACGGGCCGACCAGCGCGGAGGCGGCGCGATTGTCGTCGAAGGCGACGACGACTTGGGTCTCGGGTGGGGACAAAGGTTCGCGATCGAGCTTGCGGCGGGAAATCAGCGAGGACGAATCCGATACGCTTTTTGCCAAGGGGCTCAGGCTCCAGTGGCGGCCAGAGGACGAGCATGCTGCGGCGGCGTGGCCGCCAGTTCGCCGAGCAGGCTGTAGCGCTCGAGACTGTCGATCCGGACCGGCAGGACCTGCCCGACGAGTGCGTCGGGCGCCATGCCGGGGCCGGGAAATACATGAGCCGGCTGCAGATAAGCGGTGCGGCCGACGATCTGGCCGGGCTTGCGGCCGGCACGTTCGAACAGCACATCCACGGTCTGGCCGATCGCCGCCTTGTTGAAGGCCGATTGCTGACGATCGATCAATTGCTGGAGCCGCTCCAAACGCTCGTCCATCACCGCTGCGGGCACCATGTCCTGCATGTCCGCCGCGGGCGTGCCGGGCCGCGGCGAATACTTGAACGAATAGGCGCCAGCGTAACCGATTTGTGTGACCAGTGCGAGAGTCGCGGCGAAATCCACCTCGGTCTCGCCGGGGAACCCCACGATAAAATCCGACGAAAAGGCGATCTGCGGCTGCACGGCCCGAAACCGGTCGATCACGCGGCGATAATCGGCCGCGCTGTGCTTGCGGTTCATCGCCGCCAGGATCCGGTCGGACCCGGACTGCACCGGCAGATGCACGAACGGCATCAACGCGGCGAGGTCGCGGTGCGCGGCGATCAGATCGTCGTCGACGTCGTTGGGATGGCTGGTGGAGTAGCGTAGCCGGACGATGCCGGGGACGGCAGCGAGCCGCTGCAGCAGCCGGCCCAGCGTCCAGGCGTGGCCGTCCGGGCCGTCGCCGTGATAGGCGTTGACGTTCTGGCCGATCAGCGTGATCTCGCGAACGCCATTGTCGGCAAGCCGTTCGACGTCGGCGATGATCGCCCCGACCGGCCGCGACACCTCGGCGCCGCGCGTATAGGGCACCACGCAGAAGGTGCAGAACTTGTCGCAGCCTTCCTGCACAGTGACGAAAGCCGAGATGCCGCGGGCCCGGATGGTCGCCGGCGCCGGCTGCGGCAGGAAGCCGAACTTGTCCTCGACCGGAAACTCGGTTTCCAGCGCGCGGCCCTGCGCGTCGGCGCGGGCCAGCAGTTGTGGCAGATGATGATAGCTCTGCGGCCCGACCACGACATCGACCACCGGCGCGCGGCGGACGATCTCCTCGCCCTCGGCCTGCGCCACGCAGCCCGCCACCGCGATCTGCATCTTGCGGCCGTTCTGCGCCGCCTCGTCGCGCGCCTGCCGCAGCCGGCCGAGTTCGGAATAAACCTTCTCGGACGCCTTCTCGCGGATGTGGCAGGTGTTGAGGATCACCAGATCGGCGTCGTCCACGCTCGCTGTCTCGACAAAGCCCTCCGGCGTCAGCACGTCCACCATGCGCTGCGCATCGTAGACATTCATCTGACAGCCATATGACTTGATGTGCAGCTTACGCGGCGGGGCCATGACGTTCGTCGTGTGAGAGGGAAGTTGCCCTGCCTTACAGGCGAAACCGGGCAAAATCCAGCCGGCGGCCGGCCGGCCGGCTCCCGAACGACCTATTTTTCAAATCAGATCAGGAAGTTGCCGCATATCCGCGAAGGTTACCGCGGCGCCGGCAGCGCGCAGCCGCCCGGCCATGCCGGGCAGGCAATGGCTACCGCCGACGAAACCCAGCACCCGCATCCCGGCCGCCCGCGCGCCGGTGATCCCCGGCACGCTGTCCTCGACCACCACGCAGCGCTCCGGCGCCACGCCCATCTGTTCCGCCGCGTAGAGGAACAGATCCGGCGCCGGCTTGCCGTTCGCGACCTGCTCGGCCGAGAACAGATGCGGCGCAAAGCGCGCGTACAGCCCGGTGCGGGTGAGCGAAAAGGTAATGCGCTTCAGCGTGCCGCTGGAGGCGACGCAGACCGGCTGCGCGAGCGCGTCGAGCGCCTCGGCGATGTGGGGAATGGGCTCGAGCTCTTCGGCGAAGCTACGCAGCACGTCGGCGACGAGCTGCTCCTCCAGCGCATCATCGAATGCGCGGCCGAGTTCGGCCTCGATCTCGCGCCGTGCCTCACGGCCGGAGCGACCGAGGAAGCGCTCGGCGACCTGCTCGGTGGTGATCGGATAGCCGTGCCGCGTCAGCGTCTCGGCATGAACACGGCAGGAAATTACTTCGCTGTCGACCAGCACGCCGTCGCAGTCGAAGATCAGGAGATCGCAAGTCAATCAGGCACTTTCATCACCACGCGTCATGCCGGGCTGGTCCCGGCCATGACCGAATTGATGAGCAGCCTAGTCGACTTCAGGCGCGGCTGACAATGCTCGACGGCAGTCCCGCACCAGCTCAGGCTTTATCGTCGTCGAGCGGGACGCAATACAGTTCGAGGCGATGATCGACCAGCTTGTAGCCGAGCTTGCGGGCGATCTCGGCCTGCAGCTTCTCGATCTCTTCGTTGGTGAACTCGATCACCTTGCCGTCGCGCAGATTGATCAGGTGATCATGATGGCTGTCGCGCATCTGCTCGTAGCGGGCACGGCCTTCACGGAAGTCGTGCCGCTCGATGATCCCCGCATCCTCGAACAGCTTCACCGTGCGGTACACGGTGGAGATCGAGATCTTGTCGTCGACCGCGACGCAACGGGTGTAGAGCTCTTCGACGTCGGGATGATCGACCGACTCGGCGAGAACCCGCGCAATCACGCGACGCTGTTCCGTCATGCGCATACCGGTGGCAGCGCAGCGGGCTTCGATTTCAGTGGCCTTCACATCAGACATCGGCGTCAACGCATTGTTTGAATGGGCTCAGCGATGGGGTTTGTGCCACCGCGCGGAAATTAGGACAAGTCGCGACGCATTATCAATGCGTTCAATTGTTCCCCATCCGGCTGCCGATAGTAACGCTCGCGGCGACCGACGATGGCGAAACCAGCACGCTGATACAGACGGCGCGCCGGCTGATTGTTCTCCTCGACTTCCAGAAAGACTTTGGCAACACCACGGCCGGCGAGATGGCCGAGATGCGTCAGTAACAACTCTCGCGACAGCCCTCGTCCGCGGTAGCCGGAAGCCACCGCGACCGACAGGATCTCGGCTTCATCCGCCCCGAATCGTGAGGCGATGAAACCAACGATCTTCCGACCCATACGCAAGCGGTGGATCAAGGTATTGCGCTGGCTCAAAAGGTCGGCGAATTCCTCTTCGCTCCAGCCGCTGTGAAACGACGCGCCGTGGAGCTGCGCCAGCTTGCCGGCGTCGCGCAACGTCGCAGGCTCGACCACCGCGTCGGCGTAGCCCCAGAATTCGGCGAGCCAGGTCATCATCAGCAAGTCATCATTACCGGAATAAACATCGACGCCGCGTCAGGCGGCGGGCTGCGCGGCGCGGGCCAGCGCGTCGGTCTGAGGCTTGGCGTCGGGCGCCCGCAGATAGAACGGCCGCGCCGGAGCGGCCTCCGGGTTCGCTGCCGCACCGAGCCACGCGACCCAGAAGATATCGGGCGCAGGCTGCTGATCGATCAGCGGCGCCGGCGGCGTCAGCGCCGGCCAGCGCGCGGCCAGCAACCCCGCCGCATTGCCGACCAGCCGCGGCGCGCCCTGCCGCGCGGCTTCCAGCGCCTCGGCGATCGGGCCGACACGCGGCCGCAGCAGGCGCGTGCCGTTGCCGCTGACGAGTTGGTAGTAGACGTGATCGTGCCGGGCATCGATCGCCGACAGGATCGGCGTGTCGTCGCGCTCGCTCACCAGCGGCGCCGCAAAGGCCGATAGCGTGGTGAGTCCGACCACCGGCTTGTCGGCCGCAAGCCCGATGCCGCGCGCGGCGGACAGTCCGACGCGTAGCCCCGTGAAACTACCAGGCCCGGTGGTGACGGCCACGCGGTCGAGATCGGCGAAGCTGATGCCGGAGGCCTGCATCACGCGCGCCAGCATCGGCACCAGCGCCTCGGCATGGCCGCGCTGCATCGGCTCGGACTCGGAAGCGAGCAGCCGGTTGGCGTCGGTATCCAAAACCGCGGCCGAGCAGGCTTCAAGCGCCGTATCGATAGCAAGGATCAACATTCGCCCAGCATATCAGCAATGACGCACGCACGTCATGTGCCTGCCGGACACGATCGACAAGAATCGCTGACAGCCGAACGCGAGCCTCTGCATGGCGCGACGCACCATGCAGAGGCTCGGCGGTGGACGGGTTACGAAAGGCTCCGCCTCAGGTGACGGGGCGGACCTCGGTCACCTCGGGCACGAAGTGCTTGAGCAGGTTCTGGATGCCGTGCTGCAGCGTCGCGGTCGAGGACGGGCAGCCCGAGCAGGCGCCCTTCATGGCCAGATAGACGATGCCGTCCTTGAAGCCGCGGAAAGTGATGTCGCCGCCGTCATTGGCGACTGCCGGACGCACGCGCGTCTCGATCAGATCCTTGATGATCTCGACCGTCTCGGCATCGCCCTCGGCATAGAACTCATCGTCATCGCTCTCGTCGCCATCCGACTGGCCATCGGCCAGGATCGGGGCGCCCGACATGTAGTGCTCCATGATGGCGCCGAGGATCGCGGGCTTGAGATGCTGCCAGTCGCCGCCGTCCTTGGTGACGGTGACGAAATCCGAGCCGTAAAACACGCCGCTGACGCCTTCGACGCCGAACAGCCGCTCGGCCAGCGGCGAGCGCGCCGCCTGGCTGCGATCGGTGAATTCCATTGTGCCGCTGTCGAGCACGACGCGGCCGGGAATGAACTTCAGGGTCGCGGGGTTGGGCGTCGGTTCGGTCTGGATGAACATGGAGGTCTCCGTCGTCGCCGGTTCAAGGCCGGCACGTGGGAAGGGCTGTGTCAGGCGTCGCGTCAGCGGGGCGGTGACGGCCTCGCTCGGACACGGTCGAATTCCTAGCAGATAACCACCGCGAACGCACGGTTCAACCCGCGGGCTGTTCCGGAGGATGAACGAGCGCCTGAAAGAATTGCGCTTTTCAGGCGCAGCCTCAGGCCAGCGCGTCGATGTCGTCGTCGGTCAGGCTGGAGGCGACCATCACCACGGGAACCGGAAAGCTGCCTAGATGACGAACCATCGCGGTGACGATCGGGCCCGGGCCTTCCGGCCCGTCGCTCGCGGCCAGGATCAGCATGACGATGTCGGAATCGTCCTCGATCACCGCGCGCACCTGGGCGATGGTGTCGCCCTCGCGGATCACCCGCTCCGGGGTGATGCCGGAGACGCCATTGGCGCGGCCGGAGGCGCGGTCGAGCGCCTGCTCGGCGGTCTCGATCGCCTCGGCGCGCATCACGTCGGCGACGCCGAGCCATTGCTGGTTCTGGTCGAGGATCTCGATCACCCGCAGCATCACCACCGCGCCGCCGACCCGCACCGCCCAGCGGCTGGCGTAATACACCGCGCGATCCCATTCGGCGGTGTCGTCGACGATGACGAGACATTTCGGCTTGTGGCCGGATTCGTAGCTGCGTCGCTGGCTGCTCATGATCGTCCCCGGAGTTCCCAAGCGCGAGCCCGCGCAACCACGCGATGCTGCCATGGCCATGTAAGAAAGGACAAGGGCACGGCCCTCATGGTGAGGAGCGCAGCGAAGCTGCGCGTCTCGAACCATGACGAGACAGGCTCGTCCTTCGAGACGCCCGGCTACGCCGGGCTCCCCAGGACGAGGGCCGAGGTCGAATATCAGCCCTTCTTGCGCACCATGCCCATGATGTCCTTCACGGCCAGCATGGTTTCGGCCGCGATCGCGCGGGCGCGGTCGCTGCCGTCGGCGAGGACGGAGTCGACATAGTCGTGGTCGGCCGACAGCCGCTTCATCTCGCCGGCGATCGGCGACAGCTTCTCGACCGCGAGATCGACCAGGCTCGACTTGAACGCCGAGAACTGCGCGCCGCCGAATTCGCCGAGCACGGCGGCCTTCGGCTTGCCGGACAGCGCCGCGTAGATGCCGACCAGGTTGTCGGCTTCGGGACGCGGCTCGAGCCCCTTCTCCTCGCTCGGCAGCGGCTCCGGATCGGTCTTGGCCTTGCGGATCTTCTGCGCGATCGCGTCGGCGTCGTCGGTGAGGTTGATGCGCGAGTAGTCCGACGGATCGGACTTCGACATCTTCTTGGTGCCGTCGCGCAGGCTCATCACCCGGGTCGCCGGACCGGTGATCACCGGCTCGGGCAGCGGGAAGTACGCGTCGCCAAAGCCCTGCGCGGCGATCGAGGCCGAGAAGTCGTTGTTGAACTTCTGGGCGATGTCGCGGGTCAGCTCGACATGCTGTTTCTGGTCCTCGCCGACCGGCACATGGGTGGCGCGATACACCAGAATGTCGGCGGCCATCAGCACCGGGTAGTCGTACAGACCGACCGAGACGTTCTCGCGATCCTTGCCGGCCTTTTCCTTGAACTGGGTCATGCGGTTGAGCCAGCCGAGCCGCGCGATGCAGTTCAGCACCCAGGCCAGCTCGGAATGCTCGGCGACCTGGCTCTGGTTGAAGATGATCTGCTTCTTCGGATCGATGCCGGCCGCGATGAACGCCGCGGTGACTTCGCGAATGTTCTTGCGCAGTTCGTCCGGACCGCCCCACACCGTCACCGGCACCGTGATGGCGTGCAGATCGACCACGCAGTACACGCAATTATGCGTCTCCTGCATCTTCACGAAGTTGACGATCGCGCCGAGATAATTGCCGAGATGCAGATTTCCGGTGGGCTGGATGCCGGAAAATACCCGTTGTGTGGTCATGGTCAGTTCCTGCGCGTGATCGGTCGGCGCGCGCCCGGTGGCTGCGGCGCGGCGCGCCGTCCATTGGCACGCGGCGGCTAGCCGCGCAAGCCGCGCGGCGGCCGCAGCGCCGTTCCGAGTGCGGCCGGCCGCACCACCCCGAACAGCACCAGCAGCCCGCCATAGACGATCAACCCGCCGGCGATCAGAACGGCAAGCCCGGCCGCCTGGGCCAGCGTTCCGGCTGCCGTCACCCAGGGCAGCACAAACTGCGCCTTGAGCGTCAGCAGCGCGCCCATCGCGCTCGCCGCGACCGCGATCAGCACGATGCGCCGGCGCGCGGCGGCATCGATGCTGACGCCGAAACGGCGCAGGCCCCGCCACAGCAGAAAGGCCGCATTGCTCCAGCCGCCGAGCGCGACCGCCAGCGCCACACCGGCGGCACCGAACAGCCGCCCCAGCAGCAGCGCCGCGACCATCGCCACCGCCAGCGCCGCCAGCGTGGCGAGCAGCGGCGTCCTTGTGTCCTCGCGGGCGTAGAACGCCGCCGACCAAGTCTTGGCCAGCACCTGCGCCGGCAGGCCGAGCGCCAGCACGCCGAGCGCCAGCGCGGTCGCGGCGGTGTCCTCGGCACTGAACGCGCCGTGTTCGAACAGCAGCCGGACGATGGGCTCGCGCAACACGATCAGCCCGAGCGTTGCCGGCAGCGCGACGCCGACCGCAAGCTCGAGCCCGCGCGAGGCAGCCTCGGACTGCGCCGCATGATCGTCACCGCGAACCGCGCGCGACAATTCCGGCACCAGTACGGCGCCCATCGCCACGCTGACGATGCCGAGCGGCAGCTCGATCAGCCGATTGGCGAAATACAGCCACGACACCGCCGACGGCACCCCCGACGCCACGATGGCGCCGATCACGATCAAGAGCTGCGGCCCGGAATTGGCGATCATGCCGGGGATCGCCTTGGCGAAGAACGCCTGCATGGCGGTGTCGAACGACACCCGCAGCGGCGTCGCGAGCTTCTCGCCGCGGCTGTTGAACGCCAAAATCGACAGCTGCAGCAGCCCGGCGATGCCGACGGTGCCGGACAACACCCATGCCGCCACGACGTCGTCGTCGCTGGCAAACAGCAGCACGGCGGTGACGACGATCAGCGCCGCGTTGAACAGCAGCGGCGAGAACGCCGTCAGGCCGACCTTCCCGTCGGCGTTGAACAGCCCCATCATCACCGCGACCGGACCGGCGAACGCCAGATAGGGCAGCATCAGCCGCGCGTCGCGGACCGCCATACCGAGCACCGGATGGCCGACGAAGCCGGGCGCGAGCAACGCGATCAAGAGCGGCATGAACACGCCGACCAGCACCGCCAGCACCAGCGTCGCCAGCGCCACGGTGCCGAGCAGCCGCCCGGCGAAGGCTGCGGCCGCGGCCGGCCCGTTGTACTCGCGCACCCGCAGCCAGGCCGGCACCAGCGCCGCATTCAGCGCGCCCTCGGTGAGCAGCCGCCGCGTCACATTGACGAGCTGAAACGCCAGCAGAAACGCATCCGCCACCGCCCCGGCCCCGAGCAGCGCCGCGACCAGCGCATCGCGAACGAATCCCAGCAAGCGGGAGGACAAGGTGCCGGCTGAGACGGTGAGGAGTGGAAGGATCATCCGCGGGTTATAGCCGGATTGCACCCGCAACGGACTGGTCCGACTTGGTTTAGTGGCTGATTGGTAAAAGCGGCGGCCCTGGTGGCCGGCGAAGCCTCCATCTACCGCCGTCATGGCCGGGCTTGACCCGGCCATCCATCCCTCACGAAAAGAGCGTCTTGCGAATAAGATGGATGCGCGGATCAAGCCCGCGCATGACGATCGGGGAACGTCCCGCGCTTGCCGCGTTGCTGCGGAACGTGATAGGTCGGCGCGCCTTCGCGCAGCCGGCGATGCACCGGTTTTGTCCCGCAAACCCGCGGATTTTCCCCCTCGCCGCCACGGACCCATCGATGACCACAGCCAAATACGACGTCCTCGCCATCGGCAACGCGCTGTTCGACGTGCTGGTGCGCACCGAGGACGACTTTCTGGTCCGCCACGGCATGACCAAGGGCGGCATGGCGCTGATCGATCAGGCGCAGGCGGCGGCGATCTATGCCGACATGGGCATGGCGACCGAAATCTCCGGCGGCTCGGCGGCCAACACCATCGTCGGCCTGGCCTCGTTCGGTGCCCGCACCGCTTACGTCGGCAAGATCAAGGACGATCAGATCGGCAAGCTCTACGCCCACGACATCCGCGCCGCCGGCGTCGCGTTCGACACCAAGCCGGCCGCGGACGGCCCGGCGACCGGCTGCTCCTACATTTTGGTGACGCCGGACGGCGAGCGCACCATGAACACCTATCTGGGCGCCGCGCAGGATCTGGCTCCAAGCGATATCGACGAAGCGCAAATCGCCGCCGCGTCGATCGTGTATCTCGAAGGCTATCTGTGGGATCCGCCGCAGGCCAAGGAAGCGTTCCTGAAAGCCTCGAAGATCGCCCACGGCGCCGGCCGCAAGGTCGCGCTGACGCTGTCGGATGCGTTCTGCGTCGACCGCTACCGCGCCGAGTTTCTCGACCTGATGCGCAGCAAGACCGTCGATCTGATCTTCGCCAACGAGTCCGAGCTCCATTCGCTGTACCAGACCTCCGATTTCGACACCGCGCTGAAGCAGCTCGGCCAGGACGTCGCGCTCGGCGTCGTCACCCGCAGCGAGAAGGGTTGCGCCGTGGTCGAAGGCGGCAGCGTGACGCTTGTGCCGGCCGCGTCGATCGAGCAGCTCGTCGACACCACCGGCGCCGGCGATTTGTTCGCCGCCGGCTTCCTGTTCGGCCTGGTGCGCAACGCCGGCTATGAAGCCGCCGGCCGCCTCGGTGCCCTCGCCGCCGCCGAAGTGATCCAGCACATCGGCGCAAGGCCGCAGGTGTCGCTGAAGGAACTGGCTCAGCAGCACGGGCTGCCGGTTTAAGCGACGCTTATCTCCAGGTCATTCCGGGGGCGCGAGCGCAGCTCGCGAACCCGGAATCCATAACCCCTGTGGTTATGACTTGAGCAAGACGCCGCCGTGCCTCACCGCGACTCCAGGGGCTATGGATTCCGGGCTCGCGCTACGCGCGCCCCGGAATGACGAACGTGTTGGACTGAAGTAACAACACGCCAGGCCCTCATCCTGAGGAGCCCGGCGACGCTCGCAGAGCGGGGCCGGGCGTCTCGAAGGATGGCCGCGCACAGCGGGCTTCCGCGAGCCCGTGACGCCTTATGGTTCGAGACGCATCGCTAACGCGATGCTCCTCACCATGAGGGGCTCGCTCATCACGAACGCCTCACGCCGTCTTCGCCGCCTTCAGGCCGAGCTTTTCTTCCACCTTCTCGCGCATCACGAATTTCTGGATCTTGCCGGTGACCGTCATCGGGAAGTCGTCGACGAATTCGATGTAGCGCGGGATCTTGTTGTGGGCGATCTGGCCCTGGCAGAAGGCGCGCACCTCGTCGGCCGTCAGCGTCTCGCCGGCGCGCGGGCGGACCCAGGCGCAGAGTTCTTCGCCGTAGCGGTCATCGGCGACGCCGAAGATCTGCACGTCCTGAATTTTCGGATGGCGATACAGGAATTCCTCGATCTCGCGCGGATAGAGATTCTCGCCGCCGCGGATCACCATGTCCTTGATGCGCCCAACGATATTGCAGAAGCCTTCGTCGTCGATCACCGCGAGATCGCCGGTATGCATCCAGCCGGCGGCGTCGAGCACGTCGGCGGTTTTCTCCGCCTCGTCCCAATAGCCCAGCATGATGCTGTAGCCGCGGGTGCAGAGCTCACCGCGGGTGCCGCGCGGCACGATGCGGCCTTCGAGATCGATCACCTTGACCTCGACATGCGGATGGATTCGGCCGACCGTTGAAACGCGGCGCTCCTCCGGATCGTCGACCGCGCTCTGGAAGCTGACCGGGCTGGTCTCGGTCATGCCATAGGCGATCGTCACTT
Organism: Rhodopseudomonas telluris; assembly: GCF_042432815.1. NCBI lineage: Bacteria > Pseudomonadati > Pseudomonadota > Alphaproteobacteria > Hyphomicrobiales > Nitrobacteraceae > Rhodopseudomonas > Rhodopseudomonas telluris. The sequence continues at coordinate 177,463 of NZ_JBHLWM010000003.1, forward strand.
CGCGCATATTCATCTGATCGTTGACGCGGCGCATCACTTCGACCGGGCACGGCGCGCCCGCCATGATGCCGGTGCGCAGCGACGACAGGTCGAAGCTGGCGAATTGCGGATGATCGAGCTCGGCGATGAACATCGTCGGCACGCCATACAGCGCCGTGCACTTCTCCTGCGACGCCGTCTGCAGCGTCGCCAGCGGATCGAACCCCTCGCCGGGATACACCATGGTGGCGCCGGAAGTAACCGAGGCGAGATTGCCCATCACCATGCCGAAGCAGTGATACAGCGGCACCGGAATGCAGATGCGGTCCTGTTCGGTCAGCTTCATGGCGCGGCCGACGAAGTAACCGTTGTTGAGGATGTTGTGATGCGTCAGCGTCACGCCTTTGGGCGAGCCGGTGGTGCCGCTGGTGAACTGGATGTTGACGGCGTCGTCGAACTGCAGCTCGCCGGCGAGCTGCGCGATCATCTGGCGATGGCGATCGCCGCCCATCGCCGCGACCTCGTCGAACGCGACCGTGCCGGGAGCTTTCGGCCCGCCGATCTGAATCACCGCGCGCAACTGCGGCAGCTTCGCCGATTTCAGCGCGCCGGGCTGCCCGCGCGAAAGCTCCGGGATCAGCGTGTTCAGCATCTCCATATAGGCCGAGGTCTTGAACGCGGTCGCAGTCACCAGCGCGGCGCAGCCGACCTTGGCGAGCGCGAATTCGAGTTCGCTGAGTCGGTAGGCCGGGTTGATAGTGACGAGAATCAGTCCGGCTTTGGCGGCGGCGAATTGCGTCAGCGTCCATTCGGGCCGGTTCATCGACCACACGCCGATGCGTTCGCCGCGCTGCAGGCCGAGCGCGAGGAAGCCGGCGGCGAGCGCATCGACGCGCTGCGCAAACTCGCGCCAGCTCCAGCGCACGTCGTGGCTGGGCGACACCAGCGCCTCGCGGTCTGGCCATTGCCGCGCAGCAAGATCAAGCGCCTGTCCGATGGTAATGCCGAGCAGCGGCGCGTCGGAGATGCCGCAGACGTAGCTCGGAGCCTTGTCGGCCGGAGACTTGATGGCTGAAGCCTGATCGGTCACGTCCTGGTCTCCTCCTCACGCGCCGGTCCGGATCGGCCGACGGATTGTTCTTGATTGCGAGATGGTCGCGCCTGCGGCGGAGCTTGTCGAGCCCCGCCGCGGGCTTGTGGCAAACTTCAGGCAGCCTTCTGGGCGGCCCCGAGCGCCGCATAGACGCCGCGCTCGAACGCCGCGAAGGCGTCGAGGCACTTGGCGTCGCCGAACGGCAGCACCTGCATCAGGATCACGCCGCAAATGTCGCGGGTCGGGTCGATCCAGTAGTAGGTGTTGGCGAGGCCGGCCCAGGCGAGGCTGCCGGGGCTGCGGCCTTCCGGCGTGGTCTCGGTGTTGATCAGGAAGCTCAGCCCCCACTTCTTGTCCATGCCCGGATAGAGATCGACGTCGTTGGTGGCGAACGCGACCGCCGAGTTGAGCTTGGTGACGTTGAGGTCGCCGATGTGGTTCTGGCCCATCAGCGCGACGGTTTCGGGCTTCAGCACCTGGTTGCCATTGCCGCGGCCCTTGTTGAGAATCATCCGGGCGAACTTCAGATAGTCCGCCGCGGTGCCGTAGAGGCCGCCGCCGCCCATGTGGAATTCCGGATTCTGCTCGACCTCGAACGGGATCGGCGTCAGCGAGCCGTCCTCGCCGCGGGCGTGGACCGCGACCAGCCGGTTGCGCTGTTCGTCGGCGATCTTGAAGCCGGTGTCGGTCATGCCGAGCGGCGCGAACAGATGATCGCGCAAATACGCGTCGAGCTTGATGCCGGTGACGGCCTCGACCGCCTTGCCGGCGAAATCGATGTTGATGCCGTATTCCCAGCGGGTGCCGGGATCGGACGCCAGCGGCGTCTTCAGCGCGGCGTTCTGGCAGCCGATGATGCCGGGCACGCCATGGTGCTCCATGTACTTCACCATGTCGGCGTTCCACATGTCGTAGCAGAAGCCGGCGGTGTGGGTGAGCAACTGGCGGAGCGTGATCGGCGCCTTGGCCGGACGGGTCTTCGGCGTGCCGTCGGCCGCGAAGCCGTCCAGCACCAGCGGCGCGGCGAGATCGGGCAGCACCTTGCCGATCGGCTCGTCCAGCGACAGCTTGCCCTGTTCGACCAGCTGCATCGCCGCCGCCGCGGTGATCGCCTTGGTCATCGAGGCGATCCAGAACACGCTGTCGGTCGTCATCGGCTGCGGCTTGGTCAGATCGCGCTTGCCGAACGCGCCCTGATACACCGTCTCGTTCGCGTTGCCCGCCATCGCGACGACGCCCGGAATGTCGCCCCGGTCGCAGAAGCGTTGCAACGATTGATCGATCTCTGCGCTGCGCATGTGGTCATCCTCCCATTTGGTTTTTTGTAGCGGCGGGATTGTTCCGCGCGATCGCGACATTCGCAAGACGCCGGATCAATTGATCCGCTCCAAACGGATCGCTTTCGCGATCGCGAAGCCCGAATGGCCGGAAAGTCCAATCAGCCGGGCAGCTTAAGGCGCGCGCAACCACGATCGCTTGCGGCAACGCGCTGCGGGAACGAAGGCCGCCTCACGCCGTTCACAATGCGGCCGCAGTCGTGACGAGATCCGCTCAACGGGTGCGCCAGCAAGTATGTGGCGGAGCACAACCCATGACCCCATCCTGGAGCGGCTGGAAGCATTACCCGAAGGGCGGCCGCGGCAATATCGACGCGCCGATCGGACCCGGGCTTTACGAAGTGCGCCGCGCCAATGACGGCGCGCTGTTCTCGTTCGACGTCGTCGAAAATCTAGCGATGGCGCTGGCGGCGCTGCAGACGCGCCCGAAGCGTCTCGGCTGGTTCGGCCGACGCGGCGAGGCGGTGACGCCGGAGCTCGAATATCGCTATTATCCGACGCGAAGCTGGGAACAGGCGCGCCTTGCCGGCGACCACATTCTCAGCCGCCGCGAGTCCTGGTTCAGCCGCGCCGCCTGACCGCCGCGGCGCAGCATCGGTCACGGCCGTTTGACGGCCCCGGATCGGTGCACAGCGCGTCCGATGCGCCTATACTTCCTCGCAGCAAATGGTCGGCGCGATGGCGCCGACGCCAACCGCGAGGAAGTCATCCGATGTCTCCGACCGCCACTGCCCGCAAGTCCGATTCCGCCTCGCTGCGCGATCGCCTGAAGGATCCGTCGCTGCTGCGCGAGCAGTGCTATGTCGACGGCGCCTGGACCGGCAGCGGTTCGATCGCCGTCACCAATCCGGCGAACGGAAGCGAGATCGGCCGCATCCCGAGCCTGGGCGCCACTGAGGCGACCGCCGCGATCGAGGCTGCCGAGCGGGCGTTTCCGGCCTGGGCCAAGCTCACCGCCAAGCAGCGCTCCAACATCCTGCGCAAATGGTTCGAGCTGATCGTCGCCAATCGCGAGGATCTGGCGCTGATCCTCACCACTGAACAGGGCAAGCCGCTCGCCGAGGCGCTGGGCGAGGTCGATATCGGCGCCGCCTATATCGAGTTCTTCGCCGAGGAGGCCCGCCGGGTCTATGGCGAGACCATCCCGACGCAGCGCGCCGATGCGCGGCTCATCGCCATCAAGCAGCCGATCGGCGTCTGCGCCGCGATCACGCCGTGGAACTTCCCGAACTCGATGATCACCCGCAAGGTCTCGCCGGCGCTGGCCGCCGGCTGCACCGTGGTGCTGAAGCCGGCCGAAGAGACGCCGTTCTCGGCGCTGGCGCTGGCGGCGCTGGCCGAGAAGGCCGGCCTGCCGAAGGGCGTGTTCAACATCGTCACCGGCGACGCGCCGCCGATCGGCAAGGTGTTCTGCGAACATCCGGCGGTGCGCTTCGTCGGCTTCACCGGCTCGACCGAAGTCGGCAAGATCCTGTATCGGCAATCCGCCGGTACCGTGAAGAAGCTCGGTCTCGAGCTCGGCGGTAACGCGCCGTTCATCGTGTTCGACGATGCCGACATCGACGCCGCGGTCGAAGGCGCCATGGTGTCGAAATATCGCAACATGGGCCAGACCTGCGTGTGCGCCAACCGGCTCTATGTGCAGGACGGCGTCTACGACGCCTTCGTCGAGAAGCTCGCCGCCAAGGTCAAGGCGATGAAGATCGGCGACGGCACTGAGCAGGGCGTGACGCAGGGCCCGCTGATCAACGAAGCGGCGGTCGAGAAGACCGAGCGGCACATCGCCGACGCGCTCGAGCACGGCGCCAAGGTGATCACCGGCGGCAAGCGCGCCGCGCTCGGCGGCACCTTCTTCGAGCCGACCGTGCTGGCCGACGTGCGCACCGATGCGCTGGTGGCGCATGAGGAGACGTTCGGCCCGCTGGCGCCGGTGTTCCGCTTCAAGACCGAGGACGAAGTCATCAAGCTCGCCAACGCCTCGCCGTTCGGCCTCGCCAGCTACTTCTACGCCCGCGATCTCGGCCGGGTGTGGCGCGTCGCCGAGGCGCTGGAGAGCGGCATGGTCGGCGTCAATTCCGGCCTGATCACCACCGAGGTCGCGCCGTTCGGCGGCGTCAAGGAAAGCGGCCTCGGCCGCGAAGGCTCGCATCACGGCATCGAAGAGTATGTCGAGATCAAATACGTGATGATGGCGGGGATCTGAGGGGGCAAGCGCAACTGCGCGCTCGGCTTAGCCGCTCATCTAGCCTCATCCTGAGGAGCCCGGCGAAGCCCGAAGGGCGCAGCCGGGCGTCTCGAAGGATGGGCCGCAGGCGCGGAACCTGTCGCGCTCATGGTTCGAGACGGCGCTTCGCGCCTCCTCACCATGAGGGTTTGTGGGACAGTAGCCGTTGATCTTCGCGAGCTGTCACAATCACCACGGTCATCCTCCGCGAAAGCGGAGGATCCAGTACGGCGGTGCGCCGGCTTATCAAACGAACGCTCTGGGTCGCCCGCTTTCGCGGGCGATGACGTAGGAAGTTGGGTCGGCGCATTGATGACTTCGATAGGCTAATTACCAGATCATGATTTAGCACGTCGTCATGGCCGGGCCTGTCCCGGCCATCCACGCCTTCGGGCCTCGCCGCGCCGTCGTTACTGCGCACCCAATCCGGTAACGGTTTGCACGCGCCGCACCGGCGGCGGATTCCATTTGCCGGTCAGGGCATCGGCGGCCGGCGCGTAGAGCCGCATCACCAGATTGAACGGGCCTTTCGGCGCCGGCAGCCAGTTGGCCTGTTTGTCGGGTCCGGGATCCTGGTTCTGGATCAGCAGGTCGAGCGAGCCGTCGGGGTTCGGTTTCATCGGCATCCAACTCGACAGTGCGAAGCGATCGAGCGGATTGGCGACCTGGAAGCCGTCGGCATCGTACAGCGTCACCGACCAGAACACGCGGGCCGGCGGCGTCGCGCCTTTGTCGAAATGCAGCACATAGGCGCCTGTCCCGTCGAGCGGCTTGCCGGTGTCGTCGCCGAGGTTCATCGGGTAGATCGCATCTTCCGGCAGGTTGGCGCCGAGGCCGACCTGGGCCACGATGGCGCGTTTCAGGTAGTACGAGCCATAGACACCCATGGTGTCGGTGTTCATGGTCCAGCCATTGGCGACCCGCGCCAGCGTCGGCAGCTTCCAGGCCATCAGGTGCTGGGCATCCTGCGGCACGTTGGCCAGCGCCTTGCGCACCGCCGCGTCGGCCTTGTCGAGATCGAAGCTTTTGCCCGACTCGAGCCCGATCCGGCGGAGTTGCGCGATCATCGGCTGATCGGTGATGTGCGGCGGGTGCACCTTCAGCAGCTCGGCGGCGGCCCCGAAATACGCCGCGGCCGTCAGGCCGTCGACCTGCAGCTTCGGCGGCGTCTTCATGTCGACGGTCAGGTCGATCGCCGGAGCGGCCTGCGGCGTAGCCGGCTGATTGGCTGGCTTGCCCCATTTCGACAGCGGCGTGACCGAGAAGCCGGCCTGGATGCGGTGCACCGCCGGGTAGTCCGGTGGTCCGTCAGTCTTGGTGCGGCCGATGATCCAGACGATCGGCGTCGGCGCTTCGATTCGTTGCAGCCCGGCCGGCACGGTGCCGCTCCAGCCGGGAGGCGTGATCAGGTAGGTCTGCGCGGCGGTGCCGGTGGTCCGCCAGCCGGGCGACGCGAACACGTCGGACCACATGTCGAGCATCGGCAGCAGGTAGTAGCGGCCACCGGTGTCAGGCGCCGCCACCACCATCGGCTCGCGCGTCAGATCCAGCCAGGAGATCGAATACAGCGTGTCGAAATTCGGCCGGACCACGGTCTTGAAGTTTGCCGGCGGATATTCCGGCACGTTGACGAAGGTGTTCATCGGCCCTTTGCCGAATTCCTTGCCGGGCTCGATGTTGGTCGACTGCTTGCGGGTGATATCCATCGTCAGCAGCGGATAGAAGTACAGATAGGCGTCGACGCCGATGGCGTGCGCTTCCTGCTCGCTGACGGGCGCCGGCTGGGATTGCCCCGCCGTCGTCATCAGGAGCGCCGCCGTCAGCACCGCGAGCGCTACGTGAGCACGTCGTACCATGGTCCGGTCCTCCCTCGTTCAATCGAGGAGGAAAGGATGGTGGCTGAGCCGCCGCGTGTTCCTTGACGCAGGTCAAGCGCAGGCACCCCAGGGATCGCTGGGCCGCTGCCCCTCGTGATACTACGAGGCGGAGGTGTTACTGCCGCAGCATGATCAGCGGGTCGGCGCTGTCGGGGCTCTTGCGCCATTGCGCGTTGTCGTCGGCTTCGAACCGCCAGGTTTCGCCGGACGGCGCGATCAGCAGCAGCGCGCCGCGCTCCAGCCGCCACATCGTCGGCGCGAAGGCCGCGACAGGCTGTTCGCAGCGCGGCTTCAAATAGGCTTCGAAATTGTCGGGCGTCGATGCTTCGTTGTTGGTGAGCGTCAGGCCGCAGATCGGCCGGCCATTGCCGCGCACCATCGACCAGTCGCCGATCATCTGGTCCATCGACTTGGCGAGCGAGCGCGCCGCCACCAGATTCTGCAGGATATAGACACCCTCGTTGGCGCGCAGGCCTTCAAAAATGCCGCTTTCGACCTCGGTGAAGTCGATCACCGCGTCGCCGGCCGCGTTTTCCAGCCGGACGATGTCGAGGCCCTTCACGGTCCAGGCGGCGATGTCCTTGGTGAAGGGCAGCGCGGTGGCGCAGCTCGGCTCCAGCTCGAGCTTCATGCCCTGTGGCGCGGGGTCCGGCTTCAGCGTCACCACGCAGGTCTTGCTGCGCTCGGTGGTGGACAGCTCCCACTGCCCGATCATGTCCTTCTTCAGCGTCGACGCATCCTGCGCCTGAGCCGATCCCGCCGCGAGCAGCAACCCCAATGCCACACCGAGACGTGCGATCATGTCACCGCTCCCTGACGGGCGTTTCGGCGATCGGAGTCAGCGGCGGCTTGCCGTCGAACCACGCCTTGAGATTGTCGACCACGAGCTGATCCATCGCGTTGCGCGTCACCACCGAGGCCGAGCCGATATGCGGCAGCAGCACGACGTTGCCGAGCGTGCGCAGCTCCTCGGGCACGTTCGGCTCGTCGGCGAACACGTCGAGACCGGCCGCCAGGATGGTACCAGACTTGAGCGCCGCGATCAGTGCGGTTTCATCCACCACCGAGCCGCGCGCGACGTTGATCAGCACGCCGCGCGGGCCGAGCGCCTGCAGGACCTCGGCATTGATCAGCTTGTTGGTCGCGGCGCCGCCGGGGATGATCACCACCAGCGTATCGACCTCCTTGGCCATCGCGATCAGGTCCGGATAGTGCTGGTAGGCGACGCCCTCGGCCGGCTTGCGCGAGTGATACACCACCGGCACCAGCGAGGCGTCGAGCCGCCGCGCGATCGCCTGACCGATCCGGCCCATGCCGACGATGCCGACCTTGCGGTCGCGCAGCGAGCCGACGCTGAGCGGATAAGGCTGGCTCGCCCACAGCCCGGCGCGGACATACTTGTCGGCGCGGATGAATTCGCGCAGCGTCGCAATCAGCAGGCCGAGCGCGGTGTCGGCGACTTCCTCGGTCAGCACGTCGGGGGTGTTGGTGACGACGACGTCGTTCTGCGCCGCCCAGGCGGCATCGACGTGATCGTAGCCGACGCCGAACGACGACACGATTTCGAGCCTGGGGAAGCGCGACAGCACCGCGCCGCTGGTCGGCACCAGGCCGGTGACGGCCACACCGCGAATCCGCCCGCGCACCTCGTCGGAGAGGCCGTCGAGATCGGCCTGCTGTTCGCAGCGATGCAGCACATAGGGCGCGGCGAAGCCGTCGTCGACGACGGGCTTGCGCGGCCCGTAAATCAGAAGATCGATCGCGTCCGCCGACCCAGCATCCCCGGCCATCTTGGCTCCCTTACTTTTCTTGTCCCAATGCGCTTTCGTGCCAGCGCCGCAGCAACAGATGCGAGATCAGCGCCAGCAATCCGTAGATCACAATGCCCGCCACCGACAGCAACAGCAAGGCGGCGAACATGCGGGGAATGTTGAGCCGGTAGCCGGATTCGGCAATCCGGTAGGCGAGCCCGGAGCCGGCGCCGGCCGAGCCCGCGGCGATCTCCGCCACCACGGCGCCGATCAGAGACAGCCCGCCGGCGATGCGCAGGCCGCCCAGCATGTAGGGCAGCGCCGCCGGCAGTTTCAGCCGGAGCAGCGTCTGCAGCGGCGAGGCGCCGTACAGCCGGAACAGCCCGGCGAGATTGCGATCGACCGAATTCAGCCCGAGCGTGGTGTTGGCCAGCACCGGGAAGAACGCGACGATCCAGGCGCAGACCACGACGGCGGTTTCCTGCGGCAGATAGATCAGCAGCAGCGGCGCGATCGCGATCACCGGCGTCACCTGCAGCACCACCGCATAGGGAAACAGCGCGTACTCGACCCAGCGCGACAGGTTGAACAGCAGCGCCAGCGCGATGCCGCCGACAGCGGCAGCGACGAAGCCCTGCAGCGTGGTCCACAAAGTCGCCAGCAGCGACCCGAACAGCACCGGCCAGTCGGCAATCAGCGTCGACAGCACCAGGCCCGGCCCCGGCAGGATGTAGGGCGGGATCTGATTGAGTCGGACGATGAGGTCCCAGCCGGTGATCACCACGGCCAGCACCAGCAGCGGCAACACCATACGAAACAGCCGCGCCGCGCTCATCCGTGCCCCCGTGTGCCGCCGGTCGCTGCCAGCGCCAGCGAAACGTCGCGGCACTGCGCCGCGTAGTCCGCAGAGGTGCGGAACGCCTCGCCGCGCGGCTCCGGCGCCTCGATGGAAAACTCCGCGGCGATCCGGCCCGGCCGCGGCGACATCACCACCACGCGCTGCGACAGATACACCGACTCGAACACCGAATGGGTCACGAACAGCACGGTCTTGCCGAGGTCGCGCCACAGCGCCAGCAGATCGTCGTTGAGGCGAAAGCGGGTGATCTCGTCGAGCGCGGCGAACGGCTCGTCCATCAGCAGGATGTCCGGATCGGTGACCAGCGCGCGCGCCAGCGACACCCGCATCTTCATGCCGCCGGAGAGTTGCCGCGGATAGGCATCGGCGAAATCCTGCAGCTCGACCCGCGCCAGCGCCGCCGCGACGCGCTGCGCGGTTTCGGCCTTCGGCGTGCGCGCGAGCTCGAGCGGCAGGGCAACATTGGCGGAGATGCTGGCCCAGGGCATCAGCGTCGGCTCCTGAAACACGAAGCCGATCGCATGGCCGCCGCGCGGCGGCGTCGCCTGCCCCGCCACCTCGATGCTGCCGGACGACTCCGCGGCCAGCCCCGCGATCAGCCGCAGCGCCGTCGACTTGCCGCAGCCGGACGGGCCGAGCAGCGAGACGAACTCGCCGCGGCCGACGGCGAGATCGATCGGCCCCAGCGCCGGCACGCCGCTGTCGTAGATCTTGGTGACCGCGCGCAGCCGGATCGCCGCATCCGCGTCCGATGGTGCGAGGGCATGCGGCACGGACACGCTGCTACTTCTTCGGCCGCAGATCGACGCCGACGGCCTTGTTGGCGAATTGCAGCGTGTAGGCGCGGCGGAAATCGAGATCGCGCGGCACCACGCCGGCGCGGGTCATCTTGTCGAAGAAGCTGGCGTAGCGCGCGTCGCTCATCGCGCCGATGCCATTGGTGACCGCGTCGCCGGAATCGACGATGCCGTACTCCTTCATCTTCTCGACCGAATAGGCCAGCATCTCGTCGGTCATTTCCGGATTGAGCGACTTGATCATCGCATTGCCGGCGGCATTGTCGCCATACAGATAGTTGTACCAGCCGATCATCGAGGCATCGACGAAGCGCTGGATCATGTCGGGGTTCTTGTCGATCAGCTCGCGCCGGGTCTCGATCAGCGTCGAATAGCCGTCGAGGCCGTAGTCGGCGAGCAGCAGCACGCTCGGCTTGAACTTGGCCTTCTGCTCGATCACGAACGGCTCGGAGGTGACGTAGCCCTGCATCGCGCTGTTGCGGTCGATGATGAAGGGCTGCGGGTTCGAGGTGTAGGGCTTCACCTTGGCTTCGTTGAAGCCGTATTCGGATTTCAGCCACTGGAAGTAGCTGGCGATGCCCTCCTTGGAGACGAACAGCGTCAGCCGCTTCAGATCGTCGAGCTTCTCGATCTTGGCTTCCGGATGCGACAGGAACACCTGCGGGTCCTTCTGGAACACCGCGGCGATCGCCACCACCGGGACATTGTTGGCGACCGCGTCGAACGACTGCAGCGTGTTGGCGGTCATGAAGAAATCGAGCTTGCCGGCCATCAGCAGCGCGCGATTGTTGACGTTCGGCCCGCCCGGCACGATCGTGACGTCGAGCCCGTAGGCCTTGTAGGTGCCGTCCGCGACCGCCTGGAAGAAGCCGCCATGCTCGCCCTCGGCGACCCAGTTGGTGCCGAACGAAACCTTGTCGAAACCGCCCTCCGGCACCTTGCGGACCGGCTGCGCCACCGGGCGCGGCGGCTTTTTGGGCGGCGGAGGCGGCGGCGGCTTGACCTCCGGCTTGGCGGCGGGCGGTTCGGCGCCGTGGCCGGACGCCCAGGCGGGCTGCGCCAGCAGCAGCGCGACAGACCCGATTAACGCTCGCAGCAGGAAGGCGGGGGTCATGATTGGACTCCGTCGTTCGTTTTGGCCCATGATGGGAGCGGCGAGGCGGCGCGGTTAGGTCCGGTCGAGGATTGATAGCGAAACAATGCGGGCATTTGAACCACTGATGCGGACGGCTGCCACGCGCCGATGACACAACGACCGCCCCACGACTGGACCGCGATCCGCTGGCCGGAGATCGAGAGCGCCGATCCGGCGCGCTGGATCGCCGTGCTGCCGCTCGCCGCCACCGAACAGCACGGCCCGCATCTACCGCTCGGCACCGACGTGACCATCGCCGAGGCCTATCTGGCGCGCGTGCGCGAGCTGGTGCCGGCGGAGCTGCCGGTGACGTTTCTGCCGCTGCAGCCGGTCGGGCTGTCGCTGGAGCATCTGTCGTTTCCCGGCACGCTGACGCTTGGAACCGAGACCGCGCTGAAACTGTGGACCGAGATCGGCGACAGCGTGGCGCGCGCCGGCGTGCGCAAGCTGGTGATGGTCACCAGCCATGGCGGCAACAGCGCCGCGATGGGCCTGGTGGCGCAGGAATTGCGGGTGCGGCACGGCATGCTGGCGGTGACCACCGGCTGGGCGCGGTTCGGCACGCCGGAGGGCCTGTTCGAAGACGACGAGCTGCGCCATGGCATTCATGGCGGCGGGATCGAGACCTCGATCATGCTGGCGCACGCGCCGCATCTGGTGCGCACCGATCGCATCGCCGACTTCACGCCGTCGACGCGCGCGATGGAGCAGGACTTCCGCCGGCTGTCGGCGCAGCGTCCGGCGCCGTTCGCCTGGTCGGCGCAGGATCTGCATCCAAGCGGTGCGATCGGCGACGCCACCGGGGCGACCGCCGACAAGGGGCGGCTGCTGATCGATCACGGCGCGCGGGCGTTCTGCGAGTTGCTCGCCGACGTCGACCGCTTCGACCTCGGCGCCTTCGGGGCTACGCCGCAAGCCTAACGACCGCCGGCACGTCATCCCCGCCCCACTCGTTTACCACGTACACGCTACGCAATGCGCCGAAGGTCGTGGCCGATTCGCCACGCACGGCAGCGAGTTGCGCATGGCGTGCTACATCATCGCACCGCGCGCTTGTGTCTTTGAACTATTCCAGAGTACAGGGTCGCGCACGCGAACGATCAGTTTCCCGGCTGATTTCCGCGTCTGCTGCGCTCATCATGTCAAATCAGTGACAACGACCTCGACTATCGTCAGCTTGCGAGCTGCTCGCACATGCAACCAACTGATGCAGCGGCATCGCGCCGCACGTAGTATTCTACCAGTCAGGTCATTTGATGAAGATTCGCCGACACCTTGTATCAGCAGCCCTGAGGTTGTGGCCCACCGCACCGCTCGCATGCGGCGCGACTTCCGCGCAGCCGCGACGCGTGTCGCTGACGACGCTGCTCGCCGGCGCTGCGCTCGGCACGCTCGCGCTTCCGCAGATCGCCAAGGCGGCGGATATGTTGAAGGCGCTGCCGGCGCCCGCCTATGACTGGAGCGGGTTCTATGTCGGCGCGCACGCCGGTTACTTGCGCGGGCATTCGAACGCGACCCTGCTTGATCCGGCGTTCACCGCGCAGGTCTCCAACGGCTCCGGCGGCATCACCGCCGGCGCGCAGGCGGGATACAACTGGCTGACTCGGTCCGGCGTGCTGTTCGGCCTCGAGGCCGACATCTCGTTCCCGAGCTACCTGCCGGCCAACGCCGTGCTGGCGGAATTCAGCGGCACGCCGTCTCAGCAGCAGCATCTCGATTTTTACGGCAGCGTGCGGGCCCGGCTCGGCATCGCCGCCGGCCGCTGGCTGCCCTACGTCACCGGCGGTTTGGCCTACGCGCACGAGCGCTATTTGACCGATCCGGAATCCGACAAGGCGCTCAGTGGCCGGATCGGCTGGGTCGCGGGCGCCGGCCTCGAATACGGCTTCACGCCGCATTGGAGCGCGCGGATCGAGTATCTCTACAGCGACTACCAGCGCGCCTCGGTGGCGCTGCCCGGCGGCGGCCGCTTCGACTCGGCCCTCAGCCTGCAGACCATTCGGGTCGGTCTCAATCGCCGGCTCGACTGGCTCGGCACCGGCGACGCGGCGCCGTTCGCCGCCGTCGCCGATCCGGAATCCGACCGCTGGGAAATTCACGGCCAGACCACCGTGGTGGGTCAGGGCTATCCGTCGTTCCGCTCGCCGTATGACGGCGCCAACAGCCTCGCGCCGAACAGCCAGTTCAAGACGACCTGGAGCAGCAGCCTGTTCGCCAATGTGCGGCTGTGGGACGGCGGCGAACTGTATCTCAACCCCGAATTCCTGCAGGGCTACGGGCTCAGCGACACCGTCGGCGTCGCAGGCTTCCCGAACGGCGAAGGCCAGAAGTCGGGCTTCGCCTATCCGCATTTCAGCCCGTCGCGTTTCTATCTGCGCCAGACCTTCGGGCTCGGCGGCGAACAGGAGCAGCTCGCCTCCAGCGCCTCGCAGCTCTCCGGCAAGGCCGACATTTCGCGCCTGACGTTCCAGGTCGGCCGCTTCTCGGTGGTCGACGTGTTCGACGGCAACAGCTACGCGCACGACCCGCGCCGCGACTTCATGAACTGGTCGATCTGGGCGTCCGGCGCGTTCGACTACGCCGCCGACAAGCTCGGGCTGACCTACGGCGCGACCGCCGAGCTCAACCAGAAACAATGGGCGATCCGCGCCGGCTACTTCCTGATGGACGCCGAGTCCAACTCCAACAATTTCGACACGAAGCTGCTGCGCCGCGGCGAATATGTCGCCGAGCTGGAGACGCGCTACACGCTGTTCGGCCAGCCCGGCAAGCTGCGCACGCTCGGCTTCATCAACAGCGTATATTCGGGCAGCTATCGCGAGACGCTCGACAACCCGCTGCTCAATCTCGATATCAGCCAGACCCGCAAGGGCCGCATCAAATACGGTTACACCTTCAATCTCGAACAGGCGGTGACCGAGGATGTCGGCGTGTTCGGCCGCTGGAGCTGGAACGACGGCCGCAACGAGATCATGTCGTTCACTGACATCGACGACAGCTTCTCCGGCGGCGTCTCGATCCGCGGCCTGCGCTGGGGCCGGCCCGACGACGTCATCGGCATCGCGGGCGCCACCAACGGCCTGTCGCGCGACCACCGCGACTTCCTCGCCGCCGGCGGCCTCGGCCCGCTGATCGGCGACGGACGGCTGAACTATCGCCGCGAGAACATCCTGGAAGCCTACTACGCCTACGCGGTCACCCCGGCCTGGACCGCGACCGCCGACTACCAGTTCATCGCCAACCCCGCCTTCAACGCCGACCGCGGCCCGGTGTCGGTGTTTTCGGGCCGGCTGCACGGGGAATTTTGAGTCCTCCCCCCCGTCATTGCGAGGAGCGCAGCGACGAAGCAATCCAGCGCCGAGCACGGAGCTGGATTGCTTCGCGGAGCCTGTCATCGGGCGGCGCTTAGCGCCGACCCGTTGGCTCGCAATGACGGAGGTTAAGCCACCGGCGCAAAGCTCTCGGCCCTCGCCATCGCCCAGGCCTGCTTGAAGCGCGGGTCGTCGGTGCCTTGCAGCAATTCGCCGCTGCGCAGCATCGGATAGAGCTGGGCGAACGACACCACGTCGGACGGCGAGACGCGTTGCGAGAAGTGATAGGGCCGGATGTCCTGCGGATGATCGAGCCCGGCGGCGGCGATCAGTTCGGCCAGCGCGTGCAGCGTGGCGCGGTGATAGTTGTACACCCGCTCGGCCTTGTCCGGTACCACCAGCGCCCGGTAGCGATTCGGCTCCTGGGTGGTGACGCCGGTCGGGCAGCGGTCGGTATGGCAGCTCAGCGACTGGATGCAGCCGAGCGCGAACATGAAGCCGCGCGCCGAATTACACCAGTCGGCGCCGAGCGCCATCGCGCGCGCCATGTCGAACGCGGTGGCGATCTTGCCGGAGGCGCCGAGCTTGATCTTGTCGCGCAGGCCGACGCCGATCAGCGCGTTGTGGACGAAATTGATGCCGTCGCGCATCGGCATGCCGAGATGATCCATGAACTCCAGCGGCGCCGCGCCGGTGCCGCCTTCCTTGCCGTCGACCACGATAAAGTCCGGCGTGATGCCGGTCGCCAGCATCGCCTTGCAGATCGCCAGAAACTCCCACGGATGGCCGATGCACAGCTTGAAGCCGGCCGGCTTGCCGCCCGACAGCCGGCGCATCTCGGCGATGAAGCGCATCATCTCGATCGGGGTCGAGAACGCCTTGTGATAGGGAGGCGATACGCAATCCTCGTCCATCGACACGCCGCGGATCTGCGAGATTTCCTCCGACACCTTGGCGGCCGGCAGCACGCCGCCATGGCCGGGCTTGGCGCCCTGGCTGATCTTCAGCTCGACCATCTTGATCTGATCTTCGGACGCGACGCGCGCGAACGCCTCGGGATCGAACCGGCCGTCGCGGGTGCGGCAGCCGAAGTAACCGGAACCGACCTCCCAGATCAGGTCGCCGCCATTTTCGCGGTGATACGGGCTGACGCCCCCCTCGCCGGTGTCGTGCGCGAAGCCGCCCTTGTTGGCGCCGGCATTGAGCGCCCGGATGGCGTTCGGACTGAGCGCGCCGAAACTCATCGCCGAGATGTTGAACACCGAGGCGGAATATGGCCTGGCGCAATCCGGCCCGCCGATGCTGATGCGGAAATGCTCCTCGGCATGCGGTCGCGGCGCCACCGAGTGATGCATCCACTCGTAGCCGTTATCGTAGACATCCTTCTGGGTGCCGAACGGCCGCTTGTCGAGCACCATCTTGGCGCGCTGATAGATCAGCGCGCGCGTATCGCGGCTGAACGGCTTGCCGTCTTTCTCGCTCTCGAAGAAGTACTGCCGCATCTCGGGGCGGATCTCCTCGAGCAGGAATCGCAGATGCGCCGAGATCGGATAGTTGCGCAGCACCGCGTGGTTCTTCTGCACAAGGTCCCACAGGCCGAGCAGCATCAGCGCCGTGAACACCAGCGCCAGCGTCAGCACTAGGCCGAACAGGTCGCTGTCCATGTCGGTGATGGCCACCGAGGCGAACAACACGGCGAGAACGGTGCAGATCGTCAGAGCAATGAAACGCCGCGAGAACGGAAGCAGGATCGTGTCCATGAAGTCTCCGCAGGCCGGCGGACAGGAGCGCCGGCCGAGTTGACGTCCGCGCCGAGCGCAAACGTGGCCGTGGTCTTAGCATGCAGATCGCGACACGATAACGGCAGCGGCTCGCTGGATCACGCCTCGTTGATCCGCTAGGTTACGATTGAGCAAATCGCCCGGACTGCCCCCCGCCCGACCTTGACGCCGAAGTTGATGCCGAACCTTCAGGACATTCGCGCCGGCAAGCCGGGATATTATCCCGATCAGGCGATCTATGCGGCCTATGCGTGCGCGCAGTTCGGCCTGACCTTTCGGGATCTCGATGGCAGCTCGGGCCTGCTGTTCAGCGTCGCCTCGCCGGCGGCAGAAGTGTGCTTCGGCGGCGGGCGCTGCTCGTATTATCCGCAGAACAACGCCACCGCGGCCACACTGGCGACCGACAAGGCGCTGGCCAATGCGCTGCTCGCACGCGCCGGTGTGACGACGCTGGGCGGAAACTACTTTTTTCTGCACGACCGCCACCGCGGACTGCGTCCCGCGGGACACGAGCGCAGCGACGCGGCGGCATATCTGGCGAGCCTCGGCGGCCACGCATTCGCCAAGCCGCTCACCGGATCGCGCGGCGACTTCGCGCGCGTGATCGACGGCGCTGGGCTGGGCTCGTATCTCGACGAGGTCGGACGCTACTACGATTCAGTGCTGATCCAGCCGGTCGCGGCCGGCGACGAGTACCGCGTGTTCGTGATCGACGGCACGATCCTCTACGGCGCCCGCAAACTGCCGCCTTATGTGATCGGCGACGGCGGGCACACGCTGCGCGACCTCGTTGCCGATCACGATCGCGCGCTGCGGGCACGGGGCCTGTCGGACACCGCGACCGGCGATGCCGCGTTCGATCGCGTGCCCGCGCCCGGCGAGCGCTGCGAGATTACCGGGCGGATGAACCTCAGCGCCGGCGGCGTGATGATGATGACCGATGCCGGCGCGGCCGTGATCGCCGCTGCAAAGACCGCCGTGAAAGCGTTGGGGCTGCGGCTCGGCGCGGTCGATCTGTTCGTCGATCCGGGCGATGCGGCGGCCGTGCGGGTGATCGAAGTCAACGCCAATCCGGCGATCCGCTTTCTCGAAAGCTGCGGCCGCGACGATCTGATCGTGACGATCTGGCGTCACACCTTCACCACCATGGGACTGCTGTAAATGTTCGACCTGCCAAAATACGGCAAAGGCCTTTGCCTGGCGCGACTCGGCGCGCTCCTCGGCAAGCTCGGCGTCGATCGCGAGCGGCTGCGGCGCATCTCGGTCGCGGTGTGCGGCTCGAACGGCAAGGGCTCGACCGCCGCGTTCACCGCCAGCATCGGCCGCGCCTATGGGCTGCGCACCGGGCTGTTCACCTCGCCACATTTGTATCGCTTCAACGAACGCTTCCGCCTCGATGGCGAGCCGATCGCGGACGACGTTCTCAATCCGTTGCTGACTCGCGTGACGGCCGCGCTCGCCGAGGTGGCGCGCGAGCGCGGCGAACAGTTCGGCGCGTTCGAAGCGCAGTTCGCGCTGGCCTGCGTTTACTTCCAGGATAGCGGCTGCGACTTCGCCGTGTTCGAAGCCGGCATCGGCGGCCGCTACGATCCGGTGCGACTGCTCGGCGCTCCGGTGAGCTGCGTCGCCTCGGTCGATCTCGAACACACCGCCCTGCTCGGCGCTTCGCTGGAACTGATCGCCTCCGACAAGAGCGACGCCTGCGCGGCCGGCGGCAGCATCGTGTATGGCGAGAACTGCCAGCCGCTGCGCGATCACCTCGCCGAATACAATCGCAGCCGCGACGTCGAGGCGCTGTATGTCGGCGACCGGATCGGCATCGCCAACGCCACGATCGCCGATGCGACGCAGCGCTTCGATCTGCGGATCGGCGATGCGGACTATCGGGGGCTCGAAACCTCGCTGCTCGGCGCGTTTCAGCTCAACAACGCCGCGGTTGCCGCCGCGATGGCGTCGCTGTGGCTGCGGCATGCGCGGCCCGATTCCGATCCGAAGAGGCTCGACGCCGCGATCCGCGACGGCCTGCGCGACGCGCGTTGGCCTGGGCGGCTGGAGACGATCAGCACGCAGCCGCTGACGGTCATCGATGTCGGCCACACGCCGGACGGCATCCGGCAGGCGCTCGCGGGGCTCACAGCGGCGCATGGTCCGCACGGCTGGCTGCTGGTGCTCGGCGTGTCGCGCGACAAGGCCGCAGCCGACATCGTCCATGCGCTGGCGCCGCAGTTCGAGACGATCGTGTGCAGCTCCGCGCATCACAAGGGCGCGCCGGCCGACGTGATCGCCGAAGCGGCCCGCGCCGCCAACCCGCGCGCCGAGGTGTACACCGCGCCGACCATCGCCGACGCCGTGCACGACGCGCGCGCGCTGGCCGAGCGGCTGGGCGCGCGGATCTATGTGGCGGGCGGGCTGTTCCTGGCGATCGAATTCGCCGCCGTGCTGCGCGGCGGCCGCGCCGAGGATCTGCGCTTCTTCTGAGATTCCCATCCTTTCCGTCATTGCGAGGAGCACCCGGATCGGCGCTTGCGCCGTCCGAGTCCATGCTTCGCTTCGCTCGCAATGACGGATACGCGCTATTTGTCGTTGCGCGTCGCGGCTTCGCCGACTAGCGTCCGCCGCCATTACAGAACAATCGCCCAGGGAGAACGCATGACCACCGTCAACCGCCAGGTGCTGCTGATCGAGAAGCCGAAAGAGAAGCTCGGCGCGGAGCATTTTCGCATGGCGGAGGGCGCGATGCCGGAGCCGAAGGATGGCGAGGCGCTGGTCAAGGTCCGCTACATCTCGCTCGACGCCGCCAATCGCGCCTGGATGCAGGGCGCGACCTATCGGGCCGCGGTCGAGACCGACGCCGTGATGCCGGGCGGCGGCATCGCCGAAGTGGTGAGTTCGAAGGCGCCGGGGCTGTCGCCCGGCGACATCGTGTTCGCCGACACCGGCTGGCAGGACTACGCGGCGCTCCCCGCCAAGCATCTCACCAAGCTGCCGAAGGTCGAGCCGCTGACGCATCTGCTCAGCGTCTACGGCATCGCCGGCCTCACCGCGTACTTCGGCCTGCTCGACATCGGCAAGCCGCGCGCGGGCGAGACCGTCGTGGTGTCGGCCGCCGCGGGCTCGGTCGGTTCGATCGTCGGCCAGATCGCCAAGATCAAGGGCTGCCGCGTCGTCGGCATCGCCGGCGGCAAGGAGAAGTGCGACTGGCTGGTCAATGAGCTCGGTTTCGACGCCGCGGTCGACTACAAGGACGGCGCGCTGTTCAAGGCGCTGCGCGCCGCGGCGCCGAACGGCATCGACGTGTATTTCGACAATGTCGGCGGCGACATTCTCGAAGCCTGTCTGGCGCAGATGAATCTCAAGGGCCGCATCGCCTGCTGCGGCGCCGTCTCGCAATACGACCGCACCCCGTCGGCCACCGGCCCGCGCGGCATCCCAGGCCTGATCGTGGTGAAGCGCCTGATCATGAAGGGCTTCATCGTGATGGACTACATGGAGCAGCGCGCCGAGGCCGTCGCCAAGCTGCAGGGCTGGGTCGAAAGCGGCAAGCTCAAGGTGCAGGAAGACGTCATCGACGGCCTGGAGAATACGCCGGCCGCGCTGATCGGCCTGCTCGCCGGAGAGAACCGCGGCAAGCGGATGGTGAAGGTGTGAGGCGAGGCTTCTTGAGGATCTAACTTTTCACTCAAGACTATCAACGTGTCATGGCCGGGCTTGTCCCGGCCATCCACGCCTTCGACCCAAAGCCCGCGCTGAAAGGCGTGGATGCCCGGGACGAGCCCGGGCATGACGAGTCAGGACAGTGTGGCTTCGGCTTGGTGCGGAAATGAAGTCCGGCGCGCAGGGCGCGTTGGCGATCCCGGGATGACTCGAACATCCGACCTACGGTTTAGGAAACCGCCGCTCTATCCGGCTGAGCTACGGGACCGGCCGGCCGCGGCGTGCCGCGGGCGTGTGGAATCCACATAGCAGAGCAACCGGCGAATCGCCACCCCCGGAATGGGCGGTTCGCTCCCCAACAACCCCCGGTCATCGCCCGGCTCGACCGGGCGACCCAGTATCCCAGGGCGTTGGCTGTGATCATCAGCAGCGCTCCGGGATACTGGGCCTTCCGCCTGCGCGGAGGGTGACGGTCGAGGGTGGGGCCGGCGTCGCGCCTCCAGCAGCATCGCCGCAGCTCAGGACAGCTCCCGTCACAGCCACGTCACATCCGATTAGTCCGCGGCGAATGGCCCGTGCCTTGTTGCGGCCATCGGGCGCTCCTATCTGAGGCCGGCCGTGAACGAAGCGGCGCGGAGTGCGTTGCTGTCGGCTGTTGCCGCCGGTTCATGTCGCGGCCGCTAGATTGATCGCAGACGGTCACAGGGAGGCGACGATGGGTTTGCTCGACATTCTCAACGGCATGCAGAACGGCCCGCGCGGCCCCGCCGATCCGAACGACAAGAGCGGCGGCATGTCGAAGTTCACCATGGCGATCCTCGCGCTGCTTGCCTACAAGGCCTACAAGCACGTCACCGCCGACAACCACCAGCAGGCGCCCGCCGGCAACGCGCGGCCGACCTCGGTGCCGAATGCGCCGCCGCCCAACACGATCAATGCCGGCATGCCCGGCGGCGGGCTCGGCGATCTGCTGAAGGGCGGCCTCGGCGGCCTGCTCGCCGGCGGCGCGGCCGGCAGCATCCTGTCGGGCGGACTCGGCGATCTGCTGCGGCAATTCCAGACCAACGGCCTCGGCGACGCCGCCAACTCCTGGGTCGCGCCCGGCGAGAACAAGCCTATCGGCCCGAATGATCTCGCCAACGCGCTCGGCGCCGATCAGCTCGAAATGCTGCAGCACCAGACCGGCATGTCGCGTGAGGAATTGCTGGACGGCCTCAGCCAGCAGCTACCGCACGTCGTCGATCAGCTGACGCCCGATGGCCGTCTGCCGACCGAGGACGAAGCCTCGCGCTGGATCTGAACCCGAACGCACTCGGCGCAGACGGAACCTTTGGCCGGCCATCCTCATTGAGCGGGACGGCCGCGCCGATGGCGACGGACGCTAACGCAACGTAGAGCTGAAGGAACGGACGATGGGCGGGATACTGTGGATCATCGTGGTCGGCTTCGTCGCCGGCATCATCGCCCGGCTGCTGGCGCCGGGTCCGAACA
Source organism: Rhodopseudomonas telluris (assembly GCF_042432815.1). NCBI lineage: Bacteria > Pseudomonadati > Pseudomonadota > Alphaproteobacteria > Hyphomicrobiales > Nitrobacteraceae > Rhodopseudomonas > Rhodopseudomonas telluris. The sequence continues at coordinate 198,752 of NZ_JBHLWM010000003.1, forward strand.
ATCCGCAGGGCTTCCTGCTGACGACGGTGCTGGGAATCATCGGCGCCTTCGTCGCCACCGCGGTCGGGCAGGCGATCGGGCACTATGGCCCCAATCAGGGCGCCGGCTTCATCACCGCGACGATCGGCGCGGTGGTGGTGCTGTTTCTCTGGCACAGATTCGCCGCCCGCCGGACCATGTAGGCGAGCAGCAGCAGTAGTCCGTCATTGCGAGCGAAGCGAAGCAATCCAGCCCGGTGCACGTGGCTGGATTGCTTCGTCGCGGAGCCTGTGCCCGGACGGCCCGAAGCGCCGATCCGGGTGCTCCTCGCAATGACGCCGTTAGCTATTATTGCTTCCGCGTCACGGCCTTGAACTCGCCGAGATGCATGCCGGCGTCCATGCGGACCAGTTCGCCGGTCATGCTGCTCGATCGCGGCGTCGCCAGGAAGCACACCAGTTCGGCGATATCTTCCGGCGACGAGGCGATCTGCAGTGGCACCGCGGACGTCACCGCGTCGCGCACCTGCTTGGCCGCCTCGGCGCCGCGGCCCTTGGTGAACCACGGCGTATCGATGTAGCCCGGGCAGATCGCGTTGACTCGGATCGCCGGCGCCAGCGCGCGGGCCAGCGACATCGTCATCACGTTGAGCGCGCCCTTGCTGGCCGCATAGGCGATCGACGAGCCGACGCCGCTGATGCCCGCCACCGACGAGACGTTGACCACCGCGCTGGCGCGGCCGGACGCCTTGGCGCCGGCTTCGAGCAACGCACGCGCCGCGCGCACCATCTGATACGGACCAATCGTGTTGATCGCATAGAGCCGCTGAAAATCCTCGGCGGACAATTCGTCGAGCAGATGATGGGCGACGTGCTTGGTGGTGCCGGCGTTGTTGATCAGCGCATCGAGCGTGCCCCAATGCGCAGCGGCGCCGACGATCTTCTTGCAGTCTTCGTCCTTGGAAACGTCGCCCTGCGCCACCACCACTTCGGCGGCGCCGAGCTTGCGGCATTCCTCGGCGACGGCATGCGCGTCCTTCTCGCTCGACGCGTAGTTGATCAGCAGCCGGGCACCGTCCTGAGCCAGAATCCTGGCCGTCGCCGCGCCGAGACCGGACGCCGACCCCGTCACGATCACATTCAGTCCACCCTTCGCCATCTCTGCTCCGTTCGTTGGTCGCGCGGCTGCGCTTGCGGCCAGCACCATATCGGCTGCAAGGCGCGCGGCAAGCGTCGAGCTTTCCGCCAAGTCCCACGATGCGGAATAACTCCATGCCGCCGCCGCAGACGGCTGCGCGCGGACCGCCGCTTGTCAGCGCCGGCGGTTTTCCGCATCATGCTGCGCAACAACAAGGCTGCAGCTCCCCTGTCCGCGTCGCGCGGGCCGAGACGAGATTGCGCGAAACGGGGAACGCTGTGACGGAGACCGACAATATCGTCGTCGAGACCGCGGAGAAGATCTTCGCCGACCTCGCCGACGCGCAGACCATCAACGCCGACAAATCCGGAAACTGGAAAGCGCCGCTATGGCAGGCGCTGAGTGAATCAGGACTGCCGCTATCCTGGGTCTCGGACGAGTTCGGCGGTTCCGGCGCCAGCCTCGCCGAAGGCTTCGGCGTGCTCAATGCCGCCGGCCGCGCCGGGCTCGCGGTGCCGCTGGCCGAAACGATGCTCGCGGGCTGGCTGCTGGCGCAGGCGAGGATCGCCTCGCCCGACGGCGCCATGACGGTCGCGCCGGCGCATCCGAAGGATCGTATCACGCTGGCGGCCGACGGCACGCTGACCGGCCGCGCCCGCGGCGTGCCGTTCGCCCAGGATGCGCAGTACATCGCGGTGCTGGCGCAGGGCGGAAGCGGCGTTTCGATCGCGCTGGTCGCGGCCTCGGCCTGTCGGATCGACAAGGGCCTCGGCGTCGGCAACGATGCGTCCGACGTCGTCAGTTTCGACAAGGTCAAGCCGCTGCAGCTCGCCGCCGCGCCGCAGGGCGTCGACGCGACCACGCTGATGCTGATGGGCTCGGTGGCGCGCAGCCTGCAGATCGCGGGCGCGCTGGAGACGCTGCTAGACATCAGCGTGGCTTACGCCAATCAGCGCGTCGCGTTCGAAAAGCAGATCAGCAAATTCCAGGCGGTGCAGCACAACCTCGCCAGACTCGCCGGCGAGACCTCCGCGGCGCTCGCGGCCGCGACCTCGGCGGCCGATGCGATCAGCACCGCCGCGACGTTCGACGACGCGGTGTTTCTCGAGGCCGCCGCCGCCAAGATCCGCTGCGCCGAGGCCGCCGAGAAGGGCGCGGCGATCGCCCATCAGGTGCATGGCGCGATCGGCTTCACGTCCGAGCACATCCTGCATCGCTACTCGCTGCGCGCGCTCGCCTGGCGCGACGATTTCGGCAATGAGAGCCATTGGGCGGTCGAGCTCGGCCGCAGGGTGGCCAAGCGCGGCGCCGACGATCTGTGGCCGCTGGTCGCTTCGCGCTGACCGCATCAACACGAGTAGCACCCAATGACCGCCGCCCTCCGTTTCGACCCGATCCGCCTGCCGCCCGTCTGCGAGGAACTGCGCAAGGAAGTCCGCGCGTTCCTGGCCGAAGAGATCGCCGCCGGCACTTTCGATCCGCACAAGCCGCAGCGCGAGGATTCCGATGCCCCGGAATTCTCCCGCCGTGTCGGCGAGCGCGGCTGGCTCGGCATGACCTGGCCGAAGAAATACGGCGGCCATGAACGCACCTTCCTGGAGCGCTACGTCGTCACCGAGGAGATGCGCGTCGCCAACGCGCCGACGCGGCGGTTCTTCGTTGCCGACCGGCAGAGCGGCCCGGTGCTGCTGAAATACGCGCCCGAGCACATCAAGATGGACATCCTGCCGCGCATCTGCCGCGGCGAATTGTGTTTCGCGATCGGCATGAGCGAGCCGAATTCCGGCTCCGATCTGTTCGCCGCCAAGACCAAGGCGACCAAGACCGACGGCGGCTATCTGATCAACGGCGCCAAGATCTGGACCACGTCGGCCCACATGGCCGACTACATGATCGCGATCTTCCGCACCTCGCCGTCCACCAAGGAAAACCGCCGCCACGGCCTGACGCAGTTCCTGGTGAACATGAAGTCGCCGGGCATCAAGGTGAATCCGATCGCGCAGATCACCGGCCAGCACGAATTCAACGAGGTGGTGTTCACCGACGCTTTCGTGCCGGACGATCACGTGCTCGGCGAGATCGACGGCGCCTGGAAGCAGGCGACTTCCGAACTCGCCTACGAGCGCTCGGGGCCGGAGCGCTTCCTCGAGACTTACTACGTGCTCACCGAGCTGGTGCGCGCGCTTGGGCCGGAGCCGGACACGCGCGGCGCCGAGGGCATCGGCCGGCTGGTGGCGCAGCTGCACACCATGCGGCGGATGTCGGTGTCGGTCGCCGGCATGCTGCAGGCCGGCAAGGAGCCCGTGGTCGAAGCCTCGATCGTCAAGGACATCGGCACGATCTGGGAGCAGCAGCTGCCGCACCGCGTGCGCGAACTATCCGCCTTCGTCGACGCCGAGAACTCCAACCACGCCACGCTCGACGAACTCACCGCGTTCGCCACCAAGCTGGCGCCGAAACTCACCATCCAGGGCGGCACCACCGAGGTGCTGCGCGGCATCATCGCGCGCGGCCTCGGCCTGCGCTGAGCGTGGCGCGCCTCTCGAACCATAGGATCACCAGATGACGACCTTCACCGATATCGCGGTCGAGACCACCGGCCACGTCGCCTTGATCGAAATCCGGCGGCCGCCGCTGAACTTCTTCGACATCTCGCTGATCCAGCAGATCGCCAACGCGCTCGACGCCATCGACGCCGATCCGGAGATCCGCGCCACCGTGCTGGCCGCGCAAGGCAAGGCTTTCTGCGCCGGTGCCAATTTCGGCGACCCGGCGCGCAAGGAAGTCGACGAAAAGGCCGCGCAGGGCGACCCGGCCGACAGCCTCGGCCAGATCGGCCATCTGTATATGGAAGCGGTGCGGATCTTCCGCGCAAAGAAGCCGATCGTCGCCGCAGTGCACGGTGCCGCGATCGGCGGCGGCCTCGGCCTCGCGGTCTCGGCCGATTTCCGCATCACCTGCCCGGAGGCCCGGTTCTCGGCGAACTTCACCAAGCTCGGTTTCCACCCCGGCTTCGGCCTGACGGTGACGCTGCCCGAGCTGATCGGCAAGAACAACGCCGAGCTGATGTTCTACACCTCGCGCCGCGTCACCGGCGAAGACGCGGTGAAGATGGGCCTCGCCAACGAGCTGGTGCCGCTGAACGAAGTACGTAGCGCCGCGCTGAAGCTGGCGCGCGAGATCGCCGAATGCTCGCCGCTCGGCCTGCTCTCCACCCGCGCCACGCTGCGCGCCGGCCTCGCCGACCGCGTGATGGCAGCCACCAAGCACGAACTCGCCGAACAGACCCGGCTGCGCGCCACCGACGACTTCAAGGAAGGCGTCAAAGCCACCGAAGAACGCCGCGCCGCGCACTTCAAGGGACGGTGAGCGGCGACGAGCCGCAGCCTCTCCCCGTCATTCCGGGGCGCGCGCAGCGCGAACCCGGAATCCATACCCCTGGATTCGCGGTGAAGCACGGCGGCGGCCGACTGTGCGCTAAGTAGCAGGCGTCAGGGGTTATGGATTCCGGGCTCGCTCGCTGCGCGAGCGCCCCGGAATGACGGCGAATGGAGGCACTTGGACAAGCGCGAACAGTGCCGCGGCCCGGAAGGGGCCGCGCGCGCAACCACAAGCCCTTACCGGAACGCCGAGAAGCGGCTGTCGAAATTGTTCGACGACACCACCGGCGCAGCGCCGGAGATGGTGGAGGGGGACGACGGCTTGAGCGAGGCGCTGGTGTCGACGCTCGGCTTGAGCTGCGGCCTGGCGGCCTGCTTGGCCTCGGCCGGCTTCGGCACCGCCGCCTGCGGCCGCGGAGCGGGTTCGCTGCGGCGGGTGCTGGTCGCCTGCGAGGGCGACGACGGCGTCGCGGTCGACGAGGTGGTTTCGCCGCTCGCGGACTTATGGTTCATCCCGGACAGCAGACCGCCGATATCATCCTTCGACGCCGAGGCGACCCGCGGGCTGGCCGGGGCCGGCGTCGCGGCGACCGCGGTGGGTTCCGGCGCGCGCAGCAGATTGTCGGACGGGCGCGGCGGGTTGACGGTCGGCGGGATCGTTCCCGGCGCGCGCTCCATCGCCAGCGACACCGAGGCGTCGCCGGCGTCGGACAGACCGGTCGATCCTTCGGGAATCTTGGAGGCGAAGATCTGGTTCATGCCGCCATCGATGCCGGTGCGCAGCCGGGCCACCGGGGTGCCCTTGGAGATCAGCTCGGCGAGCTGGGTCTGATCCTTCTGCTCTTTCTCGCGCACCGCCTGGGCGATGTCGGCCGGCACCGAATAGGCCGGGCACTTGGCCGACGCGTTGAATTGCAGCGGACGGCTCGCGCCGGGCAGCGGCGCGGCGTCGAACACGTATTTATGTTCGCAGAAATCGACCTTCGGCTCCTGCCGCGTCACCTCGAAATGGTCGTTGCCTTCCTTCAGCATCCGCCAGAACGGCATGTTCGGATTGTTGCGATGCTTGGCGAAGTTCGCCGGCGTCATCTTGAACGGATAGGCCTGGAGCTGGAACGCGCGCTGGCCGCCGAAGAACGACTCGCGGCCGAGCGCGTAGATCTCGGCGATCTGCTCGTCGGTCATCGCGTAGCAGCCGCGCGACGAACAGTCGCCGTGCACCATCAGCTGCGAGCCGGTGCGGCCGAGCGACTTGTCGAACGCGTTCGGATAGCCGGTGTTGAACGACAGGTAATAGGACGACTGCGGGTTCATCTGGCTCGGCGAGATCGAATAGAAGCCCTCCGGCGCCTGGCGATCGCCTTCGCGGATCTTGGGGCCGAGATCGCCCGACCAGCGGCAGATCGGATAGGCCTTCAGCAGCTGGAAGACGCCGGTGCGGTCCTGCTTCCAGACCTCGAGCTCGGCTTCCTGCTTGAACAGCCGCACCAGGATGGGCGACTGCAGGTCCATGTTCTTTTCCTGCATCGCCGCGACCAGCTTCGGCGGCACCGGCTGGTTGGCCTTGGCGTTGGTGGCGAGCGACATCTGATCGCTGTTGCAGCCGGCCAGCACCACGCTCGTCGCGATCGCGGCCGAAGCCAGCAGCGCGCGCAGCAGCGGAGTTCTCGTCACAGCGAAGCTCCCCCGGACGATCGGAAAAGCCGCAGACCGGCTGATCGGGTCAGCCGGCGCGCAGCTCAGTCCATCGCTCTGACGCGATGACTTCCAGCCGGATTGGCTAGAATTTTATCGCGTGAATTTACCAAGATGCGCGGGACGTTTTCGCCCAGATGAGGCCAATCCCGCACGCACGAAAGATTATCCTTAAGCCCCCGCCCTCGCAAGCCGATCGGCCGGACAGGCCGATTGCCGCTCGGACATGGTCAAGGAACATTGAATCGGGCAGCCGCGGCGAAACTGCGGCCGGATCGGCGACCGTCGGACGCACAGGAGCGGATGGTTAACGAATCCCCACGCTGCGGGGCCGCCGCCTCAGGCCAGCTTGCGGCCGATCTCCAGGAATTTCTGCCGGCGCCGGTTGCGGATCGTCGCCGCATCGAGGCCGTTCAGCTCGGAGAAGGCCGCCGCGATGGCGTCGCCGGTGGTGGCGATCATGCCCTGCGGATCGCGGTGGGCGCCGCCCTTCGGCTCGGCCAGGATCTGGTCGATCACGCCGAACTTCAGCAGGTCCTGGGCGGTGATCTTCATCGAATTGGCGGCTTCCTGCGCCTTGGTGCCGTCGCGCCACAGGATCGAGGACGCGGCTTCGGGCGAGATCACGCTGTAGATCGCGTGTTCGAGCATAAGCACCTTGTTGGCGGTGGCGATCGCGATCGCGCCGCCGGAGCCGCCCTCGCCGATCACCACGGCGACGTTGGGCACGCCGAGTTGCAGGCAGGCGTCGGTCGAGCGCGCGATCGCCTCGGCCTGGCCGCGCTCTTCGGCACCGATGCCCGGATAGGCGCCGGCGGTGTCGACCAGCGACAGCACCGGAATGCCGAAGCGGTCGGCCATTTCCATCAGCCGGACGGCCTTGCGATAGCCCTCGGGCCGCGCCATGCCGAAATTGTGCTTGAGCCGGGTCTCGGTCGAGGAGCCCTTCTCCTGGCCGATGACGCAGATGCTCTCGCCACGGAAACGGCCGAAGCCGCCGATCAGCGCCTCGTCCTCACCGAATTTGCGGTCGCCCGCCAAAGGCGTGAACTCAGTGATCAGTCCTTCGATATAGTCGACGCAATGCGGCCGCTGCGGGTGCCGCGCCACCTGGGTCTTCTGCCACGGCGTCAGCGACGCATAGAGCTCGTTGAGCGCCTGGACGGCCTTCTCTTCGATCTTGGCGACTTCCTCGTGGATGTCGCTGCCCGAGGCCGCCAGCGTGCGCAGCTCGTCGATCTTGGAATCGAGTTCCGCGACCGGCTTTTCGAAGTCGAGATAGCTGCGCATGGGCTCGGACATGACCAGAGACACGGGGAGGTTTGCGGTGGCCTTACACATCGGCCGGGCCCCGGCTTTTCGAACCTAAGGCCCGGCAAGTCAAGCGGCTGAGACAGTCCGCCGCTTCAGCAAAAGAACCAAGGGCCTCGGGCGAAGCCATGTCCGGCCGCACCTGCCAGCTTCCGTCGCCGGCCCGGCATCCGGGGTCGCGGTCTCGCGTCAGAGGATCTGCATGGGGGACGCTGCCCGCACCGCGCGTAGCTCCGTTTCGTTTGACAAATCAGTCATTTGACTTTCGGTCCCGGATGATGCGGAGCAGAGCCGAGTTCCTCCCTTGTGAAAAGCGCCCATGAGCAGCCCCGCCGACGCCTCGCCCCCTACTGACCGGATTTATGTCTATCACCACGGCCTGCGCTGGCTGCACTGGACGATGGCGATCCTGATCTTCGCCGCGATCGGGCTCGGCGTCGTCTCGGCCTATCTGCCGGTCGGCCAGGAGCCGCGCCGCAGCCTGCTGGAGCTGCACAAGTCGCTCGGCTTCACCATCCTGATCCTGCTGGTGCTGCGGATCGGCTGGCGGCTGGTGGTCGGCGAGCCGTCGTTTCGCCGGCCGCTGGACCGGGCCACCCGGCTGGCAAGCCGCGCCGGTCATCTGGCGCTGTACGGCCTGATGCTGTTCATGCCGATCAGCGGCTATCTGTATTCGGGCGCCGGCGGCTATTCGCTGCCCTGGTTCGGGCTGTTCCAGTGGCCGCGGCTGGTGCCGCGCGATCCGGCGCTGTCGCATCTGGGCGAAGTGCTGCACGACCGCGCCGCCTGGGTGCTGGGCGCGGTGCTGGCGCTGCATCTCGCGGCCGTCGGCTGGCATCACTTCGTCAAGCGCGACGAGGTGCTGTCGCGGATGACCGGACGCCGCGCCGGCGATTAATGGCCTTCGGCGAGCGGGTGCAGATCGCGCACCAGGCTCTTCAGCCGGTCCTCGACCACATGGGTGTAGATCTGCGTGGTCGAGATGTCGCTGTGGCCGAGCAGCGTCTGCACGATCCGCAGGTCGGCGCCGTTGTGCAGCAGATGGCTGGCGAAGGCGTGGCGCAGCACGTGCGGGCTGACGAGCCGCGGCGACAGCCCGGCCCGGGCGGCCAGATCCTTGAGATCGCGGGCGAAATGCTGCCGGGTCAGATGCCCGCTCTCGCCGAAGGAGGGAAACAGCCATTTCGACGCGGGCGCCTGTTTGCCGCCCTTCGCGCTGGCCTTGGCGGCCGCGTCGCTCGCCGCCAGATAGGACGCCATCGCCTGTTTGGACGTGCCGTTGAGCGGCACCAGCCGCTCCTTGTCGCCCTTGCCGCGCACCACGATCATCCGGGCATCGCCGCGCGCGGCCGATAGCGGCAGCGACACCAGCTCGGAGACGCGCAGCCCGGTGGCGTACAACACTTCCAGCAGGCAATAGAGACGCATCGCGCGCAGCCGGCCCGGGCCTTCGGCCGCCTCGGCCTCCTGCCGGGCGCAATCCAGCAGACGATCGACGTCGGCGATCGACAGCACCTTGGGCAGGCCGCGGCCGCGCTTGGGCCCGGACAGGATCGCGGCGGGATCGTCGGCCCGGATCCGCTCGCTCAGCAGGAATCGAAACAGATGGCGCAGCGACGACAGCCGCCGCGCCACGCTGGAGGTCGCAAAGCCGCGCTTGTCGAGATCGGCCAGATAGCCGCGCAGCGCCTCGGTATCGGCCGAGGCGATGCTGTGGCGGCGGCGGGCCAGATAAGCCGACAGGTCGGCGAGGTCGCGCCGGTAAGCGTCGATCGTATTGTCCGAGGCGCCCTGCTCGGCCGCGATCATGTCGAGAAACAGCTCGCTGAGCCCGGCGTCCGAATAGGAGGCGGGCCGCAGCGGCGCGGCTTCACCCTGCTCGGCCGCCGGCGGCTGGAGGGGCGTGCTGGGTCTGCTTCGCGGTCGTCGCATCGTTCGAGCCTCGGTTCTGGCGTCGCTCGACCACGCTTACGCGCTATTTCTTGAGAAATTTATCCGGCTGCACCACCACCGTCATTTCCCGCTCTTTCGGGCTGACGAAATTGGCGAGGGCGAAGATCGTTCCGTAGATGATACCGCCGATCACCGCGACGACCGACAGGAAGCGGAACAAGGTAGGCATTTCGGCGAATCTCGGCGGCCTGGAACGCGCATGCGCGGGTCCCGGACGATGACCATGTTCGTCCGTGGGAGGCAAGAGACTCTGGCAGGCGTAGCGATCGCAGTAGTATAGCTGGCCGTTCCGGGCCCGAGCCCATACCGAGCCGCAGCCCGCCGCAGAACCATGAGCGCCGCCACAATGTCCGAGACCGCACCGACGGCCGTTGCCGCCAGGTCCCAGCAGGAAGCCGAGATTGTCGCGGCGCTGGGCGAGCGCCCGGTGGTGCTCGTCGGCATGATGGGCGCCGGCAAGTCGACGGTCGGCCGCCGCCTGGCGCTGCGGCTGGGTCTGCCGTTCCTCGACGCCGACACCGAGATCGAGAATGCGGCGGCGATGACCATCCCGGAAATCTTCGAGACCCATGGTGAGCCGCATTTCCGCGACGGCGAGGCCCGGGTGATCGCCCGGCTGCTCGACGGCGGCGCCAAGGTGCTGGCGACCGGCGGCGGCGCCTTCATGCGCGAGGAGACCCGCGGTCGCATCCGCGACAAAGCGGTGTCGATGTGGCTCGAAGCCGATGCCGACGTGATCCTGCGCCGGGTCAAGCGCCGCGCCGACCGCCCCCTGCTGAAGACGCCCGATCCGGCCGGCACTATCGCCCGGCTGATCGAAGAGCGTTATCCGGTGTATCGCGCCGCCGACATCACCATCGCGTCGCGCGACGTGCCGCACGAGAAGATCGTCGACGAATGCGTCGCCGCGCTGCACGACTATCTGTGCGGCGCCTCTGCCCCAACCCTGAGCGAGACTCCATGACCGCGCCGTTGAACCATTCCGCCCCGATCACCGTCGAGGTCGCACTCGGCGACCGCGCCTATGACATCGTGATCGGCCGCGACGTGCTGGGCTCGCTCGGCGAGCGGATCGCCAAGCTGCGCCCCGGCGCCCGCACCGCGATCGTCACCGATCACACCGTGGCGCGGAGCTGGCTGAAGCCGGCCGAGGCCGTGCTCGACGCCGCCGGCATCGCCCACACCAGCATCGTGGTCGGCGAGGGCGAAAGCTCCAAGACCTATGCGGGGCTGCAGCAGGTCAGCGAGGCGCTGATCGCCGCCAGGATCGAGCGCAACGATCTGGTGATCGCGCTCGGCGGCGGCGTGGTCGGCGATCTCGCCGGCTTCGCGGCGTCGATCCTGCGCCGCGGCGTCGACTTCGTGCAGGTGCCGACCTCGCTGCTGGCGCAGGTCGACTCGTCGGTCGGCGGCAAGACCGGCATCAACTCGCCGCAAGGCAAGAACCTGCTCGGCGCGTTTCATCAGCCCGTCCTGGTGATCGCCGACACTGCGGTGCTCGACACGCTGTCGCCGCGGCAGTTCCGCGCCGGCTATGCCGAAGTCGCCAAATACGGCGCGCTCGGCGACGAGGCGTTCTTCGCCTGGCTCGAGGCCAACCATGCCGACATCTTCGGCGGCGGCGCGGCGCGCGAACATGCCATCGCCACCTCGTGCCGCGCCAAGGCGGGAATCGTGTCGCGCGACGAGCGCGAGAACGGCGAGCGCGCGCTGCTCAATCTCGGCCACACCTTCGGCCACGCGCTGGAAGCCGCGACCGGCTTCTCCGACCGGCTGTTCCACGGCGAGGGCGTCGCGATCGGCATGGTGCTGGCGGCGCAGTTCTCGGCGGCGCGCGGCATGATGCCGGAAGCCGACGCGATCCGCCTGCAGACGCATCTCGCCGAGGTCGGCCTGCCGACCCGGCTGCAGGACATCGCCGGCTTCAAGCAGGAAGGCCTTGCGGACGCCGACGCGCTGATGACGCTGATGACCCAGGACAAGAAGGTCAAGCGCGGCAAGCTCACCTTCATCCTGATGGAAGGCATCGGCCGCGCGGTGATCGCCAATGACGTCGACCCGACCCCGGTGCGAGACTTCCTGCACGGCAAGCTCGCAGAGGCGTAAAGGTCGGCGGCGCGGACCGGTTGCGCGCCCGAACCCAAGAGCACGATGAGCCCGATCCTGTCCAACGTCCTGATCGCAGTTCTGCTGCTGATCGCCAACGCGTTCTATGTCGCGGCCGAGTTCGCGCTGGTGCGCAGCCGCGGCTTCCGCATCAAGGCGATGGCGGAGAAACGACAGTTCGGCGCGCGCCTGCTGCAGCAGATCCTGGAGAACGTCGAAGCCTATCTGGCCTGCTGTCAGCTCGGCATCACCATGGCGTCGCTCGGCCTCGGCTGGGTCGGCGAGCCGACCGTCGCGGCGCTGCTGGCGCCGCTGCTGGAGCCGCTCGGCATTTCGGAGTCGGCCCAGCACCTGATCGCGTTTATCGGCGGCTTCCTGTTCTTCTCGTCGCTGCACATCGTGATCGGCGAGCAGGTGCCGAAGACGCTGGCGATCCGCCAGCCCGAGCCGGTGTCGCAGTGGATCGCCTACCCGCTGCACGTCTCCTACATCCTGCTGTACCCGCTGAACTGGCTGCTGAACCAGGCCTCGCGCGGCATCCTGCGGCTGCTCGGCGTCGAGGAGAATTCCGAGCACGAGATTTTGACCGACGTCGAGATCGAGGGGCTGGTCGGCCAATCCGCCGAGCACGGCAAGATCGAGAGCGGCGAGGCCGAGTACATCCAGAACGTGTTCAAGTTCGGCGAACTGGTCGTATCGGACGTGATGGTCCATCGCACCTCGATGGTGACCATCAATGCCGATCTGCCGACCGAGCAGCTGGTCAAGGAAGTGCTGGCGACCGAATACACCCGCGTGCCGCTGTGGCGCGACAAGTCCGAAAATATCGTCGGCGTGCTGCACGCCAAGGATCTGCTGCGCGCGCTGCGCGAGGCGGATGGTGACGCCTCCAAGATCGATATCGGCAAGATCGCGCTGTCGCCGTGGTTCGTGCCGGAATTGCGGCTGGTGTCCGAACAGCTCAAGGCGTTCCGCGCCCGCAAGACTCACTTCGCGCTGGTGGTCGATGAATACGGCGAAGTCGAAGGCATGGTGACGCTCGAGGACATCCTCGAGGAGATCGTCGGCGATATTTCGGACGAGCACGACGTCGTGGTCGCCGGTGTTCGCGCCCAGGCCGACGGCTCGGTGGTGGTCGACGGCTCGGTGCCGATCCGCGATCTCAATCGTGCGATGGATTGGGAGTTACCGGACGATGAAGCCACCACGATCGCCGGCCTGGTGATTCACGAGGCGCGCTCGATTCCGGTGCGTGGCCAGAGCTTCACCTTCCACGGCTTCCGCTTTCGCGTCCTGCGCCGCGAGCGTAACCGCATCACAGCATTGCGAATCGTGCCGGTCGAACGTGAAACCAAGGCCGACGCCGCGGACAAGAAAAAGAACAAGCGGCCGCGCGTCGGTCAGGTGAGCTGACGCGCGCTGACGGCGGCCTGAAAAGCTCTCGTCCTCGGCGCGCCGAAAACTAAGCCTCGCCCGGCGCCTTGGCCTTGATGGCGAGTGCGTGCACGCCGGCTTTGAGTTCCGCGGCGAGCAGCTCGTTGACCATGCGGTGACGGTCGATCCGGCTCTTGCCGGCGAACGCGCCCGACACAATATTCACACGGAAATGAGACTCACTCCGGCCCGAATGGCCGGCATGACCTTCATGCAGGTTCGATTCGTCGATGACGTCGAGGCTTTCCGGCGCGAAAGCTTCGCGCAACTTCTGTGTGAGAGTATCCTTGACGCTCATGGTTCGGCCGTCGCTGGTTTGTCGCTGCGCTTCAGCCATCAACCCGGGGCTCGCTGATAATGTCAAGACTTGAAGCGCAACGCGGAGCGTAGTCAAAGTCCCCCATGCCCATCGACTCGTCCAAGTTCTTCGACAAGATCCGCATCAAGCCGGCCAAGGCCGCGGCGGCACGTGAAGCCGCGCGCGAACAGGTGGTGATGTGTGACGCCCCGGGCTGCACCAATCGCGGCGCGCATCGTGCCCCGAAAGGACGCGGGCTCGAGAAGGATTACTGGCACTTCTGCCTCAATCATGTGCGCGAGTACAATCAGGGCTATAATTTCTTCGAGGGCATGAATGCCGACGCCGTGGCGCGCTATCAGAAGGACGCGCTGACCGGCCATCGCCCGACCTGGAAGATGGGCCAGAACGGCGCCAAGAGCCGTGTCCGCAGCCCCGAGGATATCGAAGGCGCCGCCGACCCGTTCAACGTGTTCGGCGAGATCAACGGTCGCAGCCGCTGGCGCCGCGGGCCCGATCCGGCGGAGCAGACCAAGTCCGAGCCGCGCAAGGTGTTCAACGCCGAGCGCAAGGCGCTGCAGGTGATGGGCCTCGACTCCGACGCTACGCTCGACGTCGTCAAGGCGAAGTACAAGGCCCTGGTCAAGCAGCACCACCCCGACGCCAATGGCGGCGACCGCTCGACCGAAGACCGCCTGATCGAGATCATCAAGGCCTATAACTATCTGAAGACGGTCGTCCGGAGCTGATCCGGGCTGTCATCGTCGCATCGCCCTCATCCTGAGGAGCCCGGCAAGCCGCCGCGACGGCCCGTCATCTCGATTTTCCGCTCGCAGTGACGCGGCGTCGCCAGATCAGCCAGCCCGCCGCGAGCAGCAGGGCGGCGACGCCGGCGACCACCGGCAGCCAGTGGTGCAGCCGGCCGTGGGATTGCTCCAGCGCCGTCGCGGCGAGCACGCCGGGCAGCACATGCGCCGGCGCCCAGAGCAGGATCGCCGGGATATTGATGGCGAAGAACCGGGGCGGCGGCATCTGCAGGGCGCCGGCTGTAACCGGCACAAAGGCGCGGATCGGCGGCACGAACCGCGCGAAGAACACCGCCCAGCCACCGAACCTTTGGAAGAACGCTTCGGCGCGCGCGACCAGCTCCGGATGGCGCGACATCGGCCAGGCCGAGAGGATCTGCCGCTGCTCACGATGGCCGATCAGATAGGCCGCCCCGTCGCCGAGCGCGGCGCCGGCCGCGGCCGAAGCCAGCACGCCGACCAGATCGAGCTCGCCGCCCGGGATCAGGGCGCTGAGCGCCAGAATGATGGTCGAGCCGGGCACCAGTGAGCCGAGCACCGGCACGGCTTCCAGCAGGGCCGCCATGAACAGCACCAGATAGGCGGCGCCGCGATGCGCCGACGCGAAGGCGATCAGGGAATCGAGGAAGGCATCCAACGAGAGCGCTCCGCGGGCGGGATGGCGAATGGGACGGGCAGTCTATGCGACTGCACCTTAGGAAAGTTTGCAAGCGTTCGACACCCGCAGCCAAACCGGCGATCCGCTCACCCGGTTTCGCAAGGCAGCCTTTCAAAATCCCACGCTACCGCCTATCTCAATGATAGATCGACGGAACTTTGATCATGCAGCGGGCTTCTGCCTTTCGCGGCTCTCTGCTAGGTTTGAATCCGCACTCAACCGCATCCACCACCAGAGATCGGGTTTCGGGCGCGTCCGGGACCACGGAGGATTGATGACCGCCGCCACGACCACAGCTCAGGAGACCACCGGCCTGCCAGACATGAAGGTGTCGGTTCGCCAGGTCTTCGGCATCGACAGCGACCTTGAAGTTCCGGCTTTCTCCGAAGTCGACCCGCATGTGCCGGACGCCGATCCGGATTACCGCTTCGATCGCGCCACCACGCTCGCCATTCTGGCCGGCTTCGCCCGCAATCGCCGCGTCATGGTCACCGGCTTCCACGGCACCGGAAAGTCGACCCATATCGAGCAGGTCGCCGCCCGCCTGAACTGGCCCTGCGTCCGCGTCAATCTCGACAGCCACATCAGCCGTATCGACCTCGTCGGCAAGGACTCGATCGTGGTCCGCGACGGCAAGCAGGTCACCGAATTCCGTGACGGCATTCTGCCCTGGGCTCTGCAGCACAACGTCGCGCTGGTGTTCGACGAATACGACGCCGGTCGCCCCGACGTGATGTTCGTGATCCAGCGCGTGCTGGAAGTCTCCGGCCGGCTGACGCTGCTCGATCAGAACAAGGTGATCAAGCCGCACCCGGCGTTCCGGCTGTTCGCGACCGCCAACACCATCGGCCTCGGCGACACCTCGGGCCTGTATCACGGCACGCAGCAGATCAACCAGGGCCAGATGGACCGCTGGTCGATCGTCACGACGCTGAACTACCTGCCGCACGACGAGGAAGTCGAGATCGTGCTGGCCAAGGCCAAGCACTATCGCAATGCCGAGGGCCGCGACATCGTCAACAAGATGGTCCGCCTCGCCGACCTGACGCGCAACGCCTTCGCCAACGGCGATCTGTCGACCGTGATGAGCCCGCGCACGGTGATCACCTGGTCGGAGAACGCCGAGATCTTCGGCGATATCGGCTTCGCGTTCCGCGTCACCTTCCTCAACAAATGCGACGAGCTGGAGCGCCCGCTGGTGGCCGAATTCTATCAGCGCTGCTTCAATGCCGAGCTGCCGGAAAGCTCGGTCAACGTGGCGATGAGCTGAGCTCGTGACCCTCTCCCCTCGTGGGAGAGGGTGCCTTCGCGCAGCGAAGGCGGGTGAGGGGCATGCCCCTCACTGAAAAAGGCCCCCTCATCCGGCACGGACTATGTCCGCGCCACCTTCTCCCACAAGGGGAGAAGGAAACGAGGTTTAAGCTTGCGATGACGACCAACACCAAACTCCGCACCGGATCGAAGGAAGCGCCGACCGAACCGTTCAAGCGAGCGGTGACGTCGTGCCTTCGGGCGATCGCCAAAGCCCCGGAGCTGGAAGTCACCTTCGCGGCCGAGCGCCCGGGCCTCGCGCCCGGCAAGGCGCGGCTGCCGGAGCCGGCGCGCAAGATGAGCAAGCGCGACGCCGCGATCGTGCGCGGCCATGCCGACTCGATCGCGCTCAAGCTCGCCTGTCACGATCCCAAGGTTCATCG
The DNA here is from genome assembly GCF_042432815.1 of Rhodopseudomonas telluris. NCBI lineage: Bacteria > Pseudomonadati > Pseudomonadota > Alphaproteobacteria > Hyphomicrobiales > Nitrobacteraceae > Rhodopseudomonas > Rhodopseudomonas telluris. The sequence goes on from NZ_JBHLWM010000003.1 coordinate 215,203, forward strand.
CAAGCTGATGCCCGGCAATCCGCAGGCACGCGGCGTGTTCGAGGCGGTCGAGCAGGCCCGCGTCGAGGCGCTGGGATCGCGGCGGATGGCCGGCGTCGCCAAGAATCTCACCGCGATGCTCGACGATCACTTCCACCGCGGCAAATTCGACGAGATCACCGACCGCGCCGACGCGCCGCTGTCGGACGCGCTGGCGATGCTGGTGCGCGAGCGGCTCACCGGCCTCGCGCCGCCCGCCGCGGCGAAGAAGCTGGTCGATCTGTGGCGGCCGGTGCTGGAAGACAAGATCGGGCCGCGGCTCGATCAGCTCGAGCGTTTCGCCGAGGACCAGGCGAAGTTCGGCGATGCCATCCACGATCTGCTCGACGTGCTCGAGCTCGGCGACGAGCGCGACACCGAGTCGGACGAGGAGGAGAACCAGGACGACAAGCAGGAAGGCGAGAACGATCAGTCCGGCGCCGAGGGCGAGCCGCAGGGCGAAGCCGCGCAGGAAATGACCGCCGAGCAGGCCGAGACCTCGACCGACGAGATGAGCGACAGCGCGATGGAAAGCGCGCAGGCCTCGGCGTCGGACACCTTCGACGATTCCGAGATGGGCGAGGACGACACGCCCGGCGAGGCGACGCGGCCCAACAACCGCGGCGCCAACGAGCCGCGCGGGCCGGAGTATCACGCCTACGCGCCGAAATTCGACGAAGTCGTCGCCGCCGAGGACCTCTGCGACCACGACGAGCTGGAGCGGCTGCGCAGCTATTTGGACAAGCAGCTCGCGCATCTGCAGGGCATCGTCGCCCGCCTCGCCAACCGGCTGCAGCGCCGCCTGATGGCGCAGCAGAACCGCGCCTGGGACTTCGACCTCGAGGAAGGCATTCTCGATCCGGCGCGGCTGTCGCGCGTGGTCACCGACCCGTTCCATCCGCTGTCGTTCATGAACGAGAAGGAAGCGACCTTCCGCGACACCGTGGTGACGCTGCTGCTCGACAATTCCGGCTCGATGCGCGGCCGCCCGATCACCGTGGCGGCGACCTGCGCGGACATTCTGGCACGGACGCTGGAGCGATGCGGCGTCAAGGTCGAGATCCTCGGCTTCACGACGCGCGCCTGGAAGGGCGGGCAGTCGCGCGAGGCGTGGCTCGCGGCCGGCAAGCCAAACAATCCGGGCCGGCTCAACGACCTGCGCCACATCATCTACAAGTCCGCCGACGCGCCGTGGCGGCGTGCACGCAAGAATCTCGGACTGATGATGCGCGAGGGGCTGCTCAAGGAGAACATCGACGGCGAGGCGCTGGACTGGGCGCACAAGCGCCTGCTCGGTCGTCCCGAGCAGCGCAAGATCCTGATGATGATCTCGGACGGTGCGCCGGTCGACGACTCGACGCTGTCGGTCAATCCCGGCAACTACCTCGAGCGGCATCTGCGCCACATCATCGAGGAGATCGAAACGCGGTCGCCGGTCGAGCTGATCGCCATCGGCATCGGCCACGACGTGACGCGTTACTATCGCCGCGCCGTGACCATCGTCGACGCCGAAGAACTCGGCGGCGCGATTACCGAGAAGCTCGCCGAGCTGTTCAGCGAAACCGCGGTCCCTCCGCCCGGCCCCGGCAAGCCGCGCCGCCGGCTGCATTCGTGAGCCGCTGAAAGCAGATGAGCGACGCGATTGCTCCGCCGGCTGATGTGGGGGAGCGATGCACCGACCCCGCGCTCGGCGCGCTCCCTCCCCAGCAAGGGGGAGGGGGGACGACACGCCGGGGATTTATCGCTGGAAGTTTCGCGCTCGGCGGTTTGGCGGCGGCGCCGTTTTTCTCCCAGCGTCCCGCCCTGGCGCAGTCCCTCAAGGATGAACTCGACGCCCATGCGGTGCCTGCGGCCGAACGCATTCAGGTGCGGGCGCGGCCGATCGACTCGTTCGATCTGCGGGACCGCGCCGTCCGCCGCTTCGGCGCACTGCAGTTTCGCAGCGGGCTTGTTCTCACCTCGTCGTTTCGTGGCTTCGGCGGGCTGTCGGCGCTGAGGCTCGATCCGAAAGGCGAACGCTTCGTCGCCATCAGCGACCGCGGCACGTGGTTCACCGGGCGGATCGTGTACGACGGCGCGGCAATGAGCGGCCTCGCCGATGTCGAAGCGGCACCGATCCTCGGCGCCGACGGCCAGCCGCTGACCAAGCGCAAATGGTACGACAGCGAATCCCTCACGTTCGACGGCAGCACCGCTTACGTCGGGTATGAGCGCATCAACCAGATCGTGAAGCTCGATTTCGGGCACGACGGCGTCCGGGCACGAGGCCAGCCGATCATCGTGCCGCCGGGACTGCGCAAGCTGCCGAACAACAAGGGAATCGAGTCGCTGGTCGCCGTGCCGAAGGGCCTGCCGCTCGCCGGCACGCTGATCGCGATATCGGAGCGCGGCCTCGACGCCGACCGCAACATCGTCGGCTTCCTGATCGGCGGCAAGACGCCCGGCGCCTTTGCGATCCGCCGCACCGAGGATTTCGATATCAGCGACGCCGCGCTGCTGCCGCCCGGCGATCTGTTGATCCTGGAGCGCAAATTCTCCTGGCTGGCCGGCGTGCATATCCGCATCCGGCGGATTCCGCTCGCATCGCTCGTGCCGGGAACCGTCGTCGACGGCCCGGCGCTGTTCAACGCCGATCTCGGCCAGGAGATCGACAACATGGAAGGCATCGATGTGCACCGTGACGCGTCCGGCGAGACGGTGCTGACGCTGGTGTCGGACGATAACTTCTCGATGCTGCAGCGAACGCTGCTGCTGCAGTTCACGCTGATCGAGGACTGAGTCCGCGGCTCTCCGCGATCAGAACATCGCCCGCGCCGGACTGCCGCGCTCGCTGTCCAGCTCGTCCGCTCCCGCCGCCTTTTGGCCTGCCTCGGTCTCTGGTGTCGACGTCAGCGCGAGCCGGATCATCCGCGCCAGATCGATCCGCCGGTACGGCTTCGACAACAGCAGGATGCCGGTATCAATCCGGTCGTTGTGAATCAGCGCGTTCTCCGAATAGCCGGAGGTGAACAGCACTCTCAGGCCCGGCCGGCGCTTGGTCATCTCGGCGGCAAGCTGAACGCCGTTATACGGCCCCGGCATCACCACGTCGGTAAACAGCAGATCGAACTTGGCATCGCTGTCACAGATCGACAGCGCCGCGGTGGCGTTGCCGACCGACAGTGCGGTGTAGCCGAGGCTCTTGAGCTGCGCGTTGACGTAGCTGCGCACCATGGCGTCGTCCTCGACCACCAGGATGGTCTCGGTGCCGCCGATCGCACCGCCTTCGGATGCCGCCGGCGTTTCGCGTTCGGCCTCCGCGGTGGCGCGCGGCAGATACAGCCGGAACGTCGTGCCCAGGCCTTCCTCGCTGTACAACGTGATATGTCCGCCGGACTGCTTGATGAAGCCGTACACCATGCTGAGTCCGAGCCCGGTGCCCTTGCCGACTTCCTTGGTGGTGAAGAACGGATCGAACACCTTGCCGCGGATCGCCTCGGGGATGCCGCAGCCGGAATCGGTGATGGCGATCATCACATAGGCGCCGACGTCGACATTGCCGAGCCGCTTGGCAAACTCCTGGTCGACGATGATGTTGCAGGTTTCGAGCGTCAGCTTGCCGCCGTTCGGCATCGCGTCGCGGGCATTGACCGCCAGATTGACCAGTGCGGATTCGAGCTGGCCGCGATCGACATAGATCGGCCAGACGTCGCTCGCCAGCACGGTCTCGACTTCGATCTGTTCGCCGAGGGTCGGCCGCAGCAGGCTCTGCAGCCCCGCCACCAGGCCGTTGACGTCGGTCTCGTCCGGTCGCAGCGGCTGCTTGCGGGCGAAGGCGAGCAACAGACGCGTCAGCTCGGCGCCGCGATCGGCCGCCTCGCTGATCAGCCTGGCGATGGCAGCAAGATGTGGCTGGTCGGCGACGCCGTCGCTGATGATGTCGATCGTTCCGGTGATCACCGTCAGCATGTTGTTGAAGTCGTGCGCGATGCCGCCGGTGAGCTGGCCGATCGACTCCATCTTCTGCGACTGCCGCAGCTGCTCCTCGAACGCGATCTTCTCGGTGAGATCGCGCAGGAACGCGTTGATGACGAAGCTGCCGTCGCGATACAGCGCCGTCATCGCCACTTCGATCGGGATCGGCGTGCCGTCGTGCCGGATCGCTTCGATCTCGACGCGGAAGCCGGCGTTCTCGCGGCCGAGCGTCGTGGCGAACTGCGTGAATTCCTCGGTCCGCTGTTCGAGCTGATCGGGCGGGATGATCAGCTGGAAGACGTTGCGGCCGATCGCCTCGGTGCGCTTCCAACCGAACATCAGCTCGGCATGCGGGCTCCATTCGGTGATCGTCGCGAGCGCGTCGACCTGAACGAAGGCGTCGAGAGCGGTGTCGACGATCGCGCGCGCCATCTGCTCGCTGCGGCGCAACGCCTCCTCGGCTTTCGTCTTCTGGGTGATGTCGTGATACACCATCACGGCACCCTGGATGTCTCCGCTCTCGCTGATCAGCGGTCGGCCATTCGCGATCAGATAGTATCTGCGACTGGAGCCGATCGGCTGCACGACGAATTCGAAATTGACGATCTGCTCGCCTTGATAAGCGCGCAGCAGCGGCGATTGCGCCGGCAGCAGCGGCCTTCCGTCCGGATAGAAGCGGTCGAACGAGCGGGTGGTGTTATTCAGCCCGACCCCCGACAGCGTGCCGAACATCTCGCGCGCCGCCGGATTGGTGAGGATCACGATGCCGCGCGCGTCGGCCACCAGCACCGGGTCCACCATGTTGTCGATGGTGTTCTGCAGCACGCCTGCGAGACGACTGCGTTCTTCCACCTCCTCCGTAAAGGCGATGGCGCGTCGTTTCGACTCGCTGGTCATTTGCTCGAACGCATCGGCCAGCAGCTTGATCTCGTATCCGCCGCCGGGCGCGAGCTCGAACTTCTCGCCGCGGGCGAAGGCCTGCACCGAGTGCGTGATCCGGACCAGAGGCCGGGTGAGCGAACGCGCCAGCGGCACCGCGATCAGCATCGCCACCAGGATGGCGACCGCGCCGCCCGCCAGGGTCGAATTACGGACCGCCGCCTGCACGGATCCCAACGACGCGTAGTCGCGCATCTCCACGACGCCGATCAACGGACCATCGGCCAGTCGCACCCATCCGATTCCGAGGCCGAAGGAGCGGCCCTCGGCACTCTCGATCACCGACGGAGTCGCCTCCTTGTCGTTGAGCAATTCGGCAAACGTCGGGAAATCGTCCTGGATGCGGTGGCGCTGGCCCAGATCAAAGCCGAATTCCTGCGATCGATCCGGATGCACCAGATAGTCGCCGGCCTCGTTGATCACATAGACGGTGTCGCCGGAATCAACGCTGTTGCGCACCCGGTCGAACAGCGCGTTGAGGTTGGTATTGATGACCAGCAGCCCGAGCCGCGTGCCATCGGCGGCGTCGATCGGCGCCATCGTCCGCACCGTCGGCGTGTAGGGAACCTCGATGCCCGTCAGGTTCCTGTTCAGCTCGACCTGGGAGATCGCCACCTCTCCCCGCCGCAGAGCCATCCCTTCCTTGAAGTACGCCCTGTCGCCCCGCCTCGTCAGCTCCGCGGGCGGCACCACCCGGATCGCGCCGTTGGGCCCCAGGCGATCGACCCGGACCAGCTCGAGCCCGCCATCCTGTACACCGATAATCCGAAGGATTGCGCAATTCGGCTTGGCGGCCAGCTCCGAGGCGAAACGATCCTCGATCCGCTGGCGCCAGCTCTGGGCGTTCGGGCCGCCCGCTTCGGGACGCCTCGCGAGCAGATCCTGCAACGCCGACGAGGCTTGCGCGCTCTTGGCGTCCGCCAGCGTGCCGCGCAGCTGCGCGTCCATCAGCAGCGCATTGAGCTGGGCGTGGGTCTGCAGACGCGCGACCGTGCGCGGAATGAGCAGTTGGACGATGCCACGATAATTGAGGAAGCCGAGAACCGCTGTGGTCACGATGACCAGCGCCACCATCGCCAGGATCAGGCGTGTCGAAAGCTTCATCGCGCGGCCTCTGCGACGCGGCTGCACCGCCGTCGTCCCATCTCCAGGCTCAGCCAGGACGGTGGGGCTCTATCCAATCCGACGAGCGGACAATCTTGACAGCTTGTGCGTGTGTCGCCCGAACCCGTCACCTCGGTATACTACGGGATTCGACCAATGACGGGTGGATGTCATTAACGGACCGTGCCGGCGCCGCGGCCCTGCGGTCCGGCATCCGGACACAGCCGCAGCTCCAAAAGGCTGATCAGCGCGCAAACGAAAAGGCCGGGTTTTTCAACCCGGCCGTCCAAACTCAGGATCGCCGATAGCAGATCGCCGCTAAAAGCGGATCAGCTCGCAGCCGCGACCGGCGCAGCGGCCTTCTTCTTGGCGATCGCGCGCTTCAGCTCCACGGCCTTCGGCGACAGCTCGGCGTCGGTGGCCTTGAGCAGGAAGGCGTCCAGACCACCGCGGTGGTCGACGCTCTTCAGCGCATTGGTCGACACCCGCAGCCGCACCGGGCGGCCGAGCGCGTCGGACAGGAAAGTGACGTTGACCAGATTGGGCAGAAAGCGCCGCTTGGTCTTGATGTTCGAGTGGCTGACCTTGTGGCCGGTCTGGGCACCCTTGGCGGTCAGTTCGCAGCGCCGGGACATGGCGAAAATCCTTTGTCATCCCCGCCGGCCCACTGGCAGGCGCGGGGGTTCTATCGACGTCCATTTCAGGAGCCGGGGACCTATAGGCGGGCTCGCGTCCAGCGTCAAGCTGCAGCCGCCGCCGCCGCGGTATTTTGACCGGCAGCGGGACCCCGCCGCCATCGGCATGCATTGATTTGCCGCGCCGGATCAACGATCTACCATCATATAAACGACGCATTCGATTCCGAAACGATGGATTGCACCGATCGTGGTTTTTGGGGTCGGTTGAACGGCGTGCCACGGCCGCCAGGCAGGACGACCTGAGTGAACATTTCCGCCCGCAATTGCTTCCGCCGACAGACCAGCGCTTCGCCGCGGCTGCAGGTCGCCCTCGCCGGGTTTATCGCGGTGGCTTCAGCGTCGGTCGGATTGTCTGCCCCGGCGGCCGCTCAGGGCAAGCTCGACGCCCGCTATGAGGCCTCGCTGGCCGGCATCGAAGTCGGCAAGGGCGCCTGGGTGATCGAAATCGCCGACGACCAGTATGCGGCCGCCGCCAGCGGCGCCACGTCGGGCGTGATGCAGGCATTCTCCAGCGGCCACGGCAGCGGCGAGGCACAGGGGCGCATCGTCGGCGGCCAGTTCGTGCCGATGAACTACATGGCGTCCACCACCAGCGCCAAGAAGACCGAGACGATCCGGATCACGCTGGCCAACGGCAACATCAAGGACTCCTCGATCGAGCCCGAACCGCCGGCGGATGCCGACCGCATCCCGGTAACCGACGCGCATCGCCGCGGCGTGCTCGATCCGATGACCGCCTCGTTCCTGCGGGTGTCCGGCGTCGGCGATCCGATGTCGCCCGATGCCTGCCGGGTGTCGACGCCGATCTTCGACGGCCGGATGCGCTACGATCTTCGCCTCGAGTACAAGCGCACCGAGATGGTGAGGGCCGAGAAGGGCTATCAGGGGCCGGCGCTGGTCTGCGGCATCTATTTCACACCGGTGTCCGGCTACATTCCGGACCGCGCAGCGATCAAATATCTGACCGGGCTGCGCACCATGGAAGTCTGGCTGGCGCCGATCGCAGGCACGCGGGTGCTGGCGCCGTTCCGGCTGAAGATCCCGACGCCGGTCGGCAATGCCGTGCTGCAGGCGACCCAGTTCATCACCACCGCCACGCCGCCGAAATCGGCCTCGCGGGCTCAATAACACCCCTGCCCGACGAGCGCCCGAACGCCTCCCGCAGTCCGAGTCGAATCCAGTTGACTCGCCGGGGAATCGTCGAACGCATGGCCGAGCGGAATAAGGCGCATTTTCGAGCGTTGATCTTCGCCCCCGTCCCTGATCTGGTGAGGAAGATCTTAGGCGACGCAAGATGTTGCGATTGGGGGCGCATCGAATCCATCGAGTCACCGATTCGGCCGCGTTTCGTTCGGGACTCGTTCCACAGCTTAACCCGCGTGCGCTGCGGCGTCGCAATGTGACACATCTTTGACCGCAGCCACGCAGAAATACAGCCAAAATGCCTCTTTCGTTTTCCGCGCCGTTTACCAATGACCGGGCGCCCGGCGCCGGCGTCACGGCGGTGCTGGGCCCGACCAACACCGGCAAGACCCATCTGGCGATCGAGCGCATGGTGGCGCATTCGTCCGGGCTGATCGGTTTGCCGCTCCGTCTGCTGGCGCGCGAGGTCTACAACAAGATCGTCGAGCGGGTTGGCCCGGATGCGGTCGCGCTGGTCACCGGCGAAGAGAAGATCAAGCCGCCCAAGGCGCGCTACTGGGTGTCGACCGTCGAGGCCATGCCGCGCGATCTCGACGTGTCGTTTCTGGCCGTCGACGAGATCCAGATCGCCGCCGACCTCGAGCGCGGCCACGTCTTCACCGATCGCATCCTGCGCCGGCGCGGCCGCGACGAAACGCTGCTGCTCGGCGCCGCGACGATGCGGCCGATCATCGAGCGGCTGCTGCCGGGCGTCAGCATCGTCACCAGACCGCGGCTGTCGCAGCTCGAATTCGCCGGCGACCGCAAGCTGACGCGGCAGCCGCGCCGGACCGCGATCGTGGCGTTCTCGGCCGACGAAGTGTACGCCATCGCCGAGCTGATCAAGCGCCAGCACGGCGGCGCCGCGGTAGTGCTCGGCTCGCTGTCGCCGCGCACCCGCAACGCCCAGGTCGCGATGTTTCAGTCCGGCGACGTCGATTATCTGGTCGCCACCGACGCGATTGGGATGGGTCTCAACCTCGACGTCGATCACGTCGCCTTCGCGTCCGACCGCAAATTCGACGGCTACCAATTCCGCCGGCTGACCCCGGCCGAATTCAGTCAGATCGCCGGCCGCGCCGGCCGCGCCACCCGAGACGGCACCTTCGGCACCACCGGGCGCTGCGCGCCATTCGAGCCCGAGCTCGTCAACGCCCTGCAGAACCACACGTTCGAGCCGGTGAAGATGCTGCAATGGCGCAATTCGCAGCTTAATTTCGGCTCGGTCGGCGCGCTGCAGGTCTCGCTGGCGGAGTCGCCACGCCACGACGCGCTGACCCGCGCGCCGGTCGCCGAGGACCTGCGGGTGCTCGACCACGCCGCCCGGGACGGCGATGTGCGCGACATGGCGCATGGCGCCGCAGCCGTCGAGCGGCTATGGGACGTTTGCCAGGTCCCGGACTATCGCAAGATCGCGCCGGCGGCCCACGCCGAACTGGTGACGACGCTGTATCGGTTTCTGATGCAGAAAGGCCGGATTCCGGACAGCTGGTTTGCCGCTCAGGTCGAGCAGGCCGACCGGATCGACGGCGGCATCGACACGCTTTCGGCACGGATCGCTCAGATCCGGACATGGACTTTCGTCGCCAACCGGGCCGACTGGCTGGCTGATCCTGACCACTGGCAAGGCATTTCGCGCGACATTGAAAATAAATTGTCAGATGCGCTGCACGAACGCCTCACGGAACGTTTCGTAGATCGTCGGACCAGTGTATTGATGCGCCGCCTGCGGGAAAACACGATGTTGAATACGGAAATTGGTAAGACCGGCGAAGTCATCGTCGAGGGACATGTGATTGGTCGTCTCGACGGCTTCACCTTCGCGCCGGACGCGGCCGAGGCCGGGTCGGATGCGAAGGCGCTGCAGGCGACCGCGCAGAAGGCCCTGGCCGGCGAAATCGACGCCCGCGCCGAGAAGCTTGCGGCCGCTCCCGACGAACAATTCGTCCTGACGTCGGAAGGTATCGTGCGCTGGACCGGCGACGCGGTGGCGCGGCTGGTCGGCTCCGACGACGTGCTCCGGCCGCGGCTGCGTATCATCGCGGATGATCGTCTGGCGGGTGCGCCGCGCGAAGCCGTGCAGGCGCGGCTCGACCTCTGGCTCAAGACGCATATCGAAAAGATTCTCGGGCCGCTGTTCGAACTCGGCAAAGCCGAGGACATCACCGGCATCGGCCGCGGCATCGCCTTCCAGCTGATCGAGTCGCTGGGCGTGATCGAGCGCAGCAAGATCGCCACGGAGATGAAGGATCTCGACCAGCCGTCGCGCGCGACGCTGCGCAAATACGGCGTGCGGTTCGGCGCTTATCACATCTACATTCCGTCGCTGCTGAAGCCGGCGGCGCGCGCGCTGGCGTCGCTGCTGTGGGCGCAGAAGCTCGACAATGTCGACATGTCGGCGCTGTCGGGCGCGCAACATCTGGCGAGCAGCGGCCGGACCTCGTTTCCAGTCGACAAGGCGCTGGACCGCGACGCCTATCGCACGCTGGGCTACCGGCTGTGCGGCGAACGCGCGGTCCGCGTCGATATTCTCGAGCGGCTCGCCGATCTGATCCGTCCCGCGCTGGCGTGGCGCGAGGGCATGCCGGGCGAGAAGCCGGCTGGCGCCTTCGATGGCCGCAGCTTCGTGGTGACCCAGGCGATGACGTCGCTGACCGGATCGGCCGGCGAGGACTTCGCCTCGATCCTCCGCGCGCTGGGCTATCGCATGGAGAAGCGGCCGCCGCTGCCGCAGGCTGCCGCGCCGCAGCCGGCGCAAGCCGAGGCGACCGTTGCGCCCGCCGCCGAGACGACATTCTCGGCCGAAGATCATGCCATCCTGGCCGGCGCGATTGCGTTCGAGCCGTCCACGACGGTGGACGCGCGGGAGGCCGCCGCTCCGAGCGAGCCGGCCGATGCGCCGGCCGAAACGACCGCCGCCGCGCAGGACACGCCGGCCGCCGAATCCAGCGAATCCGCGGCGGAAGCGGCGCCAGCCGAAGCTGCTGCTGCGCCTGAAGATGCTGCGTCTCAAGAGTCTAAGGCGGAAGCGACCGATGCGGACGCTCCGACGGCCGAAGCTAGTGCTGCCGAAGCCGGGACTGCTGAGGCCGCCCCTGCGGCAGAAGCTGCCACGGCGGATGCCGCCGCCAAGCCGCAGCCGGATCTGGTCGAGGTGTGGCGTCCCGGCGGACGGTCCGACGAGCATCGGCCGCGCCACGACCGTAACAAGCGCCACACCAACAATCGCCCGCAGCATGGCCAGGGCGGCCAGGCGGCCGCCGAAGGCGAAGCTGGCGCGCGGCAGGACCGCCCGGATCAGGGCGGACGCCGCGGCAAGGGAGACTTCCGCCGCGATCGTCGCGAAGGCGACGGCGGCGCGACGCGACGCGACGCCCAGGGCGAAGGCCGTCCGCCGCGCGAGGGCTTCAAGGGCCGCGACAAATTCCCGAACAAATTCCAGGGCGGCAAGGGCGGTCGCGACAATCAGGGCGGCGGATCGCACCGGCAGGTGCATTCCAGCGCGCCGCCGCGCGAACGCGACCGGCCGATCGATCCGAATTCGCCGTTCGCCAAGCTCGCGGCGCTCAAGGAGCAGCTGTCCGCCGGCCGCAAGGAGTGAGCCTCGCCGCGCAACCGCGCGGCTGATCCAGGGTGGTGCGTGGAGCGGCAGCGTCTCGACAAATGGCTGTGGCATGCGCGGGTCGTCAGGGCCCGCAGCACGGCGGCCGCGCTGGTGGAAAGCGGCCATGTCCGGATCAACGGCGCGCGCGAGACATCGCCGGGCCACGGCGTCAAAGCCGGCGACGTGCTGACGATTGCGCTGGATCGTGGCGTCCGGGTGCTGAAAGTGATTGGATTTGCGGAGCGCCGCGGCGACGCGGCCTCCGTTACTGGACTTTATGCCGATCTCGAAGTGCCACGGGAATAGGCATCTTCATCTTGCGGCTGTGGGACACCTGCGGTACGCAAACACTCAAAATTAGAACCGTTCCGGAGCCTTCGGATGACTTACGTCGTCACTGAAAACTGCATCAAGTGCAAATACACCGATTGCGTCGAAGTCTGCCCCGTCGATTGCTTCTACGAGGGCGAGAACATGCTGGTCATCCATCCGGACGAATGCATCGACTGCGGCGTGTGCGAACCGGAATGCCCGGCCGACGCCATCAAGCCCGACACCGAGCCGGGGCTCGAGAAGTGGCTCGAGCTGAACTCCGAATACGCCAAGACCTGGCCGAACCTGACCCAGAAGAAGGACGCGCCGGACGAGGCCAAGCAGTTCGACGGCATGGACGGCAAGTTCGACAAGTTCTTCTCGAAGGAGCCGGGCACCGGCGACTAAGCCGGAGCACGCGACCGGCACGCCCGCCGGGGCGTGATTTCTCAACCCGGCTTAACCCTGTTGATGATGAATCGACCTGGTCCCCGCGAGGAACCGGGCCGATTCGTCATAAATCATTGATTTTTGCGGGAAATGTGCTATATTTGGCACATTCTAGAAACTCGGCATGCCATTTTTGCGGCCGGGAAGGGATCCCGTCAAGAACAACGAACAGGGGCGTGGCGGTTCCACGCGCAGGCTGTGTCACAGAAAACGCGTAAAATGAGTGCTTCCTCGAAGGGTGCCAAGCACGCTGGCAGCCGCAGCGCAACCACCAACCGATCCCGGACTTCAGCCAAGGACACCCGGACCGCCAAATCGACCCCGACACGGTCCTCTGCATCCAAGGCGCCCAAGGCCAAGGTGACCGCTCCCAAGGCGAGCACCGCCAAGCCGACAACCGCTAAGGGTTCCGCCGCGAAGGCTTCGGCCTCCAAGGCGACGGCCCTCAAGTCCTCGAAAAACAAAAGAAGTGAAATGCCATCCAAGACCGCGAAACCCGCCGCTGCGGCGACCGTCTCCAAGGCCGCTTCCGCGAAACCTGCCGTCAAGCCTGCCGCCAAGGCGCCCGTCTCGGCTCCGGTCGCGCCCGCCGCTGCCGCGCCGAAGGCTGCCGCTAAGCCGGAGGTGAAGCCGGTGGCTGCGAAGCCCGCGCCCGCCCCCAAGGCCGAGGAGCCGAAGAAGGCGGTGACCCAGCGTCAGGGCTTCAAGGCCAACGAGTTCGTGGTCTATCCGGCGCACGGCGTCGGCCAGATCCTGGCGATCGAGGAGCAGGAAATCGCGGGCGCCAAGCTCGAGCTGTTCGTCATCAACTTCATCAAGGACAAGATGACGCTGCGCGTGCCGACCGCCAAGGTCGCCAATGTGGGCATGCGCAAGCTGTCGGACCCGGCGCTGGTCAAGAAGGCGCTGGAGACGCTGAAGGGCCGTGCCCGCGTCAAGCGGACGATGTGGTCACGCCGCGCCCAGGAATACGAAGCGAAGATCAACTCCGGCGACATCGTTGCGATCGCCGAAGTCGTGCGCGACCTGTACCGCTCGGAATCGCAGCCCGAGCAGTCCTACAGCGAACGCCAGCTCTATGAAGCGGCGCTCGACCGGCTGTCGCGCGAAATCGCGGTGGTCCAGCAGGTCACCGAGACCGAAGCCGTCAAGGAAGTCGAAGGTCAGCTCGCCAAGAGCCCCCGTCGCGGCGCCAAGGCCGATGCGGATGCCGAGAGCGACACCGATACGGATGGCGATCTCGACGGTGACAGCGACGACACCGTGACCGACGAAGCCGCGTAAGGCACGCGATCAGGTCTGAGAATCAAAGCTACGTAAGAATTGAAGGCCCGGCGGAACGCCGGGCCTTTTTTTGTTGTCGATCCTGATAGCAAGCCGAGCGCGCCGCCCGTCAGGCTGCTTGCCCGTGATCCGCCAGGCTGTGGCCGCCGAAAGGCGGTCCCGAACAGATCGCACAGGCATATCGACCATCGCCATCGCCGAACCGGGGTTGCCGCTCGGCTGAGCTGGCGGCGGCATCGATCGCTCAGTCGACCACGATCTTCACCAGATCGCGCGGCTTCACCGTGGCGTTGGCTTCGAGGCCGTTCAGCACGCGGAAGCGCTCCAGCGGGCGGTCGACGCCGGCCATGCGATGCGACAACGACTCGACGGTGTCGCCCGGCTGCACGGTGATCACCTTGATCCGCAGCGGCCGCGCTGCCTGGATTTCGTCGAGCGTCAGGCGGCGAAACGAATTCACCGTATCGCGCGAATTGCGATCGCTCTCGGCCGACTTCTGCCGGGTCGCGAAAATGAAGCGATAGACGTCGCTGCCGAACCGCAGCGCGTAGACCTTGAACTGCCACTGATCGCCCCGCGCCGAGACGGATGCCGCGGGGAAGCCGTTGATGCTCAGCTCCTCGGTCGAGCTGCGATCGACATTCTCCATCCAGCCGGAATTCAGGTAGTCGCCGAGCGATTGCTCCGCAGGGACGCGGACGACGTCGAACCGCATCGCCTGACTGCCGCCCTCGCGCACCCCGATCACCGCCTGCGCGGTGTTATCGAGCGTGTAGCTCTCCGGGACCTGGAAGGTGAAGCCGAGCTTGGGGTGCAGGAAGCGGCGGCCACGCACGAAGCCTTCGCTCGGGTCCTCGCCGTAGACGATGTTGTCGATCGCGTTGAGATAGGTCTCGCGGTCGCGCTCGCCCTTCGCGGTCTGCTCGGCCGAGGCGTATTGCCGGGCGTTGTTCTGCGCATTGCGCACCCGCTCCGGCGTGGCCGGGTGCGAGGCCAGGAAGTCCTGCGACCGCCCATCGCCGCCGCGGCCGGCCTTCAGCGCGGCGTTGCGCTCCATCGCGGTGAGGAAGCGCGACGCACCGTAAGGATCGAACTGGGCGCGCGCCGAGATGCCGACGCCGATGCCGTCGGCCTCCAGCTCCTGCTGCCGCGAGAAGCTCGCCATCGACAGCTTGGTCTTGGCCAGCGCCAGCGCGGTCATCTCCGGATCATTGCCCATGTCGGTAACGACGCGGGTGACGAGCGCGGCCTGGCGCGCCTGGTCTTCGCGAATCGCCGCGTGCTTGGCGAGCACATGCGCCATTTCGTGCGACAGCACCGAGGACAATTCCGACGTATCGCTGGCCAGCGCGACCAGCCCGCGGGTGACGTAAAGCTGCCCGGTCGGCAGCGCGAAGGCATTCACGGCGCCGGAATTGAGGATCGTCACCTTGTAGGTGAGATCGGGCCGGTCCGACGCCGCGACCAGGCGATCGACCGTGCTGGTGATCAGCGCTTCCAGCTTGGGATCGTCGTAAGCGCCCCCATAGGTCGCAAGGATGCGCTCGTGCTCGCGTTCGGCAGCCGGCGACTGCGCGGCAGGCCGAAGGACGGGCTTGGCGGCCGGCGTGCTGGACGGGATCGAGGCCGTCTCGAAACGGCGAAAATCGCCGCATCCCGCGAGCGTCAGCACGCCGAGCAGCGGCAACACCAGCCAGCGGCGGCTCCTCCAGATGCTGCGCCGTCCCTCGGATGCGATCACGTAATGGCTCTCTGCGGACGCTAGCGCGCGCCCGGCACCTCAATCTGTCCCACGTCACGAACCGCGATCTGCGGGCCGGAGCGTCGCTCGACCCAACCGCGAACGCGGATTCGTTTGTTCTCCAAGGACTTGGGCGCAATGCCCGCGGCCTCGAACGGTCCCAATATGCGCCTTGAAATAGTCACCGCAAAGTCCCGAGTCCAGCGCCGGCCGAAGTTCAAAAAAATCGTCCCGCCGGCCTCCCGAACCGACAATATCCTGCCTTCGATGACGCTGAAGCGCCCGACCCGCGACAGAACATCTTCCACATTTTCGGCGTTTTTGAGGGCCGCGCCCGAACTCCAGAGGCCGCGCTTCGAATCGCGGGCCGATGCTTCGGCGGCGAGCAACTCGGCGCGGCAGTCGGGTTGCGGAATCCCGAGCCCGACCAGAACGTGCCCGGCGGCGAGCAGCGCCACCTGCAAGGACACCGCCTCGCCATCGACGAACACGAAAGCAGGCTGGCGGCCGTAGCGGTCCGGCGCATCATCGGCGCCGCGCAGCGTGACGTGCTGGCCGCGCGCCCGCGCAGACAGCGCGGCGACCGCCTCGCCACGATCAGCCGCGTCGACTTCGACGCCGGCGAGCCGGATCTCGCGACCGTCGTCGAAGCGCAGCGTGCGCGCATCCGCGACCGCGGCGACGGTACCTTCGCCTTGTGCTGGCAGATCCGCACAGGCGGCTTGCGCATCACAGCCGGCCATCAAGAGCGCCGCGACGATCGTCGCCACGCATCGTGCGCGAGCCGCAGAGGTCGTCGCGATCATCGCCTGCACTCACCGCCGCGCCGACACCCGCTCATCGATCATCGTCCGCACGCCGTTCGATTACTAAGCGGATCGGCTGCGAGCAAGTCATTCCATCGGCCGGAAAACCGGCTCGCTTGCCGCTCAGCAACCGATACGGCATGATCGCACCACGACCAGAAGCGCCGCGAATGAAGCCGGCGCCGGTCAGGGGAGGACGCTTTGAGAATGATCCGGACAACTCTTGTCGCATGTCTGTCGTTTGCTGTGATGACGGCCGCGCAGGCGCAGTCTCAGCCGCCGCTGAAGCTCGGCGCAATTCTCGACATGTCCGGTCTGTATGCCGATATCACCGGCCCCGGCAGCGAGACCGCCGCCAAGATGGCGGTGGAGGATTTCGGCGGCAGCGTGCTCGGCCGCAAGATCGAGATCATCGCGGCCGATCATCAGAACAAGGCGGACCTCTCCGCCAATATCGCGCGCGACATGCTCGACAATCAGGGCGTCGAGGCAATCATCGACGTCGCCGCGTCGGCCACCGCGCTGGCCGCCGCCGAGATCGCCAAGGCCCGCAACAAGATCATCATGTTCTCGGGGCCCGGCTCGATCCGCCTCTCCAACGAGGCATGCGGGCCCTACACCGTGCACTACGTGTTCGATACCTACGCGCAGGCCAACACCACGGGCCTCGCCGCGGTGAAGCAGGGCCTCGACACCTGGTTCTTCCTGTCGGCCGACTACGCGTTCGGCCAGGACCTCGAACGCGATACCACCAACGTCATCAAGGCGTCGGGCGGCAAGGTGCTGGGCAGCGTGAAGCATCCGCTCAACACCTCGGACTTCTCGTCCTTCCTGCTGCAGGCACAGAGCTCCAAGGCCAAGGTGATCGGCCTCGCCAATGCGGGCGGCGACACCATCAACGCCATCAAGCAGGCGGCCGAATTCGGCATCACCAAGGGCGGCCAGAAGGTGTCGCCGCTGCTGGCCTTCATCTCCGACATCGACAGCGTCGGGCTGGAGACCGCGCAGGGCCTGATCCTGACCGAAGCATTCTACTGGGATCTCAACGACGAGACCCGCGCCTTCACCAAGCGCTTTATGGAGCGCACCAAGCGCGTGCCGACCTCGGCCCAGGCGGGCCTGTATTCGGAAGTCACCCACTATCTGAATGCCGTGAAGGCCGCGGGCACCACCGACCCGGCTGCCGTGATGAAGAAGATGAAGGACACCCCGATCAACGACTTCTTCGCCAAGAACGGCCGCATCCGCGAGGACGGCCGCATGGTGCACGACATGTACCTGTTCGAGGTCAAGAAGCCGTCCGAATCCAAGGGCCGCTGGGACGACTACAAGCTGCTCGCCACCGTGCCGGGCGAGCAGGCGTTTCAGCCGCTCGAGCAGTCGCGCTGTCCGCTGGTGAAGAAGTAACACACGACAGCATCCGTCATTGCGAGGAGCGAAGCGACGAAGCAATCCAGTTCGGTGCACTGAGCTCTGGATTGCTTCGCTTCGCTCGCAATGACGGAAACGCTCAAGGTGAGACGGCGCTGCGCGCCTCCTCACCTTGAGGGCGCGGTGGTCGGCTCGGTTCGATGACCACAAGAACAACAACAACAGGGAAACGCTAATGTCCGACATCGTCCTGCAGCATCTCGACCGCGGCCTGCTCACCATCACGATGAACCGTCCCGAGCGCCGCAATGCGCTCAATCAGGGCATGATCCGAGGGCTGGTCGAAGCGGCGCACCGCGCCAAGGACGATCCGGAGGTGCGCGCGGTGCTGCTGAAGGGCGCCGGCGGCACGTTCTGCGTCGGCGGCGACGTCAAGTCGATGGCGGCGGCCGGCAGCCCGCCGCCGCTCGAACAGAAGGTCGCCAATCTGCGCCGCGGCATGGAAGTGTCGCGTATCCTGCACCAGATGCCCAAGCCGGTGGTGGCGCAGATCGACGGCGCTGCGGCTGGCGCCGGTCTGTCGATGGCGCTGTCCTGCGATCTGCGCGTCGCCGGTAGCTCCGCCAAGATCACCACGGCGTTCGCCAAGGTCGGCCTGTCGGGCGATTTCGGCGGCACCTACTTCCTGACGCATCTGATCGGCGCCGCCAAGGCGCGCGAGCTGTATCTGACCTCGCCGGTGCTGACCGCCCAGGAGGCGCAGGCGCTCGGCATCGTCACCAAAGTGGTACCGGACGCGGAAGTCGAGCAGGCAACGCGCGAGCTCGCGCTGTCGCTGGCGCAAGGTCCGAGCGTGACGCTCGGCTACATCAAGACCAACATCAACAACGCCGAGAGCCTGTCGCTCGAGGCCTGTTTCGACGCCGAGGCGCTGCATCACTCGCGCTGCGCCGAGACCGCGGATCACAAGGAAGCCGCCGCCGCCTTCGTCGAGAAGCGCGCGCCCTCGTTCCAAGGCCGCTGACGATGGCGCCGTTTCTCCGCCTGCGCCAGATCTGCCTCGTCACCGAGCCGCTCGAGCCCGCCGCGTCGCAGCTCGCCGCCATCATGGGGCTGAACATCTGCTACCGCGATCCGCATGTCGGCAAATACGGCCTGGAAAACGTGCTGATGCCGGTCGACACTACGCTCTTGGAAATCGTCGCACCGACTGAGCCCGGCACCGCGGCCGGCCGCTTCCTGGAGAAGACCGGCGGCCGCGGCGGCTACATGGCGATCTTCTGCTGCGATGATCCGGACGCCCGCGGCCGCCACGCCGCCAGCCTCGGCGTCCGCACCGCCAACGTCATCGACCACGCGCCGTATCACGGCGTGCAGCTGCATCCCCGCGACTGCCGCGCCGCCTTCATTGAGCTCAACCATACCGAAGGCAGCGACAACATCCGCGGCCCCTACCCGCCCGCGGGCCCCGACTGGGCCAAGGCGATCAGGACCGACACGACGCAGGCGCTGACCGCGGTCGATATGCAGAGCCCGAACCCGGCCGATCTTGCCGCGCATTGGGGACGGATTCTCGACCTGCCGGTGAGCCAGGGTGCTGACGGCGCCGCCGAACTCCACCTGCCGAACGCGATCTTCCGGTTCATCCCGGGCGCAAGCGAAGCGATGACCGCGCTGACCTTCAAGGTCGCGGACGCCGCCAAGGTTCGCGAGGCAGCACAGGCGCAGGGCGTTGCGACAACCAGCGACGGCTTCACGATCGCGGGCGTCGCGTTCAGGCTGACAAACTAACTGCCCGTCCCGGCCTCCGAAACGACAATGCCCGGCGCAAGGCCGGGCATTGATAGATCAGTCGATTATCGGACTGCCGAACGCAGGCCCCGCCGGCGCTTACGCGTAGCGGCCGTGGCAGTGCTTGTACTTCTTGCCGGAACCGCAGGGGCAGTCCTCGTTGCGGCCAACCTTGCCCCAGGTGTCGGGCTTGTTCGGATCGCGAGCCGCCTTGTCGACGATCTGGGCCGGCGCCAGCGACACGTTGGCCATCGCCATCTCGTCCTCGCCGGTGTCCGGATTGGCCTTGTGGGCCTCCATCGGCGGCAGTTCGCGCGGCTGCTCCGGCGGGATGATCTCCACGCGCATCAGCTGCGCCGTCACCGCCTCGCGCAGATGCGCGCTCATTTCCTGGAAGAGATTGAAGGCCTCCGACTTGTACTCCTGCAGCGGATCGCGCTGGCCGTAGCCACGCAGGCCGATCACCTGGCGCAGATGGTCGAGCATAACAAGGTGCTCGCGCCACAGATGATCCAGCGTCTGCAGCAGGATGCTCTTTTCGGCGTAGCGCATCACGTCGGGGCCCCACTGGGCCACCTTCGCCGCCATGTGCTCGTCGAACACCTTCTCCAGCCGCGAGATCAGCTCCTCGTCGGCGATGCCTTCTTCCTTGGCCCATTCGTCGACCGGAATGTCGAGGCCGACGACGCGCTGCAGCTCTTCCTTGAGGCCGGCGACGTCCCACTGCTCCGCATAAGCGTGCTCGGGCACGTGCTTGGCGACCAGATCCTCGACGAAGGTGTGGCGCATGTCGGTGACGGTCTCGACGACGCTGTCTTCCTTCATCAGCTCGATGCGCTGATCGAAGATCACCTTGCGCTGGTCGTTCTGGACGTCGTCGAACTTCAGCAGGTTCTTGCGGATGTCGAAGTTGCGCGCCTCGACCTTCTGCTGCGCCTTTTCCAGCGCCTTGTTGATCCACGGATGGATGATCGCCTCGCCTTCCTTGAGGCCGAGGCGGGTCAGCATGGTGTCGAGCTTGCCCGAGCCGAAGATCCGCATCAGGTCGTCTTCCAGCGACAGGAAGAATTTGGAGCGGCCAGGGTCACCCTGACGCCCGGAGCGGCCGCGCAGCTGGTTGTCGATGCGGCGGCTTTCGTGGCGCTCGGAGCCGATGATGTAGAGACCGCCGGGGCGCTTGGCGGTCTTGGCCGGCTTGTTGCCCTTGGCGGGCTCGATCTCGATCTCGTCCTCGGCGTTCAGTACGATGTCGCGGAAGCGCTCGATGTCGGCCTTGATCTGCTCGATCTTCGCCGCCTTCTCGGCCTCGTCGGTGATCCCCGCGGTCTCCTGCGGGATGCGCATTTCCAGCGAGCCGCCGAGTTTGATGTCGGTGCCGCGGCCGGCCATGTTGGTGGCGATGGTGATGGCGCCCGGCACGCCGGCTTCGGCCACGATATAGGCTTCCTGCTCGTGGAAGCGGGCGTTCAGCACCGCGAACAGCTTGGCGGGCTTGCCGGCGCGGGCCGCCGCATACAGCTTGTCCAGCCCCTTGGGGTCGCCGAAGTCGATCTGCTTGTAGCCGTTCTTCAGCAGCAGGTCGGCCAGCACTTCGGACTTCTCGATCGAGGCCGTACCGACCAGAACCGGCTGCATCCGCTTGTTGGCGCGCTCGACCTCGGCAAGGATCGCCGCGTATTTCTCGCCTTGCGTGCGGTACACCTCGTCGTCTTCGTCCAGACGCGAGATCGGCAGGTTGGTCGGGATCTCGACCACTTCGAGCTTGTAGATGTCGAAGAACTCGTCGGCCTCGGTGGCCGCGGTGCCGGTCATGCCGGCGAGCTTGTCGTACATCCGGAAGTAGTTCTGGAACGTGATCGACGCCAGCGTCTGGTTTTCCGGCTGGACAGTGACGTGTTCCTTGGCTTCCAGCGCCTGGTGCAGGCCTTCCGAATAGCGCCGGCCCTGCATCATGCGGCCGGTGAATTCGTCGATGATCACCACCTCGTCGTTGCGGACGATGTAGTCCTTGTCGCGCTGGAACAGCGTGTGGGCGCGCAGCGCCTGGTTGACGTGGTGCACCACCGAGACGTTCTCGACGTCGTACAGCGACTCGCCGCGCAATTGGCCGGCGTCACGCAACAGCGTCTCGATCTTCTCCATGCCGGCTTCGGTCAGCGTCACGGTGCGCTGCTTCTCGTCGATATCGTAGTCCGACTTGTCGAGCCGCGGGATGAAGGTGTCGATGGTGTTGTAGAAATCGGAGCGATCGTCGAGCGGACCGGAGATGATCAGCGGGGTGCGGGCTTCGTCGATCAGGATCGAGTCGACTTCGTCGACGATGGCGAAATGATGCCCGCGCTGGACCATGTCCTCCAGCCGGTACTTCATGTTGTCGCGCAGATAGTCGAAGCCGTATTCGTTGTTGGTGCCGTAGGTGATGTCGCACGCATAGGCGGCCTGGCGCTGGCTGTCGTCGAGGCCGTGCACGATTACGCCGGTGGTCATGCCGAGGAAGCCGTAGATCTGCCCCATCCAGCCGGAGTCGCGGGTGGCGAGGTAGTCGTTGACGGTGACGACATGGACGCCCTTGCCGGGCAGCGCGTTGAGGTAGACCGCCAGCGTGGCGACCAGCGTCTTGCCTTCGCCGGTCTTCATCTCGGCGATGTCGCCCTCGTGCAGCACCATGCCGCCGATCAGCTGCACGTCGAAATGGCGCTGGCCGAGCGTGCGCTTGGCGGCCTCGCGCACCGTGGCGAAGGCGGGGACCAGAAGGTCGTCCAGCGTCTTTCCGGCGGCGAGTTGCGCCCGGAATTCGTCGGTCCGGGCGCGCAGCGCCTCGTCCGACAGGGCCGCCACTTCCGGCTCCAGTGCGTTGATCGCCGCGACGCGGGCCTGATAGGCCTTGATCCTGCGATCGTTCGACGAGCCGAAGAGTTTGCGGGCTAACGCGCCGATCATGCCAGCTTCCTGTCCTTGCAGTGTGACTTCACGGCCCTTGCCGTGGAAGCCGATGTGCCGTTCGCTCGAGCCACTATCAACTCATCGTGACGCCGACGACCTATCGGGATACAGGTGCGGCGCGAAATGATTGGCATCCAGCAATCCGACGGCCGGCAGCGCGGCCGGGGCCGTCCGCGACCTTGATACCCTTACCAGTGGCGGCAGAGATATGGCTGGGGTGGGGGGTTGTCAACGCGCCGCCTATCGCGTGATTTCATCATTTTGACAGAGTTTTCACGTTGCCAAGTCGCCGTGATTGGGTGACTGTCCCGCCGCCTCCGGCACCCCGGCTTTCAGAACAAGGATTTTCCATGACCCCTGCGTCATCCGCAGCCCTATCGGCCCTGCGTACCGGCCTCGTTGGCGCGGCCGCGACCGGTTGTCTCGCCTTCGCGCTGCTCGCGAGCCCGATGGCGCGAGCCCAGGACGCCGACCCGGTGCTGGCCAAGGTGAACGGCGCTGAGATCCGTCAGAGCGACGTCACCCGCGCCGAGGAAGAACTCGGGCCGAGCCTGGCCCAGATGGACCCCGCCTCCAAGCAGGAGAACGTGCTGTCCTTCCTGATCGACATGAAGATCGTCGCGAAAGCGGCCGAGGACAAGAAGATCCAGGACACAGCCGAGTTCAAGAAGCGGCTCGATTTCGCCCGTAACCGCCTGCTGATGGACGATCTGCTCTCGGTCGAGGGCAAGGCCGCCACCACCGACGCGGCGATGAAGAAGGTCTATGACGACGCCGCCAAGCAGATTTCCGGCGAGCAGGAAGTTCATGCCCGCCACATCCTGGTCGAGACCGAGGACGAGGCCAAGGCGATCGCCGAGGAGCTGAAGAAGGGCGCCGACTTCGCCGAGCTGGCGAAGAAGAAGTCCAAGGATCCGGGCGCCTCCGACGGCGGCGACCTCGGCTTCTTCACCAAGGACCAGATGGTGCCGGAGTTCTCCGCGGTGGCCTTCGCGCTCGAACCGGGCAAGATCTCGGACCCGGTGAAGAGCCAGTTCGGCTGGCACATCATCAAGGTCGAGGAAAAGCGCAACCGCAAGCCGCCGAGCTTCGATCAGGTCAAGCCGCAGATCGAGCAGTACGTCACCCGCAAGGCGCAGTCCGACTACGTCGCCCAGTTGCGTCAGGCCGCCAAGGTCGAGCGTCTCGACAAGCCGGCCGCCGATGCTGCGAAGCCCGCGGATGCCGCCAAGCCCGCCGACCCGGCCGCCAAGGCTCCGGCGCCGGCGCCCGCCAAGAAGTAAGCGTCACACACACTTTGGATCTGCTGCACGGCCGGGGCTCTGCCCCGGCCGTTGTCGTTTGGGTGGCGCTGCTGGCGCAAGGTCCTTCGGGAGCGCCGTCATTGCGAGGAGCGAAGCGACGAATCCAGCGCCGCGCACGGGGCCTCTGGATTGCTTCGCGGAGCCTGTCATCGGGCGGCGCACCGCGCCGACCCGTTGGCTCGCAATGACGCCAAAGGAGCGTCAGTCACCCTTCGGCAGCTTCGCCTTCAGGGCGTACAGCGCTTCCAGCGCCTCGCGCGGGCTCAGTTCGTCGGGGTGCAGCGCTCTCACCGCCTCGATCAGTTGCTCGGCCTCACTCGGCGGCACCGCCTCGGCGGGGGCGCGGGCCGTGATGGCGAACAGCGGCAGGTCGTCGATCAGCGTCTTGGGCTGGCCGCGATCGTTGGCCTCGAGCTTGGCCAATACCGCCTTGGCCCGGCTCACCACCGAGGACGGAAGCCCGGCCAGCTTGGCGACCTGGATGCCGTAAGAGCGGTCTGCGGAGCCCGGCAGCACCTCGTGCAGGAACACCACCTCACCGCGCCATTCCTTGACCCGCACCGTGGCGTTGAACAGCCGCGGCAGCTTGGCCGACAGCGCGGTCAGCTCGTGGTAATGCGTCGCAAACAGCGCGCGGCAGCGGTTGCTCTCGTGCAGATGCTCGATCGCAGCCCAGGCGATCGACAGGCCGTCGAAGGTCGCCGTGCCGCGGCCGATCTCGTCGAGGATCACCAGCGCCCGCTCGGACGCCTGGTTCAGGATCGCCGCGGTCTCGACCATCTCGACCATGAAGGTCGAGCGCCCGCGGGCGAGATCGTCGGCGGCACCGACCCGCGAGAACAGCCTATCCACGATGCCGATCCGCGCCCGGCCGGCCGGCACGTAGCTGCCGACTTGGGCCAGCAGTGCGATCAGCGCGTTCTGGCGCAGGAAGGTCGATTTACCGGCCATATTCGGGCCGGTCAGCAGCCAGATCTGGCCGTTCTTCTGCGCCGGCCCGGGCGACAGATCGCAGGCATTGGCGATGAACGGCTCGCCGGCGCGCTTCAACGCCTGCTCAACCACCGGATGCCGGCCGCCTTCGATCGCGAACGCCAGCGACTCGTCGACCTCGGGCCGGACGTAGTTATCGTCGGACGCGAGCTTGGCCAGCGCAGTGGCGACGTCGAGCAGCGCGAAGGCATGCGCGGCGGCGCGCAGATCGTCGCCGGCGGCATCGATCGAGGCGGAAAGCCGGTCGAAAATTTCCAGCTCGAGCCCGAGCGCGCGGTCGCCCGCATTGGCGATCTTGGCCTCGATCTCGCCGAGCTCAGCGGTGGTGAAGCGAACCTGACCGGCCATGGTCTGGCGATGGATGAAGGTCGCGTTCAGCGGCGGCGACATCAGCTTGTCGCCGTGCTGGGCACCGACCTCGACGAAGTAACCGAGCACGTTGTTGTGCCGGATCTTCAGCGCCTTGATGCCGGTGTCGTCGGCGTAGCGCGCCTGCATCGACGCGACGACGAGGCGCGAGGCGTCGCGCAGCTTGCGGGTCTCGTCGAGCGCCGGCTCATAGCCGTCGCGGACGAAGCCGCCGTCGCGCTTCAGGAGCGGCAGCTCGTCGGCGAGCGCGCGGCCAAGTTCGGCGCACAGATCGCGCGACGGGCGCTGCAGCGCCGCCATCGCGTTGGCGATGTCCTGCGGTGGCGCCGTCAGACGCGCGAGCTGCGCCAGCACCTCGTCGGCCGCACGGATGCCACTGCACAGCGCCGCAAGATCGCGTGGTCCGCCGCGGCCGAGCGACAGCCGCGCCAGCGCGCGGGCCATATCGGGCGCTGCGCGCAGCGCACTGCGGATCTGCTCGCGCAGCACCGGCTCGGCCACGAACGCCTCGACCGCATCGAGCCGCCGCCCGATCGCGGCCGCGTCGGTCAGCGGCGCCGCGAGACGCTGCGCGAGGAGCCGCGAGCCGGCGGCCGTGACGGTGCAGTCGATGGCGTCGAGCAGCGAGCCGCGTCGCTCGCCGGCCAGCGTGCGGGTCAGTTCGAGATTGGCGCGGGTCGCCGGATCGATCGCCATGGTGGTGCCGATCGCTTCGCGCGACGGCGGCGACAGCGGCGGGCGTTTGCCGAGCTGGGTGCGGTCCACATAGGTGACGCAGGCCGCGGCCGCCGTCGCCTCCAGCCGCGACAGCGCGGCGAGGCCATCCATGGTGGCGACCGCGAAGTAATCGCACAGCCGCTTTTCGGCGGTCGCACTGTCGAACACGTCGCGGGTCAGCGGCGTCACGGCCGCGAGGTCGCGCAGCAGCGGGCCGATCTCGGCGTCGCTGTACAGCGCGTCGGAGACGATCGCCTCGTTCGGATTGATCCGCGCCAGCGTCGCCGGCAATTCGCCAGTCGCGCATTCGGTGACGATGAATTCACCGGTCGAAATGTCGATCCAGGCGAGCCCGATGCGGTCGGCACCGGACGAGCCGCGGGCGCGGGCGATCGCCAGCAGGTAGTTGTTGGCGCGGGCGTCGAGCAGCGTGTCTTCGGTCAGCGTGCCGGGCGTGATCAGCCGCACCACGTCGCGCCGCACCACGCTCTTGCGGGCGCGCGCCGCCGCCGGATCCTCGGTCTGCTCGCACACCGCGACGCGATGGCCGAGCGCGATCAGCCGGTGCAGATAGTCGTCGGAGCGCTCGACCGGCACGCCGCACATCGGGATGTCGGCGCCGAGATGCTTGCCGCGCTTGGTCAGCGTGATGCCGAGGGCGCGCGAGGCAATCTCGGCGTCCTCGAAGAACAGCTCGTAAAAGTCGCCCATCCGGTAGAACAGCAGCAGACCCGGATTGGCCGCCTTGATCTCGTGATACTGCTCCATCATCGGCGACATCTTCGCCGGCGCCTCATTGGGCGGGGACGGATCGGGCGGCGTCGCGATGTCGGCATGCATGGTCATGCCCGATGTCTAGCAAACTTCCCCGGGCCGGCTCCACCGCGTGACCTCAGCCATGCACGGATTCCGCACGTGGTTGTGCGTTGCGTGTGCATTGACCGCCCAAGGCTTGCTTCCTAAAACCCGGGCACAAGTCCGGCCCAGCCCGGACCGCCACAAGGGAGAGTTTCGATGGCCGACGTTTTCATCTGCGACGCAGTGCGCACCCCGATCGGCCGGTTCGGCGGTTCGCTCGCGAAAGTTCGCGCCGACGATCTTGCGGCGGTTCCGATCAAGGCGCTGATGGCCAAGCATCCCGACATGGACTGGAGCGCCGTCGACGAGGTGTTCTTCGGCTGCGCCAACCAGGCCGGCGAGGACAACCGCAACGTCGCCCGCATGGCCGCGCTGCTCGCCGGCCTGCCCGACGCCGTCCCCGGCCAGACCCTCAATCGGCTGTGCGCCTCCGGCCTCGACGCAGTCGGCGCGGCGGGCCGTGCGATCCGCGGCGGCGAGATCGATCTCGCGATCGCCGGCGGTGTCGAATCGATGACCCGCGCGCCATTTGTCCAGGGCAAAGCCACCGAGGCGTTCTCGCGCTCGGCCGAAATCTTCGACACCACGATTGGCTGGCGCTTCATCAACCCGCTGATGAAGCAGCAATACGGCGTCGACTCGATGCCGGAGACCGGCGAGAACGTCGCCGAGGAGTTTCAGATCTCGCGCGCCGACCAGGACGCGTTCGCGATCCGCAGCCAGCAGCGTGCCGGCGCGGCGATCGCGGCCGGTTACTTCGCCCAGGAAATCGCGCCGGTGACGATCCCCGGCAAGGGCAAGGCTGGTCCGACCGTGGTCGACCAGGACGAGCACCCGCGCCCGGAAACGACGCTGGAAGGCCTCGCCAAGCTGAAGCCGATCGTGCGCAATCCCGGCACCGTGACGGCCGGCAACGCCTCGGGCGTCAATGACGGCGCCGCGGCGCTGCTGATCGCCTCCGAAGCCGCCGTGAAGAAATACGGCCTGACGCCGCGCGCAAAGATCCTCGGCCTCGCCTCGGCCGCCGTGCCGCCGCGCATCATGGGCATCGGCCCGGTGCCGGCGACCCGCAAGCTGATGGAGCGGCTCGGCCTCAAGATCAGCGATTTCGACCTGATCGAACTCAACGAAGCCTTCGCCAGCCAGGGCATCGCCTGCATGCGCCAGCTCGGCGTCAAGGACGACGCCGACTTCGTCAATCCGCATGGCGGCGCGATCGCGCTCGGCCATCCGCTCGGCATGAGCGGCGCCCGGCTGGCGCTGACCGCGGTGCACGGCATGGAAACCCGCGGCGGCAAGCTCGCGCTCGCCACTATGTGCGTCGGCGTCGGCCAGGGCGTCGCCATGGCGATCGAGAAGGTGAACTAACAAGGACGTCATTGCCGGGGTTGACCCGGCAATCCATCGTCTTGCAAAGCGGTATTATGGCGCAAGCGCCACCGGGGTCCGATCATGCCCCGCGGAGGTCGCGCACATTTTGTTTTTCGCGCCGCTACGGTAATGTGCCGGCGGGGGCTGAGATGCATTTCTCAATGGATACTTGGCTGGCAATCGCCGGCATCGTTATCGGTTTGTGGGCTTTAGCGATGGCCGCCCCGCCGTTATTTCAGATGATCTGGGGAAAACCGAATGTGTCGATCGAGCTCAAAAAAAGCGATTTGAGCGGCAGAGGCGTTCAAATTCGCTGCTATATATCCAATAAGCCCGTCACCAATAGATTTTTGAGAACGATCGGAGTTGTTCGACAAGCAACCGAAATATTCGGGGATTACTCGGTCTCCGAATATGGGACAGGGAAGAGCATTATTCATTTTGAACGCGCCTTGATCGGCACAGATAGAGACAATGCCAGTCTGCAAGCAACGCTTTTTCCCGCAACGATGCCGGCGCGATTTGTCCTAATCGCTCACTTAAACGAGCTCCCAGCAATTTCAATTTCGCACAACCATCCCGATCAAGGTACAATAATCCCAGCAGGAAAGTATGTTGCGCGAGTGAAAGTATTCACCGGAGATCATTCAGTTATCTCAGCGGAACGCGAATTCATCGTTGGTCCGACCCCAACCGAGACATACCTATTGTAGAGCATCGCGTGGGCAAGTTGCGCTTTGCCCACCCTACAAGAGCATCACTCCATCACGGCCGGATGGTCGTCGCTGCCGGGCTTCGACGCCATCGCCTGCAGGGCCTTCTTGGACGAGCCGATGATCAGCGCCATCGGCACCGCGCAGAGCGTCACCATCATGATCAGCTGATAGTCGAGGCTGAAGGCGATGATCGAGGCCTGCAGGGTCACGATCCCGTCCATCATCGCCTTGCCGGTGTCGGTGGCGAGGTTGATGACGCTGGCGACGTTCGGCATCTGCAGCGCATTGTTGAACGGCGTGACGTGCTCGACCAGCACGGCGTGGGCCATCGTGGTGTTCGAACTCAGCTTGGCAATGACGATCGAGATGCCGACCGAGCTGGCGACGTTGCGCAGCAGCGTCAGCATCGCGGTGCCGTCGGTGCGCAAATGGCCGGGCAAGGTGAGGAACGCCACCGTCGACAGCGGCACGAACACCAGGCCGAGGCCGAAACCCTGGGCGACGCTGACGATGATGAACTCCGGAACGCCGGTCTGATCGGTCCAGCGTGTGGTGAAATACATCGTCACGGTGAGCAGCGTCATGCCCGACATGATCAGCGTGCGCGCCTCGATGAAGCGCATGATCCGCCCGACCAGCATCATCGCCACGAAGGTGCCGGAGCCGCGGGTGGCGAGCAACAGGCCGGCGGTGAGGATCGGATAGCCGATGACGTTCTGCAGATAGGGCGACGACAGCGACATGGTCGAATACAGCACCAGCCCCATCACGCACATGAAGATCGCGCCGCCGATGAAGTTCTTGTCCTTGAAGATGGCAAACTGAATGAACGGCCGCGGCGTGGTGAAGGAGTGGGCGAAGAAGTAGTAGAAGCCGACGACCGCTACGATCGCTTCGGTGATGATCTCCTTGGATTCGAACCAGTCGAGCTGCTCGCCGCGGTCGAGCGCGAGCTGCATCGAGCCGATGCCGACGGCGAGCGCCCCGAAACCAAACCAGTCGAACTTCGCGCCTGAGTTCAGTTCGGTCTCGTCCATGAACAGCATCAGCCCGGCCACCGTGACGATGCCGAACGGCAGATTGACGAAGAACACCCAGTGCCACGAATAGGTCTCGGTCAGCCAGGCGCCGAGCGACGGGCCCATGATCGGGCCGAGCATCACGCCCATGCCCCAGATCGACATCGCCTTGGCGCGCTCGTGCAGCGCGTAGATGTCGAGCATCACGGTCTGCGACAACGGCACCAGAGCGGCGCCGAACACGCCCTGCAGCAGCCGGAACAGCACCATCTGGGTGATGTCCTGGGCGAGACCGCACATCACCGAGGCGGCGGTGAAGCCGGCCGCACAGATGATGAAGATGCGCTTGCGGCCGAACCGGCCGGCGATGAAGCCGACCGGCGCCGTCATGATGGCGGCGGCGACGATGTAGGAGGTCAGCACCCAGTTGACCTGATCCTGTGACGCCGACAGCGAGCCCTGCATATAAGGCAGCGCGACGTTGGCGATGGTCGTGTCGAGCGCCTGCATGATCGTCGCCGTCATGGCACAGATCGTCACCATGGTCCGGCGGAGACCGGGGACCGCAGCGGAAGATCCCGCGCTCGACATCGCTTACTTCGCCTCGTGCGCGTCGTCGTGGTCGGACTGCGCCGCCCGGGCGGGACCGAAGCCGAACAGGCCGGCCAGCGACCGGTGATGGTTAGTGTCGATCGAGACGTTGACGCTCATGCCGGCCTTCAGCCTGCGCACCATCGCGTCGTTGTTGTCAAACGCGATCCGCAGCGGCACACGCTGCACCACCTTGACGAAATTGCCGGTGGCGTTCTGCGGCGGCAGCACGGCGAATTGCGCGCCGGTGCCGGGCGACAGCGACGACACCGTGCCGACGAACTGATGATCCGGGAACGCGTCGACATCGAGCGTCACCTTCTGGCCAACCGCCACATAGGTGAAGTCGCTTTCCTTCGGGTTGGCGTCGACCCACGGCGCGGTGGTGTCGATCACGCTGAACACCGGCGTGCCGGCGGCGACGAAGCGGCCGAGCTGGATGTTGTCGACCTGCGTGGCGGTGCCGTTCATCGGCGCCCGCACGGTCGACAGATTGAGATTGCGCTGCGCGTCGTCGAGCGCCGCCTTGGCCTGCAGATAAGCGGGGAATTTCTCGAGCGGCAGCTCCGGATCGCCGAGCAGTTGATTCAGCGCCTGGTCGCGCGCCTGCTTGGCCAGCTCGAGCTGCGCCTTGGCGGTGACAAGCGCCGAATTGGCGTTGTCGAGATCGAGCATCGAGCCGGACAGGTTCTTCACCAGCGTCGATTTGCGTTCGACGTCGCGCTGCTTGAGGGC
This sequence comes from Rhodopseudomonas telluris, assembly GCF_042432815.1. Lineage (NCBI taxonomy): Bacteria > Pseudomonadati > Pseudomonadota > Alphaproteobacteria > Hyphomicrobiales > Nitrobacteraceae > Rhodopseudomonas > Rhodopseudomonas telluris. Next base: position 246,073 of record NZ_JBHLWM010000003.1, read on the forward strand.
GATGCCGGCGTCGAGCAGATCGATCGTGTCACCGTAGATTTTATAGTTGGAGCGCAGATTGTTGTATGAGGTCCGGGCGTCGGCCAGCTTGGCCTGCGCTTGCGCCAAGGCGAGCCGGAACGGCACCGGATCGATCTGGAACAGCTCGTCGCCCTGCTTGACGCGCTGGCCTTCCTTGACGGTGACCTCGACGATCTTGCCGGCGACATCCGGCGTGATCAGCACCTTCTGGGCGCCCACATAGGCGTCGTCCGTGGTGACGTAGCGGCCGCCCGACAGATAGAACGCGATGCCGGCGATCAGCACCACGATCGGCAGCACCACCAGCAGCAGCGGCCGTCGATAGCGGCGCAGCGTGCCGCCGAGGCCGCGCTTCGGCCCCTGCCCCACCGGCGCGGCAGCGTCGTTCGACGCGCCCTTCTGCTCGGCGGGAAACTTGAGGACGGGATCAGCCATAGCGCTGTTCCTTTCGGTTCTGGTCCGTCTGACAGGATTGGTGAATCGCGGCGCGCACGTTCTCTTTGATCGTGTCGAGCTGCGTGAGCAGACGCTGCGCATCGGCCGGACTGATGCCGTCGAGCGCCGTCGCGGTGATTTCGGAGCGCAGCCCGGCGAGCTTGGCGAGCAGCGGACGGGCGGCCTTGCGCAGATACAGCCGCTTGACCCGGCGGTCGCTATCGTCGCTGCGCCGCTCCAGCCAGCCGTTGTCGCAGAGTTTGTCGATCAATCGCGTCAACGTAATCGGCTGCAGATCCATCTGCTCTGCGAGCTCGGACTGCTTCATGCCCTCGCAGCGCTCGACCTTGGCCAACACCGCCCATTGGGCACGGGTGATGCCGTGGCGTGCCGCCTGGCGGTCCGCGTAGGCACGCAGCACACGCTGCACCTCGGCCAGAGTGAACAGAAAATGCTGATCGACGGACCCTCGGGTCATCGGACGCTTCGCTCCCTAAGCTTGCGATAAAGTAAGCTAGCTTATGAATTCAGGCAGTGGGGTTGACCGCATGAGGCGTTGTGACGCGCGCATGGCTCGCAACTGGCGGAACCCTGCGGCCGCGGCTGCGAGACTTGTCGGCGCGAATTGCGTAGACTACCTCTGGGTGCAGCCGCGCCAGGGACCGCGGCCTGCTGCAGCGTTGAGGCCATCCGATGACAGCTTTGAAGCCGGCCTTTCCGGCACCGGGTCACGACCACGACCGGTGCACCGCGGAGGGCCTCGAGCACGCCGAGCGGATCTGCGCCGACCGGTCCCAGAACCTGACTCCGATCCGTCGCCACGTGCTGCGCGCGCTGCTGTCGAGCCACCGCCCGCTCGGCGCCTACGAGGTGATCGAGGAACTGGCGCGGGTGATTCCGCGCCCCGCGCCGATCACGGTGTATCGCGCGCTCGACTTCCTGATGCAGAACGGGCTGGTGCATCGCATCGAAAGCCGCAATGCGTTTCTCGCCTGCGGGCGCGAGCATGACGACGCGTCCGCGGTCGCATTCCTGATCTGCGAATCCTGCGGCTCGGTCGGCGAGATCCCGGCAGCCGCTGTGGCACAGAGCCTCAGCGAGGCCGCGCGCCAGACGGGCTTCACGCCGAAGCTCTCGGTGGTGGAGATCACCGGCGTCTGCGGCCATTGCCAATCCACCTGACGCGGTCTACCCGTTAAACGATTGGGAGGAGCGCGGCTCGCGTCGCGAGCGCGCCCGAAGCAACACGGCGAAAAGCCGGAGGCGCAATGTCATTCCTGTTCGTCGATTTGCTCGGCTCGCATCGGCTGGTCCGATGGCGCAGCCGATAGGCGGCGCGGTCGCCCGACCGCTGTCTGCGGGCGCCATTGCGCTGATGCTGGTGTGCTGCTTCAGCTGGGGCTTCAATCAGATCGCGGTGAAGCTGGTTCTGCCGGAAATCCCGCCCTTCCTGCAGGCGGCGATCCGCTCCAGCGTCGGCATGGTGGTGCTGCTGATCATCGCCTGGGCCCGCGGCGTGAAGCTGTTCCAGCGCGACGGCACGCTGAAGGCCGGGCTGTTCGCCGGCCTGCTGTTCGGACTGGAATTCGTCCTGATCTATCGCGGCCTGATGCTGACCACGGCGACGCGCGGCGTGGTCTTCCTCTACACCGCGCCGTTCATCGTGGCCCTCGGCTCGTACCACTTCCTCGGCGAGCGGCTCAGCGCGCTGCAATGGTCCGGGCTGGCGCTCAGCTTCGCCGGCGTCGCGCTGGCGATCGGGGTGCCGCAGGCCGATGTCGACGCCAGTGTGCTGCTGGGCGACCTGATGCTGGTCGGCGGCGGCGCCCTATGGGGCGCCACCACGCTGATCGTCAAGGCCAGCCGGCTGCAGAAGGCGCCCGCCGAGAAGGGGCTAGCCTACCAGATCGCGGTCTCGATCCCGCTGCTGTTCGGGGCGGCGCTGATTTCGGGCGAATCCATCGGCAAAATGCCGAGTCCCGGCGCCCTGACCCTGATGGCCTACCAGTCGATCTGGGTGGTCGGATTGACCTTTTTGCTCTGGTTCAGCCTGGTGAAGACCTATTCGGCCAGCAAATTGTCGGCTTTTTCATTCATTACCCCTTTATTCGGGGTGGTGGCGGGCTATGTCATCATGCACGACCCGCTGACCCCGGCCTTCGGCTTCGCGGCACTGCTGGTGATTGCCGGCCTGTATCTGGTCAACCGGCCGGCGAAGGCCGCCTGAGGACGCCGCCGGACGGGTTCCTGCGCCGATTGATCCATTGCTGAATGTCATCGAAACCTGATATTTGGACGCCATGAACAAGCTCGAAAATCCGCTGCTGAACGACGTCGCCGGCCCCGCGCCGCGGCACAAAACCACCCAGGTCATGGTCGGCGACATCGCCGTCGGCGGCGGCGCGCCAATCGTCGTGCAGTCGATGACCAACACCGATACGGCGGATATCGAAGGCACCATCAAGCAGGTCGCAGCGCTGGCGCGCGCCGGCTCCGAAATGGTCCGGATCACGGTCGACCGCGAAGAGGCCGCCGCGGCCGTCCCGCATATCCGCGACGGCCTGCGCAAGCTCGGCCTGACCACGCCGCTGATCGGCGACTTCCATTACATCGGCCACAAGCTGTTGGCCGAATACCCGGCCTGCGCCGAGGCGCTCGACAAGTACCGGATCAACCCGGGCAACGTGGGCTTCAAGGCCAAGCGCGACACGCAATTCGCCGACATCGTCGAGATTGCCATCAAGAACAACAAGGCGGTCCGGATCGGCGCCAATTGGGGCTCGCTCGACCAGGAGCTGCTGACCCGGCTGATGGACGAGAACGCCGCCTCGGCCAATCCGCGCGACGTCCGCGCCGTCACCCGCGAGGCGATGGTGCAGTCCGCGCTGCTGTCGGCCGCCCGCGCCGAAGAGATCGGCCTGCCCAAGACCAAGATGATCCTGTCCGCCAAGGTCTCGGCCGTGCAGGACCTGATCGCGGTGTACCAGGACCTCGCCGCCCGCTCCGACTACGCCATCCATCTCGGCCTGACCGAGGCCGGCATGGGCAGCAAGGGCATCGTCGCCTCCTCGGCTGCGCTCGGCATTCTGCTGCAGCAGGGCATCGGCGACACCATCCGGATTTCGCTGACGCCGGAGCCCGGCGGCGATCGCACCAAGGAGGTGCAGGTCGCGCAGGAACTGCTGCAGACCATGGGCTTCCGCACCTTCGTGCCGCTGGTCGCCGCCTGCCCGGGCTGCGGCCGCACCACCTCGACGACGTTCCAGGAACTGGCGCGCTCGATCCAGGACTTCATCCGCGACGAGATGCCGACCTGGCGCAGCCAGTATCCGGGCGTCGAGAACCTCAACGTCGCGGTGATGGGCTGCATCGTCAACGGCCCGGGCGAGAGCAAGCACGCCAATATCGGCATTTCGCTGCCCGGCACCGGCGAAACCCCGGCCGCGCCGGTGTTCGTCGATGGCGAGAAATTCCGCACCCTGCGGGGCGAGAATATCGCGGCCGACTTCAAGGCGCTGGTGATCGACTATATCGAGCAGCGTTATGGCGCGGCTCCGAAGCCGGGCGCTGCCCAGATGGTGCCGGCGGCGGAGTGATCGCCGGCGTCTGATGGATGTGCGGCCCGCCCGCTCGGCGGCCGCATAGCTCAGGCAGCGCCTCCGCGCCACTCCCGGTTCGCCAGGCTCGCCTCTTCCAGATCCAGATCGCGCTCGATCCGGCGCCGCGCCTCGTCGGTGATCTTGCCGTCGCGAAGCTGGGCGTGGATGAATTTGCGCTCCGCCGCGATCAGTTCGCGGACCAGCGCGCGGGCGTTGGCGGTCACCGCATAGGCGTCGTCGTCGAGCGAGGCCGGCAATTGGCGCGCGCGGATCTCGTGCCGCGCATGCAGCAGCTTCACCACCTCGGCGGACAGTTCGCGATCGCTGGTCATCGCGTGCAGCGACTTCAGCGCGGCGGCCAACGCCTCGCGCCGCGCCGCGATCTCGTTTTCATGTTCGACGACATGCTCGCTCTCGCCGACCTGCGAGATGCCGAGCGCGTTGACGACCGCCGGCAACGTCAGTCCGAGCCCGACCAGCGTGATCAGGATGACGCCGAACCCGACGAACAGGATCAGATCTCGATCCGGAAAACCTGAGCCGTCCGGCAGCGCGAACGGCAGCGCCAGAGCGGTCGCCAGCGACACCGCGCCCCGCACCCCCGTAAAGGCGACCACGAAGGTCGCCCGCCACGACGGCACGGTTTCGTGGGCACGCACCCGCCCGCTCAGCATATGCGGCAGATAGGTCGCCGGATAGACCCAGACGAACCGCGCCACGATGACGATGGCGGCAACCAGCAGCGTCGCGACCACGAGTTCGTCGAGCGGCACCCCTTTGGACCGTTCGAGGATCGCCCGCACCTCGAAGCCGGTCAGCAGAAACAGAACGCCTTCGATCAGATAGATCACCAGGTCCCAGAAGAAGATGCCCTGCAGGCGCGTCGCCGCGGAGATCATCAGAGGACCGTTCCACGAGATGTAGAGCCCGCACGCCACCGTTGCGATCACGCCGGAGCCGCCGAGATGCTCCGGGATCCAGTAGGCGATGTAGGGCGTCAGCAGCGACAGCGTCATCTCGATCTGCGGATCGCGCGCCCATCGCCGCAGCCGCAGGCTGAGCCAGCCGACCGCGACACCAAAGGCGATCTCGCCGGCCAGGATCGCCACGAAGGTGCCCGACGCCTTCGGCAGCGAAAACATCCCGGTCATGATCGCCGCCAGCGCGAACCGGTACAGGATCAGCGCGGTGGCATCGTTGGCCAGCCCCTCGCCTTCCAGCACCACGATGATCCGGCGCGGCAGCCCGAGCTTGCGGGCGATCGCCAGCGGCGCCACCACATCCGGCGGCGCCACGATGGCGCCGAGCAGAAACCCGACGCTCCAGTTCAGCCCCAGCAGATAGTGCGTCGCCAGCGCCACCGCGCAGGCCGTGAAGATCACGCAGCCGATCGCCAGCAGGCCGATCGCGCGCAGATTGGCGCGAAACTCCCGCCAGCTCATCGCCACGCTGGCCGAGTAGATCAGCGGCGGCAGCACCACCAGCAGAATGAGTTCGGGCGGCGGCTCGATCCTGGGAATGCCGGGAATGAAGGCCAGCCCGATGCCGGCGATCAGCAGCAGAATCGCCGGCGCGACGTTGAACCGGCGCGCCACCAGCGCGGTGACGGCCAGCACCGCCAGCAGCATCAGAAAGATCTGGAATTTTGCTTCCACGAGACCGCGATGTTGTTGGCGACCAGCCGTTCCGATCTGTCGCCCGGCCGCCAGACCTCGTCAAGTGATAGCAGCCGATGATCGCGTCTGCAGAGACCGTCGTCGCGGCGATCGATTCCGCCGGTTTTGATTCAACGATAATTCAGCTCTGCGGCCCTCGAATAACTCGAAATTCACTTTCGGGCGATGGGGTTACCGCTGATTATAGCTTTGGCAAGGTTCGGTGCGCTTTGTTCCCAAGCATGGGATCCGTGCACTCCATTACACATGCCGGTCAGGCGCCCACCGAGGGATCCGTGAGCGCGTTGACGTCGAAGCAGGCCGCGGGGCTGGCGCTTTCGGCATTCATGACGCTCGACGCCGCACTGGGGATGATCGCCTCGGACGGCCGGATCCTGATGACCAATCCGGCCTTCGACCGGCTGTTCGGCAAGAACTCGTCCGAGGATCTGCTCGGGCGTCTGCAGCTCTCCAGCTGGAACGAGGCGCTCGACACCAGTCCGCTGCTGTCGATCAACGACCACACCTTCCGGGTCAAGGTGACGGCGCAGCCGCAGGGCTACTTCATCAATGCCGAGGACATCACCGATCAGTTCGATCGCACGGCTCGCGAAGCGCGGCGGGCGCGCACCGACCGGCTGACCGAACTCGGCAACCGGCGCCTGCTACGCGAAGGCCTGCAGGCCCTGCTCGACGAGCCCGGCGTGCCGCAGGACCGTCACGCGCTGCTGACCATCGACCTCGACCGTTTCAAGGCGATCAACGATACGCTCGGCCGCAAGATCGGCGACGCGCTGCTCTGTCTGGTGGCGCGGCGAATCCGTTCCACGGTGTCGGATCACGACGTGGTCGCCAGATTGTACGGCGATCAGTTCGGCATCCTCCAGTCCGAGCAGGCGCAGCCGGCCTCCGCGATCGCGCTGGCGAAGCGGCTGCGCGATCTGCTGAGCCGGCCCTACATGCTGGAAGGTCAGTTGATCGAAGTCACCGCCCGCGTCGGCATCGCGCCGCTCACGCCGGACACGACCGACGTCGACCAGGTGATCAACAACGCCGACCTCGCACTCAATCGCGCCAAGCAGGACCGGGCGGCGGATTATTGCATCTTCGAGTCCGGCATGGACCAGACGATGCGGGCGCGCCGTGCGCTCGAGACCGATCTGCGCCGCGCATTGGCGCTACGCGAATTCGCGCTGGTGTATCAGCCGCAATTCGATCTGCAAAGCGGACGCGTCACCGGGCTCGAAGCGCTGCTGCGCTGGAATTCCCCGACCCGGGGGCCGGTGTCGCCGATGGAGTTCATTCCGCTCGCCGAGGAGACCGGGATCATCAGCCCGATCGGCGAATGGGTGCTGCGCACGGCCTGCCGCGATGCGGCCGGCTGGCCGGACGACATCACCGTCGCGGTCAACGTCTCGGCGGTGCAATTCGCCAATCGGGCGCTGTCCACCACCGTGCTGTCGGCGCTGGCGGACAGCGGCCTCGACCCGCGCCGGCTCGAACTCGAGATCACCGAAAGCGTGATGCTCGATGCACGTGGTACCGCGCTCGGCGTGCTGCAGCGCTTGCGCGCCACCGGCGTGCGCGTCTCGCTCGACGATTTCGGCACCGGCTACTCGTCGCTCGGCTATCTGCGCAGCTTCCCGTTCGACAAGATCAAGATCGACCAGAGCTTCGTGCGCGGCGCCTCGGAGGATCGCGGCAATCGCGCGATCGTGCGGGCCATTGCATCGCTCGGTCAGAATCTCGGCATGGCGACGGTGGCTGAAGGCGTCGAGACGACCGAGCACATGGAGCGGGTCAGCACCGCCGGCTGCACCCATGTGCAGGGTTATTTGATCAGCCGGCCGCTGCCGCCCGAACAGGTCCGGGCGTTTCTCGCCCGCGGGACGGTCGCGCTTCCACCCTCCAGCAGCGACTGCTCCAAGGTCGCCTGAATGCCGACCCGACCGTATCGCTGCATCTACTGGAGCAGAAATCGAGTCGATGGCGCAGACGAGATCGTGCGGGCGATCGACTCCATCCTGGTCTCGGCCCGCCACAACAACCGTCTGCTCGGCATCACCGGCGCGCTGGCGTTCGACCGCGGGCTGTTCGCGCAGTTTCTCGAAGGCGAGATCCGTGCCGTCGAGCTGGTGTTCGAGAAGATCCAGCGCGACGAGCGTCACGGCGACATTCAGGTGCTGGCGTTCGGACCGGCCAGCAAACGCGCGTTTCGCACCAGTCCGATGGCGTTTCTCGGCCGCACCCCGGAGGAGCATCGCCGCTTCGTCGAAGCCGGGGACGACGCCGAGGCGGGTGCCGATCGGATCGAAGCGCAGCGGTTGCTCGACATCGTGCGGACGCTCGGCGTCGAGGATCCGGACCCCAGCCGCTGACGGCTCACAGCGCGCTGGCGGCGATGTTGACCATCAGGGCGACCAGCGCGGTGTTGAACACGAACGACGCGACACCATGCGCGGTCGCGGTGCGGCGGATGGTCTTGTCGGTGATGCCGACGTCGGACACCTGCGCGGTCATGCCGATCACGAACGAGAAATACACGAAGTCCCAGTAGTCGGCGTCTTCTTCCTTGTCGCCGCCCGGAAACGCCAGCCCGCCGGCCTGATGGCCGCGATAATATTCGTGCGCGTAGTGCAACGCGAAAGTCGTATGCACGGCGGCCCAGGACAGCGCGATGGTGACGATCGCGAGCACCAGCTCGGCGCCGCCGCGATGGCCGGCGCCGAGTTCGAAAACGATCGCCGCGATGCTGGCGAACGCGCCGGTCGCCGTCACCAGCAGGATCAGGAAACGGCCGTCGTCCTGCAGCACCGCGTTGCGGCGGATGTAGTCGACGCCGCAGCGCGCCATCATGGCGAACGCCAGCGTGAGATAAACGACGATCGAGACGTCCCAGGCGATCAGCGCCTGCGTCACCGGCCGCAGCCACGCCGGAAGCAGCAGCGCCGCAACGAGGCCGACGACGATCGAAATGAACATCCGCGGCCGCGAATACACCACGCGGATCGCGCGCGGCAGTTTGCGGAAGCGCAGGAGGCGGCTGTCCTCAGGCGCTTCGTGGGTCATGCGATCAGTTCTTGCGCTCGGCGACGAAACGCGCGGCGGCGCGCAGCACGTCGCCCTTGGCGCCGAACGGCGCCAGTGCCTCGTCGGCCCGCGCGATCAGATCGCGGACGCGCTGCTTGGCGCCGTCGACACCGAGCTGGGTGACGAAGGTGGTCTTGCCGAGCGCGGCGTCGGCGCCGGCCGGCTTGCCGAGCGCGGCGGCGTCGCCTTCGACGTCGAGCAGATCGTCGGCGATCTGGAACGCCTCGCCGAGCGCGCGGCCGTAATCGTCGAGCGCGCGGTACTGATCGGCGTTGGCCTGCCCCAGAATCGCACCGGCGACGCAGCCGTAGCGGAGCAGCGCGCCCGTCTTCATCTGCTGCAGCTTTGCCACATCGACCGGCTCGCGATCGCCGAACCGGCCTTCGCCGGCGAGGTCGAGCATCTGGCCGCCGACCATGCCGCCGAGCCCGGCGCAACGGGCCAGCACGCGGTTGAGATCGAGTCGCACCTTGGCGTCCTGATGCACCTCGTCGCGGGTGATGATGTCGAACGCCAGCGTCAGCAGCGCGTCGCCGGCCAGAATTGCGGTGGCGTCGTCATAGGCCTTGTGCAGCGTCGGCCGCCCGCGGCGCAGATCGGAATTGTCCATCGCCGGCAGATCGTCGTGGATCAGCGAATAACAATGGATGCATTCGAGCGCGGCGCCGACCAGCAGCGCGCCGGTGCGGCTAGCGCCGAACACCGCGGCGCTCTCGACCGCCAGGAACGGACGCAGCCGCTTGCCGCCGCCGAGCGTGGAATAGCGGATCGCCTCCATCAGCCGGCGGGGGCGAGCGATCTCGTCCGGCAGCAGGTCGTCCGACAACAGCCGCCCGAGCAGGGCTTCGGTCTCCTCGGCGGTGGCGTCGAGCCGTTTGGCGAAATCGATCGTGGACGTGCCGGTGGCCATTCGAAAGTGCTCCAGATAAAATTCGGCGGGACCATTTCACCATGGCGCCGTCTTCGTCAATTCGGCGCAGGGCGAGGCGACGCAGCAGGGGAGCCGAGCCGATGCCGGATTCAGTGAGGATCGGCCGCCAGAGCCGCGCTCGACCGGAAGGCGGCCCCATATGAAACGGCTGATCCGCGCCGCGTTCGTGATTGTGCTGCTGCTGCTCGCGGCCCCTTATGTGCTGACGCTGATTTACAGCGCCGGACATCCGGTTTCGACCCTGATGATCTGGCGTAGCGTGACCGGCGCGCCGGTGACGCGCGACTGGATCGACATCGAGCGGATTTCGCCGGCGCTGCCACGCAGCGTGGTGGCGTCCGAAGACGCCAAATTCTGCAGCCATCACGGCATCGACTGGGATTCGGTCCGCGACGTCATCGACGACATGCAGGACGGGGAAGCCGCCCGCGGCGGCTCCACGATCACCCAGCAGGTCGCCAAGAACCTGTTCCTGTGGCCGGGCCGCAGCGTGGTGCGTAAGGCGCTCGAGTTTCCGCTCGCGCTGTGGATCGACTTCGTGCTGTCCAAGCAGCGTATCCTCGAACTTTATCTGAACATCGCCGAGTGGGGGCCGGACGGGCAGTTCGGGGCCGAAGCCGGCGCCGCCTATGCGTTTGGCGGTTCGGCGGCTCGCCTGACCGCCCAAGAGGCCGCGCTGATGGCCGCCATCCTGCCCAATCCGCGGGTCCGCAGCGCCAAAAAGCCCGGTCCGGGCGTTCGCCGCCTGGCTGCCACCTATGTGGCGCGGGCCCGGTCCGCCGAGCTGCAGGCGTGCTGGCGCGAAAATAGCGCCTCCTGAGGCGATTTAGGCCGCTCGCAGGCCTAGCATTGCGGCGGGGCTTCCGTTATAAGCCCGGCCTTAGCTTTCCGCCTGCGCGCGAGTGCCGGGCCGTCCCGCCGTGGACGACGAGATCAATCCCGTCAAGGATCAACGATATGGCCGTTCCGAGAAGAAAAACTTCGCCCTCGCGGCGTGGCATGCGCCGGTCGGCGGACGCGCTGAAGCGCCCGACCTACGCGGAAGACAAGGATTCCGGCGAACTGCGCCGCCCGCATCATCTCGACCTCAAGACCGGGATGTACAAGGGCCGCCAGGTCATCAAGAAAAAGGACGCCTGAGCCCAGCTCAGGTCGTGTTGGCGCGGCTGAGCCGCGCCGACCTTGCGGGCCCGCCGGCGGATCGCCGCGATGCGATGCTGATCGGCGGGTGCGAACTCGGAGCCGCGTTTTGCCCGAACCGGGTGCGACTCTCTGATGATCGCCGCCGACGCCCGAATCTGCTCCAACTGTTGCGTTAGAGAGTAGCCCCCGTTCACCCGGACGGGCGCCTCCTTGGTTTGTGCGCTTTCTGAACAACAGGCTTCGCCGATGTCGATTATCGGTTTCCCGCTGCTGCTGATCCCGATCGCGATCTGCAACATCGTCATTTTCCTGATGCCGGGCGTCGGCTTCGATGCCGCCCTCGCACGGGTGGCCCTGCCTTCGGGAGCCGTCTGGACCATCGGCGCCAGCGACGTGCTGGTGGCGCTCGGCGTCCTGCTGCTGATGTTCGAAGTGATCAAGGCCGGCAAACCCGGCGGCAAATACGTCACCGATCATCTGCTATCGCTGCTGGTTCTCGGCGGCACCGTGGCCGAATTCGTCATGCTGCCGCAGTTCGCCAACACCACGGTGTTTCTGCTCGCCACGCTGATGCTGGTCGACGTGCTGGCGGGCATCGCGCTGCGCCGTCGCCCGCAGCCGCGCCCCGCCCGCGAGGCTCCCGTGGCTCCGCCAGCCGAAGCCGAAGAGACGGCCCGCAAGGAGCCCAATCTGACGCCGGCAGCCCCTGCACCATCACAGCCGGCTCCGCCGGCCACAGACTCGTCGGCGTCGGCAGCCTCGACATCGGCGGCCTCGATCGCCGAAGCGGTTCTGCTCGACCGGCCGCAGCCCGTCGCCGCATCGGCCACCGCTTCGTCGCCGAGCGTCTCATCGCCGGCCCTGCAGCCGGCCGGTGAAGCGGCCGGCACCCAGCCGCAGCGCTGAACTATCAGAATTGTCTCAGGACATCCGCCGGGTTCGTCCGGCCGCATAGGCATGCGCCGACCGATAGGCCGCCGAGGCCTCATCCGGCTCGGCGCGAAACACGCCGCGGGTTTGCGGATAGCCACCCTCGATCGCCATGAGTTGCGCGACGAAATTCGCCGACGGCCGCACCGACCGGTCGGTGTAGCGCATCCGCGGCTGCGCCGGCATCACCGGCGCCGACACCGGCTCGATCAGCTCGGCCTCGACGACGTCATCCGGCTCGAAGCCGTGAACCTCATCGCTATGGTCGATCCGGATGCCTGTCATCGCCCTTCAACCTGCCCCGCTTTGGGGCATTTGCCGTGTCTGGAGAGGAGCTTCGCAAACAATATGCCGGGCCGCCTAGTATCGTTCCTAGGTCCCGGTCCAATTAGGTTTCCAGATTGTTAACGATCTCAACCTAGCCTGACCAGTAAGCTTCGCCCTATTGTGGGTGGAGAACTGATTGATTCTGTCCCGAAACGAGGCAGTTGTGCCGCCAGCCCGATCAGCCGCCGAGCAGGACGCCCGTTTGGTCGGCCCCGATCCGGCCGCGATCCTGTCGGCGCTCGGACAGGCCGCCTTCGTATGGGATCTGGCGAGCGATGCGCTGGTCTGGACCGAGCGCGCCGCGGAGCTGTTTCAGGACGTCGCGGCGGACACGCTTGCGACCGGCGCAGGCTTTGCCACGCTGCTCGAACCGTCTCGCGCAATCCGAACCGACGCCCTGCTGACCACCTCGGCGGCCGCCGGCGCCAATTGCGTGCCCTACCGGATCGAATACGGCGTCCGGGCGACGACCTCGGCGCCGATCACCTGGATCGAAGAGAGCGGCTGCTGGTATCCGGGACCGGATGGCCGCCCGACCCGCGTCGAAGGCGTCGTCCGCGTCAACAACGAGCGCCATGCCCGCGACGAGCAGCTTCTCAAGCTGTCGCAATACGATCCGCTGACCGGTGAACTCAACCGCACCCATCTGGTGGCGGCGCTTGCCGAAGCGATCGAGGAAGCCTCGCGCTTCCGCACCGGGCTCAGCTTCATGCTGATCGGCCTCGATCATCTGGCGCGGATCAACGATTCGTTCGGCTTCGACGTCGCCGACCAAGTGATCTGCACGATCGCGCAGCGGATCCGCGCGCGGCTGCGCGCCGGCGATCAGCTCGGCCGGTTCTCCGGCAACAAGTTCGGCCTGATCCTGAAAAACTGCACGGCGGACGACGCTCAGGTCGCGGCCGAGCGCTTCCTCGCCGCCGTCCGCGACGAGATCGTGCCGACGCGCTCGGGCCCGGTGTCGGTCACCGCATCGATCGGCGCCGTGGCATCGCCGCGCCATGCCCGGTCTGCCGACGAGTCAATCAATCGCGCCCAGGAGGCGCTTTCCGCCGCCAAGCATCGCCGCTGCGGCACCCTGTCGATGTGGCGGCCGAACGTCGAACGCGATGCCCAGCGCCGCGTCAATATCCGGGTCACCGACGAGATCGTCACGGCGCTCAACGAGCGGCGCATCGTGCTGGCCTACGAGCCGGTGGTCGACGCCGCGGCCCGCGCGCCGGCCTTCCACGAATGTCTCGTCCGCATGGTCCAGGACGACGGCCAGGTGCTGCTGGCACCCGACATCGTGCCGGTGGCGGAGCGGCTCGGCCTGATCCGGCTGGTGGATCATCGCGTGCTCGAACTGGTGGTGGCCGAACTCGCCGCCGCGCCGCAGACGACGCTCAGCCTCAACATCTCGCCGGACACCACGATGGATGCCGACTGGTGGGCGGGGATCGAGTCGCTGATGCTGGCGCATCCGGGCGTCGCCGAACGGCTGATCGTCGAGATCACCGAAACCGTCGCCATCCAGGATCTCAACGAAGTACGCGGCTTCGTCACCCGGCTGAAAAAATTCGGCGCCAAGATCGCGATCGACGATTTCGGAGCCGGCTACACCTCGTTCCGCAATCTGCGCAATCTCGGCGTCGATATCGTCAAGATCGACGGCGCCTTCGTGCAGAACATCGCCCGCTCCGCGGACGACCGCGCGTTCGTGCAGACGCTGATCGATCTGGCGCGGCGGCTCGGGATCAAGACCGTGGCCGAATGGGTGCAGGACGACGAGTCGGCGCTGCTGCTGCGCGACTGGGGCTGTGATTACATTCAGGGCCGGCTGATCGGTCTCGCCTCGCAGCACCGTCCATGGACCAGGCCGGCCGCTGCAGACATGGCCGCGATCGGCGTTCGCGCAGCGCAGTAAGCGAGCTTTCGCGAGGTGACCGCAAGCAGCGCAACCTCGGGCGAGTGATCACTGAGGAAGTGATCACTCGCATTGTGGCGACAGTTCTGTAACGACATCGCCTGCGGCGACGCGAACTACGCTTCGTCCTTCTTTGGATGATCCAGCGACATCCGGTCGAGGCGATCCTGCATGTCCTTCATCTGTCGGCGAAGGTCGTCGATATTGTCAGCCTCCCGCGCGGGCTCGACGGGTCCGGCCTCGCCCTCGATGTCCTGGCTCGGCTTGCGCGGCACGAACATCGAGAACGTCTGCTGAAACAGCTCCATGTTACGGCGGACGGTTTCCTCGAGCGGCGCGAACGGCGTCATGCTCAAGGTCGATGTCATCTGCTTGCGGAATTTCTCCTGCTCGCGCGTCAGCGAGTCGATCGACTGCTCGAGATATTTCGGCACCACCATCTGCATGCTGTCGCCGTAGAATCGGATCAGCTGGCGCAGAAAGGTGGTCGGCAGCAGGTTCTGGCCCGCTTTGTTCTCTTGCTCGAAGATGATCTGGGCAAGCACCGAGCGGGTGATGTCGTCGCCGGTCTTGGCGTCGTAGACGAGGAAGTCCTCGCCGTCTTTCACCATCGAGGCGAGATCTTCGAGGGTCACGTAGGTACTGGTGCCGGTGTTGTAGAGCCGCCGGTTCGCGTATTTTTTGATTGTCGTTGGTTGGTCTGATTTCGCCATGGCACCCACACGCATGGAGGAAAGGAACCCGCCGCTCCCTGACGACGGGGCAGAGACGCAATGCAATAAAGTAAGCACTTCCGTTGCGGTTCGGCTACCGTTTTGTGCGCCAGGGGTTAATCGGCGGGCATTGTCTGCCTTGAACCGTGCCGACCGCGTGACTTTATGAGCAGGAAGGCCGCGTCCCCGATTGACACGACGGGGCCGCATTCTCAGGATGGCCGCCGACGCTGGCCGACCTAACCGGCACCCGCCGTCCAAACAATTCGTTCAAACAACCCGAGCCCAGGAGATGTCCATGTCGGACGATGTCGTCATCGTCAGCGCTGCACGCACCGCTGTCGGAAGCTTCAACGGCGCCTTTGCCAACACGCCCGCGCACGAATTGGGCGCGGTTGCCATCAAGGCGGCGCTCGAGCGCGCCGGCATCGAGCCCGGCCGCGTCTCCGAAGTGATCATGGGTCAGATCCTCACCGCCGCGCAGGGCCAGAACCCGGCCCGTCAGGCCTCGATCGCGGCCGGCATCCCGGTTGAAAGCCCCGCCTGGGGCGTCAATCAATTGTGCGGCTCCGGCCTGCGCACCGTTGCGCTCGGCTATCAGGCGCTGATGAATGGCGACTCCGATGTAGTCGTCGCCGGCGGCCAGGAATCGATGAGCATGGCGCCGCATGCCCAGTATCTGCGCGGCGGCGTGAAGATGGGCGGCGTCGAATTCATCGACACCATGATCAAGGACGGTCTGTGGGACGCCTTCAACGGCTATCACATGGGCAACACCGCCGAGAACGTCGCGCGGCAGTATCAGATCACCCGCCAGCAGCAGGACGAGTTCGCGGTCTCGTCGCAGCAGAAGGCGGAAGCTGCGCAGAAGGCCGGCAAGTTCAAGGACGAGATCGCGCCGGTGACGATCAAGACCCGCAAGGGCGACATCGTCGTCGACACCGACGAGTATCCGCGCCACGGCGCGACCATCGAGGCGATGAACAAGCTGAAGCCGGCATTCGAGAAGGACGGCACCGTCACCGCCGCGAACGCGTCCGGCATCAACGACGGCGCCGCCGCCGTGGTGCTGATGAAGGCGAGCCAGGCCGCGAAGGAAGGCAAGACGCCGCTGGCCCGCATCGTGTCGTGGGCACATGCCGGCGTCGATCCGAAGATCATGGGCACCGGCCCGATCCCGGCGTCGCGCGCGGCGCTGAAGAAGGCCGGCTGGTCGATCGGCGATCTCGATCTGATCGAAGCCAACGAAGCGTTCGCCGCACAGGCCTGCGCGGTGAACAAGGATCTCGGCTGGGACGTGTCGAAGGTCAACGTCAATGGCGGTGCGATCGCGATTGGCCATCCGGTCGGCGCGTCCGGCGCGCGCGTGCTGGTGACGCTGCTGCACGAGATGCAGAAGCGCGACGCGAAGAAGGGACTCGCGACGCTGTGCATCGGCGGCGGTATGGGAATCGCGATGTGCCTCGCACGCGATTGAGGCATCGTTGCGCCGCTGATGCGGCATGATGATGCGACGATCGTCGCAACAGTGCAGTGCATCAACGAATGTTCAAACGCCCGGCAGATTGCCGGGCGTTTTTGCTTGATGTTCGATCGGGCTGCGGATTTTATTCGAGACGACACAATCGAATTCTAGAAAAGAAAGTGCATTGCGGAGGGAATTTGAAATGGCGCGTGTAGCGTTGGTGACGGGGGGGACGCGCGGAATCGGTGCAGCAATCAGTAAGGCGTTGAAGGCCGCAGGACATGCGGTCGCAGCGAGTTATGCGGGCAATGATTCGGCGGCAGAACGATTCAAAGATGAGACGGGTATCCCGGTATATAAGTGGGATGTAAGTTCGTTCGACGCGTGCGCGGCGGGTGTGAAACAGGTCGAGGCCGATCTCGGTCCGATCGACGTTCTCATCAACAATGCGGGCATCACGCGTGACACCGCGTTCCACAAGATGACGCTCGAGCAGTGGAATGCCGTGATCAACACCAATCTCGGCTCGCTGTTCAACATGACCCGGCAGGTGATCGAAGGCATGCGCGCGCGCAAGTTCGGTCGCATCGTCAACATCTCGTCGATCAATGGTCAGAAGGGACAGTTCGGTCAGGTCAACTACTCGGCCGCGAAGGCGGGCGACATCGGCTTCACCAAGGCGCTGGCGCTGGAGAATGCGCGCGGCGGCATCACGGTGAACGCGATCTGCCCGGGCTACATCAATACCGAGATGGTGCAGGCGGTGCCGAAGGACGTGCTGGAGAAAGCGATCCTGCCGCTGATCCCGTGCAACCGGCTCGGCGAAGCCGAGGAGATCGCGCGCGCCGTGGTTTTCCTCGCCGGCGAGGACGCCGGCTTCATCACCGGCTCGACGCTGACCATCAATGGCGGCCAGTACATGGCGTGAGGCCTGCGCGCCTCATGGAGCATTCGAGGGCGGACCGTCTGACGGTCCGCCCTCTCCTTTTCGACAGAGCAACCGAACCGACAATGACCCCGCATACCGCAACTCTGATCGGGCTATCGGCCATCCTGATGTGGTCGCTGCTCGCGGTGCTGACGGTGAGGACCGGAACGATCCCGCCGTTTCAGCTCGCCGCGATGACCTTCGCGATCGGCGCTGTTGCGGCCGGCACCGGCTGGATCCTGCGCCCCGGCGCGATCCGGGCCCTGCGGCAGCCGCCGCTGGTTTGGGTGGTCGGCGTCGGCGGTCTGTTCGGCTACCACGCGCTGTACTTTCTCGCGCTGCGTTTGGCGCCGCCGGCCGAAGCCGGGCTTCTCAACTATCTTTGGCCGTTGCTGATCGTGCTGTTTTCATCGGCATTGCCGGGCGAGCGGCTGAAGCTGCATCACCTCGGCGGCGCCCTGCTGGGCCTCGCCGGGACCGCGCTGCTGCTCGTCGGCAACGGCGCCGCGCTGGATCAGGCGCATTGGCCGGGGCTTGCAGCCGCCTTCGTGGCGGCCTTCGTCTGGGCGACCTATTCGGTGTTGTCGCGCCGGCTGAAGGCCGTGCCGACCGATGCGGTCGCGGGCTTCTGTCTGGCGACCGCGGCATTGGCCGCGCTGGTGCATGGCGCGATCGAGACAACGGTGTGGCCGCAGAGCCTGTCGGAATGGCTGGCGATCGTCGCGCTCGGCATCGGCCCGGTGGGCGCGGCGTTCTATGCGTGGGACATCGGTATGAAGCGCGGCGACATCCGCGTGCTCGGCGCAGCGAGCTATGCGACGCCGCTGTTGTCGACGGGCTTTCTGATTCTCGCGGGCTATTCCAGGCCAACCGCGAGTTTGGCGCTCGCCGCACTGCTGATTGCGGGCGGCGGCTTGCTCGCCGCCAAGAACATGCTGCTCCGTCGGAGCTGACCGCACGCGCAAAAGGCAGCGGAGCAGCGGACCAAACCGGCCTGCGCTCCACTGCCCTCACACAAATCCGATGGAGATCTGCTTAGTAGCGGCGCTTCTTGATCACGACGACCCGGTCGGCATGATGGCGATGGTGGCGATCCCAGCCGCGGTGCATGCCGCGATCATGGTGGCGCATTTCGGCGCGCGGGCCGTCGCGATAAACCTTCTTGATGACGGTGATTTCGGCCGAAGCCAGCGACGGCAGCGACACGGCGGCAACCGCCAGCGCAGCGAATGCATAGCGCAATTTCATGGGTGTTCTCCTGTTGATTGAAACGCACAGGAGAACACGGGACCGTGAGGACCGTTCCGTACTGATCCAACTAACTTATTTGAACGGATGTTCAGATTGCCGCGCGCGATCAGCGTCGGCGCGATCCCGGTGATCGTCCGGCCTATTGCTCCAGCACCATCTGGCCATTCGCATATTCGAAGCGCTTGAGCTTCGACAGGAACGACAGGCCCAGCAGGTTTTCCGACAGCGCTTCGTCGGGCAGTACCAGCGCATCGACATCGCGCACGATCAGCCCGCCGACATCCAGCCGTGCGAGCCGCGTCCGCGCGGCTTTCACCGTGCCGTTCGCCGTGGTCACCATCGCGGTGTAGTCGGAGCGGCGCGGCCGCAATCCGAACTGCGCCGCCGAGCTCTCGTTGAGCGCGACCACGGACGCCCCGGTATCGACCATGAAGCCGATCCGCTGTCCGTCGATCCGTCCGTCGGTCTGGAAATGGCCGCGCGCATCGCGCGGAATTGCGACGCTGCGGATGGCGGCATTCGACGACAGTCCGATCGTCGCCTTGGCGGCCACGCTGGCATGTGCCGGCGCCGGCATCATCCGGTCGGCCATCTCGGCCATCGCCGTACCGAGAACCGCCAGCACCGCCGCGATCATCAAGATGTTACGCATGACGCATACTCACACCAACCACTGGCCGCGCACGATTGGATCACGCGCGTGCGGCGCCCGCGACAGATGCGGGCTTCGCTCCCTGCTATTTTGACCAAAAGGGTGAGCGAAGACTTAAGAAGGGCAGCGGAACCCGCGAGCGGTCCGGGCTGCCGATCAGGTGCCTCGGGGCTTGGCGCGGCGGGTGGGCGGTGCACTAGCCGGGTCTTCCGGCCAAGGGTGCCGTGGATAGCGGCCACGCAGGTCGGCGCGGACACCCGCATAAGAGCCGCGCCAGAAGCCCGGCAGGTCGCGCGTGACCTGCACCGGGCGATGCGCCGGCGACAGCAATTCCAGCACCAGCGGCACCGCGCCGCCAGCGACTGACGGATGTGTCGTCAGCCCGAACAGCTCGTGCAGCCGCACCGCGATGGTCGGCCCCTGCTCGGCCTCGTAGTCGATCGGCAAATGGCTGCCGGTCGGAGCCTCGAAATGCGTCGGCGCCTCGCGGTCGAGCCGGACGCGCAGGTCCCACGGCAGCAGGCCCATCAGCGCGTCCGACAGATCCGAGGCGGACAGATCCTTGAGACCTGCTTTGTCGAACAGCGCTGGTACCAGCCACGCCTCGCGTTGCGCAGCGAGGCCGTCGTCAGAAAGGTCGGGCCATGGATCCCCTTCCGCCTGGCGCAGAAACATCACACGGCCGCGCCATTGCTGAAGCTGCTTCGACCACGGCAGCCGGTCGAGCCCGGCGGCGATCAAGCCATCCGCGAGCACACGTGCGCTGTCCTCCGACGGCGTCAACGCCAGCGGCGCCTCGGACAGCGTGATCGCGTGCAGCGCACGCCGCCGCCGCGCCCGCAGCGCCATCGCGGCGAGGTCGAAACTGACCTCGTTGGCGTCGCTGATCTGATCGCCGAAATGCCGCTCGATCTCGGCGAGCGTGATCGGCGCTGCCAGCAGGATGCGCCCCTGCGCGGCGGTGCCGGTGAGTTCGCCGACCGCCAGATAAGGCGCCCGCGCCAGCGCCGACGTCTGCTCGATCGAAGCGCCGCGCCCGTTGGCGAGCACGAACGAGCCATTGCGGCGATTCTTGGCGACGCGATCCGGAAACGCGAAGGCGAGCAGCACGCCGGAGCTTAGCTCCCCTCTCCCTTGCGGGGAGGGAGAAGAAGCCGCCTGCTTGGCCCATCGCTCCGCCATCTGCCGCGCACTGGTCGCGCGTTGCGAGCGGTCGCGGCGGAAACTGTCGCGGCGGGCATCGAGATCCACGCTGTCGCCGCCGAGGCCGCGCTCGGTAAGGATCGCGGCAATCTCCGCCGCCTCTTCGGCGTGATCCCAGCGCGCCGCATCGACGATCATCCACGCCAGCCGCGGCGGCAGCGCCATCGTCCGCAGCGCGCGGCCTTCGTCGGTGATCCGGCCGTCGGCGTCGAGCGCTCCGAGCTCGCGCAGCAGCTCGCGCGCTTCTTTCAGCGCCGGCGCCGGCGGCGGATCGAGGAACGCAAGTGCGGCCGGATCGCTGACGCCCCACTGCGCCAGATCGAGCAGCAGCGACGTCAGATCGGCACTCAGGATTTCCGGCTGCGTATAGGCCGGCAGCGATGCGGTCTGCGGTTCGTCCCACAGCCGGTAGCACACGCCCGGCTCGATACGGCCGGCGCGGCCGCGGCGCTGATCGACTGCGGCGCGCGACGCCCGCACCGTCTCGAGCCGCGTCAGCCCGAGGTCGGGCTCATAGCGCGGCACCCGCGACAGGCCGCAATCGACCACGATGCGCACGCCTTCGATCGTCAGCGACGTCTCGGCGATCGAGGTCGCCAGCACCACCTTGCGCTGGCCCTTCGGTGCCGGCTGAATGGCGCGGTCCTGCACGGCGGCGTCGAGCGCGCCGAACAGTGGCACGATCTCGACCGACGCATCCTGCACACGCTCGCGCAGCATGGTTTCGGTGCGGCGGATCTCGGCGGCACCAGGCAGGAACGCCAGCACCGAGCCGGCATCGCTGCGCAGCGCCGCGGCGATCGCCTCGGCCATCTGCCGCTCCATCGGCGCATCGCTGCGGCGGCCCAAATAGCGGGTCTCGACCGGGAAGGCCCGGCCGAGGCTTTCGACCACCGGCGCATCGCCGAGCAGCTTCGCCACCCGCGCGCCGTCGATCGTCGCCGACATCACCAGGATGCGCAGATCCTCGCGCAGCCCCTGCTGCGCATCACGCGCCAGTGCCAGGCCGAGATCGGCATCGAGCGAGCGCTCGTGAAATTCGTCGAACAGCACCGCACCAATGCCACTGAGTTCCGGATCGTCGAGGATCTGCCGGGTGAAAATGCCCTCGGTGACGACCTCGATCCGCGTCGCGCGCGACACTTTCGAGCCGAACCGGACCCGGTAGCCGACGGTCTCGCCGGCCCGTTCGCCCAGCGTCTTGGCCATCCGTTCCGCAGAAGCGCGCGCGGCGATGCGGCGCGGCTCCAGCACGATGATCTTTCGGCCCTGCAGCCATGGGGCGTCGAGCAGCGCCAGCGGCACGCGCGTGGTCTTGCCGGCGCCTGGCGGAGCCACCAGCACGGCGGTGCTGCCAACAGCGAGCGCGGACGTCAGGTCGCCGAGCGCGTCGTCGATCGGGAGAGACGTGTCAAAGGAACGGGGCAAGGGCAGCTCGACGGGTGAAGCGCGCGGCGATGGTTAACAGACTCTCTCCGCGCCGCAAACGACGGGGCCGACCGATCGGCGGCATATTCATTGATTGAGGAAAGAAGAATGCAACCGATACCTGCAATGATCCGCCCGAGCCGCATCAGACAGGAACAAGAATGACCGCGAACGGCACACATGTCCCGGCCAGGATGCACGGGGACCGCGTCGACTGGGTCGACTATGCCAAGGGCATCTGCATCATCATGGTGGTGATGATGCATTCGGTGCTGGGCGTCGAGGCCGCGGCCGGCCAGACCAGTTTCATGCACTACGTGGTCGAGTTCGCCAAGCCGTTCCGGATGCCGGACTTCTTCCTGATCTCCGGGCTATTCCTGGCGGTGGTGATCGACCGTGACTGGCGGACCTATCTCGACCGCAAGGTGGTGCACTTCGCTTACTTCTACGTTCTGTGGGTGACGATCCAGTTCGCCTTCAAGGCGCCGAGCTTCGCGGCCGAGATAGGCTGGGCCGGCGTTGCAAAGCTGTATGCGCTGTCATTCATCGATCCGTTCGGCACGCTGTGGTTCATCTATTTGCTGCCGATCTTCTTCGTCGTCACCAAGGCGACGCGTGGCCTGCCGCCGCTGCTGATCTGGGCGATCGCGGCGTTGCTCGAATCGCTGCACCTGCAGACCGGCTGGATGGTGCCGGACGAATTCTGCGCCCGCTTCTTCTATTTCTACACCGGCTATCTGTTTGCTCGGCACGTCTTCGCCTTCTCGGATGCGGCTCGCGCCCGCCCGGTGCTGGCGCTCGCCGGCCTCGCGGCGTGGGCGGCGGTGAATGCCGCGCTGGTGCATGTCGGCGTCAGCGAATGGCCGCTGATTTCGCTGGTGCTCGGCCTCGCGGGTGCCTGCGCGATCATTGCCACGGGTACGTTGCTGGCGGAGAAACGCTGGCTCGACGGCCTGCGCTTCTGCGGCGAACATTCGATCGTGATCTATCTGGCGTTCTTCCTGCCGATGGCGATCAGCCGGACGCTGCTGCTGAAATTCGGCGGTTTCCTCGACCTCGGCGTGATCGCTATCCTGGTCAACATCTCC
Organism: Rhodopseudomonas telluris; assembly: GCF_042432815.1. Taxonomy (NCBI): domain Bacteria; kingdom Pseudomonadati; phylum Pseudomonadota; class Alphaproteobacteria; order Hyphomicrobiales; family Nitrobacteraceae; genus Rhodopseudomonas; species Rhodopseudomonas telluris. The sequence continues at coordinate 268,838 of NZ_JBHLWM010000003.1, forward strand.
GGCGTGGTCGGCGCGCTGATCATCTGGTGGCTGGCGCTGAAGACCGGCGCCCGCTTCCTGTTTGATCGCCCGGACGCGTTCTGGATCGCGCCGCGCAAGAACGCGGCGCGGCTGCAGGCGGCGGAATAGCGGGAGCGATCCCCGTTTCAGGCACGTCCTCATCCTGAGGAGCCGCGCAAGGCGCGGCGTTTCGAAGGATAGGCCGCGAGTACGTCAGCTCATCCTTCGAGACGCGGCCAAGAGGCCGCTCCTCAGGATGGGTGCCGTGCTCGTTGTTAGAGCTGCGGCTTCACCGCCATACATCCGCCTGCACCACCGCGTCCTCGCGCCAGGCTTCGCGCGCGGCCTTGTTGGCCATCCAGTTCGGCAGGAAGGTCAGCGCCTCGTCGAGAATGTGCGGGGTGTGCAGGCCGGGCGAGTATTCCAGCGCGCGCTTGTAGTATTCCTTCAGCGCCGGCTTGAAGGTCGGGTGCGCGCAGTTCTCAATGATCACCTTGGCCCGCGCCTTGGGCGACAGCCCGCGCAGGTCGGCGAGGCCCTGCTCGGTGACGATCACCTGGACGTCGTGTTCGGTGTGATCGACATGCGACGCCATCGGCACGATGCAGGAGATTTTGCCGCCCTTGGCGGCCGACGGCGTCATGAAGAACGACAGGAAGCTGTTGCGAGCGAAATCGCCCGAACCGCCGATGCCGTTCATGATGCTGGTGCCGGTGATGTGGGTCGAGTTGACGTTGCCGTAGATGTCAGCCTCGATCAGCCCGTTCATCGCGATCACGCCGAGCCGGCGGATCACTTCCGGATGGTTGGAGATCTCCTGCGGCCGCAGCACGATGCGTTCGCGATAGAAATCGAGATTCCGCAGGAATTCGTCGTAGCCGTCCGGCGACAACGACAGCGCGGTGGCCGACGCATGGGTCAGCTTGCCCTTGCGGAGAAGGTGTAGCATGCCGTCCTGCAGCACCTCGGTATAGGCCGTGAGATTGTCGAACGGGCCGTCTTCGAGGCCGGCCATCACCGCGTTGGCGACATTGCCGACGCCCGACTGCAGCGGCAGCAGGTTCGGCGGCAGCCGGCCCTTCTTCACCTCGTGGCCGAGGAACTCGAGGATGTGCCCGGCGATCGCCTGCGACGCTTCGTCGGGCGCCGAGAATGCCGAGTTGCGATCCGGCAGGTTGGTTTCGACGATCGCCACGATCTTCGATGGATCGCAGCGCAGATATTGCTCGCCGATCCGGTCGCCGGAGGCGACGATCGGGATCGGCTTGCGATGCGGGGGCAGCTGCGTGCCGTAGTACACGTCGTGCATCCCCTCGAGGCGGATGTCCTGCCACGAATTGACTTCGAGGATGACCTTGTCGGCGAGGTCGAGCCAAGTCTTGTTGTTGCCGATCGACGACGACGGGATCAGGCTGCCATCCTCGCGAATGCCCGCGACTTCGACGATCGCGATATCCAGCTTGCCGAGAAAGCCGAACCAGACGTGCTGGGCGACGTGCGACAGATGGATGTCGATGTACTCCATCCGCCCGGAATTGATGCGTTTGCGGCAGGTCGGATCGGACTGATACGGCAGCCGCATCTCGATGCCGTCGACCTTGGCGAGCGCGCCATCGAGCTCCGGCGCGGTCGACGCGCCGGTCCAGACGCTGACCTTGAATTTCTGTCCGCGGGCATGATGCGCATTGATCCGCTCGGCGAGCGCCAGCGGCAGCAGCTTGGGATAGCCGGCGCCGGTGAAGCCGCTCATGCCGACATGCGCGCCGGAGGGAATTTGGGCCGCCGCGTCGGCCGCCGTCATGATCTTGGCACGGAGGTGGGGAGCAAGGACGCGAGAGCTGGAGAGGATCATCACGGCTCTTTCTGATCGCGGGCGGCCCGCCCGCTGAAGTGGTTGATCCGATTCGTCTAATCGCTTCGCTGGAAAGAGCCATGCAACCAAGGGCGAAGGTGTCGCGATGCTGCAGGGCCGCCGGTTCGCCAAGGATTCGTGGCATGGCCCCATGGGAGTCGCGAACCCCGCTATGGCTTTGATTTTCCTAGAGCGGCCCGCCTCAGCCTGTGTCTCGATGGAGCGCCCCGCGAAAGAAACCGCCGGCCGGATGAATATGCTGCAAACGCAAGGCTGACCCGCATGCAACGCGCGGCAGACGGCTGAGCCGAAGAACGAAATAGCTGCGTGCCGGCCTGGCGCTCCAAAAACTCGAAAACCTCCGGCAGGGCATTGCCGGAGGTTTCTTGGAGGTATTACATAAGGAAAGAAGTCTTAGCGATCTCCTTCGCTTAGGCGCGGCGAGAGCTAGCCGGCGAGATAATTATATGACTATTTCCATTGAGTTCAACAGTTGATTTACTCACTTATTGTTCACGGGACGTTCGGATCTGACATTTCTTTGCAATTCCGCAGAGGCCTATCCGCGTCCATTCCGCGCCGGGACAGCAAATCATTACCTTTCCCCGCGCCACTTCAGCACCGGACCTTAAGACCGCACCGCCGCGTTGGAGTTCGCCAGCCGTTCACACCGCCAAAACAAAAACCCCGGCGGTCGCCCGCCGGGGTTGGATGTCCGACGCGCGGACGAGGATCAGAACGTGCGCTGAACGCGGAGGTTGCCGCTCCAGACGCCCTGGTCCTTCAGCTCGTAGGTCTGACCGGCCGGCTTGGTCGCGCCGGGAGCCGCCAGGACGACCGAACCCGAGCTCGCCTGATCAAGGTAGGTGTACATGACTTCGCCGGACAGCGTCAGGTTCTTAACCGGAGTCCAACGGGTGATGGTACCGATCTGCGCGATGCGGAAGTCCGGATTGCAGGTCGAGCCGGCAGTGTAGACGACCGCGCCGGCGGTGGCTGCACCGCCGCCGCAAATCAGAGCAGTCGCATTGCCGTTGTAGTCGAACGCAGTGTACGACCCGAACAGCGAGCTCGACCAGTAGGGGTTCCAGTTGTGGTTGAACGCGCCGCGAACGCCCCACGCCGTGGTCTTCTCGATGCCCGTCCCGACCACGTTGTTCAGACCCCCGAACACGCCGTCAGACGCAGCGGCGAACGCCACGCTCTGATACGCGCCGGCCAGACCGCTGCCGCCGTAGATCGCGAACGAGTTCGGGCTCACGCCGCCGAGCACGTAGCGGCTCGCGCCGTTCGAGTAGGTCGCCGTGAAGTTGATGCTGTCGCCGGGGCCGGTCGGCAGGTTCTTGAGCGAGATTGCGGCCTGCACCGCATAGCCCCAAGTGTCGCTCGGATGACCCGAGGTTTCGAGCGTCGGGGTGTAGTAGCTGGCGCGGAGCTGGTGCGCTGCGGCCGACACTTGGAACAAGCCCCAGGCCTGATCGACCCGGATCTTGCCGACGATGTCGGGCACTTCAACGCCGGCATAGGAGTTGGTACCGTAGACGCCCGCCGGCCAGTTCGCCTGAGCCGCCGCGGTCGCCGTGGCGGACGCCGCGAAGCCCGGGGTGCTGGTGTTGTAAAGGCCCGACTGCAGGTAGGACGACGGATCTTCCAGTGAGACCGAGGCCGACACGCCGTTGCCGAATTCCGCCGTGTAGGCGATCTGGTTGATGCCGGTGACGTCGTCGTAGCCGCCGATCAGGAACGAGGTGTTGTTGCCCGGATAGCCGGTCCACGGCGTATCGAACTGCGACACCGCCTTACCGAAGGTGAAGCCGGCGAACTGCACGAAGGCGTAGTACACGCCGAGCGTACCGCCGGCGACGCCATCACCCGACGTCCAGTTGAAGGTCGCATCGAAATACGTGCGGACCACGCCGTATTCGGTCGCGGTGCGGGTGTCGATGTTGAGGTCCTGGCGGGACCGGAAGATGAAGTTGTTGGCGAGGCGGTTCTTCTGACCCGCGTTGCCGTTCCAGGCCGGCGCGTTGTAGGCGCTCGAACCGTAGAGCGTCGCATCGGCGCGGGTATAGCCGCCGAGCTTGATGCAGGTATCGGTGCCCGGGATGTAGTAGAAGCCGGCCCCGTAGATCGAGCAGACCTTCACGTATTCGACGGCCTTGGCCTTCAGCGGCAGATCGGCGGCCTGAGCGCTCCCGACGGCGATCACCGCCGCGGCCGAACTCAGGGCCAGAAACTTGATGGTTTTCATACGACCCTCCAGGTCTACAAAGTGGAAGGGCCTGCAGGTCGATGCCTGAGGTCGGCCCTGGTACTTCGGATGTCCGCCGGCCTTGATGCGCGGCGCACGCGACGGGACGATTCGTTTTTGCCCCACCCGTCACGGAAAGATCATGATTGATTTTATCACCTGAGCAAATTCGTTTATGAAGTCACTGACCTGATTTGTAGTTACCGTGGTATTTGCGCAACACGCGCAACACACGCCCGTCAGACGAGCGCCGCCCGCGCTGGCAAGGACTTGGTACCTAACGCTGCTGATGCCGCGACGCAGCGAATACGAGGGGCGGCGGCCTGCGGGACAGCTCCGGGATGTAAATTCGCCCGGTTGTACTTCCCGGCGCCGGCTAGGCTTCCGGCAGACGGCAAATGACGCACTGCAAGGCAACAAACGCCGCAGTTTTGCCCATTACCTAATTCACTCAACCGTGTAGAATACATTACAACTCATTCGCACGACGGAGCGCCGAAATCGGGATGCGCGAGAAGACCAAGCTCAGCCCTGTGCCTCCGTCGTCGTTGGTGCAGCCCGAAACCGCACGGCGCTTCACCGCGACGATCGCCAGCGTCCACATCTTCCTCGACGAAATCCGCACCTTCTTCGCCAAGGACCTCGGGATCACGGGACCGCAGGTCTCGATCATGATGACCATCAAGGGTCTCGACGAGGCGGATGGTGTTTCGGTTCGCCACGTCGCGCGCGCCCTGCACGTCGACCCGTCGTTCATCACCACTCAGACCAAGCTGCTCGAGAAGAAGGGGCTGATCCGCCGGCAACCGGATCCGGCCGACGCGCGGGTGGTAAAGCTGTCGCTGTCCGACAAGGCCACCAAGCAGATCGCCGCGATGACCGTCGACGAGCGCTCGGTCAACGACGTCGTCTTCGCCGATATCAGCGACGAAGAGCTCGCCGTGCTGAACGATCAGATGGACGAGCTCAAGGATCGCCTGGAAAAGACCTGCCGGAGACTGGCCGGCGGATTCTGAGCCGACCGGCAGAACCCAAACAGTGGTGCCCCTGGCCGGGATCGAACCAGCACTCCTTGCGGAACTCGATTTTGAGTCGAGCGCGTCTACCAGTTCCGCCACAGGGGCCCGCGCCGCCAGCCAAGCCGGCAGCGAAGCGGCCGGGACTATAGCGGCCGGGGAGTCCGGGTCAACCCGGCGGGCCATGCGCGGCGCCTACACCGCGGTTTGATCGGCCGCCGTCTCGACAGCGCGACAGGCGCGCGATACGACGCGGCAGATCCGGAGATCCCCGTGACGGCCAATCTCGTCGAACACTCCCGCATCGGCGCCCGGCTGGCGCGCGGCGCGCGCATCGCACAGAACGTCGCGCTCACCTATGCGGTGATCGCCGCCGCAGCGCTCGGCGCCGCCTGGTATTTCCAGCTGGCGCTGGATCTGCAGCCCTGTCCGCTCTGCCTTGAGCAGCGCTACGCTTATTATGTGGGGATTCCGCTGGCCGCTCTGCTCGCCGTCGCGGCCTGGCGCGAAGCGCCCGGCTCGCTGCTGCTCGCCGGCCTCGCAGTTCTTGGACTTCTGGCGCTCGGCAATGCCGGGCTCGGCACCTATCACGCGGGCGTCGAGTGGAAATTCTGGGCCGGCCCCACCGACTGCAGCGGACCTGTGCTCGATCTGGGCAAGGCCGGCAGCCTGCTCGACCAGCTCGACAAGGTGAAGGTCGTGCGCTGCGACGAGGTGCAGTGGCGGTTTCTGGGGCTGTCGCTCGCCGGCTACAACGTCCTGGTGTCCCTGGCGCTGGCGGCCCTCGCCGGCTGGGGCATCGTCCGGATCAGGCGCTAGGCCGCGGTCTCAATCGTCCAGATCGTCCGGGCTGTGCCCGAACCAATGCACGATGCCCGGCGTCACGATCGACACGTAGATGAAACGCGACAGGTGGTGCGCGCCGACGAACACCGGATCGATGTGCAGGGTCAGCGCCAGCGCCATCATGGCGTCCATCGCGCCGGGTGAGAACGCCACCACGAGGTCGGCGAGCCGCACCGGCGTGGTCAGGATGATCGCCACCACGAACACCGCCGAGATCGCGATGGCGACCGCGAACGAACCGAGCGCGGCCCCCAGATAGCTGAGGATGGTGCGGAGCTTGATCGCCCCGAACCGTGAGCCGATCAGCGTGCCGATTCCGACCAGCGCCGGCAGATAGGCCCATTGCGGCAGCGTTCCCTCGACCAGACCAGAGCCGTGCAGCACCGATGAGCCGAGCATCGCGCCAAACATCCAGCTCGCCGGGAAGTTGATCAGCCGAAGCAGCAGCGAGGCTCCGATCGCCACCACACAGAGCTCCACCAGCACCAGCGGCGTCGCCTCGGGGCCCCGCGACGGCAGCGGACCATGCGCCATCATGCCGGTCGCAGCCAGCAGCAGCGGCACCGCGCTGGTAAGGATGATCACCCGCATGATCTGAACCACGGCGATGCCCGGCACATTGGCCTTGCGCTCGGTCGCCAGCATGATGATCTGCGACAGCGCGCCGGGGCTGCCGGCGAGCAGCGCTGAAGTCCGATCCCAGCCGTGGACGCGCTGCAGATAGATGCTGCTGCCGAAGGTGGCGCAGAAGGTCGCGACCGCCAGAAGCCCGATCGTCAGCGGATAGGACGACAGATTGTGGATCATCGCCGGCGACACCATCGAGCCGAGCGAGACGCCGAGCGCCATCAGCACGATGTGGGAGAGCGGCGGCGGCAGGCCCATCTTGCGGCCGGCCAGGCCCGCCGCCGCGACCGCCATCATCGCGCCGGTGATCAGGCCGCCAGGCAGCTGCGTCCAATAGAACAGCCCGCCACCGGCCGTGCCGATCGCGATGGTTTCGAGCACGTTGATGGTTTTGGACCGCCAGCCGGGGACGGTGAGGGCAGGATTTTCTGACACGCGACCTTATCGCAAATCCAAATACCGCCGGCAAATGCGAACCACGCGCGCGGCCATGCCGACGGCGCAAGCGAGCGGTAATCGCCGCGAGCTAATCAGTTCGCAATTGTCAGCTCGTGGCCGAGCGTTAGGATGCGCCCGGCTCATCACCCCCGGAGACATGAACCATGACGGAACGACGAGTTGCAGCCCCCGCCGGAATCGCCGCGACGGCGCTGTTGATGTTGATCACCTCGACGCCGGGCCACGCGCTGACCGCGCAGGAATGCAGCGCCAAGTATCAGGCCGCGAAGACCGCCGGCACGCTGAACGGCCAGGGCTGGAACGATTTCCGCAAGGCGCAATGCGCCGAAGCCGCGGCCGCTCCCGCTGCCTCAGATGGCAAGGCTGCAGCGTCCGAGCCTAAGGCCACCGAGGCGAAACCTGCCGAGCCCAAGGCAGCAGCCAAGCCGAAGGCGGCCGCCGCGGAGCCCGCGACGCCGGCCGGCCCCGCCACGTATCCGACCGCGGTCGATGCGAAGTTCGCCAAGGAGCCCGCGGCCCGTGCCCGCCTGCACACCTGCGCCGAACAATGGAAGGCCAACAAGGCCGCCAACACCACCGGCGGCCTGAAATGGATCCAGAAGGGCGGTGGCTACTGGAGCGAGTGCAACAAGCGGTTGAAGGGCTGAGGCCGTCCCGACACCGGCGCGCGGGACGTTGATTTGACAGTCCCGCGCGAACTGGCTCATCCGTGCGCCTCACGGAAATTCGGGGTGTCGGATGATTGCTAGTATCGGCCTGATTCTGCTGTGCCAGCTCGCAGCCGAGGTGGTGGTGCGCGCGCTTGCGCTGCCGCTGCCCGGCCCGGTGGTCGGGCTGGTGTTTCTGCTGCTGTTGCTGCTGGCGCGCGACCGCTTCGGCTGGCTGGCGATCGGGCCGCTGCGCAACGACGGCGTCGAGAACGCATCGAAGGGCATGCTGGCGCATCTGTCGCTGCTGTTCGTGCCGGCCGGCGTCGGCGTCGTCCAGCAGCTCGACATGATTGCCAGTCACGGCATCGCCATCGCGCTGGTGCTGGCAGGCTCTGTGATCGTCACGCTTGTCGCGACCGTGCTGACATTTCTGGTGACGGCGCGGCTACTGTCGATGTGGGGCTCGCGATGAGCAGCAGCCCGTTTTCGCTGTGGGTGTATCTGTCGCAGACGCCGCTGCTGTGGCTGACCGTGACGCTACTGGTCTATGCGGCGACCGACGCGGTGTCGCAGGCCTCCGGCCGAAATCCGCTGGTCAATCCGGTGCTGCACGCGACCTGGATCATCGGCGCATTTCTCTGGGTCACCGGCACCTCCTACACCACCTATTTCGGCGGCGCGCAGTTCGTGCACTTCCTGCTCGGTCCGGCGACGGTGGCGCTGGCGGTGCCGCTGTATGAAAACCGCCACCAGGTCGTCACCGCGATCGTGCCGATGGCGGTGGCGCTGGTGGTCGGCTGCATCGCCGCGATCGTGTCGGTGGTGGTGCTCGCTCAACTGGCCGGCCTGCCCGAGGTCGTGGTGCTGTCGCTGGCGCCGAAATCGGTGACGGCCGGCGTCGCGATGGGCATCGCCGAATCGCTGCACGCCGATCCATCGCTGACCGCGGTCGCGGTGATCATCACCGGCATCATGGGGGCCATCGTGGTGACGCCGCTGATGAACGCGATCGGCATCCGCGATTTCCGCGCCCGCGGCTTCGCGGTCGGCCTCGCCTCGCACGGCATCGGCACCGCCCGCGCCTTCCAGGTCGATGCCATCGCCGGCGTGTTCGCCGGCATCGCCATGAGCCTCAACGCATTGATCACCGCGCTGCTGGTACCGGTCCTGGTGACGTTGCTGGTGAAGTAATTGGGCTGCGGTACGAGTGCTCGTATCGCGGCAAAGCGCACGACCATCATCGGCCGTCGCCCTCCGCGAAAGCGGAGGGCCAAATATCCCAGAGCGTGATGATGAGCAGCGCCCTGGGATACTGCGTCGCCCGGTCGAGCCGGGCGACGACCGTCGGGGTGTGGCTGCACGGTTGTGATTTGACGCGCCTCTGCAACCAGCTACGCTGTTGCCTGCCTCCCGACTTCGAGGACGCCGCACCATGAGCGATGCAACCGCACGATCCGCTTCATCTGCTGTGCAGCAGCAGGCGCGCGCTCCGATTTCTCGCCGGGCAATCGCGCTGATCGTCGCGGCCGCTGCGATGGTCGTTGCGTTGCTGACGTCGTCGCCGGACGCGAGCCTTCTCGCCGTTCAGCAGACCGACGCCGAGCTGGTCATGCTGCTGCGGTTCATGGCCGTGGTGAAAGGCCTGATCGCGCTGGCGGCGCTCGGCGTGACGGTGTGGCGTCTCGGTTCTCCGGCCTCCCTGGCGCTCCAGCTGGCTTACGTCACGGCGCCGGCTCTGATGTGCGCCGCGCCGGTCGTGATCTGGCAGATGGCTCATGTCGCCGGCGGCGCCGCGTTGTTTCACGGCGGCTTCGTGGTGCTATTGCTCGCGCTCTATGCCGATCGCGGCCAGGCGGCCGACCTTGTGCGGCAGGCTGTGCCGCGGCTGCGGCACGCCAATTAGCGGTCGCCTCGCGCCAGCCAACCCAGCAGCGGCGCGTTGATTTCGCGCGGATAGGTGTGGCTGAGGTCGTCGATCTCCCGATACGTCACGTCGGCGCCGGCGGCGACCAGCGCCTGCTGGGCCTGGCGCGCGAGTTCGACCGGGAACATCCAGTCGTGGAGTCCGTGCACGATCTGGATCGGCAGGCCCCGCAGGCGCTCGGCATCCGCAATGCTGGCGATCATCGGATGGAAGCTCGCGGCGATCGGCGCCAGATGGGTGAAGGGCGATGCGCTGCCGAGTCCGCTGACGTAGCAGAACGTGCCGCCATCGCTCAGCCCGGTGAGCAGCAGCCGCTCCGGATCGATCGACCAGCGCGAGCGCAGGAAGGCGACGATGCGGTCGAGATTGGGCGTATCGGCATCTTCGCCCATCAGCGCCCAGGTCGGTCCGGTCGCGGTCGGCGCGACCACGATGGCGCCATGGCTTCGCGCGTCGCGGAGCCAGCTCCACAGAAACAGCCGCCCATGGCCGCTGCCGCCATGTAGCGCGACAACCAGCGGCCAAGCGCGATCCGGCGTATAGGTCTCGGGCACGTAGAACGAGAAGCCGCCGCCGCGGCTGCCCGGCTCGTTGTCGTGGTGAAACACGCCGCTGTCCGGATGCTTCGGCTGGGCGAGACGCGCGCGCACATCGTCGTCGGCGCGGGCCGCCTCGTCGAGGAACAGGTCAGATATCGGCGGCAGCGTCGCGGCCAGCGGGTACAGCGCCTCCATCGAACGCGGCAGATGACGCAGCGCGCGAAACACGGTGACGAGGTCGCCTTCGCCAGACTCGGCCGCGCGCAAACCATCGAACGCAGCGACGACATGGTTGCCCGCGCTCTGCAGCGGGCCCCGCAAATGCGCGAACGAGTCGGGCCAACTCGCCAGCTTCGGCAATTCGGCGCGCAGATCGGCATCCGGCGTGCCCGCCATCCGCATCACTTCGCCGAAATCCGGCGGATGCAGATAGCGCGCGACGAAGCCGAGCGTTTCGATCGACTGCAGGAGCGGCGGAAGCAGCGCCACGATGTCGTCGACGACCGCCTCGCTCATCGCGCGCCCTTCCCTGGCAAACCGGCGCACGGCATCGCGCGCATCCGCGCACGACAGTGTCAGGCCAGCCCGGAAACCGCAAATCCCGAGCGCGCGCCCGCGCACGGACAAAAAAAGCGCCGCGCGACAAAACGATCGCGCGGCGCAGGCGGGACACGAGGAAACCGTTGGCCGCGCTCAGGCGGCGCGTACGGTCTCCAGGAATTTTGCGACTTCGTTTTTGAGCTTGTCGCTGTCCTGCGACAGCGAGCGCGCGGCCGACAGCACCTGGCCGGAGGCGGAGCCGGTCTCGGTGGCGCCGCGCTGTACGTCGGCGATGTTGGCCGACACCTGCTGGGTCCCTTCGGCTGCCTGCTGGACGTTGCGGGAGATTTCCTGGGTAGCAGCGCCCTGCTCTTCGACCGCAGACGCGATGGTCGAGGCGATTTCCGACATCTTGGCGATCGTCTCACCGATCTCGCGGATCGCCTTGACGGACGAACTGGTCGCGTTCTGGATGCCGCCGATCTGCGCGCTGATTTCGCCGGTCGCCTTCGCGGTTTGCTCGGCGAGTGCCTTCACTTCGGAGGCCACCACGGCGAAGCCGCGGCCGGCCTCGCCGGCCCTCGCCGCCTCGATGGTGGCGTTGAGCGCCAGCAGGTTCGTCTGGCCGGCGATGGTGTTGATCAGCTCGACAACATCGCCGATCCGCGCCGCCGCCGTCGACAATTCGCCGACGCTGGCATTGGTGTTGCGTGCCTGCTCCACCGCGTCGTTGGCGATCCGCGCGGACTCCTGCACCTGCCGGCTGATCTCGGTGATCGACGACGACATTTCCTCGGTCGCCGACGCCACCGACTGCACGTTGGTGGAGGCTTCTTCGGACGCAGCCGCGACCGCGGTGGTCAGCTCCTGGGCGTGCCCGGCGGTGGCGGTCAGGGTGCCGGCCGAGGCTTCAAGTTCGGTCGAGGCCGAGGTCACGGTGGCGACGATCTCGCTGATCGCGCTTTCGAATTGCCGGGTCGCGGCGTCGACCCGCTGACCGCGCGCGATCTTCGCTTCCGCTTCGCGCGCCGCCGCTTCGTCGGCGGCCTTCTTGGCGATCAGCGCCTCCTTGAAGACCTGCAGCGCGTTCGCCATCGAGCCGATCTCCGTGGTGGCCCCGCGGAACGGCACATCGGCGGACAGATCGCCCTGTCCGAGCAACTGCATCGGCTTGATGATGCCCTCGATGCCGGCAATCACGTCCCGGATCACAAGGACGCTGGCGACGATGCCGAACAGGATGCTGACGGCCAGGATGGTAAGGATGATGTAGAACGCCGACGAGTAGGTCGCGTCCGCCGCCGTCGTCGAGTCGTCTGCGCCCTTGTCGTTTAGTGCCACATCCTTCTGCAGCAGTTCGTCCATCTTCAGACCGAGCGGATTGGCCTGCTTGAACAGGATCTCGGTTCCTTCCATCGAGACCTGCCCCAGAGTCTTGCGCGACGCTTCGATGAGCTTCGCTCCCACCGCCTTGTATTCGATCCATTGAGCCTTCCAGCTCTCGTAGATCTGTCGCTCCTCGGGCGAAGAGATCAGCGGCTCGTAGGTCTGCTGCGTCTTCTGGATCTTATCGTCAAGCTCGAGAATGCGCTTCTCGACGACCGCCTTGCCTTCGGCGGTCGTGTCGAGCATGTGATTTCGAAGTGCGGTCCGGTAGTTCAAGACGTTGTAGCGCAGCTCGCCGAGGATCCGGACGCTCGGCAGCCAGTTCTTGGCGATGTCGATCGTCGCGGTATTCATCGATTGAAGTTTGAAGATCCCGAGAGCGCCCAGTCCCGACATGGCGATAAGGAGCGCAGCCACGAGCGTTGTGATCTTCGCTCGAATGGAGAACTTTGCCAGCATGGTTGTCTTCCTGCCGTCCGAGGGCGTCCGGCACCTGGTGTGCAGTTACGTGATGATACTCTCGGTAATGCGAGACAGACACCAACACCCAAAACCCCGGAGATCGTCCGGCGTTGGCGAGCCGAATGTTGCGATCCAGAGATTTTTGCTTGGTTAATTATTCGGTTCGTATTTCTACGGAGATACTGGAGGCCAGGAGTGACAGGCCGCCTTGGCTCGGCGGCCGACGGCAGGATGACGCGCCGTGCGCCCTTTGCGCCACCCAGCATTTCAATTCCCGATGTAATGACTTACCGTGACGTGCGAAGCGCCAGTCTTCCAGCGGCCGCACCGGCGTTGTGTCCCGGAAATCCGGCCCGCCACCGAGGCCCGGCGTCGCATATTGTGCAGACCGTCACGGAGCTAATGGCGACCTGGGTCGTTAAGGTCCGCAACGGCAAGGAGATCCATTGGGAATGCGCGCGTCGGAAAATCCGTTCTTCATCCTGCTCCTGGTGGCGGTCTCGATCGGCTTCGGCTGGATTCTGCTGCCGCTGTACAGCGCCGTGCTGTGGGGGATGGTGATGGCGATCATCTTCGCGCCGCTGAACCGACGCCTGAATCAGATGTTCGACGGCCGCCGCAACGTCGCGGCGCTGACGACGCTGCTGATCATCGTGATCATGGTGCTGCTGCCGCTGTCGATGATCGGCGCGGCTTTGGCGCAGGAAGCCACCGCGATGTATCGCCGCGTCGAATCCGGCGATGTCGACGTGCTGCGCTATCTGAAGCAGGTGATTGCCGAACCGCCGGCCTGGATCAGCGGCACGCTCGATCGGTTCAACATCGGCAGCCTCGCCGATCTGCAGCAGCGGCTGTCGAGCGGGCTGATGCAGGGCAGCCAGTATATCGCCAGCCAGGCGATCGGCATCGGCCAGGGCACCGTCGAGGTCGTGGTCAATCTCGGCGTGATGCTCTACCTGCTGTTCTTCCTGCTGCGCGACGGCGATCTGCTCGCCGGGCGGATCCGCCGCGCGATTCCGCTGCCGGTCGAGCAGGAGAGCCAGCTGTTGCGCAAGTTCGCCGTGGTGATCCGCGCGACGGTGAAAGGCAACATGCTGATCGCCCTGATCCAGGGCGCGCTCGGCGGCACCATCTTCTACATCCTCGGCATCAAGGGCGCCCTGCTGTGGGGCGTGGTGATGGCGTTTCTGTCTCTGCTGCCGGCGGTCGGTGCGGGCCTCGTCTGGCTCCCGGTCGCCATCTACATGCTGGCCACCGGGGCGATCTGGCAGGGCGTGGTGCTGATCGCGTTCGGCACGCTGGTGATCGGCATGGTCGACAACGTGCTGCGCCCGGTGCTGGTCGGCAAGGATACGCGGATGCCCGACTACGTCGTGCTGATCTCGACGCTGGGCGGCCTGCAGGTGTTCGGCCTCAACGGCTTCATCGTCGGCCCGGTGATCGCGGCGCTGTTCATTGCGACCTGGGACATCTATTCGATCGCGCGGCAACCCGCCGAGACCCAGGCGCTGACCGCGAGCACGGCGTCGTTGCCGCCGGCGGCCGGTGCCGACGCCACCAGCCGGGTCGACGCGTGAGCTGACAGCCACGGCGCCGCCCTCATCTCCACACCCGAGCCGGCTCAGGGCGTCTGCCCGGCGAGCGTCTGCACCAAAGCGATGAACTGGCCCGCCAGCGGATTGTCGGGGCGCGTCGTGAGGGCATGAACGTCGGCGCGGATCGGCGGCCCCCCGATCGGCCGATACACCACGTCCTGGTGCGCCAGCTTGCTGACGAATTCCGGAATGATCGCGACTCCGAGTCCCGCGGCGACGAGACTCGTCAACGAGGCCGATTCGACGACCTGATGGGTGATACGCGGCGCGAAGCCGGCTTCAAAACAGCACTGCCACAGGTACTTCGCGAACAGCGAGTCGTCGAGCCGCAGAAACACGAAGCTCTCGTCGCGCAGATCCGCCAGCATCATCTTTCCGGCGCCGAGTTTGTGACCCTTCGGCAGCACGACCCGAACCCTCTCCGTCCAGGCCAGGACGCTGACGATGTCGACGTCCTGCGGCGGACAACGCAGGAAGCTCACATCGGTCTGCCCGGATTTCAACGCGGCGACCTGACGGTCGGGCGACATCTCGTGGATACGCAGATCGACATCCGGATGGTTGAGGGCGAATTGCTGAATGGCCCGCCCGAGCGGCCCGGTCAGCACTGAGCCGGTCAGCCCGACATTGAGGATGCCGGCGGTGCCGGCGCCGATCGCGCGGGCGCGCTGCACCGCGTCCTCGGCCCGCGCCAGAATGGCCAGCGCCTGCTTGAGGAAATCCTCGCCGGCGCGCGTCAGCGTCACCCGGCGGGTGGTCCGTTCGAAAAGCCCGGTGCCGATTTCGGCCTCGAGATCCTTGATCTGCTGGCTCAGCGGCGGCTGCGCCACGCCGAGGCTATCGGCGGCGGCCGTGAAGCTGAGATGCCGCGCCACGGCGACGAAGTAGCGGAGATGCCGGATTTCCATGGCCCGCAATCATACTGCAAACGTCTTAATCGAGACACAGGAAATATTTGACGTCTAGAAACACAGCAGTGATTGTTCGGCAGGCTCCAGAACCGGGACAATCCCCATGAGGCAGTTTTTCACGTCGCTGTTCGGGCAGGTGGTTGCTGCCCTCGTGCTTGGTGTCGTCATCGGTGCGCTGTGGCCGGAGGTCGGCATCGCGCTGAAGCCGCTCGGCGATCTGTTCATCAAGCTGATCAAGTTCGCGATCGCGCCGCTGGTGTTCGGCGTGGTGGTGCAGGGCATCGTCGGCGCCGGCGACCTCAAGAAAGTCGGGCGCGTCGGGCTGAAGTCGCTGATCTACTTCGAGGCGGTGACGACGCTGGCGCTCGCACTCGGCATCGTGCTCGCTTACGTTTTCCAGCCCGGCGCCGGCATGAACGTCAACACCGCGACCCTCGATGGCGCGGCGCTCGCCAACTACACCAGCCACGTCAAGGAGGTCACCGGCTTCGTCGACTTCCTGATGCGCCTGGTCCCGACCACCTTCATCGACGCCTTCGCCAAGGGCGACGTGCTGCAGGTGCTGATCATCGCCATTCTGTTCGGCGCCGGCCTGTCGATGCTCGGCGAGCGCGGCAGGCCGCTGGCCGACAGCATCGAGCGGATTACCGAGGTGCTGTTCAAGATCATCGGCATCATCGTCAGGCTGGCGCCGCTCGGCGTGCTCGGCGCGGTGGCGTTCACGGTCGGCAAATACGGCGTCGGCTCGCTCAAGCAGCTCGGCCTCCTCGTCGCCCTGTTCTATGTCGGCGTCGCGCTATTCGTGTTCGTGATCCTCGGCGGCATCATGCGGCTGGCGGGCTTCAGCCTGATCAAGCTGCTGGCCTATCTGCGCGAAGAGTTGATGGTGGTGGCCGGCACCGCCTCGTCGGACAGCGTGCTGCCGCAGGTGATGCGCAAGCTGGAGCGGCTCGGCATCAAAGACTCCACCGTCGGCCTGGTGATTCCGACCGGCTACTCGTTCAACCTCGACGCCTTCTCGCTGTATCTGACGCTGGCGACCGTGTTCATCGCCCAGGCCACCAACACGCCGCTGTCGTTCGGCCACCTGCTGATCATCCTCGGCATCGCGCTGCTCACCTCGAAGGGCGCGCACGGCGTGCCCGGCTCGGCGATCGTGGTGCTGGCCGCGACGCTGTCGGCGGTACCGGACATTCCGCTGATCGGTCTGGTGCTGGTGCTGTCGGTCGACTGGTTCGTCGGCATCGCCCGCGCGCTCGGCAATCTGGTCGGCAACTGCGTGGCCACCGTGGTGATCGCCGCCTGGGAAGGCGATATCGATCGCGCCCAGGCGCGGCGCGTGCTCAACGGCGACGTCTCCACCGACACGGCGGAGATCCTCGGCGCGCCGGTGGCGAAAGTACCCGCCTGACGGCGCTGCCTGCCGGAACCGACAACGCAAGAAACCACTGGGAGAGGCCCGATGAACGCTCCGATCTACAACCCGGCCTGCGGCGGCCTGCCGCCCCAGACAGCACTGCACACCGGCCGCGCCGTGTTCACCGAGGCCTATGCGGTGATTCCGCATGGCGTGATGAGCGACATCGTCACCAGCCTGCTGCCGGGCTGGACCGGCACGCGCGCCTGGATTCTGGCGCGGCCGCTGTCCGGCTTCGCCGAAACCTTCACGCAGTACCTGATGGAAATCGCCCCCGGCGGCGGGAGCGACAGCCCCGAGCCGGACCCGCAGGCCGAAGGCGTGCTGTTCGTGGTCGGCGGCACCCCGACGCTCGCCCTCGACGGCCAGGATCATGCGCTGCGCCCCGGCAGCTACGCATATCTGCCACCCGGCGCCGGCTGGAAGCTGCGCAACCGCGGCGGCGAGGCGGCGCGCGTCCACTGGATTCGCAAGGCCTACGAATTCGCGCGCGGCTTCGACGTGCCGGACGCCTTCGTGACGCACGACTCCGAGGTCGAGCCGTCCGGCATGAGCGGCACCAACGGAGCCTGGGCCACCACACGCTTCGTCGCGCCCGACGATCTGCGCCACGACATGCACGTCAACATCGTCACGCTGCAGGCGGGCGCCTCAATCCCGTTCGAAGAGACGCATGTGATGGAGCACGGGCTGTTCGTGCTCGAAGGCAAGGCGGTGTACCGGCTCAATCGCGACTGGGTCGAGGTCGAGGCCGGCGACTTCATGTGGCTGCGCGCGTTCTGCCCGCAGGCCTGCTACGCCGGCGGGCCCGGCCGCTTCCGTTATCTGCTGTACAAGGACGTCAACCGGCATCCGGCGCTCGGCCGGCGCGGGTTCGGCCGATGACGGTCCCGGGCACCGCGCGGACGCTGGTCGCGCAGCCGCTGACCGCCACAGCCTTCGCGCCATTCGGCACGCTGATCGACACGGCGCAGGTCGCGCCGCGGCCGATGAATGCCGGCATGGCGCAACGCTTCCACGATCTCGCGGCGATCGAGGTGACCGGCGACGGCGGCCGCGTCGTCGTCGGGCTGGTCGAGGCGCAGCCCTATCCGCTGCCGCTACGGCTGACGCTGGTCGAACGCCATCCGCTCGGCGCCCAGGCTTTCGTGCCTCTGAACGCCGCGCCGTTTCTGGTGGTGGTTTGCCCGGATGACGGCGGCAGGCCGGGTAGGCCGCAGGCCTTCGTCACCTCACCGCATCAGGGCGTCTGCTACGCCCGGAATACCTGGCACAGCGTGCTGACACCATTCGGCGCCGCGCAGGATTTCGTGGTGATCGATCGCGGCGGACCGGGCGTCAATCTGGAAGAGTATGTGTTCGAGCAGCCGTGGACCGTGACTCTGCCAGCGCGCGACTGACGCCCGATCGCGTCGAACAAATCACCGCAGCAGACCAGGGACGGCTCGTGCGACGCGCCTAGCGCGCGAAGACTTTGGCGGTGAGAGGCTGGTCGGCGGCGCTCGCGGGCGGCGCCGGCGGCTCGACAGGAGCTTGCTGCGTCGCCGCCGCGACGATGCGGTCGGCAAGGCCGGCGGGAGCCCGGACGGGCGGCGCAGCCAGCGCTTCGCGCACGGCCTTGGCTTCGGCCAGCAGGCTCTGCGCGGCGGCCGAGGTGGCGAGCAGGCGCTCGGCGTCGCGGCGCTGATCATCGGGCCAGCGGGACGGATCATCCCCCAGCCGATCGATCAGGTCCTCGAACTCCGCAATGTCCATCGCACGCTCGACGAAAGGGCTGGCACGTCCCGCACCTGGGGATCACTCACCCAGGTACAGAAGCGATTTCGGATCGTCCTGTGCATCGGTTCCGATTCGATCGGCACTGAGCACGACGTTCGTCTTAAAGCATTTGGGGGCTGCCGGAAATCGCTTTCCGCCCGTGCCGGCCTCGGGGCATTACTCAGCGCGGCGGCGGTCGGTCGGCGCCACCGGTGCGCGCCGTGGTCTCGACGAATTCCCACGCCTCGCGCAGTTCGGCAATGCTGTCGATGACGCGCTGCAGATTGGCGCCGGCATGCGGTCGGCCGGAGGCGCGCAGCGCCGCCAGCACCAGCGCGTTGTAAGTGTTGAACAGCCGCTCGGCCAGCGCGCCGCTGCGGCCCGAATCCAGATAGTGGCTGAGGCCCCGCAGGATCGCGGTGGCCCGCACCACGCAATCGTGCCCCTCCTCGAACCGCCGCGCCTCCTGCGCCTCGATCGCGCGCCGAAGCTGCGTGATCGCGCCGGCGTGGAGCATCACCACCGCCTTCAGCGGCGGCACCGCCACAGCGGCGCCGCGATAGGCTTGGTTGGCCCGCTGGGCCATCGAATGCTGGGTCATCAATTACTCGAACTGGCGTTGAGGAGGGCTTTCAGATAGGTCAGCGTGTTGTCGGCGCTCGCGATCGCCGCCTGATAGTTGGCGTATTGCGTCTGAAGTTGACTCTTGTAGGTGGCGGCCGCCGCCGTGATGTCGTCGACCTTCTGCTGCAGATCGGAATCGCGGCTCTGCAGGCCGCTGATCATCGTCTGCAGCGAGCCGCTGGTCGACGAGGTGCTGTTCGCGATCTGGTAGATCTGCGAGGCGATGCCAGTGGTCGAGGTCACGGAGATCGACTGCGAGGTCGTGCCGCTATAGGTGAAGGCCATGCCCGCATAGGCCGTGCCGGACGCACCGATGATGGTGGTGCCGCTCACCGTGAACAGCGACGCGTCACCATTGACCGACGCGCCGGTGAGATTGCCGCTGGAATCGACCGCCAGATCCAGCGTGAAGGATTGCGGCGACGTGCCGGTGTTGACCACCGACAGCTGACTCGACGAGGTCGTCGTCTGGGCCGACAGCAGCTTGGTAACCCCGCTCAGATTGGTCGACAGAATGCTCGACAGCGTGCTGGTGTCCAGCTCGAGCTCGTTCTTCTCGTTGAAGGACAGGCCGATCGCACTCATCGACAGGCCGCCGACCGTGGTGTTCAGAGCGGCTTCCAGCCGGCTGGTGATGTCCCGCATCGTACTGTCGCCGAACAGCACCGCGCCATCGGAGGCCGTGCCGTCCGAGTTGGTGGCCTGCTGGGCGATCACCGCGTCACGATAGGCGTTGTAGTTGGTGACGAAGGTCTGCAGCGCGGAGGTGATCTGGCTGGTGTCGGTGCCGATGCTGATGTTGATGGCGGAGCCGCTCGGCGTCGCCTGCAGCAGATTGAAGGTCACGCCGGTCAGCACGTCGGAAATGTCGTTGGTGTCGCGCGTCATCGCAATGCCGTCGAGCGTGAACTCGGCGGGCTGTGAGGTCTGCAGCACGTTGGCGAAACTGCCCGAGCTGTCGGTGAAGCCGAGCTTGTTGAGAACATCGTCGCCGGACGTGCTCGAATATTGGATGTCGGCGGCGTCCTGCGTCGCCGTCAGCACCATCCGGTACGATCCGCTCGACACCTGCACGATCGAGGCCTCGACATTGGTGGTCGCGCTCTGGGCGTTGACGGCATCGACGACGTCCTGGAGCGACATCGAACTGGTGATCGATATCGCCGCGCTGCTGCCCCCGGCGAGACCGAGCGAGATCGTGCCGCTGGTGCCGAGCGCATCGGTGGCGCTCGACTGCGTTGCGCTCATCACCTTGTGGGCGGTCGCGATCTGGCTGATCGTCAGGGTGTGGTCGCCGGTCGCGGCGCCGTTCTTCACCGACATCGACAGCGCCGACGACGCGCTGACGTCGCCGGTCGAACTCAGCGTGGCGGCTCGGGTGGCGAAGACGTTGGTCGCGAGCGAGTTGACCACCGCGGTCGCCAGCGACGACAGCCCGGACGACAACGTGCTGAGGTTGGTCTGCAGCGTCTGGTAGGCTGCGATCTTGGCTTCGTTGGCGGTGATCTTGGTGGAGATCGTCGTCGCCGCCGCGAGCTTGGCGTTGACGGCCGACGCGATCAGCGAATCCCAGTCGACGCTGGTGGTGGTCGAGGTCCCGGAGGTCGTCACCGACGTGCCGGACGACGACGACGCGGTGCTGCTCGTCGTGGCCGTGCCGGTGGTGCTGGAGGTCGCGCTGCTGACCGAGGTCATGACGTCGGGTCGATCTCACGGTGATGCCGGGCCGGCTGTGTCCGGCCCGGCGAGGGCGTCATCAGCTGAGCAGCTTCAGCAGATATTGCGGCATCTGGTTCGCCGCGGCTTCGGCCGAGACCGCCGCCTGGGTCTTCACCTCGGCGGACGACAGCTTGGCCTGCTCGGACGCGATGTCGACGTCCTTGATGGCCGAATTGGCCGACTGCAGGTTCTGGGTCTGGGTCGAGATCGAGTCGGCGCTGAAGTTGAACCGCGACTCCTGCGCGCCGATGCTGGCGCGCGCGGCCGAAACCGTGTTGATCGCGGTGTCCAGCGAACTCAGCGCCGACGTGGCGCCGGACTGCGTGCTGACGTCGAGCGTCGAGACGCCGAGCGTCGCCGATTTGAGGTTGGACAGCGTGATGGTGATGGTGTCGCTGCCCTGAGTACCGACCAGCACCGAGACGCCGGAGGCGAACACGCTGGTGCCGTCGAGCAGGCTCTGGCTGGAATAGCGGGTGCCGCTGGCGATCGAGTCGATCTGGCTCGAGAGCTGCGAGAATTCCGAGTTGATGTAGGCGCGGCTCGAATCGGTCGTGGTACCGGACGCCGATTCCGAAGCCAGGGACTTCATGCGGGCCAGAATGTCGCTGATATTCGACGCGCCGCCGTCGGCGGTCTGCAGGATCGCGACGGCCTGCGACGCATTGGTGGCAGCCTGCTGCAGCGTGGTCACGTCGGACGAGATCCGGGTCGAGATTGCCAGGCCGGCGGCGTCGTCCGACGCCGAGGTGATACGCGAGCCGCTCGCCAGCTTGGACAGCGAGCTGGTTTCCTGCGCGGAGTTGATATTCAGATAGCGGACTGCCGAATTGGCCGCCGTGTTGGTCGAAATCGCGGGCATAGCAAGGCTCCTGTGCTGATCGGCGTGACCAGCCGCGTGGCGGCGATGACACCGGACGCGGATCGTCCCCGTCTGATGCTCGAACGGAGGGAGCCGCCCGGATCAGGCGGCGAATGAGGGCAGCGGCGGAATTATGGTCAACAGTCGGTAAACGCGCCGCGCAGGTCGCGTTCGTGACCCCGCAACATGGCGCGGAGCTGCTGGCGCCCGCGCTTCAGCAGCGACTCCACCGCATACACGGTGCTTTCCATCACTTCGGCGATTTCGCCGTTACTCATGTTCTCGTGATACGACAGGATCAGCGCGAGCCGCTGCTGGTCCGGCAGCCGCCGCATCGCCGTTTCCAGCATGCCGCTGAGTTCGTTGCGCTCGATCACGCGGCTGGCGTCGAGCTGCGAGTCGGCGACCTCGGGGACGGCATCGACGTTTTCGGTGCGCGGCTTACGACGCAGATCGATGCAGCGATTGCTGATCACCCGATACAGCCAGGTCGAGAATTTGGCGCGGCCGTGCTGCCAGCGGCCACGATGCGTCCAGACCTTCAGCATGGTGTCCTGCACGACGTCTTCGGCGTCGGCGGCGTTACCGAGAATGCGCAGCGCGATGGCGTAGCCGCGATCGATATGACGCTCGACAAGCGCCCGGAAAGCCGCTTCGTCTCCCGTCGCGAGCCGATCGAGCAATGGCGCGTCTTCATCGAACACCACATCCGGCGTCGCCGTCGGCGCATCGGGCACCAGGGTCGGCGCCATCTCGGGCGACGCATCGTGGTCTCGCGCGAGCGCTGCGACGCTGGCCTCGGCAGGCGCCGAGATTTCGACCGCGTAACTCATCCCAGATCCTCCAACCCGCAACGCCGCTGGCGCCGAACCAGTCTGGCCTCGTCGTGTTGAACGGCCGTCGCCGCCCGATCAGGCGCGGTATTTTGATTATTTTTCAAATAGTTAGTAGGAATGTTTTGCCGACCGCGCGGCATTTTTTGCCGGTGGCGGATGTACGCATGCACGCCAAAGCGGAGCCCGAACCACGCAGCGGGAGAGACGCAGCGGGTTGACGCCGCGACGGAGGCGGACGTGCGGGCAGGCGCTACCAACACGCAAGCGGCCGGCAAGAGCACGCGGCGTTGAAACGAAAGCCTGCCGGCGGCATGCGCGCATGTCCGTCGTCGCAATTGTGCAGTGAGTGGTGACTTCCGAATCATGCACTCGACACTAGCGCAATTCGCCGCGCTGTCAGTCGGCGATCAGCATCATTTCGATCGCGAACTAACTTTTCGCGCGGGTCAGCGCCTGCTTATCGATTACCACACGTTGAACCGACGACAAATAAGCGGATCAGGACGCATGACGGCACTATCGATCGGCGGTCTTCGTCGGGCGCAAGCACGGCGCGCGTGCTCGTTCGATGTTTTCGATACATTTCTGGTACGCGCCTGCACCACGCCGACTGGCGTATTTGAAAGGACTTATCAGCTTTCCGGCATTTCCGAAGATGATCGGAACATGTCTGATAGTTTCTGTCAGCATCGCATTCTTGCGGAGGCGCGGGCACGGCTGAAGGCCAGGCAGACGCGCGGCTCATCCGAGGTGCACATTGCCGACATCTATTCCTGCTTCCCGTTCAAACTGTTCGGGCTCGACGCCGGCGCGGTGGAGCGTCTGGTCGACGCGGAGTTCGACGCCGAACTCGACCTGTGCCGGACAAATCCGGAAATCCTGTCGCAATATTTCGACAACAAACGTTCCGGCCACCGCGTCGGATTCATCTCGGATACTTATTGGGATTTGGCACGGCTGGGACGGCTGCTGCGGGCCTGCTGTCCTGAGCTGACCTGGGATTTCCTTTACGCCTCCTGCGATCATCACAGCAGCAAGAGCGAGTCGCTGTTCGCCGCCTATATCGCCGAGCAGGAAGTCGAGCCGACGAATGCCCTGCATGTCGGCGACAACCCGCAGGCCGACATCGAGGGCGCGCGGCGCTTCGGCATCCGCGCGCGCCACTATCCGCAGGCCGGCGCGCGCCTGGCGTCGCGACTGCAACGCGAGGCCTCGCTGTTCGAGTTGCTGTGCGACGATCATCCGCGGCAGCTCGATCATGGCGCACGCACGTTGCGGCGGTTGGTGGCTGCGCGCAGCGCGGAGAAGTCGCCGGCGCATCATCTCGGCATCACCGTGGTCGGGCCTGTGATGCGCGCGTTCGATGCGTTCGTGGCAAACCGTCTGGCGGAGCTGGCGCAGGACGGCCGCCGTGTCGGTTTCGCCTTTCTCGGCCGCGACGGCTTCCTGTCGTATCGGATCTGGCAACAATCGCACGCCACGCTCGCCTGCTATCTCGAAGTCAATCGCCGCGTCAGCCTGATCGCCTCGGCGGATACGCTGGAGCCGCTCAGCGAACTGTTTCGCAAGATCCCGAAGATCGACGCGGCAACGTTCGCCGACATGCTGAAGGTGCTGCCGCCGGCGGTCGCCGGGTTCTTCGCGGACCGCCCCGGCGGCATCGCCACCGGAGCCGATCTCGCGGACGCTTTGCCGGCGCTGATGCGGCCGGACGACATCGCCAAGCTGGCTACCGGGCTCCGGACGCGGCTGATGAGCTATCTGCGCGAGACGGTCGGCGAGTTCGACGCGCTGACCGATCTCGTGCTGGTCGATATCGGCTATTCGGGCAACGTGCAGAAAGCGTTGAGCCGCGCGCTGCGGCTCGAGGGCCGGCCGCTCCGCCTGCACGGGCTGTATCTGTTCGCGCTCGACGATGCGCTCGAGGACGTGCCGGAAGGCGACAGCGCAGAGGGCTTCATCTGCGATCGGACCGTGACGCCGCACGCCAACCGGATGCTGGTGCGCAACGCCCTGATCCTCGAACAGATCTGCTGCTCGCCCGAGGGGTCGGTCCGCGACTATCAGGACGGCAGCGTGGTGCGCGAACCCAATCCGCGACCGATCCCTCAGATCGCGCGATGCGCCGAGATTCAGTCCGGCGCGCTCGCCTACGCGGCCGCGGCCGAGGGAGTCGCCGCGGACTACAGGCTGACGCCCTATGACAACCTGGCGCTGTCCGCCGCGTGGAGTGCCGCCACGATCGGACGACTGCTGCTGCTGCCGGACGACGAGGAGCTCGCGCTGTTCGGCGACTTCCAGCACGACGTCAATCTCGGCACCGCCACGCTCGCGCCGATGATCGACGGCGGCTTCATCCGTAACCAGATCGTCGCCCGTGGCCTCACCGCCGCCTGCACCACGGCGCCGCCGCCGATGTGGATCGCCGGCAGCTTCGCGGCGCTATCGCCGTCGCTGGCTTATTCCTACGCGCTGTTCGGCGCCAATCGGCTGGCGGCCGATGTAGTCGGCGAAACGCCCTGCGGCGCCCTGCAGGTCGGCCTGTTCAGAACCGACGGCGGCGCAACGCTGGAGACCGTCACGGTGTTTCTCACCGGCCTCGGCGACCTGCGCGTCCGGGTACCGGTATCGCGTCAGATGGGGCTCGCGATGATCGCGCTGCCGCTGGGCAAATTGGCCCGCGAGGGACTGCTCGATGGCGTCGTGCGCCAGCACGGCAAGACGATCACCGAAGCCGCGCATACGCAGGAGATCACGAGCATTGCCGCCACGCAGCTGATCGATGCCAGGCTGCGCCGCAACGGCCGTCACTATCTGGCCGATCACGACGAGGCCTGTCTGCTGGTTCAGCTCGACCCGCTATGTTCGCCATTCGCCATCTACACGCTGGCCGTCACCCCGCTCGGCGCCAGCCGCCCGCTGGGGACCGAGGCGGGAGTAATCGCAGGAGGCGTTGCGGCCAGCGCCTGATCGCAGCCGCTCGGCCGTTCAAGGGTCAGTTTCCCTTTTGCGGTCCATCACCTTGCACGACTTCCAGCACGCTTGCGCTTCCGACCTCGATGCCCTGCTGCGGTCAGCAGACCTTCGGCTCAACGACGCGCAGCGCCGCCGGCTCGGCTGGCTCGTCGCACAGTTCGGCGCAGCCCGGCTCTATCGCCGCGGCGACAAGCTCGGCCCCGAGGACCGGCTGATCATCGTCACCAATCCGCTCAACAGCGCCGGTGCCGAGCTGTTCTATCGCAGCCTTCGGCCCGGCTGCGTCGTCGTCGTGCCGTTCGGCGAAAATCCGGTCTTCGACTTCCTGAAATCGAAGCTGAGCGAATACGGCACCGTCGGCACGCATGGCGCCGATGGCCCGCACGAGCTGTGGTGGGGCGGCATCAGCTCGATCGAAACACTTCTCCCGTGCCCCGCGGCGACCGAACGGCTGCGCGTGGTGAGCTGCTATCCGCGCAGGGGCGACGATCAGGGCGCGCTGCGGCTGCAGCAGGCCGTCGAGCGCCAGCAATTGACGGCGCATATCGAACCGATCGACAGCGCATGCGACGATCGCCTGCACTGCGCCGAGAAGGCCGATTTCATCGCGCGGATGTGGGGTCGCTTCGCCGAACCGCTGTTGTTTCTCGAAGCCGGCGCCGACCTGAACGATGCGCCGTTGGTGCCGGTCCGGCTCGGCTGCGATCTCGCGGTTCACAAATGGAATCGCTGGGAGATGTCGGCGCGGACGATCTATCTCGGGCGGACCGCAGCCGCCGAGGCCTTCCTCGGTGTCTGGCGGCAACTTGCCGAGCTGTGCCCGACGGTGTGGGAGGGCGCGCTGCTCGATCAGGCCTGGTGCCTGGCGACGTCCCAGCGATCGCTCGACACGGTGTGGCTGCCGCGCTCCTACCACGCGCTGGTCGGCGATCTGTCCGAAAGCAAAGCCACCGTCGTGCACGATCTTCGCAGCACCACGGCAGACCTCGGACCCGACCCGAGCTTTGCGGCGATCGCGCGCGCGGCGCGGCGGGCCGGCCGGACCGGGCCGAGCGACGCGCTGGTGGTGATGCAATCGCCGGCGCTCTCGACCGACAGCGTGGCGGTGATCCTGCACGACGTCGGCGCAGCGGATGCCCGCGCCGTTGCGGCCACCATCGACGCCGCGACCAGCGCATTCGCCACCGAATGCGGCGGCTTCGGCCGGCTTGAACTGACCCTGTGCGCCTGGCGCGACGAAGCCGACGCCGCGCGGCGGGCAGCGCGCGCCGGCCGCGCCAGCGTTCTCGAAATCGTGCCCGGCCAGCCGATCCCGCCCAACGTCTTCTCCTCGCTCGCCAAAGGACACGGCGCTGCCGTCGTCCCGGTGCCACGCATCTGAAGGATTCACCCGATGCTCAAGACCATCATTCTGTTCAGCGGCCGCACCGACTATCAGCACGCCCTCTCACTGCTGCTCCGCGAGCACAATCCCGGCCTGTCGATCTGGACCGACGTCTTGCCGTCGGATCTCGACCTGCTCGAGCCCGAGGTGTTGAAGGACTCGCGGCTGGTCGGCTTCGGCGAGACGCCGCCACTCACCGAGGATGTGGTGAAGCAACTCGGTCACGGCGCCTATCAGTTCTACGCCGCGCCGCTGCAGCATCCCGGCCTGCCGCCGCAGACCGCCGCCGAGGCCGGCGACGATGCGCCCTGCGTGTCGGTGATCGCCCAGGCGATCGGCCCGCATCCCACCTTCGACCACATCATCGGCATCGAGACCTTCACGCTGCCGCCCAGCGTCGAAGCCTCCGCCCGCGAGCGGATCGCCTTCACTCGCCTCGCGCACATGTTCTGGCGGATGTCGCACGCGCTCGCCTGCGACACGACGCTGGCGGACGTCGAGCGCACGCGCCTGAACTAATCGTCGCCTGCAAACTCCGGCTAGGCAAATTCTGCCGACTAATCAATTCTTTAGCCCCTCAAATTTCGCGCCTGGATTCGGCCGCCGCCGCGTTTGATCAGCAGGCGACCTCACCGGCCCCGCCTCACGACCTTCATTTCTCACCACGCCATCACCGCGCAGCACCGTGCGGCGAAGCCTGGAGGCTTGCGACATGACCAGCGTTGCCGCGACGACCGCGTCGGCCGCCACCACAACGAGCACAACGAGTTCGTCCTCGTCCGCGACCTCGATCAGCTCCAGCGATTTCCTCAGTCTGCTGGTCAGCGAACTGCAGAACCAGGACCCGCTCAACGCCACCAGCACCACCGATTTCATCAATCAGGTGACGTCCTACGCCAATTTCACCGAGCAGCAGCAGATCAATTCCAGCATGAGCTCGCTCGCCAGCTCGTTCTCGAGCCTGGTGACGCTGAATTCGGTCAACTACATCGGCCACACCGTGGAGGCCAAGACCGACACGGCCACGCTGTCCGGCGGCTCCGCGACGTTCGGCTACACGCTGTCGTCCGCCGCGTCGGATGTTTCGATCAGCATCAAGGACTCGTCCGGCAACACCGTCTGGACCGGAACCGGCAGCGGCAATGCCGGCTCCAACAGCTTCACCTGGGACGGCAAGAATTCCAGCGGTACGCAGCTCTCCGACGGTGGTCAGTACAGCATCGCGGTGACCGCGACCGATTCCGCCGGCAATTCGGTCTACCAGTATTCGACCGTGACCGGCACGGTCACCGGCATCGACGCGTCCACCAGCACGCCATCGCTGCTGGTCAACGGCGTCGCCGTCAGCGCCAGCAACGTCATCGGCGTGTCGTCGTGATCGGGGCCGGAGTAGGATCATGAGTCTCACCGGCGCACTTTCCTCGGCGATCTCGGCGCTCAACGCGCAAAGCCAGTCGCTGTCGATGATCTCCGACAACATCGCCAATTCGGATACCACCGGCTACAAGACCACGTCGGCGATGTTCGAAAATCTGGTGACGGCGTCGAGCAGTTCGTCGTCCTACGCGTCGGGCGGCGTCACCGTGTCGGGCCGCGCCAATATCAGCCAGCAAGGCCTGCTGGCGGCGACCAGCAACGCCACCGACGTCGCCATCCAGGGCAGCGGCTTCTTCGTCACGTCGGACTCCGCCTCCGGCGGTACGACGTACTACACGCGGAACGGCGCGTTCTCGATCGACAATTCGGGCTATCTGGTCAACAACGGCTACTATCTCGAGGGCTGGCGCACCGATGCGGACGGCAACGTGGTCGGCGACGCGTCCTCGTCGAGCCTCGCGCCGATCAACACCCAGGTGGCCTCGACCAGCGGCAGCGCCACCACCAAGACCACCTTCGCGGCCAATCTGCCGGCGGACGCCGCCACCGGGGCGACCTATTCGAGCTCGATGACGGTGTACGATTCGCTCGGCACCGCCAACTCGGTCGCCGTGACCTGGACCAAGACCGCGTCCAATGCGTGGACCGCGAGCTTCGGCAATCCGACGCTGTCGTCCGACACCAGCAAGACCACCGGCACCACCTCCGGCTCGGTCGCCATCACCTTCAACAGCGACGGCTCGCTCGCATCGACCAGCCCGAGCCCGGCGACGATTTCGGTGAGCGGGTGGACCGACGGCGCGTCGGACTCCACCGTCTCGCTCGATCTCGGCACCGTCGGCGGCACCAACGGTCTCACCCAGTACGCGTCCGGCCTGACCACGCCGGCCATCAACGTCACCAGCATCTCGTCGGACGGCCTCGCCTACGGCAAGCTCTCCAGCGTCAAGGTCGGCAGCAACGGCGTCGTCAACGCCACCTACTCCAACGGCCAGACCATCGCGATCTACAAGATCGCGGTCGCGACCTTCAAGGATCCGAGCGGCCTCTCCGGCAACAGCTACGGGATGTATTCGGCGACGGCGGATTCCGGCAGCGCGTCGGTGCAGACCTCGGGCGCCAACGGCGCCGGCACGATCTACGGCTCAGAGCTGGAATCGAGCACGACCGATACGTCGAGCCAGTTCAGCAGCATGATCTCGGCGCAGCAGGCCTATTCGGCGGCGTCGCAAGTAATCACCACGGTGAACAAGATGTTCGATACCCTGATCTCGGCGATGCGATGACGCGCCGCACCGACCAGGACGAGCATCTGCAAGGTCTGCTGCCCAGCCTGGCTCGGCTGAAGCTGCGGGCCGAGCGCGCCGGCGGCGGTGCGGAAGCCGACCTGGTCGCGCTGATCGACGAGATCGAGCGGATCCGCCGCGAGTTGGTCCGCGGGCGCGAGCGCGTCATCGCCGAACTGGGACGGGCCACACAGCGGACGACGGCGATCACCGCCTATGCGCGCGGCGCCAACGCGGCCGGACGATCCGGCCGGCATTGATATCTGATGAAGACGGGAACGGCGACGATGAAGCAGGCAGGCCATGGCAATCCCACCCGAACGGGCATCAGCGACGAGCGCGCGCTGGCGATGATCCAACTGATCGACGAACTGATCCTGGTGATCGACGATGAGAACGCCGAGCTCGCCAAGGGTCTGCCGGCCTCGCGGCTCAAGCAGGTCGACGAGAAGGCGCGGCTGGCGGAGCTGTTCGAACGCTGGGTCGCGGACTGCACCGGCGGATCGAACGCGATCCACGTGCAGAACCCGCAATTGCGTGACCGGCTGGTCGACCGGATCCTGCAATTGCGCGGCGCGATGGACGAGAACCTGGTGCGGCTGCGCGCCGCGATCGAAGCGAGCCATCGCCGCATCGACGCGGTGATGCAGGCGATCCGCGAGCAGCTCGCCAGCGCCTCGCCCTATGGGGCGGGCGGCGCCCGCGCCGTGCGCGCCACATCCGTCGGGACCAGCATTCGCGCCTGACAACCTCGCCGGAGGGGCCACCATGTCGCTCAACGTCGCGCGCAGCATCGCCTTCAGCGGATTGTCGGCGACGCAGGTGCAGATCTCGGTGGCGTCGGCCAACATCTCCAACGCCGACACCGCGGGCTACACCAAAAAGACCGCCAACCAGGCCAGCAGCGTCACCGCCGGTGTCGGCACCGGTGTGACCGTCACCGGAATCACCAGCACAGTCGATCGGCTGTTGCTGAAATCGCTGATCGCGTCGAACTCCGAGCTCGGCTCCGCCGACACGTTCAACAGCTATATGAGTTCGCTGCAGCAACTCTATGGCTCGACCAGCAGCTCCGGCAGCACGTCGACCGGCACCTCGCTGGCCAACACGCTCGCCTCTCTGGAATCGGCGTTGTCGTCGCTGGCGACGACGCCGTCCAGCAGCTCGCTGCAATCGAATGCGGTCAGTGCACTCGATGTGGTGGCGTCGCAGCTGCGCGAAACGTCGAGCGGCATCCAGAAGCTGCGCGGCAACGCCGATCAGGACATCGCCTCGGCGGTCAGCAGCGTCAACGACGATCTGACCCGCATCGCCGATCTGAACACGGCGATCCGTCAGGCCGCGGCCGCCGGCCAGTCTACCGCCGATCTCGAGGACGAGCGCAACACCGCGCTGCAGGACGTCTCCTCGCAGATGAACATCTCCTACTACACGGCCGCGAACGGCGATCTGCAGATCTCGACGACGTCCGGACAGGCGCTGGTCGACAGCTCGGCGCATACGCTAAGCTACACGCCGGCGTCGAGCGTCAGCGCCTCGACCTCCTCCAGCAGCGGCGGCTTCAGCGGGATCGTCGTCAACGGCGTCGACATCACGTCGCAGATCAGCTCCGGCAAGATCAGCGCGCTGGTGACGCTGCGAGACACCACCCTGCCGGCGGTGCAATCGCAACTCGACACGCTCGCGACGCAGCTCGCCGCCAGCCTCAACGCCGTGTCGAACGCGCAGACCTCGCTTCCACCGCCCGCCAGCCTCACCGGCTCCGCTTCCGTATCCAGCACCGACGCGCTGTCGGCGACCGGCACGGTGCGGCTCGCCGTGACGGATTCCAGCGGCAAGCTGGTGTCCTCGGCCGATTTCGACCTGTCGTCCTATTCGACTGTCGGAGATCTCGTCGGCGCCATCAATGGCATCTCGGGACTTTCGGCGTCGATCAATGCCGACGGTCATTTGGTGATCAAGGCGACCGGCAGCGGCAACGGCGTCGCCATCAACCAGATGACCAGCTCGGTCGGCAGCGCCGGCGCGGGCTTCTCCACCTATTTCGGCCTCAACGATCTGGTCACCGCGACCGGCGCATCGGATTTCGCGGTGCGCAGCGACATCTTGTCGGGGGCGACGTCGCTGCCGCTGGCAACGCTGGATTCGGCGGCGACGCTCACCACCGGCTCCACCGTGGTGACGTCGAACGCGGCGACCGTGGTGGATGCGCTCGGTCAGAAGCTGACCGGCTCGACGAGCTTCGCCGCCGTGGGCGGCCTGTCCGCCACCACCGGCTCCTTCGCGGATTTCGCCGCCGCGATCGTGTCGAACGTCGCCATCCGTGCGTCGCAGGCATCGAGCACCTACACGGCCAAGGAAGCGGCGCAATCCACCTATGCCAACTCGCTGTCGTCGCAATCCGGCGTCAATCTCGACGAGGAGACGGCGAATATGAGCGAGCTGCAGAACAAGTACTCCGCGGCCTCGGAGCTGATCCAGATCATCAATACGATGTTCTCGGCGCTGCTCACGGCCGTTCAATCGGCGGGCTGAGCGCGGCGCCATGGCCATGCGGATCGCCACCTTCGCGCTGTCGGGCCAGATGATCTCCGACGCGCTGCGCATCCAGGCCAAGACGGCCGATCTGCAACTGCAGGAATCCGCCGGCGTCAAATCGCAGACCCTGGCCGGCTACGGCGCGGACGCGCAGCACGTCATCAACCTGCAGGTCGGCATCACCCGGGCGCAGTCCTATATCGACGCGGCGACGCTCGCCGGCGGCAAGGTCCAGGCGATGTATTCGGCCGTGGGATCGATGACCGACGTGATGACGCAGCTCCGCTCGCAGCTCAGCGCCGCCTCGACCGGCAGCGCCACCGAAACGACGTCGGTGATCAGCTCGGCGCAGGACATGCTGAAGTCGATGGCCTCGCTGCTCAACACCCAATATGACGGACAGTACGTCTTCGCCGGCGGCAAGACCGATACCGCGCCGGTCGATCTGTCGGGCTATGCGTCCGGCTCCGGCTCGACCACCGTTTCGGACACCAGTTACTATGCGGGCGACGATCAGATCGCCGCGGTCCGCGTCAGCACCGACCGCTCGGTGTCGTATGGCGTCACCGCCGACAATTCGGCGTTCGAACAAGCGATGCGCGCTTTGCGATTCGTCGCCAACAGCACTTCGCTGTCGGCGAACGACCTATCGAGCGCGCTCGATCTCGCCGGAACGGCTCTGGATTCGATCGCGGCGGTTCAGGAAAAGCTGTCGAACAACGCCTCGGCGATCCAGGACGCCAGCACGAGCCAGAGCGACTACAAGAGTTTTACCGAGACGCTGGCGAGCGACCTGACCTCCGTCGACGTCGCCGCGGTGACGGCGCAGCTCTCGACCTACCAGTCCCAGCTCACCGCCTCCTATTCGGCGATCGGCAAGATCCTGAACCTCAACCTGGCCAACTACCTGAAATAATCGACGGCCACGGCAACCAAAAACCCGCCCGAACGCGGTCCGGCTGCTTCGTCCCAGGTCGCAGCGCCGCTGGCTACGGGTCCAGCTCGGTGTCCCAGTACAAGTAGTCGAGCCAGCTTTCGTGCAGATAGTTGGGCGGGAACAGACGGCCGTTGCGGTGGAGCTGGTGGACCGTGGGGGCGAAGGCGGTCTGGCGCGGGAACATCTTGGCCTGAGCCGGCGTCAGATTGCCCTTGCGCAGATTGCAGGGCGAACAGGCCGCGACGACGTTTTCCCAGGTCGTCTGGCCGCCCTTCGAGCGCGGGATGATGTGATCGAAGGTCAGATCGTCCGGTGCGCCGCAATACTGGCAGGAGAACTTGTCACGCAGGAAGACGTTGAACCGGGTGAAGGCCGGATGGGTCGACGGCTTCACGAAGGATTTCAGCGAAACGACGCTTGGAAGCCGGATGTCCAGATTGGGACTGTGAACCGCGCGGTCGTAATGTTCGACGATGTTGACGCGATCGAGGAACACCGCCTTGATCGCGTCTTGCCACGACCATAGCGATAGCGGGTAATAGCTGAGCGGCCGGAAGTCCGCGTTCAACACCAGCACCGGCCAACCGCCTTGCGAGACATGCGCGTTCAAGAAACGCTCCTGACTCCCGTCCGATCGACGCTGCGAAGCAGCATGCACAAGGGATACTACAGCCAGCGTGACGCCGTTGTGAAGGGCAACCGACGAATTGGCAGCCATTCCGGCGCGGGATTTCCGTCCAAATTCCGGGTTTGGGAGAGAACGGACGTTCCAGAACCCATGCGACGGGAGGCGATTGTTCCATATTTACCGGCCGCGTTGACGACCGCGTGATCCGCATATCAGATGAGTAGCAAACAGCTCTCCCTTCGACCCTGATCCAGCCAGGAGACGTCCATGTCCACCGCAGCAACCGCTTCGCTCAAGCCCGCCGCAGCCCCTGCTCATCAGCCTGGCCGCGGCCGCGTGTATGATTCGATCGCCGACGCCTATGGCGATACGCCGCTGGTGCGCTTGAACCGGCTGCCGGGGCTGAACGGCGTGAAAGCGACGATTCTCGCCAAGCTCGAATATTTCAACCCGGCCTCCAGCGTGAAGGACCGCATCGGCGCCGCGATGATCGCCGCGATGGAGCGCGAAGGCATCATCAAGCCGGACACCATCCTGATCGAGCCGACCTCGGGTAACACCGGCATCGCGCTGGCCTTCGTGGCGGCCGCCAAGGGCTACCGGCTGAAGCTGGTGATGCCGGAATCGATGTCGATCGAACGCCGCAAGATGCTGGCCTTCCTCGGCGCCGAACTGGTGCTGACCGAAGCTGCCAAGGGCATGAAGGGCGCGATCGCCAAGGCCGAGGAACTCATCGCATCGACCCCGAACGCGGTGATGCCGCAGCAGTTCAAGAACCTCGCCAACCCCGAGGTGCATCGCCGCACCACCGCCGAGGAGATCTGGAACGACACCGACGGCAACATCGACATCTTCGTCGCCGGTGTTGGCACCGGCGGCACCATCACGGGCGTCGGCCAGGTGCTGAAGCCGCGCAAGCCGTCGATCAAGATCGTCGCGGTCGAGCCGGAGGAAAGCCCGGTGCTGTCCGGCGGCGCGCCCGGCCCGCACAAGATCCAGGGCATCGGCGCCGGCTTCGTGCCGGACATTCTCGACCGCTCGGTAATCGACGAAATCGTCAAGATCGCGGGCCCGACCGCGATCGAGACATCGCGGGCGCTGGCGCGGCACGAAGGCATCCCGGGCGGTATCTCGTCCGGCGCCGCGATCGCTGCGGCGATCGAACTTGGCAAGCGCCCGGAAAACGCCGGCAAGACCATCGTGGCGATCGTGCCGTCGTTCTCGGAACGCTACCTGTCGACCGCGCTGTTCGAAGGCGTGTGAGGCAGACTCACCCCACCGATGCGTCGGAGGTGAGCCCGGGCGCCGCCCACAAAAGACGGGCATCGTCCGGCTTGACCGGGCGACCCAGTATTCCAGAGCGCCGCTTCCTAGCTCGGCCGGCACGTCAGCGGCGGAGCGACACATGGGCCTTCCACTCGTCATTCCGGGGCGCGCGTAGCGCGAACCCGGAATCCACAAGCCCTGTGTCCGCGTTCGGGCACGGTGTTGCATGCTTCGTGGAAGGCCACTGTCGTCGGTGGTTATGGATTCCGGGTTCGCCGCTACGCGGCGCCCCGGAATGACGTACTTGGTGTCACGTGTCCACCAGCTCGCGATACAGTTTCGCGTAGTGCTGCGCCGGATTCTTCCACGACACATCCGTGGTCATGCCGTTGATCTGCAGATTGCGCCAGGTGGTGTGGTCGGCGTAGAGCGCGCGGGTTTTGGTCAGCGCGGCGGCCAGCATTTCCGCCGTCACCGGTGAGAACTGAACGCCGGTCGCCACACCGGTGGCGATCGCCATCTGGTTGGCGTCCACCACCGTATCGGCCAGGCCGCCGACCCGCGCCACCACCGGCACCGCGCCGTAGCGCAGCGCGCACAGCTGGGTCAGGCCGCAGGGCTCGAAACGTGACGGCACCAGCAGCACGTCGGCGCCGGCCTGGATCTGATGCGCCAGCGCTTCGTCGTAGCCGATCACCGCACCGACCTGCCCCGGATGCGCCAGCGCGGCGGCGCGGAATCCCTCTTCGAGCGGCGCGTCGCCGGAGCCGAGCAGCGCCAGCTGGGTGCCCTCGGCCAGCAGGCCCGGCAGCACCTCGAGCAGGATGTCGAGGCCCTTCTGCCACGACAGCCGGCTGACGACGCCGAGCAGCAGCGCGCCCGGGTCGGTCTTCAGCCCGAACCGCGTCTGCAGCGCCTGCTTGTTACGGGCACGGGCACCGATCGTTTCCAGGTCGTAGGTCGCGGTAATCAGCTCGTCGGCGGCCGGGTCCCAGACCTTGGTGTCGACCCCGTTGAGGATCCCGCTGAGGCAGTCGGCCCGCAGCCGCAGCAGGCCTTCCAGCCCCATGCCGGCTTCGCTGTTTTGGATTTCCTGCGCGTAGGTCGGCGACACCGTGGTGATCCGGTCGGCGAGTTGCAGCCCCGCCTTGAGGAAGCCGATGCCGCCCCAATATTCGACGCCGTCGAGGCTGAAGGCGCGCTCCGGCAGCCCGAGCGGGGCGAGCAGGTCGCGCTCGAACCGGCCCTGATACGCGAGATTATGGATGGTGAAGACGCTCTTCGGCCCCGGCCGGTCGCTGTAGCGCAGATAGGCCGGCAGCAATCCGGCCTGCCAGTCATGGGCGTGCAGCACATCCGGCACGAAGCCCGGCAGCAGCCCCTGTCCGATCCGCGCGCCGACCTGCGCCAGCGCGGCGAAGCGGAATGCGTTGTCGGGCCAGTCCTTGGCGTCCGGCCCCACATAGGGATTGCCGGGACGCACATAGAGATGCGGCGCGTCGAGCACTAGCAGCTCCAGCTCCTCGCAGCGCGCCGACAGCAGCCGCGCACTGCTGCCGAACAGATCGGTGAAGCTGTGCACCGGCTGCGGATTCTCGATGCCGCCGAGCACCGCCGGATAGCCCGGAATCAGCGTGCGCATCGCGATGCCGTGCGGCTTCAGCGCCGTGGGCAATGCACCGGTGACGTCGGCGAGACCGCCGGTCTTGATCAGCGGAAAGATTTCCGACGCGAT
Organism: Rhodopseudomonas telluris; assembly: GCF_042432815.1. NCBI lineage: Bacteria > Pseudomonadati > Pseudomonadota > Alphaproteobacteria > Hyphomicrobiales > Nitrobacteraceae > Rhodopseudomonas > Rhodopseudomonas telluris. The sequence continues at coordinate 305,239 of NZ_JBHLWM010000003.1, forward strand.
CGACAGCGCCGTCAGGGATGTCATTGGTCGAGCTTCTCGATCATGGCGCGGGTAATCAGACAGATGCCGTTATCGGTGCGCCTGAACCGCTTGGCGTCGAGCTCGGGATCTTCGCCGACCACCAGGCCGGGCGGCAGCTTGACCTCCGCATCGACCACCACGTTCTTCAGCCTGCACGACCGGGCGATGTCGGCATAGGGCAGGATCACCGCGCCTTCGACATGTGAGTAGGAGTGCACCCGAACGCCGGTGAACAGCAGCGTGTGGCGCAGCGACGCGCCCGAGATGATGCAGCCGCCCGACACCAGCGACGACACCGCTTCGCCGCGGCGCCCATCCTTGTCGTGAACGAATTTCGCCGGCGGCGTGATCTCGCCATAGGTCCAGATCGGCCACTCGCGATCGTACAGATCGAGCTGCGGCACGATGTCGGTAAGGTCGATATTGGCGGACCAATACGCATCCACGGTGCCGACGTCGCGCCAGTAGCTGGTGGCTTCCGAGCTGGAGCGGCGGCAGGACTTGTCGAAATGATGGGCGACCGCTTTGCCGTGCTTGACGATGTAGGGGATGATGTCCTTGCCGAAATCGTGCGACGAATTCGGATCGGCGGCGTCGCGGCGCAGTTCGTCGAGCAGGAACTTGGTGTCGAAGACGTAGATGCCCATGCTGGCGAGCGACTTGTCCGGCTTGCCGGGCATCGCCGGCGGATCGGACGGCTTCTCCAGGAACGATTTGATGACGTCGGCGGTGTCGACATGCATCACGCCGAAGGCGTGGGCCTCGCTGCGATCGACCTCGAGGCAGCCCACCGTCACGTCGGCGCCCTGCTCGACGTGCTGCTGCAGCATCTTCTCGTAGTCCATCTTGTAGACGTGGTCGCCGGCCAGCAGCACGATGAACTTCGGATCGTAGCTCTCGATGATGTCGATGTTCTGATAGACAGCGTCAGCCGTGCCTCGATACCACATGTCGTCCGAGACGCGCTGGCTCGCCGGCAGGATGTCGAAGCTCTCGTTACGCTCCGGGCGGAAGAAGTTCCAGCCACGCTGCAGATGCCGGATCAGGCTGTGCGCCTTGTACTGCGTCGCCACCGCGATACGGCGGATGCCGGAATTCAACGCGTTCGACAGCGCGAAATCGATGATTCGGGACTTGCCGCCGAAATACACCGCCGGCTTGGCGCGCCAGTCGGTCAGCTCCATCAGCCGGCTGCCGCGCCCTCCTGCCAGCACATAGGCCATGGCGTGGCGGGCGAACGGAGCAGTGACACCTTGACTCATGAAGCCTCTCATTATGCCGCCCAGAGCGGGCGTTCCGGTTCAGGCGTGACCCGCATCCGGTTGCCCGCCAGGGCGCACCCTCGGCAATGCCACAGTTTGGCGGACACCGGGAAGCGTGGCAATGCCGCGCGATGCGGGAGAGCGCGGCGAAATGACATTTCCGCCGACACCCCTTCAAAGGATTTCATTGAAGACCGGCATGGCATGATTCGACGAGCAACCGTTTGCGCCGAATCATCTCAGACGATCGATCGAGGCAAGTGAACTTCCGATGACGGCATTGCTGTCGCGTGGAGCTCAGGGCCGAATCCGTACCGGCACGGATTTGTTGGCCGGCGTTTTCGATTCCTGGTCGTGATGCGTCAGCGCGATCAGCGGGTTCATCTCCGGGTAATAACCGCCGAGACAGCCGTCGGGCAGCCGGAACGGCGTCACCTTGAGCGGCCCGACCTCGCGGTGCAGCCCGTCGGCGGCGTCGGCTTCGAGCCAGACCATCTGACCGTCGCTGAGGCCGGCGCGGGCGATATCGTCCGGATTGATCAGCAGCACGTCGCGCCGGCCTTCGATGCCGCGCAGCCGGTCGCTCATGCCGTAGATCGTGGTGTTGAACTGATCGTTTGAGCGCATCGTCAGCAGCCGGAAGCGACCCGGCGCATCGTCGAAGCCGATCGAATTGACCATCTTGGGCGTGTTGAACTCGGCCTTGCCGCTTGGCGTCTTCCAGATCCGCTCGCGCGCGTCATTGCCCTTGTAGAAGCCGCCGGGCGTGAACATCCGCGCGTTGAAATCGTGGAACATCTCCGGATAGCTCTCTTCGATCAGGTCGCGCACCTTGCCGTAATCGCCGACCCATTCGTCCCACTTCACCTTCGGATTGGCCGGGAGCGTCGCCTTGGCGATGCCGGCGATGATCGCCAGCTCCGAGCGCAGATGCTCGCTGGCCGGCTGACGCAGCCCGATCGAGCCCTGAATGCAGCTGAAGGTATCTTCCATCGTCACGGCCTGTGGGCCGCTCGCCTGGATGTCCTGTTCGGTGCGGCCGAGGCACGGCAGCAGATAGGCGGCCTGGCCGTTCACCAGATGGCTGCGATTGAGCTTGGTAGCGATCTGCACGGTGAGCTGCATCCGCGTCCACGCCTTCTCCAGCACCGGCTGATCCGGGATCGCGCGGATGAAATTGCCGCCGAGCCCGATGAACGCCTTGACCTTGCCTTCCAGCAGGCCGTGGCAGGCCTCGACGGTGTTCATGCCCTTGTCGCGCGGCGGCTCGAAGCCGAATTGCTGCGCCATCTTGTCGAGCGGCACCAGCTCGGGCTTTTCCGAAATGCCGACGGTGCGCTGGCCCTGCACGTTGGAATGGCCGCGCACCGGCGAGATGCCGGCGCCCTCGCGGCCGATATTCCCGCGGAGCAGCAGCAAGTTGAGCAGCATCGAGATGTTGTCGAAGCCGTGGACGTGCTGGGTCAGCCCCATGCCGTAAACGCCGATCACGCGTTCGGCCTGGATGTACACATCAGCCGCGGCTTCGATCGCCGCCCGGGTCAGTCCCGACTCCGTTTCGATCTGCTCCCAGGAAGTGGCGCGGACCTTGGCTTCGAACGCATCGAGCCCATGCGTATGCGCGGCGATGAAATCGACATCGAGCACGCGCTTGCCGCCGCTCGCCTTGGCGGCATCATCCGCGGCGAACACGTGCTTGCACATGCCCAGCAGCGCGGCGATGTCGCCGCCGACCTTGAGCTGGTGATACTGGCTGCTGATCGCCGTTTCCTTGCCGGTCAGCATCTGGGTCGGGCTCTGCGGATTGACGAAGCTTTCCAGCGCCCGCTCGCGGACCGGGTTGAACGTCACGATCTTGGCGCCGCGCTGCACGGCCTCCTGCAGCGGATGCAGGAAACGCGGGCTGTTGGTGCCGGGGTTCTGGCCGAAGAAGAACAGCGCGTCGCATTTCGCGAGATCGTCGAACACCACCGTGCCGACGCCGACGCCGATCAGCTTCTTGAGCGCCACCGAAGTGGTCTCGTGGCACATGTTGGAGCTGTCGGGCAGATTGTTGTGGCCGTACAGCCGCGCGAACAGCGCGTAGAGATACGACGTCTCCAGGCTGGCGCGACCGGAGGCGTAGAAGATCGCCGATTTCGGATCGATCGCCTGCAGGTGCTCGCCGATCGCCTGAAACGCCTCGTCCCAAGTGCAGCGCACGTAGTGATCAGTCGCCGCGTCGTAGCGCATCGGCTCGGTCAGCCGGCCCTGCATTTCGAGGTCGTAATCGGCCCAGCCGCTCAGCTCGGTGACGGTGTGCTCGGCGAAGAACTCCGGCGTGCAGCGCGCGGTGGTGAGCTCCCACAGCGTCGCCTTGGCGCCGTTCTCGCAGAACTCGACGGTGTGATGATCGGCCGGCTTGGCCCAGGAGCACGATACGCACATGAAGCCTTTCGGCTTGTTCTGCCGCATCAGGGTCTCGATCGCGGTCGGCGTGCTCCACTCCTTGCCGAAGATCTGCGCGATGCCCTGCAGCGAGCCCCAGCCGCCGGCCGGGCCGTCATATTCGACCGTCTGGTCGGCGGTGTCGGGAAGATCGGCTTCGCGAATCCGGGTGTCGTCCTGGGCCATGCTGCGCTCCTGTGGGCGCAGTCAGCGCCGTCCCACCCACAACAGGCCGTTCCGGCAACAGTTCCGAAATGACCGCCCCCCGCTCCGCGCATTGTGAGCGCAACCACGTCACGCGGCCGTCACCTCAGAGCCGCTGGATCACCACCTCCCGGCACAGCCGCTCGACGTCCGCCGGGCGACACAATTCGGTGCCGTGCATGGTGAGCGAGGCCGAGCCGGACGCCAGCGCGCGGCGGAAGCCGTCTTCGACCGGCAGGCCCTGCGCCAGGCTGAAGGCGATCGCGCCGAGGAAGCTGTCGCCGGCCCCGACGGTCGAGACCTGGGCGACCGGCAGCGCCGGCGAGCGCAGCGCCTCGTCGCGGGTCACCAGCAGGGCTCCGAGATGACCGAGCGACAGCGCCACGATCTCGACCTTGCCGGCCTCGATCTGCTGCCGCGCGGCGGCCACGTAGTCCTGATCGCTTTCGAGCGGCCGGCCCGCCAGTTCCTGCATCTCGCGCAGGTTCGGCTTGATCAGCGTGACACCATGCGCCAGCGCAGCGACCAGCGGCGCGCCGGAGGTGTCGAGAAAGAATTTGGCGCCGATCCGCTTCGCCACCGCGGCGGCCTGCGCATAGAAGTCCGTCGGCACGCCGGGAGGCAGGCTGCCGCTGCCGACCACGATCCTCGGCGCCGGATCGGTGCCGCCGAGGATTTCCAGCAGGCCTCGCCATTCGCCCTCGGCAAGCGGCAGGCCGGGCAGCACGAAGCGGAACTGCTGGCCGGTCGCGGCCTCGGTGACGGAGAAATCCTCGCGGGTCTCGGCCTCGGATTCGACGACGCGGCTCGGAATCTGCTCGCGGTCGAGCAGCGAGCGCAGCAGCCGGCCGGTGAAGCCGCCGGCCGGATAGATCGCCTCGACGTCGCCGCCGAACCGCTTCACCACCCGCGCCACATTGATGCCCCCGCCGCCCGGATCGCGCTGCTGCGCGGCACAGCGCAGCTTGCGGCTGGGCACCATGCGCTCGACCGAGGTCGACAGGTCGATCGCAGGATTGGGCGTGAGGGTGACGATGTCGACCATCGCGGGCAGTCTCCAAGTCTGGCGTGCGTGGGGGGAGTTCAGGGTGGGACGTCGGGACCGACGAAGGACGTGAAGGCAGGCAAACGCGGGGTGCCGGCTCGGCACCAGATCCGAGTCTGGCGGGTGACCGCCGTTCTGCCGTTGACGCGCGTCAACCGGCTACGTGCCGCAATGTCGCAGCAGGCCCTGCTAACTATTTCTCGTGCTGCACGACTGAGTCGTCATCCTGAGGCGCGAGCGCAGCGAGCCTCGAAGGATGCGGCGAAAGTGCGTGCGACTCATCCTTCGAGGCCGCCGCTGCGCGGCGGCGCCTCAGGATGACGGCGGAGGCGTTGCGGTGGCAGCGATGCGATCTGCGACTACCGCAACGTGACGTGCTTATGCGCTGCCGAACGTTCCCCGCCTCAGTGCGACATCACCACCGGCACGGTCATCGACGCCAGCATCTCGCGCGTGACGCCGCCGAGCACGAATTCGCGCAGGCGCGAATGGCCGTAGCCGCCCATCACCAGCAGGTCGGCGGCCGTGTCGGCGACGTGCGACAGGATGGTGCCGGAGACGCTGACGTCCGGCGCGGTGATCACCTTGATGTCGAGCTTGATGCCATGGCGGGCGAGGTGATTGGCCATCTCGATGCCGCGCAGCTCGTTCTCGTCGCGCACCTTGTGGTCGCGCACGATCAGCAATTCGACGGCGGCGGCGCGGCGCAGGAACGGCCGCGCGTCGTTGATGGCACGGGTGGCGGCGCGGCTGCCGTCCCAGCAGCACACCACCCGGTCGAGCTTGACCGCATCTTTCTGGATGTAGGGCACGATCAGCACCGGGCGGCCGGAATCGAACAGCACCTGCTCGATCAGCACCTCGTTGTCGCCGTTCTCCGGATCCGACTGCATGACCACCGACAGATCGAACCGGCGCGCCATCTTGGGGAAGCGGCCGGACGTGCCGTAGGGCGTCTCCAGCAGATGATGCTCGGCCGATACGCCCTCGCGCTTGCAGGCGGCCTCGAAGCGCTCGACCGCGCCGCGTGCCGCCGCCTCGTTGGCGGCCAGCATCTTGGTCAGCACCTCGGACGGAAAGTCCGGCATCGTGAAGCTCGGCATCGAATCATAAGCGAAGCAGACGCCCGAGACGTGCGCATCGAAGGTCCGCGCGATCGCCAGTGCGACATCGACGACCCGATCCCGCGACGCGCTCTGTTCGAGATTGACGATGAGATCCTTGATCATGGTACGTCCCCTTGAAGGTGATCGATGGGCGGCGCGGCCGCCGTGGGAAAGAAGTCTGCCCGGCACGGCGCGCCGGGACCGTATAGCACTGGCAGCGCGGCTCCGGCCGGCTCGCGATGTCGCGCCGGTGCAGCGCTCATGTGCGCCTCGTGCGGATCGGCGCGGCGTCGTTGCGATCCGCCGCGCCCCAGCCTTCGGCGCCGATCAGCGGCACGAAGCGAACGTCGGTGAGGGTCTCGACGGAGAGCTCGGTTTCGGACGCGCGCGTGACGCGCAGCAGTTTCTGGGCCAGCTGATCGGTACCGACAGGCATCACCAGCCGGCCGCCGACCGCGAGCTGCGCCTTCAGCGACTCCGGCACCTGCGGCCCGCCGGCCGCCACCACGATCGCGTCGTAGGGCGCATGCTCGGGACAGCCACGACTGCCGTCCCCCTGCCGCACCTCGACGTTGCGAATGCCGAGTGACGCGAGGGTCGCGCGGGCACGCTCGGCCAGGGGCGCCAGGCGCTCGATGCTGATCACTTCGCTGGCGATTCCGGCCAGCACCGCCGCCGCATAGCCGGAGCCGGTGCCGACATCCAGGACGCGCTCGCCGCCCTTGAGAGTCAGGGCCGCGATCATGACCGCGACGATGTAGGGCTGTGAGATGGTCTGGTCGCTGCCGATCGGCAGAGGCGAATCGTCATAGGCATGCGCACGTGTCAGATCCGGCACGAAGACTTCGCGCGGCACCTTGGCGATCGATGCCAGCACGAGGGGGTCGCGCACGCCACGGGCACGGATCTGCTCGTCGACCATGCGGGCGCGCTGCGCAGCGAAATCGTTCGGGGCGCGGCCCGTTGAATGCCGAGACTCCGGAGATGCCATCCGCACCCTCCCTGATCGCCGGCCACTGTCCCACCCCGCTCGAACTGGCCATGATCCTAGAACCGAGGCGCGCGGTGGATTTGATCCGCATCAAGGACGGCGCTGCGACGGCCACTCCGGCGACGCGCCGCTGCCGCATTCGGGAGCGAGCTTTCGGCCACATTGGTCCGCCAACGCGCCGGCCGCCGCGAACGTCAGCGGCGCCGGCATGCGTTCGAGGCAACAAAGGGAGCGACATGCCGTACAGTTCGACCGACGATCTGCCGCCGCCGCTGCAGGTGCGCCTGCCGCTGCACGCGCAGGAGATTTACGTCGCGGCGTTCAACAACGCCTTCGCCGAGTACCAGAATCGCGCTCCCGACGAGCAGGAGACCACCGCCCACCGCGTCGCCTGGGCGGCGGTGAAGAAGCAGTATCGCAAGCAGGGCGAAAACTGGGTGGCCAAGCCGCCGAAGTGATCATGCGGCTTTATCGGCGTCGTGCCCCAGCATCAGCCGGCTCGCAATGACGCGGCGAACGCCTAGATAACTGAGCGAGGAGGCCCCGATCATGTCCGACCATCTCGTGGTGTGCACGCATTGCGGCGGCGTCAACCGGCTGCCGGAGCAGCGCTCGGCGCTGAGCGGGAAATGCGGCAAGTGTGGAAACAAGCTGTTCGAAGGCCATCCGGCCGATGTCGGCGGCGATCAGTTCGACAAGCAGGTGTCGCGTAGCAGCGTGCCGGTGCTGGTCGACGTCTGGGCACCGTGGTGCGGGCCGTGCCAGGCGATGGCGCCGGCCTACGAGTCAGCCGCGCGCGAGCTGGAACCGAACGTTCGCCTGATCAAGCTGAATTCCGACGCCAATCAGCCGATCGCCGCCCGGCTCGGCATCAGCGGCATCCCGACCATGATCCTGTTCGAGAACGGCCGCGAGCGCGCCCGCACCTCCGGCGCGATGCCGGCGGGCGAGATCGTGCGCTGGGTGCGGCAGCACCTGCCGGCGTGATCACGCCGGCAGCGGCAACGGCCCGCTGAGCTTGTAGCTGCGCATCGCGAACGAGGTGCGGATGTCGCGCACCGTCGGCAGCGCCAGCAGGCCGCGCAGCACGGTCGCCTCGTAGCTGGCGATATCCGGCACCACCACTTCGAGCAGGAAGTCGCTGTCGCCCGACACCAGATGGCAGGCGATCACCTCCGGCATGGTCTGCACTGCGGCGATGAAGCTCTCGGCATTGTCGCGGGAATGCCGCTCGACCCGGATGAACGCGAATGCCGTCACCGCCAGCCCGACCGCGGCGCGGTCGATCAGCGCCCGGTAGCTCGCCAGCACGCCGGCCTGCTCCAGCAGCTTGACCCGTCGCGAACACGGCGACGGCGACAGCCCGACCTTCTCGGCCAGCACAATATTGGGAATCCGAGCGTCGGCCTGCAGTTCGGCCAAGATTCTCATATCGATCGCATCGAGGGCGATTTTGGCAGGATCGAGCATTTGCTGCGCAGCAAAGTGATGAAGATTGCTAATTCGTACGTCACTGATAGCATGATTGGCAAGTTTGGCGGTGGGTTTCGGGCCATACTGGCCTCACAGGAGCCCCCGCCATGACCGAATCCGCCCGCTCGCCCGGCTTTGCCACCATCGCGATCCACCACGGCTACGACCCGCTGGCGCATCACGGCGCGTTGAACCCGCCGGTGTTCCTGACCTCGACCTACGCGTTCGCCAGCGCCGCCGAGGGCGCGGCGCGGTTCGCCGGCGAGGCCGAGGGCTTCGTCTATTCGCGGGTCGGCAATCCGACCGTGGCGGTGCTGGAGAGTCGGCTGGCGGCGCTGGAGGGCGGCGAGGCCGCGCTCGCCACCGCGTCGGGCGTCGGTGCCCTGACGGCGCTGATCTGGACGCTGCTGAAAGCCGGCGACCACCTCGTCGCCGACCAGATGCTGTACGGCTGCACCTTCGGGCTGTTCGAGCACCATCTGCCGCGGTTCGGCATCGAGGTGACCTTTGCGGACCTCACCGATCCGGCCAATCTGCAGGCCGCGCTACGGCCCAACACCAGGCTGGTGTTCACCGAGACCCCGACCAATCCGAACATGCGGCTGGTCGACATCGCGACCTGCGCCGAGATCTGCCGCCGCGCCGACGTGCGCCTCGTCGTCGACAACACGTATTGCACGCCGTACCTGCAGCAGCCGCTGGCGCTCGGCGCCGATCTCGTCACCCATTCGGCCACCAAATATCTCGGCGGCCACGGCGATCTGCTGGCCGGCGCGGTGGTGGGGCCGAAGGAGGTCATCGATCAGCTCCGCTTCGTCGGCGTCAAGGAGCTGAACGGCGCCTGCATCTCGGCGTTCGACGCCTTCCTGATTCTGCGCGGGCTGAAGACGCTGAACCTGCGCATGGACCGCCACAGCGCCACCGCCACAAGGCTCGCGCACGATCTGCAGGCCCACCCCGCCGTCGCTGCCGTGTACTACCCCGGCCTCGACAGCCACCCGCAGCGTAAGCTCGCGCAGCAGCAGATGCGCCAGCCCGGCGGCATGATCGCGCTCGAACTCAAGGGCGGCCTCGCGGCCGGCCGCAGCTTCATGGACAACGTCAAGCTCGCCACCCGCGCCGTCAGCCTCGGCGACGCCGAGACGCTGATCCAACATCCCGCCAGCATGACCCACGCCACCTACGATCCAGCCGAACGCGCCCGGCACGGATTCACCGACGGGCTGATCCGGCTTTCGGTGGGGCTGGAAGACTATGAGGATCTGCGCCAGGATTTGCTCGGAGCGCTGGGCGCCGCCGCGAAGTAACAGCATCGGCTTAGGCGATCGGCGCCGCACACTGCAAGAAAACCGGCCGTCGCGCAGGTGATCAGCGGCGTGATCGCCGCGTCGATGTTCGCTGTCGTCCGGAGAGTGCAAAAGGGCACACCTTACAAGGCTCACCCGACGACCTGTCACGCGCTCATCGAGGGCGTGACACGCTGCCGAGGCGCGCGGTTCCACGCCGTTCGTCCCAGTGAGGTTCACTCAAATTATACCACGATGCAGAGCGCTTTTGCCGCATTGAAAGTTGCTGCTCTGCCGCCCCACCGGCTCATGTTACGATCATACCAGAGTGTGCGCTCGTCTTGGTCGGGGGAAGATGGCCGTTCGTGGAGCATCGTTACGGCAGTCATACCCGCGAGAAGCGCGGGGATGGCATCAGGAGTGGTCGCTCCGCCGAGCGATGCGGATGGCGCGCATCGCCTATTGGGAGACGTACAGCGCCGCCGCGACCGAGTTCTGGATGTCGCCCGAGTTCGCGTCGCTCTACGATTTCGAAACGGTCGACGGGGCGATTCCGATCGCCGCGGTGCGCGACCGTCAGCTGGCCGAGGGCCGCGATGTTCTGCTGGCGCAGTACTTGGCGTGCTGGACCGAGGGGCGGCCCTTTGCGGTCGAGGCCAAGCTTCTCAAGGCCGATGGCAGTCAGCTCGATTGCGTCGTGCACGGGGAGCCGGAGTTCGACTCGAACGGTCAGGTTCAGCGGGTCTTCGGTATCATCCGGGACATCACGCCGGAGACGTCCGCGCTACGCCTGTTAGCCGAGAGCGAACAGCGTCTGGCGGACTTCGTCAGCACCGCGTCGGACTGGTGCTGGGAGAGCGGCCCCGACCATCGGCTGCTGCCCTATCCCAAATCACTCGATGGCAATGACGCCCTGCAAACCGTGGCGTCCGGCGGAAAGGCGCGCTGGGAGCTGTCCTATGCGCCCGAGGACGCGGACGCCATGGCGCTGCACCGGGCCGACATGGAAGCCCATCGCCCGTTCCGTGATTTCATCTACACCTCGATCGGCAATGATGGCTCGCGGATCTGCATCAACACCAGCGGCAAGCCGATCTTCGCCGACGACGGGACATTCCTGGGCTATCGCGGCACGGCGAGCGACATCACCCAGCTCGAGGCCGCACGCGCCTTGCTCGACCAGCGCACGCGCGCGCTGGAAGAAGCGCATCAGCTCGGCAAGATCGGGACCTGGCATCACCGGGTGGAGATCGGGCGAACCGTCTGGTCGCCCGAGCTGTATCAGCTGCTCGGCCTGGAGCGCGACGCGTTCGCGCCGACCTATGATAACACGACGTCCTATTTTCTCGACGACGACGCCAAACGTCTTCTGAAGCTGCAGGGCCGCGTGCTTCGCGGCGGCAACACGGAAGCCACCGACATCCGCATCCGTCACGCCGACGGCACGCCGCGCGATCTGGCGATTATCTGCAAGGCGGAGGTCGTCAACGGCAAGATCGTCGGCCTGATCGGCACCGCCCAGGACGTCACCGATCGCAAGGAGGCCGAGCGCAGGCTCGAGCAGCTCGCCTATACGGATCCGCTGACGGGCCTCGCCAATCGCGCGCTGTTCAAGCGCCGGCTCGCCAGCCTGTTCGAGACTCCGCTGTCGCCCGACGACCGCAACGCGCTGTTCCTGATCGATCTCGATCGCTTCAAGGAGGTCAACGATTCGCTGGGGCACTCCACCGGCGACAACTTGCTGATTCATGTTGCGCGCGTGCTGCGGCAACAGCTCGATCCGCAAGCCTTCATCGCCCGGATCGGCGGCGACGAATTCGCGGTGCTGACCAACAGCCCAGGCACGTCCGCCGAGGCGGCGATCGCGCTTGCCGATCAGTTGATCGCCAAGCTGTCGGTCCCGGTCGATCTCGCCGAGGGCGAGGCGTGTATCGGCGCCACCATCGGCATCGCCATCCTGCCCGAGCATGGCGCAACCGCGGAGAAGGCCTCGCGCAACGCCGACCTTGCGCTCTACATGGCCAAAGAGGCCGGACGCGGCCGGGCGCAGCTGTTCGAGCCGATCTACGCCGAGGCGGTCGATCAGAAGCTGGACCTCGGCCGGCGCCTGCGCCGCGCCGTCGAGAGCGGCGACCTCACCACGCACTACCAGCCGCAGATCGATCTCAAGACCGGCCGTGTCATCGGCTTCGAGGCGCTGCTACGCTGGAGCCATCCCGAGCGCGGGCCGATCCCGCCGTCGGAGTTCATTCCGATCGCGGAAAGCACCGGCCTGATCGTCGATCTCGGCCATTGGGTGCTGCGCGATGCCTGCCGGCAGATGCGCGCGTGGATGGATGCCGGATTGCCGGCGCGGACCATCTCGGTGAACGTCTCCCCGGCGCAGATCTGGAACGGCGATTTCGAGAAGGTCGTGTCGACCGTCCTCGCCGAAACCGGCCTGCCGCCGGAGCTGCTCTGCCTGGAGCTGACCGAAAGCCTGTTCGTCGATCACACCAAGCAGAAGGTCAGTCATACGCTTGCGGCGTTGTCGAAGCTGGGTATCCAGCTCGCCCTCGACGATTTCGGCTCTGGCTATTCGTCGCTCGGCTATCTGACGCGCCTGCCGTTCAACTGCCTGAAGATCGACCGCACCTTCGTCGACGGCATTGCCACCGTGCCCGAAAAACGCAAACTGCTCGGCGGCATCATCGCGCTGTCCCACGGCCTCGGCATGAGCGTCGTGGCGGAAGGCGCCGAACTGGCCGAAGAGGTCGACCTGCTCACGGAGTTCGATTGCGACTTCGTGCAGGGCTACGTGTTCTCGAAGCCTGTCGCGGCGGATGAGGCGCCGGGGGTGGCGGCGGGGATTGAGCCGAAACGAGACCCACGATCTCGTCCAATACGCGCGGCACGGATCGATCGACAACGGATCAAGACTTTAGCTTCGCCCGAGGAAGAGAAGAATTTGAAAGAGAGCGCATTGAGCGGGCTGGCGCAGACAGGCGTAGATTTATAAGAGCGTGCCTTGCTTAGGACCGCGCGCGTGATCGTGAACTTTCGTCACGTGAAACGAAACATTTTCGTAGGCACCCACTATTTCGTTCAATCGCTGAGACACCACCAGGTCGACAGTCAGCACATCGCCTTGTCCAAATTCGTATTCATGGTTAGCGAGCTTTTCAAAGAACTCGTCATCGCGAATATCCGCATAGACTTTCTGTCCGGCCCACAAGAATTGCCATTTTCGCTTGGACTTCTCAAGGACCGCAGTTAGCACCGTCATCGGCACTTTATGGTGTGAGACTTCTCGATCTTGGGGATGATCGATAAGCTCGATATCAGGGGCGTCTCGCAGGACAGCAAACTTGTCGCGCGTTATCGGAATGACGGGCTTATCCGGAGCGCGAGGCGATCGAAAATCGACCGCCTTGACGTCAGGATCACTGTCGACGCTGACAAAGAAATTACGAAGAGTTTGACTTACCGAAGGATCTCGCTCGGCCCGCTTACTGACGATCTCGGACGATTTGGGCAGAACCACACGCTCATTGCCGTATTCCACGATGTAAGAACTGTCATTCACCACAATATTTACGGAGTCAGATGTTACTCGATTTACAAGGATGCCGAGTAGGAATGGCATGATCAACATCGTCACAGGTGCAGATAGAAGCGACCTTGTATCCTTCGCGACCACACGGAATATCGCTCGAATGCTGCCTTGATCCGAGCGAACGAAATCAACTTCAATTTCGCGATTTGGATTGACGACAGCATCTATTGCGCGGCAGAGCTCATCGAAATGAATAAGCGCATTGCCAAAGGTCTGAGAGTTCAGACCCGCGCCCTTGGTGTCAAAGTATAGAAGGATTTCTTCGCCGCTACTTTCGTACGAAATTTCTAATGTCATTGAATATCCGAATATCTAATGAATTAGCGCTGGGATAAGAACTCGAAACGCGCCAATGCATCTATCGCGACATTAGTCAGGGCAGATGCGCTAAGATCTAAACGTTTGCGGAAAATCCGCGAAAGCCAACCGACCCTCTGGAAAAAATTGAGGCTGCCTTCGTTGGTGAGAAAATCTGGCGCTCCCTAGGGGAATCGAACCCCTGTTTCAGCCTTGAGAGGGCCGCGTCCTAACCGCTAGACGAAGGGAGCGTGAGGGGCAGACCAATAGCCGCGAAACGGCGCGGCTGCAAGATCGCGGACTGCGTTTTCCGAACCCGGTCATGCCCGGGCTCGACCCGGGCATCCATCTCTCACAACAACAGCCGTTCGTGTGGCCGTGGATGGCCGGGTCAAGCCCGGCCATGACGACTTTGGGGAGGGCGGCGCAGCGGTCAAAAGCGGGGTGCTCGTCCTTCGAGACGCCCCGGCTTCGCCTGGGCTCCTCAGGACGAGGTGTGCTTCTGGATCGGCCTGTGTCTGCTCACGGCCAAAGCTCTTGCCGCCGGACGAGGTCGGCGCCTGTAGGACCGGCCCAGAGGCGGCGGTGCGCCAGCCCTTACGGCTCGTTCGCGAACGTCAGCCGGCCGGCCGGCTTCATGGTCTTGGCGTCGAAGGTGCGGATTTCGGTGGCGCCGGCGATGTCCAGGGTGACGACGACGCGGTCGCCGGCGACCGCGGTGGAGACGACGCGGGCGCCCTTGGGCAGCCGCAACGTGGTCTCGGCCGCCACCGGGGCGCTTCCCTCGGCGCGGAAAAGCTTATAGCCGATGGCGATCAGGACCGCCGCTACGGCCACAGTCGTGGTCAGGCCCGCGATCAGCATCATCCGCCGCACCCGCGCAAACAGCGCGGCCTGTTCGGGGGAGGGTTCGGGCAAGGCGGTGTCGGTCATGCAAAGCTCTGATTTTTCAGGCGGTTGAAGAAAGCGCGATTGTGAATCTGTCGTCCGAACATCTGCTCGAAGTGGTCGTGGCCGGCGACGAAGGCTCGCCGCGGCTCGACCGGGTGCTGGCCACGCGCTGCCCGGCGCTGTCCCGGTCGCGGCTGAAAGCCCTGATCCTCGACGGCCGGGTCGCGATCGCGGGCAGCCCCGTCCGCGACCCCGCTTATCACGCAAGCCCTGGCGAGACGATCACAATCGACGTGCCGCCGCCGGTGGCGCCGGAGCCGGCCGGCGAGGCGATCGCGCTCGATATCGTCTATGAGGACGACGACCTGATCGTCATCGACAAGCCGCGCGGCCTGGTGGTGCACCCGGCCGCCGGCCACGAGACCGGAACCCTGGTCAACGCGCTGATCGCGCATTGCGGCGCGTCGCTGTCCGGGATCGGCGGGGTGCGGCGGCCCGGCATCGTCCACCGGCTCGACAAGGACACCACCGGGCTGATGGTGGTGGCCAAGAATGACAAGGCGCACCAGTCGCTCAGCGCCCAGTTCGCCGACCATGGCCGCACCGGGGAACTCCGCCGCGGCTATTACGCCTTCATCTGGGGCGTGCCGAGCCGCGCCCGCGGCACCATCGAGGCGCCGATCGACCGCCACCCCTACGCCCGCGAGAAGATGGCGGTGCGCGACGGCGGCCGCGAGGCGATCACCCACTGGGAGGTGCTGGAGACCTATACGGGCCGCAGCGGCGGCGAGGTGGTGTCGATGATCGCCTGCCAGCTCGAGACCGGCCGCACCCACCAGATCCGCGTGCATCTGGCGCATCTCGGCCATCCGCTGCTCGGCGACGAGGTCTATGGCCCGCATTTCAAGACCAAGGCCAGCCAGCTCAGCCAGGAGGGCCGCGCCGCCCTGACCGATCTTGGGCGGCAGGCGCTGCACGCCTATCTACTGGTGCTGGAGCACCCATCCACCGGCGAGGTGATGGAATGGCAATCTGCCCTCCCGGCCGATTTGAGCCGCCTGAAAGCCGGCCTGTCGGCGACGGAATGACGCAGTTTTGTCAGAAAACGGTAAGCATTTCAGAGCGTTGTTTATACGTCACAGTCAAGTGACAAGACCGTAACTAAACTCGCACGACTAATCTCGTGTATATTGCAGGTGCGTTGGGATGGCTCAACGCGGAACATCGCAGGCCGGCCGGCTTTAGGAGAGCGACCCGTCTGCCAAGCCGCCCGCGGATCGGGGGCTTGAAACCACTGGAGGGCGCTGAATGGCCCGTGCAGCTACGTTACCCGTTCTCAACGGTGAATCCGGTCTCGCTCGGTACCTCGCGGAAATCCGCAAGTTCCCGATGCTCGAGCCCGAGCAGGAATACATGTTCGCCAAGCGCTGGCGCGAACACGATGATCGCGATGCCGCGCATCAGCTCGTGACCAGCCACCTTCGGCTCGTGGCGAAGATCGCCATGGGCTATCGCGGCTACGGCCTGCCGATCTCCGAAGTCGTTTCGGAAGGCAATGTCGGCCTGATGCAGGCGGTGAAGCGGTTCGAGCCCGATAAGGGCTTCCGCCTCGCCACCTACGCGATGTGGTGGATCAAGGCGTCGATTCAAGAGTACATTCTGCGTTCGTGGTCGCTCGTGAAGATGGGCACCACCGCGAACCAGAAGAAGCTGTTCTTCAATCTGCGCAAGGCGAAGAGCAAGATCTCGGCGCTGGACGAGGGTGATATGCACCCCGACCAGGTCAAGCTGATCGCCACCCGCCTCGGCGTCGCCGAGCAGGACGTGATCGATATGAACCGCCGCCTCGGCGGCGACGCGTCGCTCAACGCTCCGATCCGCGACGACGGCGAGCCCGGCGAATGGCAGGACTGGCTGGTCGATCAGTCGCCCAACCAGGAAGCCGTGATGGCCGAGCACGAAGAGCTCGATCATCGCCGCCGTGCCCTGACCGGCGCGATCGGTGTGCTCAATCCGCGCGAACGGCGGATCTTCGAGGCCCGTCGCCTCGCCGACGAGCCGATGACGCTGGAAGACCTCGCCGCCGAGTTCGGCGTGTCGCGCGAGCGCGTGCGCCAGATCGAGGTGCGAGCCTTCGAGAAGGTGCAGAGCGCCGTGAAGGGCACGATCGCCCGCCAGGAACAGGCCGCGCTCGAAGCCGCGCACTAACAACGGCATCCCGACATCACGCCGGCCGACAGACGACGAACCCCGCCCTCACCGGCGGGGTTTTTGTTTGGGCGATCGGGACGCTCAGCTTGCCCGCTCGTGATCCGCGTGAGAAGCGAACGCTCGTCGCGCCCACGACCTCATGGTGAGGAGGCGCGCAGCGCCGTCTCGAACCATGGGCCCCAGGCCCTTACGTTAGCATTGCGTGGCCTCATCCTTCGAGACGCCTGGCTTCGCCAGGCTCCTCAGGATGAGGAGTCAATGCATTGTGGAGAGGCTGTGTTGCTATCGGTCTGCGGCAAAGCGCCGGCGCTGGCCGCCTGAGCTGCTCGCCGCGCCTCAGCTTCGCTTGGCGTTGCCGGTGACCAGCTGGGTCTGGCCGGTGGCCGGGTCGGTGACGACGGTGCGGATCGAGGCGTTGTCGCCTTTGCCGAGCGTGAACTTGGTGTCGCCGATCCGGAACGCGCCGTCCTTGATCAGCACGCTCTGATACTTGACCGTGCCTTCGCTCTGATACTTCACCTGCGCGCGGAAGCCTTCCACGTCGTTGACGGTGATCGCGAACTTCTTGGTGTTCGAATAGGTGCCGGTCCAGGTGCCCTGATAGAGCGTCGGATCGACATTGACGTATTTGGTCTTCGACGGCGTCTGCAGCGCCGCGGAGGTGTAGCCGGACGAGAGCGCGCTCATGATATCAGCCATCGCCTGCCTCCAGTCTCCCAGCTACAGCTGGGCGTACTCGACACCCGCGGCAGTTAAGATGGCGTTAAGGTTTGGCTGTTGGCCGTCATTGCCGGGCTTGACCCGGCAATCCATCACTTCGGAAAAGCGCGGCCCCCTTTGGCCCGCTTGCGCGGACGATGGATGCCCGGGTCAAGCCCGGGCATGACGACCTTGTGAGATGAGTCCAAACGAAAAGGGCGGCCTCGCGGCCGCCCTCATTCAAATCTGCTCAGTGCCGAAGCGCTTACTCGGCGGCCAGCTTGACGTCCGGCGCGGCGGCGCGGACTTCGGCGTCGACCTGCGCTTCGAACTTGGCGAAGTTCTTCTGGAACATGCCGACCAGCTTGCGGGCGGTGGTGTCGAACGCCGCCTTGTCGGCCCAGGTCTTGATCGGGTCGAGGATCTCGCTCGGCACGCCCGGCAGCGCGGTCGGGACCGCGAAGCCGAAATACGGATCGGTGCGGAATTCGACGTTGCGCAGCGAGCCGTCCAGCGCCGCGGTCAGCAGTGCGCGGGTGACCTTGATCGGCATGCGGTGGCCGGTGCCGTAGATGCCGCCGGTCCAGCCGGTGTTGACCAGCCAGCAGTCGACGCCGTGCTTGGCGATCAGCTCGCGCAGCATGTTGCCGTACACCGACGGATCGCGCGGCAGGAACGGCGAGCCGAAGCAGGTCGAGAATTCCGGGGTCGGCTCGGTGACACCGCGCTCGGTGCCGGCGACCTTGGCGGTGTAGCCCGACAGGAAGTGATACATCGCCTGCGCCGGGGTCAGCTTGGCGATCGGCGGCATCACGCCGAACGCGTCGGCGGCGAGCATCACCACGTTCTTCGGCTGGCCGGCGCGGCCGGTGCGCGAGGCGTTCGGGATCGATTCCAGCGGATAGGCCGAGCGGGTGTTCTCGGTCTTGGAGCCGTCGTCGAAGTCCGGCTTGCGGGTAACTTCGTCGAGCACGACGTTCTCGAGCACCGCGCCGAACATGTTGGAGGCCGCGAAGATCTCGGGCTCGGCTTCCGGCGACAGCTTGATGCACTTGGCGTAGCAGCCGCCTTCGAAGTTGAAGACGCCGTCCTTGCCCCAGCCGTGCTCGTCGTCGCCGATCAGGGTGCGGTTCGGATCGGCCGACAGCGTGGTCTTGCCGGTGCCGGACAGGCCGAAGAAGATCGCGGTGTCGCCGTTCGGGCCGACGTTGGCCGAGCAGTGCATCGGCATCACGCCCTTCTCGGGCAGGTAGTAGTTCAGCGTGGTGAACACGCTCTTCTTCATTTCGCCGGCGTACTGCGTACCACCGATCAGCACGATCTTGCGGGCGAAGTCGATCGCGACGACGTTCTCGGAGCGGCAGCCGTGGCGCTTCGGATCGGCGCGGAAGCTCGGCAGGTCGATGATGGTGAGTTCGGGGACGAAGGAGGACAGATCGGCGCGATCGGGACGGCGCAGCAGGGTGCGGATGAACAGCGAGTGCCAGGCGAGTTCGGTGAAAACGCGGGTCTTGATCTGGAACGACGGATCGGCGCCGCCGTAGAGGTCCTGCGCGAACAGCGTCATGCCTTCGGCGTGCTTCAGGAAGTCCTGATACAACGTCTCGAACTGATCGGCCGTGATCGACTGATTACCACCCCACCACATGGTGTTTTCGGTGGTTGCGTCGCGGACGGTGAACTTGTCCTTCGGGCTGCGGCCGGTGAACACGCCGGTGTCGGCGCACAGCGCACCATCGGCGGACAGCACGGCTTCGCCGTTCTTCAGCGCATGCTCATAGAGCTGCGGCGCGCCGAAATTCCAGTACACGCCCTTGAGATTTTTAAGCCCGAATTTGTCGGCGCCATGAGCACCGTTATGCACGCCCGTCTCTTGCACGAATAGATCCTCCTCGAGTCCGCGTTGTCCCGGTCGCGCGATTGCCGCCAATGCGCTTCAGCCCGCGGTGACGCCAATATATACCGGCTGGGTCCAGTGGCGCGACTAAATAGTGGCGAACGATGGCGTTGCCAAGCCGGGCGGCAGTATTTCGTTTACCGCCGGAAGACATTGCGCTGGCTCAAGTCATGGCGCAGAGCGGGCGATGTCTGCCATGCGTTTCAGCATGTCGCGAAGCTGTGCAGCCGTGGTGACACGTTCGGGGAAATCGAGCCGCAGCACGCGTGTATCGGCCTGCAGATCGAGCCCTTCCGGATCGAGACCGGTGCAGCGCCAATCTGCCGCGGCGGCGGCGAGCAGCCGCGTCGCATACAAATTCAGCGCGATCAAATGATCTGCATTCATGTGAGCAACGGCGGATGGTTCGGCAGCGAGCAGATCGTCGGCATCGGTGAGGTCGGTGAGATAGTCCGACGCCGCCAGGTCGACGATGCGGCCGAAGCCGGCCACCAGATGCGCGCCGCTGGTAATAATCCGGTACAAGGAAAAATCGGTAAAATCGATATAGGCCTCGGCGCCCGGATGCGCTGCCAGATACCGCATGCGCAGCGTCGGCAGTTCGTCGGACCCGGCCGCGACCGCCTCGCCCATCAGCATGATGCGGGCGCCTTCCAGCGGGTCACCCTCCGCGCGCTCGTCCAGCATCAGCGACACCCGCGGGTCCGCCAGCAGGTTTCGCGTATGCACCGCCAGGCGGGATATCAGCAGCACCGGGGCGCCATCCGGAGCGCTCGCCAGGTTCACCAGTGAGCAATACGGCGCACCACCGTCCCGCATCAGCGTCGCCAGCGCCCCCTCCCGCCGGCGGCGTAGGAGCGATTTGGCGACCCGGACGGGGTCAAAATCGTCTGTCGGCTGCATCGGGTTTATTCCGCCAATCGTGACCGAGGGGGTGTTGATGCCCAGAATACGGGCCTATATCAATGCCTGCACGCCTCCCGCTCGCGGGTTTTGGGAACCGGCCACATTTCAGCCCAGCTTGCATTGCTCGTTGACTGTGCTTTTTGGGCAACCGCCAACCCGAGATCGCCGAATCGCTTCGCGGTCTAGCCACGCCTTTCGGAAAGAGCTTCATGCCGACAATCGCCTTGGTCGACGACGACCGCAACATTCTCACATCCGTTTCGATCGCTCTGGAAGCCGAAGGCTACCGGATCATGACCTACACGGATGGCGCGTCGGCCCTCGACGGCTTCCGCACCTCGCCGCCCGACCTCGCCATCCTGGATATCAAGATGCCCCGGATGGACGGCATGGAAACGCTGCGGCGGCTGCGGCAGAAGTCCGATCTGCCGGTGATCTTCCTCACCTCGAAGGACGAGGAGATCGACGAATTGTTCGGCCTCAAGATGGGCGCCGACGATTTCATCCGCAAACCGTTCTCGCAGCGCCTGCTGGTCGAGCGCGTCAAGGCGGTGCTGCGGCGCTCGGCGCCGAAGGATCCGGCTGCGGTGCCGAAGGAGAATGACGCCAAGGCGCTCGACCGCGGCCTGCTGCGGATGGACCCGGAGCGGCATACCTGCACCTGGAAGAACGAGCCGGTGACGCTGACCGTCACCGAATTCCTGATCCTGCAGGCGCTCGCGACCCGGCCCGGCGTGGTGAAGAGCCGCAACGCACTGATGGACGCCGCCTATGACGATCAGGTCTATGTCGACGACCGCACCATCGACAGCCACATCAAGCGGCTGCGCAAGAAGTTCAAGATGGTCGACGACGACTTCGAGATGATCGAGACGCTGTACGGCGTCGGTTATCGCTTCAAGGAAACCTGAACGCGTCGCGGCGGCGGGCGTCTCGCAACGCCTGACGCCGCCGCCGCACTGCGATATGCTGGCGCATGGTCCCGAAGAGCGGAGACGGTTTTCGGACCAGACAAGTCGTCAACACGCTTCGCTGATCGCCAACATCCGGGCAGGCTTGGCCATTGCTGGATCGCACCGC
This sequence comes from Rhodopseudomonas telluris, assembly GCF_042432815.1. Taxonomy (NCBI): domain Bacteria; kingdom Pseudomonadati; phylum Pseudomonadota; class Alphaproteobacteria; order Hyphomicrobiales; family Nitrobacteraceae; genus Rhodopseudomonas; species Rhodopseudomonas telluris. The sequence goes on from NZ_JBHLWM010000003.1 coordinate 326,630, forward strand.
GCCTGATCAAGACAACCGCGTCGGGGACGACGGTCCCGAGCCCGACGACGTCGTGGCGAGCGCGCCGCCATGGCGGCGGCCGATTGCCTGGCTGCGGCGCGCCGGGCAGTTCTTCTTCACGCTGAGCTTCTCCAGCCTGACGCGGCGGATCCTGTCGCTCAATCTCGCCGGCCTGCTCGCGCTCTCCACCAGCATCCTCTACCTGTCGCAATTCCGTGCCGGCCTGATCGACGCCCGCGCCCAGAGCCTGCTGGTGCAGGCCGAAATCATCGCCGGCGCGATCGCCGCCTCGGCCACCGTCGAAACCAACACCATCACGATCGATCCGGACCGCCTGCTCGATCTCAAACCCGGCGAAACCTACGGGCCGCCGGACGAATACGCGGTGCTGGATTTCCCGATCAATCCGGAGCGCGTCGCGCCGGTGCTGCGGCGGCTGATCTCACCGACCAAGACGCGCGCCCGCATCTACGACCGCGACGGCGTGCTGATCCTCGACAGCCGCAGCCTTTACGGCCGAGGCGACGTGATGCGGTTCGAACTGCCGCCGCCCGCCGCCGAGAAGCCCGGCATCGTCGAGCGCGCCATGATCGCGATCCGCACCTGGCTCAATCGCGGCGACCTGCCGCTGTATCGCGAGCTCGGGCCCGAGAACGGCAACGGCTATCAGGAAGTCGCCGACTCGCTGAAGGGCCAGAAGAACTCGATGGTCCGGATCAACGACCGCGGCGAGGTGATCGTCTCTGTCGCGGTGCCGGTGCAGCGCTTCCGCGCCATCCACGGCGCGCTGATGCTGTCGACGCAGGGCGACGATATCGACCAGATGGTCACCGCCGAGCGGCTGGCGATCCTCAAGATCTTCGGCCTCGCCGCCGTGGTGATGTTCGTGCTGTCGGTGCTGCTGGCCTCGACCATCGCGGGCCCGGTGCGCCGGCTCGCCGACGCCGCCGAACGGGTCCGCCGCCGCATCCGCGCCCGCGTCGAGATCCCCGACTTCACCACGCGGCGCGACGAGATCGGCCATCTGTCGGGCGCGCTGCGCGACATGACCGATTCGCTGTACAACCGCATCGAGGCGATCGAGGCGTTCGCGGCCGACGTCTCGCACGAGCTGAAGAACCCGCTGACCTCGCTGCGCTCCGCCGTCGAAACCCTGCCGCTGGCCAAGAATGCCAACAGCCGCGCCCGCCTGCTGGCGGTGATCGAGCACGACGTCAAACGGCTCGACCGGCTGATCTCCGATATTTCCGACGCCAGCCGGCTCGACGCCGAGCTGCAGCGCCAGGACGCCGCCCCGGTCGACCTGCGCCGGCTGCTGACCACGCTGACGCTGGTGGCCAACGAAACCCGGCTCGGCACCCATGCGGCGGTCGAGGTGCGGTTCGAGGGACCGCCGACCGACACCTTCTCGGTGCCGGGGCACGATTCGCGGCTCGGCCAGGTGATCTCCAACCTGCTGTCCAACGCGCAGTCGTTCTCGCGCGAGGGCGGCAAGGTCCAGATCGTCTGCCGGCGCCGCAAGACCGAGATCGAGATCGTGGTGGACGACGAGGGGCCGGGCATCCGCGACGACGCCTTCGACAAGATCTTCGAGCGCTTCTACACCGACCGGCCGCACCAGGGCTTCGGCCAGAACTCCGGCCTCGGCCTGTCGATCTCCAAGCAGATCGTGGAGGCCCATGGCGGCAAGATCCGCGCCGAGAACCGCCCCGGCCCGCGTGACGCCGATGGCGAGCCGACCGTGGCGGGCGCGCGCTTCGTGGTCCGGCTGCCCTCGACATGAGCGCGGCGGCGCCCAGCGTCCACGCCACCGCCGTCAAGGTCGGCGACCGCGCGGTGCTGATCCGCGGCCCCAGCGGCTCCGGCAAATCCCGTCTCGCCTTCGGGCTGATCGTCGCGGGACGCAGCCGCCAGATCCCTTCGGCGGAACTGATCGGCGACGACCGTGTCATGCTGGAACAGCGGGCCGGCGAACTCTGGGTTCGCCCGGTGCCGGAACTCGCCGGACTGATCGAGGTCCGGGGTCTCGGCATTCGGCGGTGCTTATTCGCGCCCGAGGCCGCCGTCGGTCTTGTCGTGGACCTCGCGGCAGCCGATGCCGGTCGCCTGCCGGAGGCCTCGGCGCTCGGTGTGGGGCTGGACGGCGTCCAATTGCCGCGGATCCCGGTGGGCGCAGACTACGATCCGCTACCTTTGGTGGTGGCGGCCCTGACGACAGCGGACGCTCTGGCGCCTGCGACACAGTTGGACGATTGTCGGAAGGATTTTGGTAACCATATGAGCCACACTATCGTCACTGATTAGACCCGCCCCGGTTCCCGATTTGTCCTTCAGTCGGAAGGAGAATCGCGAAGACCCCCTTGCATAGGGGCTCTGGATGGTCAAAGTGACCCGTTCGCGCGGTGCACCCAAGAAGCGCCCGCGAGGAGTTTCCGATGATTGGTCTGGTACTTGTGACCCACGGGCGCCTTGCCGACGAGTTCAAGGCAGCGCTGGAACACGTGATGGGGCCGCAAAAGCAAATCGAAGCCGTCACGATCGGCGCCGAGGATGACGCCGACTTGTGTCGCAGCGACATCATCGAGGCGGTGAATCGCGTCGACAGCGGCGACGGTGTGGCAATTCTGACCGACATGTTCGGCGGAACCCCTTCGAACCTTGCGATCTCCTGCATGAGCCGGCCGAAGGTCGAGGTGCTGGCAGGCATCAACCTGCCGATGCTGGTGAAGCTCGCCAAGGTCCGCGAGGAACGCGCCCTCCCGGATGCGATCGCGCTGGCCCAGGAGGCCGGCCGCAAATACGTCACCATCGCCAGCCGGGTGTTGGCCGGCAAATGACCGCAGACGTGCCCCAGACTGCGCCGGACGCACAGGCGGGCACGCCCGCCGGAAAAGTCTCCCGCGAGATTCCCGTCACCAATAAGCGCGGCCTGCACGCCCGGGCCTCGGCCAAGTTCGTCCAGATGGCCGAGAAGTTCGACGCCGACGTCACGGTGACACGCAACGGCGAAACCGTCGGCGGCACCTCGATCATGGGGCTGATGATGCTCGCCGCCGGCATCGGCACCAGCGTGACCGTCTCGGCGACCGGCCCGCAGGCCCAGGAGGCCGTCGCGGCGCTGGCCGAGCTGATGGCCAGCAAGTTCGGCGAAGAAGAGTAAATCTTCGAAGTCAGACAAAAATCCTGCGCCGTCATCCTGAGGCGCTCGCCCGCAGGGTGAGCCTCGAAGGATGCGTCCACGAACGCTGGTGCGCGCGGCCCATCCTTCGAGGCTCGCTGCGCTCGCGCCTCAGGATGACGCCTACTTCGCGGTCCCTTCCGGCAGCACCAGGAAGAACACGTCCTGCACGGTGCCGCCGGCGAGGCCGAACAGCGTCCGGTTGAGCCAGACTTTGCTGCGCAGAATCTGTTTCTGCCCCGCCGCGATCTGCTCGGCGGTCGCAAGACACGGCTGATCCGCCGCGGAACACACCAGCGCGGCGCCGCGCGCGGTCGCCTCGGCCTTCAGCGCCGCGATGTCCGAGGTCGCGAACGACCGTGTGTCGGTGCGCAGATAATACGCGGTGTTTTCGGCCAGCACGGTTTCGCCCGCCACCAGCCTGATCGGCAGCGAACTGTGCCGCTGCCATTCGCGCGCGATGTCGTCGGCGAGCAGCGAGGCGTATTCGAACGGCTCCGGATGGCTGGTGGTGTGGATCACCACCGCGACGCCCGGCGCCGCCGCCAGGATCGTCAGCGCCAGCGCCGCCGCGCCGATCAGCACCTTGCGCAGCGCGTCGCGCCCCACCGCGATCAGCGGCGACGACAGCAGCACGACCGGCAGCAGCGTCCAGGCCGGCATCGTCCACAGCGGCACGATGCGGATGCCGCTGACCAGCGCCACCGGCGCCGGCAGCACCAGCATCAGCACCTGGATCGTGACGATCAGCCGCCGCTGCGGATCGGCCGGCCAGGCGCTCTCGACCAGCGCCGCCCGCGACGGCCGCAGCAGCACCGCCCAGACGATCAGCGCCAGCGCCGCATAGCCGACGCAGCCGGCCAGATAGCTGAGCGTATCGCGTGCGTTATGCACGAAGCCGTCGGATTCATGCGCCGCCGCATAGGCGAAGGACGGAAACCGGTGCTCGACCAGCCACGCCAGATGCGGCGCCAGCACCAGCCCTCCGACCACGATCATCAGCCATGGCGCCGGCGAGCCAAAGAACCGCCCGCGCCGCGGATCCAGCAGCGCGCCGAGCCCGAGCGCGCCGACCAGCACGATCGACCAATATTTGCCCAGCATGGCGCAGCCGGCGAACAGCCCCGCCAGCGCCGGCCACAGCCATCCCCGCGCCTCGAACGCCCGCAGGAAGGCGTAAATCGTCAGCGCCCACAGCGGCAGCAGCACCGCATTGGCGTTGTATTTCAGCGCGATGAAATTGAAGAACGGAATGAAGGTCAGCAGCGCCAGCCCGAACAGCGCCTTCTCGGGCGCGAGATACCGCCGCATCGTCCGCCAGGCGATGTAGAGTGTCAGCGCGATGTTGACGGTGGCCAGCAGATGGAACGTGACGTCCGACACCGGCACCACGGTGAACCAGGCGCGCGTAACCAGCGCCGAGAACGGCGGGTGCTTGTCGTAGCCGAACGCCAGATGCCGCGACCAAGCGTACAGCTCGGAGACGTCGGCATGGACGTCGCGCGGCCAGGTGGCGATGGTGCGGTAGGCGGTCCAGATCGCCGCATAGACCGCCAGCGACAGCACGACGGTGCGGTCCTGTTGCTTCGGATCGAGCAGCGCGTCGATCCAGCGGTCGAGCAGCGACGGGGCGCGGGAAGTGGCGAGCGAGGTCATCCGGACCCTGGGCTGGAGGCAGGCGCAGCGGACATGATCCGCTTCCGCCGGCTCCGTCAAGCACGCCAAAAGCGGCGGTTTTTCGGGCGGTTGCGCCGTCCGTTCGCCTTGCCGGGCCGGAGTCCGGGTGCTATCTGCCGGCCATGACCACCGTCCCCATCGACAACATCCGCAACTTCTCCATCGTCGCCCATATCGACCATGGAAAGTCGACGCTCGCCGACCGCCTGATCCAGATCACCGGCGGCATGTCCGACCGTGAAATGGCCGGCAAGGAGCAGGTGCTCGATTCGATGGATATCGAGCGCGAGCGCGGCATCACCATCAAGGCGCAGACCGTGCGCCTGAAATACCATGCCAAGGACGGCAAGGACTACATCTTCAACCTGATGGACACGCCCGGCCACGTCGACTTCGCCTACGAAGTGTCGCGGTCGCTGGCGGCCTGCGAAGGCTCGCTGCTGGTGGTCGACGCCTCGCAGGGCGTCGAGGCGCAGACGCTCGCCAACGTCTATCACGCGCTCGACGCCAATCACGAAATCGTCCCGGTGCTCAACAAGGTCGACCTGCCGGCCGCCGAGCCGGAGAAGATCAAGCAGCAGATCGAGGACGTGATCGGGCTCGATGCGTCCGACGCGGTGATGATCTCGGCCAAGACCGGCCTCGGCGTGCCCGACGTGCTGGAAGCCATCGTCACCCGTCTGCCGCCGCCCAAGGGCGACCGCGAGGCGACGCTGAAGGCGCTGCTGGTCGATAGCTGGTACGACGTCTACCTCGGCGTCGTCGTTCTGGTGCGCATCGTCGATGGCGTGCTGAAGAAGGGCCAGCGCATCCGCATGATGGGCACCGGCGCCGCCTACGACGTCGAGCGCGTCGGCTTCTTCACGCCCAAGATGGTCAATGTCGAGGAGCTCGGCCCCGGCGAAGTCGGCTTCATCACCGCGGCCATCAAGGAAGTCGCCGACACCCGCGTCGGCGACACCATCACCGACGACAAGAAGCCGATCACCGAGATGCTGCCGGGCTTCAAGCCGGCGATCCCGGTGGTGTTCTGCGGCCTGTTCCCGGTCGACGCCGACGATTTCGAAACGCTGCGCGCCGCGATGGGCAAGCTGCGGCTCAACGACGCGTCGTTCTCGTTCGAGATGGAGACCAGCGCCGCGCTCGGCTTCGGCTTCCGCTGCGGCTTCCTCGGCCTGCTGCATCTGGAGATCATCCAGGAGCGACTATCCCGCGAGTTCGATCTCAACCTGATCGCGACCGCGCCGAGCGTGATCTATCACATGAAGCTCACCGACGGCAGCGAGATGGAGATCCACAACCCGGTCGACATGCCGGACGTGGTCAAGATCGCCGAGATCCAGGAGCCGTGGATCGAGGCGACGATCCTGACGCCCGACGAGTACTTGGGCTCGGTGCTGAAGCTGTGCCAGGACCGCCGCGGCAATCAGAAGGAGCTGACCTACGTCGGCGCCCGCGCGATGGTGAAGTACGACCTGCCGCTCAACGAGGTGGTGTTCGACTTCTACGATCGCCTGAAGAGCGTGTCGAAAGGCTACGCCTCGTTCGACTATCACCTCACCGACTACAAGCCGGCCGACCTGGTGAAGATGCAGATCCTCGTCAACGCCGAGCCGGTGGATGCTCTCTCGATGCTGGTGCACCGCACCCGCGCCGAAGGCCGCGGCCGCGCCATGGTCGAGAAGATGAAAGAACTGATCCCGCCGCACATGTTCCAGATCCCGATCCAGGCGGCGATTGGCGGCAAGGTGATCGCCCGCGAAACCGTCCGCGCCCTGCGCAAGGACGTCACCGCCAAATGCTACGGCGGCGACATCACTCGAAAGCGCAAACTTCTGGAGAAGCAGAAGGAGGGCAAAAAGAAGATGCGCCAGTTCGGCAAGGTGGACATCCCGCAGGAGGCGTTCATCGCGGCGTTGAAGGTGGATAGCTGATTTCTCGCGACCGTCGTCGCCGAGTTGGTAGCCCGGATGCAGCGAAGCGCAATCCGGGTTCGGTCCCGCAGCAACCGACCTGCATGTCGCTTCGTAAAGCCAGGCTCCTGGGCTGAGCGCGAACACTTCCGCACTGATTCCGTCATGGCCGGGCTCGTCCCGGCCATCCACGTTCTTTCCCGCAGCTTGCGCCTCAAGACGTGGATGCGCGGCATGACGCGGGAGAGGCGGCCTGCTGCTTGTCGTTGAGGCTGTCCCGGATTTCGCTTCGCTGCATCCGGGCTACGGGACTCATGAAAAACCGCAGCTACTCCGCCGCATCCCCGACCGGCCGTAACTCGCCGGCGGCCTGCATCACATCATGCAGCGCGATCGGGTCCCAATCGTAGCCGTTCGGCCAGGTCGGCACGCCGTTCTCGACGAAGACGCGCCTGAAGTAAGCGGGGTCCTTGAGCGGCTCGAGCAACGGGCCATGTTCGCCGAGAATGAAGCCGAGATCGTGCTCGCCGACGGTGTCGTCGGAAAACTCGAGTTTCAGCCGGTCACCATCGAGCGCTGTCGCGCGTCGCACCTTAATCAGCATCATCGTCCGGACCCGCAATTCGCTCGAGCGTTTCGTGTCGTCGCGCCCGCTCCCAATTCGCAAGCAGCGCCGTCTGCCGCAACGTTACCCATCGTCGTGCAGGTCACCGCTCGTGAGGCGTGGGAGCACTCGTAGCCCGGATGAGCGAAGCGACATCCGGATCTTTGACGGTGCGCTGCACTCCCCGGATGTCGCTTCGCTCATCCGGGCTACGGGACTGATTTCGTCCCTCACCCAAACAACACCCGATCCACCGCATGCAGATCCTTCGGGTCGAAGTACTTCTTCACCCACGCATCGGTCGTGCCGAGGAACCAGCCGGCGTCGACGGCGGCCTGGGCTTTGGAGGCCTGGGGCGCGGCTGATTTGGCCATGGCTTTCTGCTTGGCGGTCTTGCTCTTGTCGTTGCGGGCGACGCTGTCGAGGAAGTTGAAGTGATCGACCAGCGCCAGCGCCTCGATGGCGAACACGGTGGCGACGTCGCCGTCACGGATCGCCAGCAGGTTGTCGCCGTTGTTCATCTCGCCGCCGGTGGCGAGGTTGGACGAGCCGCAGAACACCACGGGGTCGTCGCCGTTGAAGCCGCAGACCACGAATTTGTGGTGGATCTGGTGTTTGACGCCGCCGATGTTCGGCACCTGGTTGAACGGCGGCGGCAGTTGGGTATCGACCGGCTTGCCGGTGACCAGCACGCCGGTGGTCTTGCCGAGCGGGTACAGATAGATGCCGTCCGGATTGTCCGAGATGCCGAAGCTGAAGATGTCGGTGTTCTTGTGCAGCGTCTTCAGCGCCTCGTAGACCGGGCTGTTGCCGTTGGCCATCTCCATCACGGCGAACAGCACGCTGCCCTTGCGTTTGCGCAGCTTGGCTTCCTTGGCGATGCGACCCACGATCGGATCGAGCGCGCGGGCCGCGCCGTCCTCGTCGTGCGGCGCGAAGGTGAAGTCGGTCGCCGGGGTGGTCTTCGACGCCGTCGAGAACGTCTGCTGCGACCACTCGGAGGCGATGAACGCCGCCTTCTTGACGTCGGTGGCCCAGACCTCTTCGAACACGCCCGCATAGAGGCCTGCGACCTGGGCGTCGGTGTAGATCACCACGTGGTTGGAATTGACGTAGAGGCCGGTCACCGAGAAATTGGTCGAGCCGGTCATTACCTTGACCGGGCTGGTCTTGCGGGCACCGACGCGGGAGACGACAAACACCTTGTCGTGGGCGTAGCGGCCGAAATGGCCGCGCTTGATCAGCTCGCGTTTTCCCGCGGCCTTTTCGAATAGTTCGGTGAATTCGTCCTCGGGCTTGGGATCGCTCGTGCTGTGATGCAGCGCCGCGTTGTCGAGGATGATGCGGATGCGGCCCTGCTTGGCGAGCTTGAGCAGGCGCTGGATCAGGTCCGGCTCGTTGAGGTCGTAGGCGAACACGTCGAGCGTCAGAGTCTTGTCGGCCAGCACCTCGTCGAGGATCGCGAATATCTTCTCGCGCGCGGTGAAGCCGAGCCACTGGTATTCGTCCGCGTAGGTGAAGGTCTCGCCGCACGCATTGGTGCCGGAGACTTCCGAGGTGTCGAACAGCAGCTCGTGCCCGGCCGGCTGGATCTTCGCTCTCAGGCCGAAGTGATTCACGAAGGCCTGCGACTGGGTGTAGCCGCGGGTGAAGCCGAGTTCGAGCCCGGCCTTGGCGAAGTGATTGACCTCGACCTTCACAGAGGCGCTGAGCTCGGGATCGAGCGGCAGCAGCGCGCCGTCGTCGAAATAGCGGGGCGTCACCGTGTAGGTGTAGGGGCCGAGAAACGGCGTCAGCCCCTGGTGATTGACGCCGGGCACATGCAGCCAGCGGAATTTGTGGATCGGCGCGTTGATGCTGGAGCGCGCCGGCTCCTTCGGGTCCTGCGCGTGGCTGGCCGGCGTCTTGAACTGCAGCTCGTTGTAGATGTAGTACGCGTCGCCGCCCTGCGGCTGGCACTGGATGGTGAAGCCGGCGAGATTTTTCGCGTCCGCCTTGCTGGCGAGATTGAACGCCAGCAGCGTCTTGGCATCGCCCCGATAGGCAATCAGCGTCAGGCTGCCCTTCGTCGTTACGACCTTGGCCATCTCGGCCTCCCTGAAAATGATCTGAAACTATCAATCTGCCAATCGGCGCATTATTGCACGCCGCCGCGAGCCCGCAATCGGCGCGGGAGGTGGCATGGTAGCAAAACGCGGTGACGATTCTGCTGCGCCGCGGCCGTGCAACTGACCAAATTCGCACAACGCTACGGCGCCGCAGCCTGTGGGCCGCGCCGAATTGCCGCGCAGTTACGTCGCCGATGTTTGCGGCAGATCACGCCGGGCCGGCGCGGCCCGCCGCATCCTGACGGGATCGATCACGACGCCCGCCGCAGACCGATCGCGCGGGCCGGGACCACGCCCATGACGACATCCACCACGCTGCCCTTCGCTCCGTCCGACCTCGAGGCCGCCACCCGGATCGCCGAGCCGGATGTCGACCTGCTCGACGCGCTGGTGCGCAGCGACGATCCGGACGATCAGGCGCGCATCCTGGCGCGGGTGGTGCTGTCGGCGTTCGACAATTACTACGCGGTCTCCCGGCGGATTCCGTCGCTCGCCAAGGCGGCGTTCGAGGCGCGCGACTGGACCCTCACGGTGCGGCTGTCGAAGGCCCGCATCGGGCTCTACACTACCTGCATCGACCAGCTCGTGCCGCCGCTGAAGGCCGGCATGCCCGAGCTGGTCAAGGACGAGCAGCTTTGGGCCCGCGCCGAGGCCGAGCTGCTGGCGGCGATCGCGGGCCGCTACGAGGCCGACTTTGCGTTCGCGTTCTGGCATTCGCTGCGGCGCAAGCTGGTCGACGACGAATGGCGGCCGGTGTCCTACGATTCCGGCCCGGCGGCGCGGCCGCCCGCGTCTTCCGCCGCGATCCTCGACGCCACCGTGACGACGCTGCCGATCCGCCCGGCGGTGATCCGCGAGATCCTCGCCGGCGCCGGGCTGGAGGCGCCGTGGCGCGATCTCGACGGCGACGCCGCGCTGGCCGCCGCGGCGATCGAGGCCGCGCTCGAACCGCTCGGCCCGCGCGACGGCGAGCCGACGCGGATCGAGATCGCGCAGTCCGGCTTTTTCCGCAATCGCGGCGCGTGCCTGATCGGGCGCATCAAGCTGCGCGACCGTGGCGACATGCCGATGCGCAGCATCCCGCTGCTGATCGCGCTGCTCAACGAGGACGACGGCCTCGTGGTCGACGCCGTGCTGACGGACAGTGACGAGCTGCAATTCGCGTTCTCGTCGACGCTCGCCAACTATCACGCCACCAACCCGCATTATCACGAGCTGGCGCGGCTGCTGTACGAGCTGATGCCGAAGCGGCCGCTCGGCACGCAATATTCGTGCATCGGCTTCCATCACCTCGGCAAGGTCGCGGTGATGACCGAGATCCTCGCCGAGCATCAGCGCAGCAAGGAGCGTCTCGCCACCGCGCCGGGCTTCAAGGGCACGGTGGCGATCGCCTTCACCATGCCGTCCTCGGCCTATGTGCTGAAGATCATCCGCGACCATCCGACCGACGACTACAAGTTCGATTACTTCGACGGCCTCGACGCGGTGCTGCGCAAATACAATCTGGTGCACGAGATCGACCGCGCCGGCTCGATGCTCGACAACATCATCTATTCCAACGTCAAGCTCGACCGCACCATGTTCGCGCCCGATCTGCTCGACGAGCTGCTCGAGGCCGGCATCGGCACGGTGACGATGGAGCGCGGCGCGCTGGTGTTCCGGCATCTGATCGTGCAGATCAAGCTGACTCCGCTGCCACTTTATCTCGGCACCGCGAAACCCGACGACGCCCGCGCCGCGGTGGTCAATCTCGGCGACTGCATCAAGAACAACGCCGCCGCCGACATCTTCAACAAGGACCTCGACGGCCGCAATTACGGCGTCAGCCGCATCCGCAAGGTCTATCTGTTCGATTACGACGCCGTCGAGCCGTTGACCGACGTCAAGATCCGCAGCGCCGACGCGCCGCGCGGAACATTCGAAGACGGCGTGCTGTTCCGCCCGTCCGACATGCTCGAAGGCCTCCGCATCGACGACCCCGCGCTGCGCCGCGCCTTCCGCGACGCGCATCCGGAGCTGATGCAGGCCGAATATTGGCAAACGATGCAGCAGGCCCTGCGCGCCGGCAAGGTCCCGCGCGTAATGAACTACCCGGCGAAGCGGCGGCTGCGGGCGTAAAGGTCAAGCTCCCGGTCTTGTTTCTTGGCTCCCGCGTCGGCGCTCCATCGAGCGGGACCCGGCCAAACCGACCAGCCCTCATCCTGAGGAGCCCGGCGACGCCGGGCGTCTCGAAGGATGAGCTGCAGGGCAACGCGCGCACTAGGGCGTGCGCGGCCCATCCTTCGAGACGCCGCGCTGCGCGCGGCTCCTCAGGATGAGGCAGAGTGTGTGGCGGGTGCGGTAAGCGAACCATGGCCTGGCAATGCGTCGGCCATCCCCGCCCTTGCCGAACCCTCCCGCCGCCTCTACCTGTTCGAGGCTCTGTTTCGGACGAGGACCGCAGCCCATGCTCGACGCCGCCATCAAGGCGCTGACCCAGATTCTGTCGCCGCCGATGCGCTCCATTCTGTGGCGCTCGATCGGCTTCGCGCTGGCGCTGATCGCCGTGGCGGCGATCGGGCTGCAGCGGGTGCTGAGCTGGCTCGCCAGTTCCAGCGAGCTGTGGGCCGAAGCGGCGCTCGGCGGCTTTCAGACGCCGCTGCATATCCTGTCCTGGGTGGTGTCGATCGCGGCCGGGCTCGGCATCGTGGTCGGCGCGGTGGTGCTGATGCCGGCGGTGACGTCGCTGGTGGCCGGCATCTTCGTCGACGAAGCCGCCGAGCATGTCGAGCGCGCATACTATCCGAACGAGGAGCCCGGCGTCGCGCTGCCGGTCGGCGTCGCGGCGATCGAAACCATCAAGACCGCGCTGCTGACCATCCTGGTCTATCTGGTCGCGCTGCCATTCCTGTTCGTCGCTGGCGCCGGCGTGATCGTGTTCTTCCTCGCCACGGCGTGGCTGCTCGGCCGCGAATATTTCGAGCTCGCCGCAATGCGCTTCCGGCCCGCCGCCGAGGCGAAAGCGATGCGGCGCGACAACGCCACCACGGTGTTCATCGGCGGGCTGATCATTGCGGCCTTCGTGTCGATCCCGATCGTCAATCTGGCGACGCCGCTGTTCGGCATGGCCTTCATGGTCCACCTGCACAAGCGCCTGTCCGGCTCCCGCCCCGAACTGATCGCGCCGGATCGGCGGCGGGTGACGATGGGCTGATCGCCGCCGGCGATCCGCGCAAAGCACGCCTCCCCACAAAGGCCGTCATGGCCGGGCTTGACCCGGCCATCCATCCCCTTCGCAACGACCTTACAATGAGCGCGCTCCGCGCGCGATGGATGCGCGGATCAAGCCCGCGCATGACGCTTCGTGGATTACTGCGGCCGCGCTTACTTAGCCGGCGTCTCGCCACCGAAGCGGCGCTTCACCGCGTGGGCGACTTCCTGCGCGGCACCGCCGACGATCATCAGCACGAAGCTGGCGAAATGGGACATCTTCATCGCAACGCTCTCCGTTCGAGCCGAGCGCCTCGCGAATCGCGTGAGTGACCACCGAAGCCGATGGCCGATGAGTTCGCAGCAGGCGCTCGTTGCGATTGATATTGGACCGCATTTGCGGGACTCAAACGCGAAATCGGCCTTTTCACTGACGATTTCACGCTTGTCACGGCGCGCGGACAGTTTTCGTCAACGTCGCCGGTCAGCACTGCCGGGTGTCGGCGCCGAAGTGTCGCGGCCGTCTGACGCCAAGTGTCAAGCCGGCGCGCCAAGGACGACCACGCTGCACGCGCAACCCGCACGGCCAGCGCAGCCCGATTCGCCACTACAGTAATCAAGTACCAACTACACGAGAATCGCAGACCGAGACGGAACCCTGCGAACGCTACGCATTTGACAGTTCGGCCCGGCGATGTTGCCATGGGCGCAACCAACGAGAACGATCATGCGACGCGCCCTCAACGATAATCAACCGCAGTCCTTCGCCGCGTCGCTCGCCAAGCCGAACTGGACCGAAGAGGGGCGCGACTGGCCGCATCGCGCGGCGAGCTCCTTCGTGCACGCCGGCGGCCTGCGCTGGCACGTGCAGCAGATGGGCCGCGGCCCGGTGGTTCTGCTGATCCACGGCACCGGCGCGGCGACGCATTCGTGGCGCATGCTGGCGCCGCTGCTGGCCGAGCACTTCACCGTGGTGGCGCCGGACCTGCCGGGCCACGGCTTCACCGCCACGCCGCACGCGTCGCGAATGTCGATGGCCGCGATGGCGCAGGATCTCGCCGCGCTGCTGCGCGGGCTCGGACATCGCCCCATGATGGTGGCGGGCCATTCGGCCGGCGCCGCGGTGGCGGCACGGATGTGCTTCGACGGCAGCATCACGCCGGCCGCGCTGGTCGGGCTCAACGCCGCGCTGATGCCGATCGGCGGTGCCGCGAGCCGCTACATGCTGCCGCTGGCCCGCATGCTGGCGACCAGCGCGCTGGTGCCGCGCCTGGTCGCGCGCTTCGCCCGCAATCCCGGCATGGTCGAGCGGATGATCGCCGACACCGGCTCGACGCTCGAGCCCGCCGGCGTCGATTACTATCGCCGCCTCGTCGGCAATTCGGGCCATGTCGCCGCGGCGATCCGGATGATGGCGAGCTGGCGCCTCGACGAGCTGGCGGCAAAGCTGCCGCAACTCGCCCCGCGCCTGCTGCTGATCGCCGGCAGCAACGACAAAACCATCGCCAGCCGCGATTCGACGCGGGTGCAGGCCATGGTGCCGGGCGCGCGCGTCGAGGTGATGCAGGGCCTCGGCCACCTCGCCCACGAGGAGCGCCCGCACGACGTCGCCGGCCTGATGACCGAACTGGCACGCGAGGTCGGCCTGCTGCCCCGGATGCTCGCGGCGGCGGAGTAACCAGAAGGACGTGATCAGGCGTCCACGCAAAGGCACCAATGCCCTCGCCGCAACGAAGTCGTCATCGCCCGGTGTGAGGAGCGGCCGCTGTCTCGCCCCCGTCATGCCGGGCTCGACCCGGCACTCCATTCTCTTCGCAAACAGACATCGCCAACGTGCGATGGATGCGCGGGTCAAGCCCGCGCAAGACGTCCGACGCAATGGCAGTCCGCATCGTCGCTAAACCGACGCAGTTGCGCGGCATTGCTCCTTGAAAACATCCGCCGGGTCCGCATCGCGCGGCCGGCGTGCTCAAGGAGACCACATGGTGATGTCGCTCGGGTCCTGCCGCGTCGCGCTGCTGGCGATGCTTGTGGCCACAACGACGCTCGCGCCGCTGCATGCGCAGGATGCCGCGTCGTCGCAACCGGCAGCCGCGCACAGCAAGTCCGGCGCGTCGCCCGGCAAGGCCGCGGCGTCGGAGCCCGATCAGCATCGGCTGCCGCCCGACTCCATCACCAAGCACACGCTGGCGCTGCCCGGCCGCAGCCTCTCCTTCACCGCCACCGCCGGCACCATCCGGCTGTTCAACGACAAGAACGAGCCGCAGGCCGACATCGCCACGACGGCCTATCAGCTGGACAACACCGACGCGCGGACGCGGCCGGTGACGTTCCTGTTCAACGGCGGCCCGGGCGCGTCTTCCGCGTGGCTGCAGCTCGGCGCCGCAGGCCCATGGCGGCTGCCGCTGGCGGGCGACGCGGCGTCGGCCTCGGCGACGCCGGCGCTGCTGCCGAACGCCGAGACCTGGCTCGACTTCACCGACCTCGTGTTCATCGACCCGGTCGGCACCGGCTACAGCCGCTTCGTCGCCGACGGCGAGGACGTGCGCAAGCGGTTCTACTCGGTCGAGGGAGACGTCGCGGCGCTGTCGCTGGTGATCCGCCGCTGGCTCGAACAGCACGACCGGCTGCTGTCGCCCAAATACGTCGCCGGCGAGAGCTATGGCGGCATCCGCGGCCCGCGCGTGGTGCGCGACCTGCAGACCAAGCAGGGCGTCGGCATCAAGGGCCTGATCCTGGTATCGCCGGTGATGGATTTCCGCGAACTCTCCGGCTCCAGCCTGCTGCAATACGTCACCCGGCTGCCCAGCATGGCGGCGGTGGCGCGGCAGCAGAAGGGTCCGGTGACCCGCGCCGCGATGGCCGACGTCGAGGCTTACGCGCGCGGCGAATATCTGGCCGATCTCGTGAAGGGCGAAGCCGATCAGGACGCCACCACGCGGCTGTCGGATCGCGTCGCCGCACTCACCGGCATCGACAAGACCGTCAGCCGCCGGCTCGCCGGACGATTTGATACTTCCGAATTCCAGCGCGAATTCGCCCGCGCCAGCGGCAAGGTGACCGGCCGGTTCGACGGCTCGGTGCAGGGGCTCGACCCGTTCCCGGATTCCAGCGACGGCCAGTTCGGCGATCCGTCCGCCGATGCGCTGATCGCGCCGCTGACCAGCGCCGCAGTCGACCTGACCCGCAACAAACTCAATTGGCGGCCGAGCGGCTCGTATCAGCTGCTCAACGGCGCGGTGTCGGGCCAGTGGGATTTCGGCCGCGGCCGGCATCCGGTCGAGTCGATCACGCAGCTGCGCGAGATCCTCGCGGTCGATCCGAAACTGCGCGTACTGGTCACCGGCGGCCTGTACGATCTCGCCGCGCCGTATTTCGGCAACCAGATCGTGCTCGATCAGCTCCCGCCGACGCTGGCGCAGAACCGCGTCAGCCTGATCGTCTATCCCGGCGGCCACATGTTCTACGCCGACGACCCATCGCGGCAAGCGCTGCGCGACGACGTCAAGGCGATGATGAAGTAATTATTCCGTGACGTATCCGTCATTGCGAGCGAAGCCAAGCAATCCAGCGCCGCGCACGATGCTGGATTGCTTCGTCGCGGAGCCTTGTACTCGGACGGCGCATAGCGCCGATCCGAGTGCTCCTCGCAATGACGGAGAGGCCAGCGCACTAACTCACCGTCTTCTCCGGCCAGCGGCACAGATCGTTGATCAGGCACACCTCACAGCGCGGCTTGCGGGCCAGGCAGGTGTAGCGGCCGTGCAGAATCAGCCAGTGGTGGGCGTGCTGCATGAACTCCGGCGGGATCACCTTTTCGAGCCCGAGCTCGACCGCCAGTGGCGTCTCGCCCGGCGCGAGCCCGGTGCGGTTGCCGACGCGGAACACATGGGTATCGACCGCCATGGTCGGTTGGCCGAACGCCATGTTGAGCACGACATTTGCCGTCTTGCGCCCGGCGCCCGGCAGCGTCTCCAGCTCTGCGCGCGTACTTGGCACTTGCCCACCAAAGTCGGAGATCAGTTTTTGCGACAGCGCAATCACGTTCTTCGCCTTGGTGCGAAACAAGCCGATGGTCTTGATGTAGTCGCGCACGCTCTCCTCGCCGAGCGCCAGCATCTTGGCCGGCGTATCGGCGATCGCGAACAGCGCCCGCGTCGCCTTGTTGACGCCGGCGTCGGTCGCCTGCGCCGACAACACCACCGCGACCAGCAAGGTGAAGGGGTTGACGTGTTCGAGCTCGCCTTTCGGCTCCGGATTGGCCTTGGCGAAACGGGTGAAGGCCTCGTGGACCTCGGCCGCGGTCCAGCGGCGGGGGGCTTTGGGCTTCTTCGGCGCCTGCCGCGACTTTGTCGCAAGCGATTTCGGCTGCCTTGGGTTTGCCTCAAGACCGGAGGCGGACTTCTTCGCCGATTTCGGGGGGGCAGGAACGGAAATGCGGCGAGTGGTTTTGGGCATGGATGAGGTATAATATTCCGCGATGACGACAGACAGCGATCTTGATCCGGATCGGGCCCAACCGAAACTGTTTTCGGCGCTGCTCAAGCCGCATCGCGCCTTGAGTCACAAGGCATTTCTGACCCTGATGGCGGCGCTCGGCACGATCAGCTTCGCGGTCGGAATCGGCTTCTGGATGATCGGCGCGTGGCCGGTGTTCGGCTTCTTCGGCCTCGACCTGCTGGCGATCTATATCGCGTTCCGCGTGACCTTCGCGCGCGGCCGCGCCAGCGAGGAAATCCTCATCACGCCCAACGAGTTACGCATCCGCCGCACGTCGCATCGCGGCGACGTGGCCGAATGGGTGCTCAACCCGCTGTGGGTGCGACTCGAAAAGATCGTCCACGCCGAATTCGGCATCGAGCGGCTGTATCTGGTCTCGTCCGGCCGCCGCGTCAGCATCGCGAATTTTCTCGGCGCCGACGAGAAAGCCAGCTTCGCCAATGCGTTGAGCGCCGCGCTCGACGTCGCGCGGCGCGGCCCCGTGTACAACTGAGGCCGGAAAGCGGGTGGCTGCGACCGCGGCGGCTTGTATCATCGGCGCCATGATGAACCTCGTCGTCTCCGACCACATCCTCGCCAAGCCCGGCCCGCGCGATGCGGCGCTGGCCGACTACGACTGCGTTCGCCGCGCCATCGCGTTCATCTCGCAGAAGTGGAAGGCGCAGCCGACCGTCGAGTCGATCGCCGACGCGGCCGGGCTGACGCCCGACGAACTGCACCATCTGTTCCGCCGCTGGGCCGGGCTGACGCCGAAAGCCTTCATGCAGGCGCTGACGCTCGACCACGCCAAGGGCCTGCTGCGCGATTCCGCCAGCGTGCTCGACGCTGCGCTGGAATCCGGCCTTTCCGGTTCCGGCCGGCTGCACGATCTGTTCGTGACCCATGAGGCGATGTCGCCGGGCGAGTGGAAGAGCGGCGGCGCCGGGCTGACGCTGCGCTATGGCTTTCATCCCTCGCCGTTCGGCACCGCCGTCGTGATCGCCTCGGACCGCGGCCTCGCCGGCTTGGCTTTCGCCGATCCTGGCGAGGAGCAGGCCGCGTTCGTCGACCTGCAGCAGCGCTGGCCGCGCGCGAGCTGTATCCCCGATCAGGCCTTCACGGCACCGTTCGCCAGCCGCGTGTTCGACCCGTCGCAATGGCGCGCCGAGCAGCCGCTGCGCGTGGTGCTGATCGGCACCGATTTCGAAGTGCGGGTGTGGCAGACGCTGCTCAGGATCCCGATGGGCAAGGCGCTATGCTACTCGGACATCGCCAATCGGATCGCGTCTCCGAAAGCCTCGCGCGCGGTCGGGGCGGCGGTCGGCAAGAACCCGATCTCTTTCGTGGTCCCGTGCCACCGCGCGCTCGGCAAAGGCGGCGCCCTCACCGGCTATCACTGGGGCCTGACCCGCAAACAGGCGATGATCGGCTGGGAAGCCGGGCGAATCGAGGCGGGCAGCCCCTCCAGCCGAACGATTGACGAGGCCGGGCTGCGACCATAGGTGTGAGGTGCGCCATCGGCGTCCCCGCACCCAGGAAAGTGTTTGCCATGCAGTCCCGTCGCCCCGTGATGCTCGTGATCCTCGATGGCTGGGGATGGCGCGAGGACCCGGCAGACAATGCCGTGCTGCAGGCCAAGACCCCGACCTTCGACGCCTTGTGGTCGAACGGCCCGCACGCCTTCCTGCGCACCTCGGGCAAATCGGTCGGGCTGCCGAACGGCCAGATGGGCAACTCCGAAGTCGGTCATCTCAACATCGGCGCCGGCCGCGTGGTGATGCAGGATCTGCCGCGGATCAGCGACGCCATCGCGAGCGGCGAGATCGAACGCGCGCCGGAACTGCTGGCCTTCATCGAAAAGCTGCGCGCCAGCGGCGGCACCTGCCACCTGATGGGCCTGGTGTCGCCGGGCGGCGTGCATTCGCTGCAGGATCACGCCGTTGCGCTGGCGAAGATTCTGGCGAAGGCCGGGATCCCGACGGTGCTGCACGCCTTCACCGACGGCCGCGATACGCCGCCGAAATCCGCAGTCGACGACATCGCCCGGCTGCGTGCCGAACTGCCCGCGAACGTGCCGATCGCCACCGTCAGCGGCCGCTATTATGCGATGGACCGCGACAATCGCTGGGAGCGCGTCGGCAAGGCCTATGGCGTGATCGTCGAGGCCGACGGACCGCGGTTTGCGGATGCCGATGCGGTCGTTGCGGCCGGCTACGCCTCCGGGGTGAACGACGAATTCATCGTGCCGGCCGTGGTCGGCGATTATCAGGGCATGCGCGACGGCGACGGCGTGCTGTGCTTCAACTTCCGCGCCGACCGCGTGCGCGAAATCCTCGCGGCGCTGCTCGACCCGGGTTTCGCCGGCTTCCCGCGCAAGCGCGTGCTGAAGATCGCGGCCGCGGCCGGCATGACGCAGTACTCGACCGCGCTCGATGCGCTGATGGGCACGATCTTCCCGCCGCAGAGCCTGGTCAACGGCCTCGGTCAGGTGGTCGCCGCCACAGGCCGGCATCAGCTGCGGATGGCGGAGACCGAGAAATATCCGCACGTCACCTACTTCCTCAATGGCGGCGAGGAAGTCCCGTATCCGGGCGAAGATCGCATCATGGTGCCCTCGCCCAAGGTGGCGACCTACGATCTTCAGCCGGAAATGTCGGCGCCCGAACTCGGCGACAAGGCCGTGCAGGCGATCGAGTCCGGCAAATACGACCTGATCGTCCTGAACTTCGCCAATCCCGACATGGTCGGCCACACCGGCAGCCTGCCGGCCGCGATCAAGGCGGTCGAGACGGTCGATACCCAGCTCGGCCGCATCGTCGCGGCGATCCGCAAGGCCGGCGGCGCGCTGCTGGTCACCGCCGATCACGGCAATTGCGAGATGATGCGCGATCCGGTCACCGGCGGACCGCACACCGCGCACACCACCAATCCGGTGCCGGTTCTGCTGGTGGGTGATAACGGGCCGCTGAGCGACGGCCAGCTGTCCGATCTGGCGCCGACGCTGCTGAAGCTGATGGAGCTGCCGCAGCCGGTCGAGATGACCGGCAAGTCGCTGATCGGTTAGCACCGATCGCGGCGACCTCTGCCGCCGCGATCATCGGGTTTGCTAGAAGTCGGCGAGCCCGAGCACATCCATCATCGAATACAGGCCCGGCGTCTTGCCGTGCGCCCACATCGCCGCTTTGAGCGCGCCGTGGGCGAAGATCATGCGGTCCTCGGCCCTGTGGCTGAGTTCGATCCGCTCATAGGGACCGGCGAAGATCACGCTGTGATCGCCCGTGACGGTGCCGCCGCGCAGGCTGGCGAAGCCAATGTCGCCGGTCTTGCGCGCGCCGGTGAGGCCGTCGCGGCCGCGGGCCGAATGCGTCTCCAGATCGACCTTGCGGCCGGCCGCCGCCGCTTCGCCGAGCAGCAGCGCGGTGCCCGAGGGCGCGTCGATCTTAGCGCGGTGGTGCATCTCGACGATCTCGATGTCGAAATTGTCGCCCAGCGACTGCGCCACGCGCTTGGTGAGCGCCGCCAGCAGATTGACGCCGAGGCTCATATTGCCGGACTTCACCACGATCGCCTGACGGGTGACGCTCTGGATCACCGCATTGTCGGACGACGACAGGCCGGTGGTGCCGATCACGTGGACGATGCCGCGCTGCGCCGCGATCGCCACATTGGCGAGGGTGGCGGCCGGCACGGTGAAGTCGAGGATGCCGTCGGCATTGGCCGAGAGCTTCCACAAATCGCCCGAGAGCAGCACGCCGTTGGCCGGCAGGCCGGCGAGCACGCCGGCGTCCTGGCCGAGCAGCTCCGAGCCCGGCGCTTCCAGCGCCCCGGTCAGCACCACGCCTTTGGTCTCGCTGATCGCCCGCGTCAGGGCGCGGCCCATGCGGCCACCGGCTCCGGCAACGATCAGGCGCATCTCGGACATCGGCTCACGATCCTTGTTCTAGGCGCGGTATAGCGGCGCGATGACAACCCGGCAACTCACCGGACGGCAAAGCCGCTCCGCGGTCAGCTAGGCTGCGGGCCGTCATAGCCCTCGATGATGATCAAATCGCTCTCCGAATACGGCGCACGTGCCTTGATCAGCGCCTGATATTCCGGAGAGTGAAAGCAGGCGAGTGCCGTGGCGTAGTCCTTGAACTCGATCACCACGTTGCGGCTGCGCGACGAGCCTTCGGCGGTCTCGAAGGTTCCGGCGCGGACCAGGAATCGGGCGCCGTATTTGGCGAACACCGCGCCATTGTGAGCGACGTAGTCACGCTTGTAGCCGTCGATATCATGCACATCGACCCGCGCCACCCAGTAGCCTTTTGCCATCGTGGTTTTCTCCCGTCGTTATTTCGCAGCCGCGATCTCGGCGACGATCGCGTCGGCCGCCTGCTTCGGATCCGCCGCTTCCATCACCGGGCGACCGACCACCAGATAGCTGGCGCCGGCGGCGATCGCTTTGCCGGGCGTCATGATCCGCTTCTGATCGCCAGCAGCGGTGCCGGCCGGCCGGATCCCCGGCGTCACCAGCGTCATGTCGGGGCCGATCAGGCTACGCAGATGGCCGGCTTCCTCGGGCGAGCACACCAGGCCATCGACGCCGATCGCCTGCGCCTGCCGGGCCCGCGCTTCGACCAGATCGCGGACGCCGAGCGCGTAGCCGGCATCGACCAAGTCGCGATCGTCGTAGGACGTCAGCACGGTGACGGCGAGAATCTTCGGGCCCGACGTGCCGCGCGCCTCGACGGCAGCCTTCATGGTCTGCGGATAGGCATGAACGGTGAGGAAGGTCGCGCCGAGCGAGCTGAGGCTCTCGACACCGCGCGCCACCGTGTTGCCGATGTCGTGCAGCTTGAGATCGACGAACACCTTCTTGCCGGCGCGCGCCAGCTTCTCGACCAGCGGCAGGCCGCCCGCATAAGCGAGCTGATAGCCGATCTTGTAGAAGCCGACGCTGTCGCCGAGCCGGGCGATCATCGCTTCGGCAGCGTCGACACTCGGAACGTCGAGCGCGACGATCAGCCGGTCACGATCTGCGGGGTCGGCCTGCGCCATGTCTGGTTACCTCATCATCTGCTGAGCGAAGTCGATCAATTGCCGGACCATCGCGTCCATCGCGGCGATGTCGGCGGGAAGCTTCAGGCGGTCGGTCTCGTCATAGGCCTGGTGCGCGAAGGACAGCGTGAGCTGATTGGGGATCACCGGCGCGCGGCAGCCGGACAGGATCAGCCGCAGCGCCGCCAGACAGCGCGCACCGCCGAGCTTGCCCTCGGAGGCCGCCGCAAGCGCGAAGGCGCGTTCGCGAAACACCTGGCCCTGAGTCTCGTGCGGGTCCTCGACCCGCGACACCCAATCGATTGCATTCTTCAGCAAGGCGGGCGGGGCGGAATTGTATTCCGGCGTGACGATCAGCACGCCGTGATGCGCGCCGATCATCCGCTTCAGCTTGACCGCGTTCGCCGGCACGCCGGACTTGGCTTCGAGGTCGCCGTCATAGATCGGCAGTGGATAGTCGGCGAGCGAGATGCGGCTGACGTCGACATCGGCGCGGGCGAGCTCATGCGCCGCGGCCGCCGTCAGCCGCACATTGTGCGAGCCGGTGCGCAGCGAACCGGGAATGACGAGGATCTTGACCGCGGACATGACGCCGATCTCCTGCCGGCCAGCACCAGCGTGGCCGCGCTTTGTTTAGCGAAGTTGAGCGGCAGGGAAACCGAAATTCTGAAGCGGAGGAGGTCAGAGACGGGGGCGGCAACGAGCGGACGGCTCAGCCCTTGCGATAGACCCAGACCCGGGCGGGCGGGATGTTCATCCAGATCCGCTCGGAGGCTTCGGTCGCCACGCCGGGGAGGGATTTGGGGATCGGCGGCGCCACCGAGTAGGTGAACTGCACGAAGGGCGCGCCGGGCTCGAGTAGATTGAACGAATCCCGGATCAGCTTCATCCGGGTCAGCATCGGCTTGGTCACCAGCGGCAGGCCGGAGACCACCGCGGTCGCGGGTTCGGGCAGGATCTGCCACAGCGTATCCCGCAGCCGATAAGCGTCACCCTGCACGATGGTGGCTTGCGGATAGCGTTCGCGCAGCAGCGCGCAGAAGCTCGGATTGTATTCGACCAGCACGAGGCGCTTCTGATCGACGCCGTGCTCTACCAGCGCGTTAGTGATCGCGCCGGTCCCGGGTCCAAGTTCGATGACCGGCCCCGTCGAGTCGATATCGACATACTGGGCCATGGTGCGGGCGAGCAGTTTGCCCGACGGCATCACCGCACCCATGTGCAGCGGCTTTTCGATCCAGGAACGAAGGAAGCGAACCTCGTCATCGAGAGGACGGGGCGGCTTCTTCAACGCACGAGCCGTGGACTGCAAAGCCATTCCGCTACCAAACCGGGAGGTATTTAGCCCAGTGTCAAATTATTGTTACATCACAACTATAGGGCACTTCCCAGCCGGTCAAGTTAGACGGTTAGGGAGTGCTCGCGCGGGAGCCGAAGAAGTCCTTGACCTTGGAGAAGAAACCCGCGGCCTCGGGTTGAGTTGCACCGGACGACAACTTTTCGAATTCCGCCAGCAACTCCTGTTGCTTCTTGGTCAGATTTTGCGGCGTTTCGACGGCAACCTGAACATACATGTCGCCGACCTGCCGCGAGCGCAGCACGGGCATGCCTTTTCCCGCGATGCGGAATCGGCGGCCGGTCTGAGTGCCGGACGGCACCTTCACCTTGGTCTTGCCACGCTCGATCGTCGGGACTTCGAACTCACCGCCGAGCGCCGCTGTGACCATCGAGATCGGCACGCGGCAGTGCAGGTCGGCGCCGTCGCGCTGGAAGATATCGTGCGGAGCGAGCGACAGGAAAATGTAGAGGTCGCCGGGCGGCCCGCCGCGGACGCCGGCTTCCCCTTCGCCGGCGAGGCGGATGCGGGTGCCGTCCTCGACGCCCTGCGGAATGTTGACCGACAGCGTCCGCTCCTTGGTGACACGGCCGGAGCCGGCGCAGGACGGGCAGGGGTCCTCGATGGTCTGGCCGCGGCCCTGGCAGCTCGGGCAGGTGCGCTCCAGCGTGAAGAAGCCCTGGGCCTGACGGACGCGGCCGGCGCCGCCGCAGGTCGAACAGGTCTTCGGCTTGGTGCCGGCCTTGGCGCCGGTGCCGGAGCAGGGATCGCAGGTGACCGAGACCGGGATTTCGATCTGCGCGGTCTTGCCCTTGTAGGCATCCTCGAGGGTGATTTCCATGTTGTAGCGCAGGTCGGCGCCACGCTCGCGACCGGTGCCGCGGCCACGCTGCCCGGCCATGCCGAACAGGTCTTCGAAGATATCGGAGAATGACGACGCGAAGCCCGCGCCGAAGCCGGGCCCGCCGCCCATGCCCTGCTCGAACGCCGCGTGGCCGTAGCGGTCATAGGCGGCGCGCTTGTCGCCGTCCTTGAGCACCTCGTAGGCTTCGTTGATTTCCTTGAACTTGATCTCGCTCGACGCATCGCCCGGATTGCGATCCGGGTGCCACTTCATCGCCAGCTTGCGGAAAGCGCTCTTCAGCGTCGATTCGTCGGCGTTGCGCTCGACTTCGAGGGTTTCGTAGTAGCAACGCTTGGTCGTGGACATCCGTCAAACCTGCTCGAAACGTTCGATTGCTGCGGCAACCTGCAGCGAAAGTGAAAGCTTGCAGCTTTCATGCCGCGTCCGGCCCAACGAAAACAACCCCCAGCTGATGATCGCAAAGCTGCGTTCGTCAGATGGGGGTCGCGGTCTCCGTTACGACGTCTTAGGCGGATTTCTTGTTGTTCTTGTCGTCGTCGACTTCGGTGAAGTCGGCATCGACGATGTCGTCCTTGGCGGCGTGCTTGGCAGCGTCGGACTCCGCCTGCTGGGTGTACATCGCCTCGCCGAGCTTCATCGAAGCCTGCGCCAGCGTATTGGTCTTGGCCTTGATGGCCTCGGCGTCGTCGCCCTTGAGGGCTTCGCGCAGGTCACCCAGCGCGTCCTCGATGGCGCGGCGCTCCGGCTCGGCGACCTTCGAACCGTGCTCGGCCAGCGCCTTCTCGGTGGAATGCACCAGCGCGTCGGCATGGTTCTTGGCGTCGACCGCTTCGCGGCGGCGCTTGTCTTCGGCCGCGTTGGCTTCGGCGTCCTTGACCATCTTGTCGATGTCGGAGTCGGACAGACCGCCCGAGGCCTGGATGCGGATCTGTTGCTCCTTGCCGGTCGCCTTGTCCTTGGCCGAGACGTTGACGATGCCGTTGGCGTCGATGTCGAAGGTCACTTCGATCTGCGGCATGCCGCGCGGCGCCGGCGGAATGCCCATCAGGTCGAACTGGCCGAGGATCTTGTTGTCGGCGGCCATTTCGCGCTCGCCCTGGAAGACCCGGATGGTGACCGCGTTCTGATTGTCTTCGGCGGTCGAGAACACCTGGCTCTTCTTGGTCGGGATCGTGGTGTTGCGATCGATGATGCGGGTGAACACGCCACCCAGCGTCTCGATGCCCAGCGACAGCGGCGTCACGTCGAGCAGCAGCACGTCCTTGACGTCGCCCTGCAGCACGCCGGCCTGGATCGCGGCGCCGATCGCAACGACTTCGTCCGGGTTGACGCCCTTGTGGGGCTCCTTGCCGAACAGCTGCTTCACCACTTCCTGGACCTTCGGCATGCGGGTCATGCCGCCGACCAGCACCACTTCGCTGATCTCGCCGGCGGTCAGGCCGGCATCCTTCAGCGCCTTGCGGCACGGCTCGATGGTCTTCTGCACCAGATCGTCGACCAGCGCTTCGAACTTGGCGCGGGTCAGCTTCATGGTCAGATGCTTCGGACCGGTCTGGTCCGCGGTGATGAAGGGCAGGTTGACTTCGGTCTGCGTGGTCGACGACAGCTCGATCTTGGCCTTTTCGGCGGCTTCCTTCAGCCGCTGCAGCGCCAGCTTGTCGTTGCGCAGGTTGATGCCCTGCTCCTTCTGGAATTCGTCGGCCAGGTAGCTGACCAGACGCATGTCGAAGTCTTCACCACCCAGGAAGGTGTCGCCGTTGGTCGACTTCACCTCGAACACGCCGTCGCCGATCTCCAGGATCGAGACGTCGAAGGTGCCGCCGCCGAGGTCGTACACCGCGATGGTGCCGGACTTGGTCTTGTCGAGGCCGTAGGCCAGCGCGGCCGCGGTCGGCTCGTTGATGATGCGCAGCACTTCGAGGCCGGCGATCTTGCCGGCGTCCTTGGTGGCCTGGCGCTGGGCGTCGTTGAAGTAAGCCGGGACGGTGATGACCGCCTGATCGACCTTCTGGCCGAGATGCGCTTCGGCGGTCTCTTTCATTTTCTGCAGAATGAAAGCGGAGACCTGCGAGGGCGAATAGGTCTGACCGTCGGCCTCGACCCAGGCGTCGCCGTTGCCGGCCTTGACGATCTTGTAGGGGACGAGCTTCTTGTCCTTCTCGACCATCGGGTCGTCGTAGCGGCGGCCGATCAGGCGCTTCACTGCGAAGAAGGTGCGCTCGGGATTGGTGACTGCCTGGCGCTTGGCCGGCTGACCGACCAGCCGCTCGCCGTCGTCGGTGATCGCGACGATCGACGGGGTGGTGCGCATGCCCTCAGCGTTTTCGATGACTTTCGAATTCTTGCCGTCCATGACGGCGACGCACGAATTGGTGGTGCCGAGATCGATCCCGATGACCTTTCCCATAGTGCTCATTCCTTCCTTTTGCGGCGGGTCGGGCGGGCCCTGGCGGCGCACCAGTCCAAACCCCCAAATATCAATTGCTCGCGATTGTGCGGCGGTGAGCCTCATATAGGAGGGGGGGTGGTGGCCGCAAGGACTGCCGCAGGGCCGCGATCACGAAAACATGGGCTTTAATGAATCCTGAACGGCACTTCCGGCAGGTCCGACGGCAGCGGTGAGGTGGACGCTTGCGGCTCCTCGTCTCACGCCGCCGTCACGCCTTGACGGCGCGGCAGGACGTGATCTGGTGACGTCGCACCGAAGCATCCGCAGCGCAGCATTCCGGTTTCGGCGGCGGTGACAGACCATCGAACGGCCGCATTGCGATTTCAGGACACCCCGATGAAACAGATAGTGCGCCTCCTTGCGATCGCCCTTGCGGTCGCCGCCGCCAGCCCCGCCGTCGCGGCCGACACGATCTTCCCCCGGGGCATCCGGGTCGGCGTGACCCCGATGCCGGGACTGACCGAGTCGCAGGCCTTTCTGGGCTTCGAGTCGCCCGGCCACGGCGTCAAGGTGCTGCTGGCCGAACTGCCCGGCCCGGCCTATGGCGAAGTCGAAACCGCCTTCAAGGCGCTGCCCGACAACGCGACCGTGAAGGTCAAGCCGCAAAGCCTGGAGACGGCCGCCGGGACCGCCTACTACACGGCCGAAGACGGCGTCGCCGGCACCGACAAGGTGCGGCGCTACTCGCTGATCGTGCCCGGCAGCAAGGCGTTCTCCGGCTACGTTGCCGTGCAGGTCGCCGAGAGCGAAGCCAGCACTTATTCGGAAGACGCCGTGAAGAAGATGCTGAGTTCGGTCACCGTCCGGCAGGAAGTGCCGGTTTCCGAACAGATCGCCCAGATGCCGTTCAACGTCCGCGAGCTCGCCGATTTCAAGACGGTGCGAACGCTGGCGCCGGGAGCGGCGATGCTGCTGGCGGACGGCAATGAAGACACCGGGATCGAAGCGGCGCCCTTTATGGTGCTTGGACTGATCGGCTCGGTGCCGGAGCAGACCGACGATCGCGCCCGCTTCGCCGAGCAGGCCGCCGCCACCATTCCGGGGCTGCGCGAAGCAAGAATTACCAATTCCGAGCCGATCCGGATCGACGGCCAGCCAGGCTTCGAAACCCGGATCGAGGCGATCAGCGGCAAGGACAATACGCCGGTGACGGTGGTGCAGTGGCTGCGGTTCGGCAGCTCGAACGTCGCGCTGCGGGTGATCGGCAGCACGCCCCGCGACAAGTGGTCGGAAGCGTTTCCGCGCTTCCGCAAGGTCCGCGACGGGCTGAAGCCGCGCTGATCGGCGCGGCTTCATTCGACGAAGATTGAACTGCCGAGGTAGCGTCGGCGCGGCCGTTACGCCGCGCTGCCGGAATCGCTGCCGTTCGGCGCAGGCGCCGGCTTGGCACCCCCCTTGGACACGCCGACCAGGGCCGGTCGCAACACCCGATCGCCGATCGTAAAGCCGGCCTGCACCACCTGCACCACGGTGCCGGCGGGCACCGACGGGTCGGGCACTTCGTACATCGCCTGCTGGAAATTCGGATCGAACTTCTGGCCCTGCGGGTCGAACTTCTTGACGCCGTTCTTCTCCAGCGCGTTGAGCAGCGAGCGCTCGGTGAGCTCGACGCCCTCGATCAGGCCCTTCAGTCCCGCATCCGCATTGGCGCGGGCTTCGGCCGGCACGGCGTCGAGCGCGCGCTGCAGATTGTCGGCGATCTCGAGCACGTCGCGCGCGAAGGCCGTGACCCCATAGGTCCGCGCGTCGGCGACTTCCTTCTGGGTCCGGCGACGCAGATTCTCCATCTCGGCCAGCGTGCGCAGCATCTTGTCGCGCGCTTCGGCGGCTTCCTTCACCAGCGCCTCGTTGGCGCCTTCTTCCGGATCGTCCGGCATGATGTACGGCTTGGAAACGACCGGCTCGGCGGACTGCGCCTCGTCCTGGTTGTTGTCCTTGGGTCCGTTGGAATCGGTCATCACGCTACCTTTTTGAAGAAAACGTCTGCATTGGCCGCGAATGGGCTGGCCGGGATATCGTGGTTTATCGGGTGAAAATCAAGCGAGCGGGCAGGCGGGGCGGCGTCAGCCGCCCAGCATCCGGCTGACGACGCGCGCCGTGTAATCGACCATCGGAATCACCCGCGCGTAGTTCAGCCGGGTCGGCCCGATGACGCCGAGCACGCCGACGATGTGGCCGGCACCGTCGCTATAGGGCGCGATGATGGTCGAGGAGCCGGACAGCGAGAACAGCTTGTTCTCCGAGCCGATGAAGATCCGCACGCCGTCGGCGCGCTCGGCGCGGCCGAGCAGATCGACCACGCCGCGCTTGGTTTCGAGATCGTCGAACAGCAGCCGCACCCGTTCGAGATCTTCCAGCGCGTGCAGATCCTCGAGCAGATTGGCGTGGCCGCGCACGATCAGCTGGCGATCCTCGCCCTCGCCGCCGGACCAGCTCGCGATCCCGGCGGAAATCACCTTCTGGGTCAGCGCATCGAGCTCGGCCCGGTCCTGCGTCAGCAGCGTCTCGAGCTCCACCCTTGCTTCGGCGAGCGTCCGGCCGCGAATCCGGGCGTTGAGGAAGTTCGAGGCCTCGGTCAGCGCCGAAGACGGAACGCCCGGCGGCAGCGCCAGCACCCGGTTTTCGACCTGGCCATCCTCGGCGACCAGGATCACCAGCGCGCGCTCCGGCTCCAGCCGGACGAATTCGATGTGCTTCAGCCGGACGTTGGACTTGGCCGTCAGCACCACCGCGGCCGCCCGGGTCAGCCCCGACAGCCGGGTCAGCGCCTCGCCGAGCGCGGCTTCGACGGTCTGCGCCCGGCCGACCGAGGACAGCTGCGCCTGAATCGACTGCCGCTCCGGCTCGGTAAGGTCGCCGACCTGCATCAGCGCATCGACGAAGAAGCGCAGACCCAGCTCGGTCGGCAGTCGCCCGGCGGAGGTGTGCGGCGCGTAGATCAGGCCGAGCTGCTCCAGGTCCGCCATCACGTTGCGTACTGAGGCGGGGGACAGCGGCACCGAAATCAGCCGGGAAATATTACGCGACCCCACGGGCTCGCCGGTGGCGAGGTAGCTTTCGACGATCTGACGAAAAATGTCCCGCGAGCGCTCGTTGAGCTGCGCCAGGGCGGAATTGGGTGCAATCAGGCCGATCGGATCGTGGTGAGCCAACTTCTCCTCCGTAACGCCTCTAATTTGTCGTTGCTTGCGCCCGGTTACAAGAAGGCAGGGAGTTGAAGGGGCGCCGCCCTTGCCGCTGCGGCGCTCCACCCCTAAAAGCAGCCCGGATCGCCATTTCCCGAAATTGACGGAGGATTTCCCATGCGGCCAAGCCGCCGTGCGCCCGACGAATTGCGCGCCGTGTCGCTCGAACGCGGCGTCGTCAAATATGCCGAGGGTTCCTGCCTGGTGAAATTCGGCGACACCCATGTGCTGGTGACGGCGACGCTGGAAGAGCGGCTGCCGCCGTGGCTGAAGGGGCAGGGACGCGGCTGGGTCACCGCCGAATACGGCATGCTGCCGCGCGCCACGCTGGAGCGCACCCGCCGCGAGGCTTCGGCCGGCAAGCAGAACGGCCGCACCGTGGAAATTCAGCGCCTGATCGGCCGGTCGCTGCGCACGATCGTCGACCTGCAGGCGCTCGGCGAGCGCCAGATCACGGTCGATTGCGACGTGCTGCAGGCCGACGGCGGCACCCGGACCGCGTCGATCACCGGCGCCTGGGTGGCGCTGGCCGACTGCCTGAACTGGATGAAGGCCCGCAACATGACCAAGGGCCAGGTGCTGCGCGACAACGTCGCGGCGATCTCCTGCGGCATCTACAACGGCACCCCGGTGCTCGACCTCGACTACGCCGAGGATTCCGAGGCCGAGACCGACGCCAACTTCGTCATGACCGGCGACGGCCGGATCGTGGAAGTGCAAGGCACCGCCGAAAAGACGCCGTTCTCGCAGGACGAGTTCCTGGCGCTGATGGCTCTGGCCCAGAAGGGCGTCGGCCGGCTGGTCGATCTGCAGAAAATGGCGGTGGCGTGAGTCATTCTTGCCACCCATTCGCGGCCACTCTTGAGCTACGCTGAGGCCGCCATGCATCGTCGAATCACCGGCAAGCTCGTGATCGCCACCCATAATCCCGGCAAGCTGGCCGAGATGCGGGAGCTGCTGGCCCCTTACGGGATCGAGGCAGTCTCGGCCGGCGAGCTCGGCCTCGGCGAGCCGGAGGAAACCGGCGACAGTTTCCAGGCCAATGCCCGCATCAAGGCCGAGGCGGCCGCGCAGGCCGCGCAGCTCCCGGCCTTCGCCGACGATTCCGGGCTGGCGGTGGATGCGCTCAATGGCGCGCCCGGAATTTATTCCGCCCGCTGGGCCGGCGACAGCAAAGACTTCAACGCCGCGATGGCGCAGATCGAGCGCCTGCTGCAGGAGCGTGGCGCCGCTGCCCCGGCGCAGCGCACGGCGCATTTCGTCTCGGCGCTGTGCGTCGCCTGGCCCGATGGTCATGTCGAGGAAGTCGAGGCCCGGGCCGACGGCACGCTGGTCTGGCCGCCGCGCGGCACCGCCGGATTCGGCTACGATCCGATCTTCCTGCCCGACGGCCACGACCGCACCTTCGGCGAGATGACCAGCATCGAGAAGCACGGCCTGCCGCCGCTCGGGCTCGGCCTGTCGCATCGCGCCAAGGCGTTCGTCAAACTGGCGGAGATCTGCCTTGCCGGCTAGCTCCGACCAAGCCTTCGGCGTCTATGTGCACTGGCCGTTCTGCCTGTCGAAGTGCCCGTATTGCGACTTCAACAGCCACGTCCGCCACGCCGCGATCGACGAGGACCGCTTCGCCCGCGCGTTTGCGCGCGAGATCGAAACCACCGCGGCCCGAACCGGCCCGCGCGAGGTGACGTCGATCTTCCTCGGCGGCGGCACGCCGTCGCTGATGCAGCCGCAGACGGTCGGGGCGATCCTCGACGCGATCGGCAAATACTGGCGCGTCGCACCGGATGCGGAGATCTCGCTCGAGGCCAATCCGACCAGCGTCGAGGCGACGCGGTTTCGCGGCTATCGCGCCGCCGGCGTCAACCGCGTCTCGCTCGGCGTGCAGGCGCTCGACGATGCCTCGCTGAAGACGCTGGGCCGGCTGCACACCGCTCAGGAGGCGATGGACGCGGTCGCGATCGCCCGCTCAGTGTTCGACCGCTACTCGTTCGACCTGATCTACGCCCGTCCCAGCCAGACGCCGGCGATGTGGGAAGCCGAGCTGCGCCGCGCGATCGGCGAAGCCGCCGAACACCTGTCGCTGTATCAGCTGACGATCGAGGCCGAGACGCCGTTCTTCGCGCTGCATCGCGCCGGCAAGCTGCAGACGCCCGATGACGGCGCCGCGCGGGCCCTCTACGACGTGACCCAATCGGTCTGTGCCGAACTCGGCCTGCCGGCCTACGAGATCTCCAACCACGCCCGCCCGGGCGCCGAGTGCCAGCACAATCTGGTGTACTGGCGCGGCCAGGAATATGCCGGGATCGGCCCCGGCGCGCACGGCCGGCTGGACATCGGCAACATCCGCTACGCCACCGCCACCGAGCGCCGGCCGGAGAGCTGGCTGATGCGGGTCGAAGGCAACGGCCACGGCGTCATCACCGACGAGCGCCTCAACAGCGAAGAGCGCGCCGACGAATTCCTGCTGATGGGGCTGCGGCTCGCCGAAGGCATCGACCCGCGCCGCTATCAGGCGCTGTCGGGGCGCTCGCTCGACCCGTCGCGCATCGCCCTGCTGCGCGAAGAGGGCGCGATCACCGTAGACGCCGACGGCCGCCTGCGGGTGACCCTAGCGGGCTTCCCGGTGCTCGACGCGGTGGTGGCCGACCTCGCCGCCTAAACCACAGTCCAGTCCGACGACACCCGGCCCGCTCTGCCGAAATCAGCAGGATTCCGCAGTGTTGGCCTCGGAATGTTCTGGCAAAGGCTCATCGCCGCTTCCTTAGCCGTCAATCCGCTTATTTTCTGCGCGCGTTGCCGTGAAACACGGCATATATACGGCCGGAGGTACCGCGCGGCGCGGTGCCGCACGTTGTTGCGCGAAAATCTGGGGCTCCCGTATGAAACTCGTCGTCGCCATCATCAAACCCTTCAAGCTCGACGAGGTGCGTCAGGCGCTGACCGAGATCGGGGTCCACGGCATGACCGTGACCGAGGTGAAGGGTTACGGCCGTCAGCGCGGCCACACCGAGATCTATCGCGGCGCCGAGTACATCGTGAACTTCCTGCCCAAGCTGCGGATCGAGATCGCGGTCGACAGCCCGCTCGCGGACAAGGCCGTCGAGGTGATCACCCGCGGCGCCCGCACCGGTCAGATCGGCGACGGCAAGATCTTCGTGACGCCGATCGACCACGCGCTGCGGATCCGCACCGGCGAAACTGACGCCGACGCGCTCTGACAAACGCCGCGCAGCCAGCAATCAACGGCGGCGCGGGGGCGCCGCGACATTCCGACGGGGCAGCCATCATGATCGGTTCGACGCGCCGGACGGCAAAGGCCGTCAACGGTATTATTGCGATGACTCTCGGCGCAGGCGGAGCCGCCTGCCTGGCGGCTCCGGCCCTGGCACAGACCGCGCCCGCCTCCGGCATCAATGCCGCCGATACCGCCTGGATGACCGTCGCCACCGCCTTCGTGCTGATGATGACCATCCCGGGCCTGGCGCTGTTCTACTCGGGGATGGTGCGCAAGAAGAACGTGCTGGCCACGATGGCGCAGAGTCTGGCCGCGGTCGCGATGATCTCGCTGCTGTGGGTCGCGTTCGGCTATTCGCTGACCTTTGTCGGGGGCGGCGCCTTCATCGGTTCGTTCGACCGCGTCTTCCTGGTCGGCATGACGATGGACAGCGTCAATCCGGCGGCCAAGACGATCCCCGAGGCGCTGTTCATGCTCTACCAGATGACGTTCGCGGTCATCACGGTGGCGCTGGTGGCGGGGTCGGTCGCCGACCGCATGCGGTTCTCGGCCTATCTGCTGTTCTCGGTCGCCTGGTTCGTGGTCGTCTATGTGCCGCTGGCGCACTGGATCTGGGGTGGCGGCTTCCTCGCCGGCTGGGGCGTGCTGGATTTCGCCGGCGGTCTCGTCGTGCATTTGTCGGCCGGCACCGGCGGCCTGATCGCCGCGCTGGTGATCGGCCGTCGTCACGGCTACGGCATGGAGAACCTGTCGCCGTTCGATCTGTCGCTCGCGGTGATCGGCACCGGTCTGCTCTGGGTGGGCTGGTTCGGCTTCAATGGCGGATCGGCCCTGGCGGCGGATTCCCGCGCGGTGTTCGCCATCACTGCAACCCACCTCGCGGCCTGCGCCGGCGCGCTGACCTGGGGAGCGGTCGAATGGGCCGGACGACGCAAGCCCTCGGTGCTTGGCATGATTTCCGGTGCCGTCGCCGGCCTCGGCACCATCACGCCCGCGTCCGGCTACGTTCAGCCATGGCATGGCGTGGTGATCGGCGTGATCGCCGGCGGCGTATGCTACTGGGCCTGCATCTGGCTGAAGCACCGGCTGCGCTACGACGATTCGCTCGACGTGTTCGGCGTCCACGGCATTGGCGGACTGACCGGGACACTGCTTGGCGGGTTTTTCGCCACCGCCGCCATTGGCGGTGTGGCCGGCGCGTTCGAGGGCAACTGGATGCAGCCGCTGGTCCAACTCGCAGGTATCGCGGTAACCTTCGTCTGGACCGCGGTTGCGACCTTCGTTCTGTTGAAGCTGGTGGGCTTGTTCGTGGCGCTCCGCGTGTCCCGTGAGCACGAAATAGAAGGTCTCGACATTTCGCAGCATGGCGAGGCGCTTCAGTAGCCACGCCCCATAATATAGTACCTTATCGGCTGCCTGCCGGCTGAGCACGATTGTGTCGAGACGCTGTCGTGCTCAGCATTTCACCATATTTGCCTAGAAAACGAGCGCGACGGAATAGCGCAGCAGGTGCTGCGGTGCGGGCGCGCGTCAAAGTTTCGATTTCCTGAACGATTCCAGCGGTGCACCCGACTGGCACGGCATTTGATTCTAGGGGGCGTGGCTGTGCCCGCGTAGTGATGTTTCTCCGCGTGGGGATTTTCAGTCGAGATCGAGCCCAGACCACGTTGGCCGGGCCCTAGCGGGGATAAGACCCATGAAAATTGTTATGGCGATCATTAAGCCATTCAAACTGGAAGAAGTCCGTGATGCCCTGACCGCCATCGGCGTTCACGGCCTGACGGTGACGGAAGTCAAGGGATATGGCCGGCAGAAAGGCCACACGGAAATCTACCGCGGCGCTGAATACGCGGTGAGCTTCCTGCCCAAGATCAAGATCGAGGTCGCGATCGCCACCGAGCAGGTCGAGAAGACCATCGAGGCGATCACCAGCGCCGCCAAGACCGGCCAGATCGGCGACGGCAAGATCTTCGTCATCGGCCTCGACCACGCGGTGCGCATCCGCACCGGCGAAGCCGACGCCGCGGCCCTCTGATTTCGCGCTCACCCTCATTTCTTCACTCAGGAGACCACAAATGACGTTCAAACGTCCCTACGGCGCGGGACTGGCCGTTCTTGCTGCGAGCGTATTTGCCGCAACGGCCGCCTATGCCGAGCCCACGGTCAACAAGGGCGACAATGCCTGGATGATGACCTCCACGGTTCTCGTCCTGCTGATGACCATCCCGGGTCTGGCGCTGTTCTACGGCGGTCTGGTTCGTTCCAAGAACATGCTCTCGGTGCTGGCCCAGGTGTTCTACACCGTCTGCATCGTGACGGTGATCTGGGTCGTCTACGGCTACAGCCTCGCCTTCACCGGCGGCTCGGACTTCATCGGCGGCTTCTCGAAGGCGTTCCTCGCCGGCGTCACCACCGACTCCAAGGTCGCGACCTTCACGGTCGACGCCAACATCTCGGAGCTGGTCTATATCTGCTTCCAGATGACCTTCGCGGCCATCACTCCGGCGCTGATCGTCGGCGCATTCGCGGAGCGGACCCGTTTCGCCGCAGTGGCGCTGTTCGTGCCGCTCTGGGTGACGCTGATCTACTTCCCGATCGCCCACATGGTCTGGTACTGGCCGGGCCCGGATGCGATCACCGACGCCGCCAAGGCGCTCGCTGCCGCGACTGACGATGCCGCCAAGGCGGCCGCGCAGGCCAAGCTCGACGAGATCAACGCCGACGCCGGCTTCATCTTCAAGAAGGGCGCCCTCGACTTCGCGGGCGGCACCGTGGTGCACATCAACGCCGGCATCGCCGGCCTGGTCGGCGCCCTGCTGGTCGGTCGTCGCACCGGCTACGGCAAGGAACTGATGGCCCCCCACTCGCTGACCATGACGATGATCGGCGCCTCCCTGCTGTGGGTCGGCTGGTTCGGCTTCAACGCCGGTTCGAACCTCGAAGCCTCGGGCGGCGCTGCGCTCGCCATGACCAACACCTTCGTGGCGACTGCCGCGGCGGCGCTGGCCTGGATGTTCGCCGAGTGGATCTTCAAGGGTCACCCCTCGCTGCTCGGCGCGCTGTCGGGCGCGGTGGCAGGTCTGGTCGCGGTCACTCCCGCGGCGGGCTTCGCGGGTCCGATGGGCGCGATCGTGCTCGGCCTCGTGGTCGGCGTGGTCTGCCTGTTCTTCTGCACCGTGGTGAAGAATGCGCTGGGCTATGACGACTCGCTCGACGTGTTCGGCGTCCATGGCGTCGGCGGCATCGTCGGCGCGCTCGGCACCGGCATCCTGGTGAACCCGGCCCTTGGCGGCACCGGCGTGTACGACTACGTCGCCGGCAAGGTCGGCGACTACGACTTCGGCGCCCAGATGATCTCGCAGTGCTGGGGCGTCGGCACCACCGTGCTGCTGTCCGGCATCGGTTCGGCGATCCTCTACAAGGTCGTCGACGTGATCGTCGGCCTGCGTGCCCCGGTCGAAGTCGAGCGCGAAGGCCTCGACCTCGTCGAGCACACCGAGCGCGCTTACAACATGTAAGTCATCCCGGGCGCGGCCTTCCCCGGAAGGCCGCGCGACCAGCTACGGGTCAGGCAGATACCCGGCAATGCTTGATCCGTTGAGGGGCTCCAGCTCAGGCTGGGGCCCCTTTCTTTTTGAGGCGCGATGTCAAACTCATTTTTGCTGGGGCGTGATCAGCGCAACGGAGGGGAAATAGACCCGATACTTCCTTGGATCGCGCGTCAGAACCTCCAAACCTTCCACCTGCGCGTGCGCGCCGATGAAGAAGTCCGGCAAGACGCCAGTTCGAAAACCACCTGCGCGACGGTATTGAACGAACGCCTTGGCGGCCAGAAACAACGCAGCGCGAGGAAGCGCAACGACCGTTACGCCTAATGTCGCCAGAGCGGCCTCGAAGTCATCCAACTTCAAGAAGCCCGCGGATACTTCGGCGTAGATCACGTCGTTGATCAACAAGGGCCCGCGATCGATGGCTTCACGAAGCCGCTCGATTGACCACTCGGACCACACAGGATCGTCGGCAAGAAAGTCGATCAGCACATTTGAGTCGACGAGAGTCACGGCTTCAGTCGTCGTCGCGCAGCAACTGCATCAATTCGTCGCTCGATAGTCCCGCATCGGCGCTTCCCCGAACTTTCTGCCAATCGCGAGGCAAGCCTTTCGGTTCGACCTTCTCAACAAGCACCGCTCCATCCGGCGCTAGCCTGAAATCGACCTCTCCGCCCGGAGCGACTCCGAGCGTCTCCAAAATGTCTTTCGGAATCGTCACACGGCCGTCGCTCGCAACTTTGCTCGCCATCTCGACCTCCACCGAACTCGCAGCCTCTGGCATAATCTAGGCACGCCTCCCCCGCTCGTCGATGGTTAATCGCGTCTTAACCTCGCCGTATCTATGGTGGCTGATCTGTTTGCGCTCGATCCATCCTGGCGGTCGGGTGTTTCTGAAAGCTGGCGTTTGCGATGGTTTTGTCCGCCTCTCCCTCCCCGGCGCGTGCGGCCGGCAGTCCTGAGGCTGCCGGACAGAGCGAGCGTTCGCCGTTCGCGCGGCTGACCGAATTGCTGGCGCCATACCAGCCCGGCGAAAAGCTGATCAACCTGTCGCTCGGCGAGCCGCAGCATCCGATTCCCGGCTTCGTCGGCGAGGTGCTGGCGCGGCACATCGCGGATTTCGGCCGCTACCCGATGGCCAAGGGCATCGCGCCGTTCCGCGAGGCGGCGGCGAACTGGCTGACGCGGCGATTCGCCTTGCCGCGCACGCCCGATCCCGAGACCGAGGTGCTGGTGCTGAACGGCAGCCGCGAAGGTCTGTTTCTCGCCGCCCTCGCGGCTGCCCGCTACGTCGCTCCGCGCAGCGGCCCGCCGGCCATCCTGATGCCGAACCCGTTCTATCCGGCCTACGCGGCCGGAACGCGGGCGGCAGGCTGCGAGGCGGTGTTCCTGCCGACGACGCGCGCCAATGGCTTCCTGCCGGATCTGGATTCGCTCGACGCCGCGACGCTGGCCCGCACGGTTGCGATCTTCATCGCCTCGCCGGCGAATCCGCAGGGTTCGGTGGCGTCGCGGGATTACTACGCGAAGCTGAAGCAGCTCGCCGATCGCTACGGCTTTCTGATCCTCAGCGACGAATGCTATTCCGAGATCTACACGCGGGAAGCGCCGGGCAGCGCGCTGCAGGCCGCAGGCGACGACTTCCGCAATGTCGCGGTGTTCCAGTCGCTGTCCAAGCGCTCCAATCTGCCGGGCATGCGCGTCGGCTTCGTCGCCGGCGACGCGAACTTCCTCAAAGCCTATCACGAGTTGCGCAACGTCGCGGCGCCGCAGGTGCCGGTGCCGCTGCAGCATGTGGCGATCGCCGCCTATGCGGACGAAACCCATGTCGACGAGAATCGCCGACTGTATCGGCTGAAATTCGACCTCGCCGACCAGGTTCTCGGTTCGCTCTACGGTTATCAGCGTCCCGCCGGTGGCTTCTGCCTGTGGCTCGACGTCTCGGCCCATGGGGGTGATGAGGCGGCGACCGTGAAGCTGTTCCGCGACGGCGGGGTCCGCGTCATTCCCGGCAGTTACCTGGCGCGACCGCAGCCGGACGGCAGTAATCCGGGCGCCGGTTATATCCGGGTCGCGATGGTCCAGGACAGCGAGACCACCGCCGAAGCGTTGCACCGTCTGGTGCGGATTCTCGAGTGAGTCGCGGGGCAAAGCAGTGAGTATGCCGGCGATCGAACGTGTCATTCCCCTGGTCGGGCATTTGCCGACGTCGCTCCGCGACGCGCTGGCGCGGCGGCTGCGCGAGCTCGCCGGCTTCGGGCTGATCGCCGTCGCGGCCGCAGCCGCGGCCGCATTGGCGACGTGGTCGGTGCAGGACCCCAGCCTGAGCCACGCCACATCGCGCACGATCCATAATTTGATGGGTTATCCGGGCGCGATTGGCGCCGACCTGTCGATGCAGATCCTCGGCCTCGGCGCGATCGGCCTGCTGATGCCGGTGGCGACCTGGGGCTGGCGGATGATCAATCATCGTCCGTTCGATCGCCGCGCGCTGCGTTTCGCCGGCTGGATTCTCTGCACCGTCTTTGCGGCGGGCCTCGCCAGCTCGTTCCCGCACGACACCGCCTGGCCACTGCCGACCGGCCTCGGCGGCGTCGTCGGTGATGCGCTGGTGCGCGCGCCCTCGCTGGTGTTCGGACCGGGACTGATCTTCCGGATCATCCTCACACTCGTGCTCGCGGCTGCCACGGCTGTAACTTTCCTGATCGCCAGCGGCTATGGCTCGCGCGAGCCGGAGGTCGACGACAGCATCGCCGACGACGTGCCGCTCGACGAAGAGGATGAGCGCGACGAAGGTTCGGTGTCGCTGGGCTGGCTGGCGCATGCGATGCTCAGCGCCAAGGCCCGGCTGTGGCGCCTGATCAAGCTGAGCTATCGCGGCCTCGTCAGCAGCGGCTCGACGACACGCAACGCATCAGCGTTCGAACGCCAGGAGCCGAAGCTCGGGAGCGGCCGCAGCTCGCCGCCGATCGTGCCGCGGGATGAACGCGACTTCGACGACGAGGAGCCCGACCACGAGGTCGAGCCCGACGAAGAAGAGGAAGACGAGGACGATGCCCCTCCGGCGCGCGCGCCGCGCAAGAAGGCCGCGCCGCGTCCCTCCGCCAAGAAACCCAGCCGGTTCGACCTGCCCTCGGTCAACGTCCTTACGGCGCCGAAGGCATCCGATCGCCAGCCGCTCAACAAGGCCGAGCTCGAAGCCAATTCGCGCGCCCTGGAAGGCGTGCTGCAGGATTTCGGTGTGCGCGGCGAGATCGTCAAGGCGAGCCCGGGCCCGGTGGTCACGCTGTACGAACTCGAGCCCGCCCCCGGCATCAAATCCTCGCGCGTCATCGGCCTTGCGGACGACATCGCCCGCTCGATGAGCGCGCTGTCGGCGCGCGTCGCCGTGGTGCCCGGCCGCAACGCGATCGGCATCGAGCTGCCGAATGCGCATCGCGAGAAGGTGTACTTGCGCGAACTGCTCAGCGTGAAGGACAACAACGAGACCGTGCACAAGCTGCCACTGTGTCTCGGCAAGAACATCGGCGGCGATTCGATCATCATCGATCTCGCCCGCACGCCGCATATGCTGATCGCAGGTACCACTGGTTCGGGTAAGTCGGTCGCGATCAACACCATGATCCTTAGCCTGGTGTACCGGCTGCGGCCGGATCAGTGCCGGCTGATCATGGTCGATCCGAAGATGCTCGAACTCTCCGTCTATGACGGCATCCCGCATCTGCTGACGCCGGTCGTCACCGACCCGAAGAAGGCCGTCGTCGCGCTGAAGTGGGCGGTGCGCGAGATGGAAGAGCGCTACAAGCGCATGGCCAAGCTCGGCGTCCGCAACATCGACGGCTACAACACCCGTCTCGGCGAAGCCAAAGCCAAGGGCGAAGAGCTGACCCGCACGGTGCATACCGGCTTCGACAAGGAAACCGGCAAGGCAATCTACGAGGAAGAGAAGCTCGACCTCGAACCGCTGCCCTACATCGTCATCATCGTCGACGAAATGGCCGACCTGATGATGGTGGCCGGCAAGGACATCGAAGGCGCGGTGCAGCGCCTCGCCCAGATGGCGCGCGCCGCCGGCCTGCACGTGATCCTCGCCACGCAGCGTCCGTCGGTCGACGTCATCACCGGCACCATCAAGGCCAACTTCCCGACCCGCATCTCCTTCCAGGTGACGTCGAAAATCGACAGCCGCACCATCCTGGGCGAGATGGGCGCCGAGCAGCTGCTCGGCCAGGGCGACATGCTGTACATGGCCGGCGGCGGCCGCATCAGCCGCGTCCACGGTCCGTTCGTCTCGGACGAGGAAGTCGAGAAGGTCGTCAAGCATCTCAAGGCGCAGGGCGCCCCCGAATATCTCGAAGCGGTCACCGCCGAGGAGCCGGCCGAAGGCGAGGACGGCGCCGTGTTCGATGCTACCGGGATGGGCGGCGACGGCGGCGGCGATCTGTTCCAGCA
Source organism: Rhodopseudomonas telluris (assembly GCF_042432815.1). NCBI lineage: Bacteria > Pseudomonadati > Pseudomonadota > Alphaproteobacteria > Hyphomicrobiales > Nitrobacteraceae > Rhodopseudomonas > Rhodopseudomonas telluris. Next base: position 367,891 of record NZ_JBHLWM010000003.1, read on the forward strand.
GGCCGTGGCGATCGTCAAACGCGACCGCAAGGCTTCGACCAGCTACATCCAGCGCCGCCTGCAGATCGGCTACAACCGCGCCGCCTCGCTGATGGAGCGGATGGAACTCGAGGGCATCGTTGGCCAGGCCAATCACGCCGGCAAGCGCGAGATTCTCGTCGCCGAAGAAGACTCGAACTTTTGAAACGCGGGAGCAGCGGCATGCAAATCTCCCAGCGGGAGTCGCGAAATCGCCACAGCGCCACGGTAGCGGCTGAGGGACGGCGCGCCGGATCCGCGGCTTCCGCGCAGGACATTGCATTGACGAACGATTCCAAGGATTTGGCGCCGAGACCGGCGATCTTCACCGGGCTGCGCGGCATGATCGCGGCCGGCGTCGGGCTGCTGTTGGCGGTCGCCCCGCAGGCGATGGCGGAGCCGACCCCGATGCCCAAGCCGTCCCCGAAGGGCGAGCGGCAGATCAGCGCGGCCGATCCGGTCCGCCAGACGCGGCCGCCGCAGCCGACCGCGCCGATGACCAAGCTGACGACGCCGCCGGAGCCGGTCATCCCGGACCCGCGGCGCAACGTCCCGGCCTCGATCTTCACCACCTTCGACGCCAAGCAGAAGGCGGACGCCGCACGCGTCAGCAGCTATCTGTCGTCACTGTCGACGCTGGTGGGGAATTTCGTCCAGGTCGGTCCGGACGGCAGCAAGCTGACCGGCGATTTCTACATCATGAAGCCCGGCAAGGTCCGGTTCGAATACGACAACCCCAGTCCGATCTCGATGATCGCCGACGGCCAGTCGCTGGTGGTGCGCGACCGCAAGCTGGCCACGCAGGACGTCTATCCGCTGTCGCAGACGCCGCTGCGTTATCTGCTCAGCGACAAGATCGACCTGCTGCGCGACACCAATGTGGTGGCGATCAGTTCCGACGATCTCTACATCTCGATCATCATCGAGGAGAAGAACGCGGTGATCGGCACCAGCCGGCTGATGCTGATGCTGGGAGTGAAGGACGGCCAGCTCAAGCAGTGGACCGTCACCGACCCGCAGGGCTACGACACCACGGTGGCGATCTACAACCTCGACACCTCCCGCCGCCCCGACCCGACGATGTTCAAGATCGACTACACCGACTACTCGACCCCGCCGGGCTAGAGGCGGCCGCGCCTTCAGGACATCCACAAGCTAGGCCTCATGGTGAGGACCGCGCCCTTGGCGCGCGTCTCGAACCATGCGCATTTAGCTCGGCCCGTCGTCGTTTGTCCGCGCGTCGGTGGCCGCGTTCGAAATGCGCGATATGACGACGTCCTACACCGACTTCCCTTCGTCATTGCGAGCGAGGCGAAGCAATCCAGAAGCTCCGTGCACTGCGCTGGATTGCTTCGTCGCTTCGCTCCTCGCAATGATGCCGAGTTGAGAAACATGCGCTTCACCCTGACGACCTGGAACATCAATTCGGTGCGGCTGCGCATCGACCTGGTGGCGAAGTTTCTGAAAGCGCAGCGACCGGACGTGCTGTGCCTGCAGGAGACCAAGTGCCCGGACGACGCCTTTCCGCTGAAGCGGTTCAAGCGGCTCGGTTACGAGCACATCGCGCTCAACGGCCAGAAGGGCTATCACGGCGTCGCGATCATCTCGAAGATCCCGTTCGTCGCGCGCGACGTCCGCACTTTTTGCGACATCGTCGACTCGCGTCACATCTCGGTGTCGCTCAACACGGCCGATCAGGATCCGCCGCTGGTCGTGCATAATTTCTACGTCCCCGCCGGCGGCGATATTCCTGATCCTGCGGTCAATCCGAAGTTCAAGCACAAGCTCTCCTTCCTCGACGAGATGAAGGCGTGCGCGCCGCTGCATCCGTCCGGTGATCAGCGGCACATCCTCGTCGGCGACCTCAACGTCGCGCCGCACGAGCACGACGTCTGGTCGCACAAGCAGTTACTTAAGGTCGTGTCCCATACCCCGATCGAATGCGACAAGCTGCTCGCGGTGCTACGCGCCGGCAATTGGGTCGACGTCGCGCGCGAGCGGATTCCGCTGTCCGAGAAAGTGTACACCTGGTGGAGTTATCGCGCCGCCGACTGGACCGTCGGCGACCGTGGTCGTCGGCTTGACCACATCTGGGTCTCGGAAGCGCTGAAGGATCGCGTCACCGACTTCAGGATCCTGCGCGACGCGCGCAGCTGGGAACGCCCGAGCGACCACGTCCCGGTGACGATGACGATGGAGTTGTAGGTCGTAGGCGTTCATCCAAGAACTAACCCCAAGCACAGCGGGCTCCCTCTCCCGCCTGCGGGAGAGGGTTGGGGTGAGGGCGCCGCGCAGCCGAGCGCCCGCGATCGTGCACCCAGCTTCTCGAATGATGAACGGATCGGGCCAGATATTCTGAAGCCGATGCTATCAGCCTCAATGAGTAGCGAGCGCTGGGCTCGGCTCGCCCTCACCCCGGCCCTCTCCCGCCTGCGGAGAGGGAGAAGGCTACGAACCCAGCTTGGCGCCGGCCATCATGATGTCGCTGGCGATCTGGCTGGTGCGGGCGGCGAATTCGTCGCGCAGGCGACGGGCCGCGGGCGGATCGCTTTCGAGCACGCGCTGGAACAGGCTGCGGGCGATCCGGATCACCGACGAGTACTCCAGCGCCACCGCGCTCGACGGCCGCGGCATCGGCAGCACCAGCGCCAGTTCGCCGATCAGGTCGCCGGGCCGCGCGATCAGTTCGTGCGGCCCGCCTTCCGACGACGTCACCTGGAAGGATCCGCTCGCCACCACGTAGCCGGCGTCCGACGCATCGCCGGCGTTGAACAGCACGTCGCCGCGTGCGTAGTCGCGCTGCTCGGAACCGATCGCCAGCATGCGCAACGACGTGTCGCCCAACAGCCGCAGCGTCGGGACACGTTCAAGCAGCGCAACATCATCTTCGATCGACATCAGGGACCGGTCAGAAAACGGGACGCGCCAAACGCTCGATCAGCGAACACTTGGCGTCGATTCGGCCCCTATTGGTATCACGGCACGAGTTTGTAGCCACCGGCCTCGGTCACCAGAATCTCCGGATTGGCGGCGTCTTTCTCGATCTTTTGGCGAAGTCGGTAAATGTGGGTTTCGAGCGTGTGGGTGGTCACGCCCGAATTGTAGCCCCATACTTCCTGCAGCAACGTCTCGCGCGACACCGCCGATTGTCCGGCGCGGTAGAGGAAACGCAGGATCGCGGTTTCCTTCTCGGTGAGCCGAACCTTCTTGGCGTTGGCGCCGGTCAGCATCTTGGAGCCGGGGCGGAAGCTGTACGGCCCGACGGTGAACACCGCGTCCTCGCTGGCCTCGTGCTGGCGCAGCTGGGCGCGGATCCGGGCGAGCAGCACCGCGAAGCGGAACGGCTTGGCCACATAGTCGTTGGCGCCGCTCTCGAGGCCCAAAATGGTATCAGAGTCCGTATCGTGCCCGGTCAGCATGATGATCGGCGCCTTGAAGCCGCCCTTGCGCAGGCTGCGCACCACTTCGCGGCCGTCGGTATCGGGCAGGCCGACATCCATCAGCACCAGATCCGGCGCATTGGCCTTCGCCGACTGCACGCCCTTGGCGCCGGTATCGACCGCCGAGGCTTCGAATTCCTCGTGCAGCGACAATTGCTCGACCAGCGCGTCGCGCAGATCGGTGTCGTCATCCACGATCAGGATCTTGCGGGCGTTCGGCATGGTCGGTGTCCTTCGGTCTTGCAGGCAACTCCGCCGATGCGGGCGGACGCCCTTCAAATCACGCGCGATTGTATCGCAGAACAGCAAATAGGGATCGTTCCCGCGGAATTGAACAGCGGTATGCTAAATTTGCCGAAACGAGAGCCCGAAAACGCGGCGGGATATGTGAAAAACCAAACCAAATCAGACATCTGCGGGAAATCGACGGGCGCGCCCGTGGCGGCGATCCGGGTCCGCGCCGCGGCGGGAGAGCGCAGTCGCGGCTGGCTGACCGCCGAGGGGCTGACGATCCCGGTGGCGCTGGGGCGTGGGGGCATTCTGGCCAACAAGCGCGAAGGCGACGGCGGCACGCCGCGCGGCACGTTCCGGCCGCTGCGGCTGTGGTGGCGGGCCGATCGCTGGCCGCGGCCGCGCACCTTGCTGCCGGTCCGCCCGATCACCGCCGCGGACGCCTGGTGCGAGGACCCCGCCAGCCGGCACTACAACCGCCCGCTCCGGCGCGGCGCCGGTGAAGCCGGCGACCGCCTGCAGCGCGCCGATCACCTCTACGACTTGATCATCGAGATCGACCACAACACCCGGCCCCGCGTCGCCGGCCGCGGCAGCGCGGTGTTCCTGCATCTGGCCCGCGACAATTTCGGCCCCACGGCCGGCTGCGTTGCCATGACCCGCAGCAATTTGCTCCGGCTGCTGGCGCGGATCGGGCCACGGACGAGGATTGTGATCGGGTAGGCGGGAAAAGGTCAGGATTGCCGTCACCACCCGCGAAAGCGGGTGGCCAAGTAGCCTGGAGCGCACGTTTAGGGCGCAAACGCTCTGGAATACTGGGTCGCCCGGTCAAGCCGGGCGATAACGACGGCGAAATGGGCTTCGCCTAGCGATGCCCGAAGATCGCCGACCCCACTCGAACGTGGGTGGCGCCGAATTCGATCGCCGTGGCGAAGTCGGCGCTCATGCCCATCGACAGTTTGGACAATCCGTTGCGCTTGGCGATCTTGGCCGTCAGCGCGAAATGCGGCGCCGGCGCTTCATCGACCGGCGGGATGCACATCAGGCCGCTGATCGTCAGCCCCCAGCGCTCGCGGCAGGCCGCGATGAAATCGTCCGCCTCGTGCGGCGCCACGCCGGCCTTCTGCGGCTCCTCGCCGGTGTTGATCTGGACGAACAGTTCGACCACGCGGCCGGAGGCCGGCAGGGCCTTGCCGAGCGCCTCGGCGAGACTCGGGCGGTCGACCGAATGGATGGCGTCGAACAACGCCACCGCTTCCTTGACCTTGTTCGACTGCAACGGCCCGATCAGATGCAGCGTCGTGCCCGGATGCGCGGCGATCAGCGCGGGCCATTTCGCCTTGGCTTCCTGCACGCGGTTCTCGCCGAACACCCGCTGCCCGGCGGCCAGCACCGGTTCGATCGCGGCGGCGTCGAAAGTCTTCGACACCGCGATCAGGGTCACCGAATCACGATCCCGACGCGCGTCGCGGCACGCCTGCGCAACCTCCCGCTCGACCGCCGCGAGCCCCTCGACTGCCGCCGCGCTCATCGGACCACCGCACCCTGACGGACGACGCCAGCGCAGCCATCGTGGACGCAACAGGACGCGAGCTGAGAATCATATTCAATCAACGGTCGTGCCTTCACTCAAATTGTAACGAGTTCGAGAAAGGGTTCTTGAACCCTTCAACCTAGGGTGTTTGCGGGGGCTGAAGGGGCAACGATGTCACGCATCGCCATCATTCGCAAGAAAGCGAAGCTCAGGGGGCTGCTTGGAATCCGCGCAAGGCTGGTGATCCTGGCCTTGATTCTGGTGTGTCCGATGATGCTCGACCGGGTACGCTTGCTCGAGCACACCCGCGCCACCCAGCTGACCGCCGTCGCCAACAACGTCGCGACCCTGGCGCAACGCGCCGCCGACGCGCAGCGCGAGGTGATTTCCTCGGTCGAAGCTGTGCTGAAATCGGCCGCCTATATCCATGCCGGCGCGTCGCAGATCGGGCGCGGCTGCAGCATCCTGCGCGCCAGCCTGCGGGTCGATTTGCCGTCCGTGCGGATGCTCTCGGTCGCCGATGCCAACGGCACCATCCATTGCTCGACCTCCGCGATGTATGTCGGCGCGGACGTCAGCCAGCGCGCGTACTTCCGCAAGGCCCTCGAGATCCACGATTTCGTCGTCAGCGATTTCCTGGTCGGCGCCCAGAGCGGCAAGGGCACGATCCTCGCCGCCTACCCGGTGTCGGCGGTGGACGCCGGCGAGGAGGCGGTGCTGATCGCCGGCATCAACCTCGACTGGCTGTCGGACATCATGAGCAATCTGGCCGGTCATGCCGGGCTGAGCGTCGCATTGGTCGACGGCGAGGGCACGGTGCTGGCGGCCTCGCCGGATCAGCGCAGCCAGATCGGCCACAAGCTCGACGCCGTCCCGCTGGCGTTTGCGCTCGGCGCCAATCCGCGCGACCGCGAACTGGCGACCGCGCATGATGACGACGGCCGGCTGCTCACCGTGTCCCGGATTACCGGCACCAACGCCCGCCTGGTGACCACGCTGGACGAGAACGTCGTCTCCGCCACGATCAACCAGGAAATCCGGACCGCTTATCTCGAGCTCGGGCTGGTCTGCCTGATCGCCCTGCTCGGCGCGCTGATTGCGGCCGAACGGCTGATCGTGAAGCCGATTTCGATGCTGACCTCGACGGCCCGGCAATTCGCCCTTGGCGACTGGTCGGCGCGCGCCGAGCGGGCGCGCCTGCCCTCGGAATTTCAGCCGCTGGCGCGCGCCTTCAACGCCATGGCGGCGCAGCTCGGCCAGCGCGAGCGCGAACTGGTGGCGACCAACAACAGCCTCACCGTGATGGCATCGATGGATCTGCTGAGCGGCCTCGCCAACCGGCGCGGCTTCCAGAGCCGGCTCGACTTCGAATGGATGCGCGCCGTGCAGAACGGGCACGGCGTCGCGCTGCTGATGCTCGACGTCGACCACTTCAAGATGTTCAACGACAGCTATGGTCATCCGGAGGGCGACGCCTGCCTCTCCCGGATTGGCGAGGCGCTGGCCGGCGTCGCCAATGACACCGGCGGTTTTGCCGCGCGCTATGGCGGCGAGGAATTCTGCCTGCTGCTGCCGGAGAGCGATGCCGCCACCGCGGCGACCGTCGGCGAGACGGTCCGCGCCACGGTCGAACGGCTGGCGCTGCCGCACCGGACCAGCGTGTTCCAGCGGGTCACGATCAGTGTCGGCGTCGCCGCGGCGTTGCCGACCGACAGCAATGCGCCGAGCGAACTGGTCGAAGCCGCCGACGCCGCGCTCTATGCGGCCAAGCATCGCGGCCGGAATACCGTGGTCGAACACGCCATCACGCGAATCGCCGACCCGGTCTCGATGGCGATCGCGAGCTGACGGCGGCTCTCCCCGCCAGCAGCGCCGCCGCCTTGCGCGGCAGCCCCGAGCCTGCGCCATCCCATTGACCCGGCGCAGTGTTTCGTGGCCTATTCCGCGCGCCTCGCGCGCGAATTTTCCCCGAGCCCGCACCGGTTTGCGACCTCATTCGCGCTTCCATCCGTCCTGAACGGCGCTCGAACCGGCCACCCGACTGATCTCCATGAGCAACGAACGTTACAACGCCCGCGAATCCGAACCCAAATGGCAGGCGAAGTGGGACGAGGCGAAGATTTTCGCCACGCAGAACGACGACCCGCGCCCAAAGTATTACGTGCTGGAGATGTTTCCCTATCCGTCGGGCCGCATCCACATGGGCCACGTGCGCAACTACACCATGGGCGACGTGGTGGCGCGGACGATGCGGGCACGCGGCTACAACGTGCTGCATCCGATGGGCTGGGACGCGTTCGGCCTGCCGGCCGAGAACGCCGCGATCGAGCGCAAGGTCGCGCCCAAGGCATGGACCTACGACAACATCGCGGCGATGAAGAAGCAGCTGCAGACCATGGGTCTGTCGCTGGACTGGGCGCGTGAATTCGCGACCTGCGACCCGCGCTACTACAAGCATCAGCAGAAGATGTTTCTGGATTTCCTGAAGGCCGGCCTCGCCGAACGGGAAACCCGCAAGCTCAATTGGGACCCGGTCGATATGACCGTGCTGGCCAACGAGCAGGTGATCGACGGCCGCGGCTGGCGCTCCGGCGCCGTCGTCGAGCTGCGCGAGATGAACCAGTGGGTGTTCAAGATCACCAAGTACTCCCAGGAGCTGCTCGACGCACTGGGGACGCTCGACCGCTGGCCTGACAAGGTACGGCTGATGCAGCGCAACTGGATCGGCCGCAGCGAAGGCCTGCTGGTCCGCTTCGCGCTCGATCCGGCAACGACGCCGGGCGGCGAGACCGAGCTGAAGATCTTCACGACGCGGCCCGATACGCTGTTCGGCGCCAAGTTCATGGCGATCGCCGGCGATCATCCGCTGGCGCTGGCGGCGGCCGCCAAGGATCCGAAGATCGCGGCGTTCGTCGAGGACTGCAAGAAGCGCGGCACCGCGCAGGCGGAGATCGACACCGCCGAGAAGCAGGGCATCGACACCGGCATCCGTGCCGTGCATCCGTTCGACCCGACCTGGTCGATCCCGGTCTACGTCGCGAACTTCGTGCTGATGGAATACGGCACCGGCGCGATCTTCGGCTGCCCGGCGCACGACCAGCGCGACCTCGACTTCGTCAACAAGTACCAGCTCGGCAACACGCCGGTGGTCTGCCCCGAGGGTCAGGACCCGGCCAGCTTCGTCATCACCGACACCGCCTATGACGGCGAAGGCCGGATGATCAATTCGCGCTTCCTCGACGGCATGACGATCGCCGACGCCAAGGAAGAAGTCGCCAAGCGGCTGGAAACAGCGCAGCTCGGCGGCGCGCCGGTCGGCGAGCGCAAGGTCAATTTCCGCCTGCGCGACTGGGGAATCTCGCGCCAGCGTTATTGGGGCTGCCCGATCCCGGTGATCCATTGCGAGGTCTGCGGCGTCGTGCCGGTGCCCGACAAGGACCTGCCGGTGACGCTGCCGGAGGACGTGTCGTTCGAGAAACCGGGCAACGCGCTCGATCACCATCCGACCTGGAAGCACGTTGCCTGCCCGCAATGCGGCGGCAAGGCACAGCGCGAAACCGACACCATGGACACCTTCGTGGATTCGTCCTGGTACTTCGCGCGCTTTACCGATCCGTGGAACGAGACCGCGCCGACCACGCCCGACGTGGTCAACCGCATGCTGCCGGTCGATCAGTATATCGGCGGCGTCGAGCACGCGATTTTGCATCTGCTGTACAGCCGGTTCTTCACCCGGGCCATGAAGGCCACCGGCCATGTGGCGCTGGACGAGCCGTTCAAGGGCATGTTCACCCAGGGCATGGTGGTGCACGAGACCTATCGCACCGCCGATGGCCACTTCGCCTCGCCGGCCGAGATCTCGATCACGGTCGAGGGTGATTCGCGGCGGGCGACGCTGCTCGACGGCGGCACGCCGGTCGAGATCGGCCCGATCGAGAAGATGTCGAAGTCCAAGCGCAACACCGTCGATCCCGACGAGATCATCGGCACCTACGGGGCCGATACGGCGCGCTGGTTCATGCTGTCCGACTCCCCGCCCGATCGCGACGTGATCTGGAGCGAGGAAGGCGTGAAGGGCGCGTCGCGCTTCGTGCAACGGTTGTGGCGGATGGTGAACGACGCCGCCGAGATTGCCCAGGCGGCGCCGGCGTCACGGCCCGACAGCTTCGGCCCCGACGCGCTGACGGTGCGCAAGGCCGCGCATAGCGCGCTCGACAAGGTGCTGAACGGCATCGAGCGGCTGGCTTTCAACGTCAGCCTCGCCCACATCCGCGAATTCTCCAACAATCTCGGCGACGTCCTGGCCAAGTCGGGCACGCCGACGCCCGACATGGCCTGGGCCATCCGGGAAGCGACCGTCATTCTGGTGCAGCTGTTCCATCCGATGATGCCGCATCTGGCCGAGGAATGCTGGACGGTCCTGGGGCAGCCGGGCCTGGTGTCAGAGGCCGTCTGGCCGCAGATCGAACGCGATCTACTGGTCGAGGACAGCATCACATTGCCGGTGCAGGTCAACGGCAAGAAGCGCGGCGAGGTCACGGTGCCCCGGGCCGCTACGACTGCAGAAATTGAGGCTGCCGTTTTGGCCCTCGATGCGGTAAGACAGGCGCTGGACGGCAAGCCCGTTCGCAAGGTGATCGTGGTTCCGCAGAGGATCGTGAATGTCGTCGGTTAGGCCCGCTGTGGCGAAGGTGATCGCGAGGCTGGCGCTTGCCGCGGTGCTGACGGCGCCGCTCGGCGCGTGCTTTCAGCCGATGTATGCCGATCGCGGCGATGGCTCGCCGACCTTGCGCGACAAGATCTCGGCGGTCGAAGTCCCGCCGCTCAATCTGCCGAACGGCTCGCGCAACGCCCGACTCGGCGTCGAAATCCGCAACGCGCTGATGTTCAAGATGTACGGCGCCGCGACCGGCGCACCGCCGCTGTACACGCTGGCGCTGAACATCAACACGCAGCGTTCGTCGCTGATCGTCGACCCGAACACGGCGCTGCCGACCATCGAGAACTACGGCATCGACGCCACCTTCCGCCTGACCGAGATCGCCACCGGCAAGGTCGTGCTAACCGGCAACACCTTCTCGCGCGTCGAATACGACGTGCCGGGACAGACGCAGCGATTCGCCCGCACTCGCGCCGGCCGCGATGCCGAGGACCGGGCCGCGCATGAAATCGCCGAGAACATCAACACCCGGCTCGCGTCATTCTTCTACGCCGGCATCTGAGACGGGCGATGCGCGGATGCCGCGCCGCTGCGTCGGGTTGATCGCGCCATGGTCGCGCTGCGCGGACGAGACGCCACCGCTTTTCTCAGCCGTCCGGATGCGGGACGGCCGATCATCCTGCTGTATGGTCCGGACGCCGGCCTGGTGCGTGAACGCGCCGATGCGCTGATCGCCTCCGCGCTCGACGATCCGAAAGATCCGTTTGCCCTGGTGCGGCTGGACGGCGACGAGCTCGCTGCCGAACCGTCGCGGCTGGTCGACGAGGCGCTGGCGATCCCGATGTTCGGCGGCCGCCGCGCGATCCGTGTCCGCGCCGGCTCGCGCAGCTTCGTTGCCGGCGTCGAAGCGCTGGCGGCGTCGCCGCCGAAAGAATGCCGCATCGTCATCGAGGCCGGCGACATCAAGCCCGACAACGCGCTGCGCAAGGCCTGCGAGAAAGCGCCGAGCGCGGTGGCGATCGGCTGCTACCCGGACGCCGAGGCCGACCTCGCCAAGCTGATCGACGACGAACTCCGCGCCTCGAATCTGCAGATCGGTCGCGACGCCCGCGCGGTGCTGATGACGCTGCTCGGCGGCGACCGCCAGGCCTCGCGCAACGAAGTTCGCAAGCTGACGCTCTACGCTCACGGGCAAGGCGAGATCACGCTCGACGACGTGATGGCGTGTGTGTCGGACGCATCCGACCTCAAGCTCGACGTCATCGTCGACGCGGCGTTCTCGGGCAAGCCGCAGATCGTCGAGAGCGAATTCGCCAAGGCGATGGTGGCCGGCACCTATCCGGGCCAGATCATCCTGGCGGCGCAGCGCCACGCGGCGTTCCTGCACAAGACCAGCCTGACGGTCGAAGGCGGCACGCCCGCCGCAACGGCGCTCGACAGCGGCTTTCCGCGCCTGCACTTCTCGCGCAAGGCTGCAGCCGAGACCGCGCTGCGCAATCTCTCCCCGGCCCGGCTCGCGCAGGTCATCGAACAACTCGCGGTCGCCGCGCTCGATACACGCCGCCAGGCCACCCTCGGCGCCGCCATCGCCCAGCGCACGCTGCTATCGATCGCGGTGAGCGCGCGTCGACGGAGTTAGTTGGTATCAGTCGTTGGTATCAACCGTACGGTGCCGCTGAGCACGGCAAGCCCACGCTTGCCTCGCGACACGATAAACCTCTCGTTCGTCATTCCGGGGCGCCGCTTAGCGGCGAACCCGGAATCCATACGCCCGGCATTCGTGAGAGCGCACGGCATTGAACGATAAACTATTGACGGTAGGGGTTATGGATTCCGGGTTCGCTTGCTACGCAAGCGCCCCGGAATGACGAACGCGACGACTGAGCAAGAGCCCAAACAAATGACGACTAACCGCCCGCCTCGAGCCGGCGGATGATGTCGTCGAGCTGGTCGAGATCGGCGTAGCGGATCTGGACCGTGCCGGCGCCGTCGTGATCGTCGATCGTCAGCTTCATGCCGAGCGCGTCGCTGATCCGCTTTTCGAGCGCCAAGGTGTCGGTGTCCTTCGGCGCCTTTGCACTCGCGGCCGCGCGCGGCCTCTGCGGCTTGCGCTCGGGAACGCCCTCCTCATGCGCGAGAGCTTCGGTCTGCCGGACGTTGAGGCCTTCGGCGACGATGCGCTTGGCTACGGCCGACGGATCCGGCACGCCGATCAGCGCGCGGGCATGGCCCATGCTGAGATCTCCGGCGGCGATCAGCGCCTGGACGTCCTCGGGCAGCTTGGTCAGCCGCATCATGTTGGCGACATGGCTGCGGCTCTTGCCGACGATCTTGGCGATCTCGTCCTGGCTGCGCTTGAAGTCGTTGGCGAGCGCGTGATAGCCGAGCGCCTCTTCGAGCGGGTTGAGGTCCTCGCGCTGCACGTTCTCGACGATCGCGATTTCGAGCGCGAGCGCGTCCGACACCTCGACCGGCACGATCGGCACTTCGTGCAGACCGGCGCGCTGCGCGGCGCGCCAGCGCCGCTCGCCGGCGATGATCTCGAAGCGATCGTTCGCGCCCTTCACGGGCCGCACCACGATCGGCTGGATCACGCCGTGCTGCTTGATCGAATCCGACAACTCGCTGAGTTCGGCGTCGGTGAAGGTGCGCCGCGGGTTGCGCGGGTTGGCCTTGATGAATTCGATCGGCACCTTGCGCTGACCGCGCGGCCGCTCGACATGCGCGGCCTCGCCGCCGACATCTCCGATCAGACTCGCCAGCCCGCGCCCCAGTCGCGAACGGTGCTCGTCGGCCATCGCCAGCTCCCTTGGATTCACGTCGTTACTCCGCGATTACTTGATGTTGATAACCCCGTCGTCATTGCGAGGAGCGAAGCGACGAAGCAATCCAGATGCCTCGCGAGCGGAGCTGGATTGCTTCGCTTCGCTCGCAATGACGAACGACCGCCCGACCGGGCATCGCCTCAATGCGTCGTGCGGAGTTCGCGCTCGCGCTGGATCACTTCGGTGGCGAGCTTCAAATAAGCTTCGCTGCCGACGCACTTCAGATCGTAGACCAGCACCGGCTTGCCGTAGCTCGGCGCTTCGGAGATCCGGACGTTGCGCGGGATCATGGTGTCGTAGACCTTCTTGCCCATGAACTGACGAACGTCGGCGACCACCTGGCTCGACAGATTGTTGCGGCTGTCGAACATCGTCAGCACGATGCCGTGGATGGTCAGATCCGGGTTGAGCGTCGAGCGCACCTGCTCGACGGTCTGCAGCAGCTGCGACAGACCTTCGAGCGCGAAGAACTCGCACTGCAGCGGCACCAGGATCGCGTCCGCCGCCGCCATCGCGTTGACGGTGAGCAGGTTGAGCGACGGCGGGCAGTCGATCAGCACGTAGGTATAGTCCAGCGGCGGATCGATATCCTTGTTGAGCATCCCGATCGCATCGCGCAGCCGGAAGGCGCGGTCGCGCGAATGGCCAAGCTCGAGTTCGAGGCCGGACAGGTCCATGGTCGAGGCGGCAATGTGCAGCCGCGGCACCGCGGTCGCCACCACCGCGTCGCGCAGCGGCGCCTCGCCGGCCAGCACGTCATAGGTCGAGGTGTTGCGGTCGCGGCGGTCGATGCCGAGGCCGGTCGAGGCGTTGCCTTGCGGATCGAGATCGACGATCAGCACGCGCTCGCCGATCGCGGCCAGCGCAGTGCCGAGATTGATCGCGGTGGTGGTTTTCCCCACCCCGCCCTTCTGATTGGCGAGCGCGATAATGCGCGGACGTCCGGGCTCGGTCACGGCCCTATCCCCTTGAAAAATCTCATCAATGACGGTCATGCGCGGGTTCTCTGCTGGCGGTGAGATTCTGTCGGTCGATCCGATCGAGATCGACCACCCAACCCTGACCGCCTGTCAGACTTGCGTGCAAACGCGGCTCGATCTTCCAATACTTGGTGGCTTCCGTCAATTCCGCCTCTACATCTTGGCCCTTCAAGAACAGCGCTCGCGTCCCGGGGCCCATCAGAGGTTCGGCGAAACCGATAAGCTGGTTTAGAGGAGCCACCGCGCGCGCGGTGATGCAATCGAGCCGCTGGGGAAACCTATCCACATTATCCCCGATGTCCGCGAGGATGACTGTGCCCGGAGACCCGGTCACACGCAGCGCTTCGCGCAGAAATGCCGCCTTCTTGGCGATGCGCTCGACCAGGGTAACATGACCGCCGACCTCAGCCATGGCGCAAGCCAGCACGATACCCGGAAAACCGCCGCCACTCCCGAAGTCGAGCCATCGGCGAACATCCGGCGCAAGGCTGACGAGCTGGAGCGAGTCGGCGACATGCCGGGTCCAGAGCTGAGGCAATGTCGAGGCAGCGACGAGGTTGGTTTTGGCCTGCCACTGCTGCAACAGGTCCAGATAGGCATCGAGGCGCGCCTCTGTTTCACGTGAAACAGGAGTGAGCGCCAGAGCGGCAGCCTTGTCGGCCGCCAGATCGACCGTTGCGGCCGAGAGGGAAGAAGGAGGGCTTTTCGCCATGGCTTTGCTGAGTTGCGTGCGCGGCGGCTCCGCGTCACTCTCATATAAGCCTCATGAGCGATTCCGGCCACGCCCTTTGGCGCCGCGGGCGGCGCAATCGCAACAGTTGAGAGGGGCCCGGATGACGAACGGCCGAACATTGCGCCGGCTGGCTTTGCAATTGGACGGCACGACCGAGGCACCGCACTTCGATCGAATGGCCTTCAAGGTGGCCCGGACCTATGTGACCCTGGCGGCGGACGGTCTGTCGGCAAATTTCCGTTTCACGCCGGACGAGCAGGCCCTGAAGTGCACGCTTCTGCCGTCAGCTTTTTCGCCGGTCGCCAACGCCTGGGGCGCGCAAGGGTGGACGGTCGGCGTTCTCGCAGCCATGACGGACGACGACCTCAAGGCGGCGCTGGAACTCGCGTGGCAGCACGCCCGGCCGAGACCAAAGGCCCGTCGGAAGCCGAAGGCGGTATGACTCTCGGCTCGGAGCGTGTTTCACGTGAAACAAGACGGGTTCCGCCAACGTTTCACGTGAAACAAGCTAGGATGATGCCGCGGATGAGCGACGCTTCCGGGCTTCCCGGCGGATATAGGCAGCCAGAATGCCGAGCGCGGCGGGCGTGATCCCGTCTAGACGACCCGCCTGCCCCACCGTATGTGGCCGATGCCGCTCCAATCGGGTCCGCGCCTCGTTCGAAAGGCCCGGCACCTCCGCATAGTCGATCTCGACCAGCGACAGGCTTTCGTCGCGGCGGAAAGCTTCGACGTCCGCCTTCTGCCGCTCCAGATACACATCGTATTTAGCGTCGATCTCGACATGGGTGGCGATCATGGGCGGAACAGCGCCCAGTTCCGGCCAAATCGCACGCACCTGATCCCATCCGATCTCCGGATAGGACAGCAGATCGAACGCCGAGCGCCGTTGACCGTCGCGATTGAGCGCCAGACCATGCCGGGCGGCTTCGTTCGGCGTAATCGACAGCGACCGCGCCAACGCCTTGGCTTCCGCCAGCGCCGCCATCTTGGTCCGGTGAAACGCCGCCCGGTCGGTCCCGACGCAGCCGAGCGCCAGGCCGCGGTCGGTCAGGCGCTGATCGGCATTGTCGGCGCGCAGCGTCAGGCGATATTCGGCCCGCGAGGTAAACATCCGGTACGGCTCGGTAATGCCGCGGGTCACCAGATCGTCGATCATCACCCCGAGATAGCCGTCGGCCCGGTCGAACACCGCGAGTTCGCCGCCTCCCGCGAGCAGCGCCGCATTCAGGCCGGCGACCAGCCCCTGGGCGGCGGCTTCTTCATAGCCGGTTGTGCCGTTGATCTGGCCGGCCAGAAACAGCCCGCGCAGCCGCTTGGTCTGCAGCGTCGGCTCCAGCTCGCGCGGATCGACATGGTCGTATTCGATCGCATAGCCGGGACGGATCATCACGGTCCGCTCCAGACCCGGAATCGTGGTCAGGATCGCGCGCTGCACCTCTTCGGGCAGCGACGTCGAGATCCCGTTGGGATAGACGGTCGGATCTTCGAGACCTTCCGGCTCCAGGAAGATCTGGTGTCCGTCGCGATCGCCGAACTTGACGATCTTGTCCTCGATCGACGGGCAATAGCGCGGGCCGGTCGACTGGATCTGCCCGGAATACATCGGCGAGCGATGCACATTGGCGCGGATCACCTCATGGGTGGCCGGCATCGTCCGGGTGATGCCGCATTCGATCTGGGGCGTGGTGATCGCCGAGGTCAGCACCGAGAACGGTTCGAGCGGATCGTCGCCCGGCTGCATCTCGACCGCGCCCCAATCGATCGTCCGGCCGTCGAGCCGCGGCGGCGTGCCGGTCTTGAGCCGGCCGAGCTTGAAACCCAGCGCCTCGAAGGAGGCCGACAGACCGAGCGCCGGCGCTTCGTCGATCCGGCCGGCCGGCCAGCTCTGCTCGCCGAGATGGATCAGGCCACGGAGAAAGGTACCCGTGGTGATGACCAGCGCGCCGGTCGCCAGCTCCCGGCCATCGGCCAGACGGACTCCGGTGACACGGCCATCCGCGGACAGCAGCGCATCCGCTTCGCCTTCGACGACCTCGAGGTTTGCAATCGCCCGGATCGCGGCCTGCATCGCGGCGGCATAGAGCTTGCGGTCGGCCTGGGTGCGAGGCCCCCGGACCGCCGGCCCCTTGCGGCGGTTCAACATCCGAAACTGGATCCCGCCAGCATCGGCCACCCGTCCCATCAGGCCGTCGAGCGCATCGACTTCGCGGACAAGGTGGCCTTTACCCAATCCGCCGATCGCCGGATTGCACGACATCGCCCCGACGGTCGCGAAGCGGTGGGTCACCAGCGCGGTGCGGGCGCCAGTGCGCGCGGCTGCGGCCGCGGCCTCGCAGCCGGCATGACCTCCGCCAATGACGATCACATCAAAAGTTGTCCACATGGCGCGGCTTCTAGCGCACAACCCGGCGGCTTTGAAGCGGTATTGCCGAGTGGTCCGTCCGGAGATGTTTCACGTGAAACATTCGCGGTGCCAGGCACGGCAGAGGCTACGACCTCTACTCAGCAGCGCACTACTTACCGATGCAGAACCGGCCGAATATCTCGCCGAGCACATCCTCGACATCCACCCGTCCGAGCAGGCGCCCCATCGTCCGCGCCGCTAACCGCAGTTCCTCCGCGACCAGCTCCGGTTCAAGCCCTGGCTCTATGCTGCATTGCAACATAACCACAGCATCCTGCAACATGGCACGATGGCGCTGCCGCGTGATCAGACTCGCCTCCGCGGCGCCAAAATACCCAGCGGAAAATTGCTGCACTGCAGCAATGAGCGGCCCAATCCCCTCCCCAGTTTCCGCCGAGATCGCGAACCTTGCGTTTTGTTCGCTCGCACCGGCACCTGCCAAGTCCGCCTTCGTCCGAATCCGCCAAATCGTCCCGTTCGCCAGCGCCGCAGCTTCGTCACGACCGTCGTCCAGCCACAGCACCAGATCTGCATCCGTCGCGCGAGCTCGCGCCCGCCGGATCCCTTCCTGCTCGACCGGATCATCGCTGTCGCGGATGCCCGCCGTGTCAATCAGCGTCACCGGATAGCCGCCGAGATCGAGATGCACCTCGATCACGTCGCGGGTCGTCCCGGCGTAAGGCGAGACGATCGCCACCTCGCGGCGGGCGAGCCTGTTCAGCAACGTCGATTTGCCGACGTTCGGCGCGCCGGCGATCGCGACTACCAGACCATCGCGCAGCCGCTCGCCGCGACCCTGCTGCGCCAGAACATCGCTGATCTCGGCGTGCAGTTGCGCGATGGTGCGCAGCGCCGGCGCCATCAGGTCACCCTGCACGTCACCTTCGTCGGAGAAGTCGATCCCGGCTTCGATCAGCGCGGCCGCCTCGATGATCTGCGCGCGCCACCGACGCGCGCGATCGCCAAGCAGGCCGCCGAGCTGCCGCATCGCCTGGCGGCGCTGCATCTCGGTGTCGGCATGGATCAGGTCGTCGAGCCCCTCAGCTTCCGTCAGATCGAGCTTACCGTTCTCGAACGCGCGCCGGGTGAACTCGCCCGGTTCGGCCGACCGGACATCTTCGAACGAAGAAAGCGCCGCCGTCAGTGCCGCCAAAACCGCCCGGCCACCGTGAATGTGAAATTCGGCGACGTCCTCGCCGGTCGCGCTGGCCGATGCCGGAAACCACAGCACCACCGCATCGTCGATCGGCTCCCCGACGCGATCGCGAATCGTCGCGCGGCGCGCCAGCCGCGGCGGCGGCAATTCGCCAATGAGCGCGGTCACGACCTCGCCGGCGCGCGAGCCTGACAGCCGCACGATCGCGATCGCCGACGGCAACAGCCCGGTCGCGAGCGCGAAGATGGTCTGATCGTTCGGATGCATGCCCTGTCTTGCCGGGACCCGTCGTCCGGCGCAACGGCCAAACAAAAAGGGCGCCCGGTCGGGGCGCCCTTTTCGATCCGATCAGTCTCGACGCCGATCAGGTATTCATCGACTCGAAGAACTCGGCATTGCTCTTGGTGTTGCGCAGCTTGTCGAGCAGGAAGTCGATCGCGTCCATCGTCCCCATCGGGTTGAGGATGCGGCGCAGCACGTACATCTTCTTCAACACCTGCGGATCGGTAATCAGCTCTTCCTTGCGGGTGCCGGAACGCGAGATGTCGATGGCCGGGAAGGTGCGCTTGTCGGAGACCTTGCGGTCGAGAATCAGTTCGCTGTTACCCGTGCCCTTGAACTCTTCGAAGATCACTTCGTCCATGCGCGAGCCGGTATCGACCAGCGCGGTGGCGATGATGGTGAGTGAGCCACCCTCTTCGATGTTGCGCGCGGCGCCGAAGAACCGCTTCGGCCGCTGCAGGGCGTTGGCGTCGACACCGCCGGTCAGCACCTTGCCGGAGGACGGCACGACGGTGTTGTAGGCGCGGCCGAGGCGGGTAATCGAGTCGAGCAGGATGACGACGTCGCGGCCGTGTTCGACCAGGCGCTTGGCCTTTTCGATCACCATCTCTGCGACCTGAACATGGCGCACCGCCGGTTCGTCGAAGGTCGAGGACACGACCTCGCCCTTCACCGAGCGCTGCATGTCGGTGACTTCTTCGGGCCGCTCGTCGATCAGCAGCACGATCAGATAGCACTCGGGATGATTAGCGGTAATTGAGTGTGCGATGTTCTGCATCAGCACGGTCTTGCCGGTGCGCGGCGGCGCGACGATCAGGGCGCGCTGGCCCTTGCCGATCGGCGCCACGATGTCGATGACACGGGCCGACAGATCCTTGCGGGTCGGATCGTCGATCTCGAGCCGGAAGCGCTCGTCCGGAAACAGCGGCGTCAGATTGTCAAAATTGACCTTGTGCTTGGACTTCTCGGGATCCTCGAAGTTCAGCGTATTGACCTTGAGCAGCGCGAAGTAGCGTTCGCCTTCCTTCGGGCTGCGGATATGGCCCTCGATGGTGTCGCCGGTGCGCAGGCCGAAGCGGCGGATCTGCGAGGGCGAGACGTAAATATCGTCCGGGCCAGGCAGATAGTTCGCATCGGGCGAGCGCAAAAAGCCGAAGCCGTCGGACAAAACCTCGACGACGCCTTCGCCGATGATGTCGGTCTCTTTCGCCGAAAGCTGCTTGAGGCAGGCGAACATCAGCTCCTGCTTGCGCATCGTGCTGGCGTTCTCGACCCCCAGCTCCTCCGCAAACGAGACGAGCTCGGCCGGTGTCTTGGCCTTGAGGTCCTGAAGTTTCATTTCCCGCATTGGGATAGTCCTGTGGAAAAGCAAGAGGGGAGATTCGTCAGCGGAAGAGCGGCGACTGGAAATACGGGGGGTCCGCAGGTCTTCAGGTCGACGACGTCTTGAGCAAGGAAGGTGCGAAGAGGCTTCAAACCCGATGCGGCGGCCGGTTCAAAACACAACCGGATCGCAACCACATTCGCCTGCTTAGGTGGGACAAACGAACTATAGAAAATCGCCGGGTGCTTCGCAAGGCGTTGAATCTCGCCGAGCCGCCCGATTTTGCGGCATCAGAACGGCTTCACCACCACGAAGATCACCGCCCCGATCATCAACAGCGTCGGTACCTCATTGATGATACGATAGAATTTATGCGATCGCGTGTTCCGGTCTGCGGCGAAATCGCGCACGTAGCGGCCCAGCATCACGTGGATCACGGTCATCAGCACGACGGCGGCCAGCTTGGCGTGGAACCAGCCGACGGTGAAATAGCCCTGCTCCCAGGCGATCACCAGACCCGCCACCCACGCGACCATCATGGCCGGGTTCATGATGGCGCGATACAGCCGGCGCTCCATCACCTTGAAGGTCTCGGACTGCACCGATCCGACTTCGGCCGAGCAGTGATAGACGAACAGGCGGGGCATGTAGAGCATCCCGGCCATCCACGAGATCACAGCGATCACGTGCAGCGCCTTCACCCAGAGATAGACATCGGACCAGTCGAACATGCGGGCGCCCACCACGTGGAATTCGCGTGCCGGACCGGAACTCGCCGTCCTCACCACGCGTTACTCGAATGCGCGATGACGGAGTTTTCCGCAAGCTCCACCCCTCTAAACAATATTTATAGATTCTTAGGGTTTGAGTCGTAGTGACAGGGGATAGCGCCGGCACAGAAGATGTCCCGGCTTGTTCGTGCATGATTCACATTTGCACAGTTCCTGGCGATGGCTGTCCAAAGCTCGCCGGGCCTTGTGGCGTCGGCTGTTTGGGCCGCTCGCCTGTCGCATTATCAAGAGACAAATCCACATTCACCCGTTAACCTCGGCTTCATCCCGAGACACTTTCCTCACCCGAGGCCTGTGAAGAAAACGCCGGGTTATCCCGCCCGCGTCGGCCGCGGCGCCGCAATCCGGCGGCTTTCGCCCCGCTGTTCACAGGATACACAGGGTCATGATGCTGACCGACGGCAGCTATTTTCACCTTCACCTGGTGTCGGATTCGACCGGCGAGACTCTGATCACGGTGTCCCGCGCGGTCGCGGCGCAATACGCCAATGTCACCCCGGTCGAGCATGTCTATCCGCTGGTGCGAAGCCAGAAGCAGCTGGATCGCGTGCTGCAGGAGATCGAGGAATCGCCCGGCATCGTGCTGTTCACCTTGCTGGAAAGCGAGCTGGTCAACCGGCTCGAAGCCAAGTGCCAGGAGATCAACAGCCCGAGCCTGTCGATCATCGGCCCGGTGATGCAGTTGTTCGAAGCCTATCTGGGCGCCTCGACCACCGGCCGCGTCGGTGCCCAGCACACCCTCAACGCCGAATATTTCCAGCGCATCGACGCGCTGAACTATTCGATGATGCATGATGACGGTCAGCACGTCGAAGGCCTGGAAGAGGCTGACGTGGTGCTGGTCGGGGTTTCCCGGACCTCGAAGACGCCGACCTCGATCTATCTGGCGAATCGCGGCATCCGCACCGCCAACGTGCCGCTGGTCGCCGGCATTCCGATTCCACATCAGCTCGAGACCTTGAAGAAGCCGCTGGTGGTCAGCCTGCACGCATCGCCCGAACGCTTGATCCAGGTCCGGCAGAACCGGTTGCTCAGTCTCGGCGCCGGCGCCGGCAACGACTCCTATATCGACAAACAGGCGGTGACCGACGAAGTGCTGCTGGCCCGCAAGCTCAGCGCCAAATATGGCTGGGCGCTGCTCGACGTCACGCGCCGTTCGATCGAGGAAACCGCCGCGGCGATTATGAAGCTGCTCGCCGACCGGCAGCGCCAGAGGGTTTCGGAATGACGCTGTGGCTCGGGCCGCATCCGCTGGTGCTGGCGTCGCAGAGCCGTGCGCGCCAGACCTTGCTGGGCAACGCGGGCATTCCGTTCGATGCGATTCCCGCCGATATCGACGAGCGCGGCATCGCCAAGGCGTCGGGCCTCTCGGCGCCAGGTGAGATCGCCGGCCTGCTGGCGCGCGAGAAAGCCGCCTTCGTCTCAAATCGTCATCCCGGCCGCCTCGTGCTCGGCGCCGATCAAACGCTGGCGCTCGGCGCCCGCGGTTTCAACAAGCCGGCGGATCGCGCCGAAGCCGCCAAACAACTGCGCGAACTCGCCGGCCGCCGCCACGAACTGCATTCGGCGATCGCGCTGGTGCGCAACGGACTGGTGCTGTTCTCCGACGTTGCGATCGCACGGATGACGATGCGGCCGCTGACCGACGACGAGATCTCGGCCTATCTGGATCAGGCTGGCGACAACGCCACCTCCAGCGTCGGTGGCTATCAGGTCGAGGGTCTGGGTGTGCATCTGTTCGACGGCATCCACGGTGATCACTTCACCATTCTGGGCCTGCCGCTGTTGCCTCTGCTGGCATTTCTGCGTAGCCAGAAATTGCTGACGTTTTAGGGGAGCGGGCGAAGCATGCTGGTGCTTGGGCTGACCGGGTCGATCGGAATGGGGAAATCGACCACCGCCAAGCTGTTCGAAGAGGCCGGCGTGCCGGTCTACGACGCCGACGCCACTGTGCATAAAATCTACGAAGGCGAGGCGGTGCCCGCCATCGAGGCGACGTTTCCCGGCACCGTGGTCAACGGCAAGGTCGACCGCGCGCTGCTGTCCGCCAAGGTCGTGCACGACGCCGCGGCGATGAAGCGGCTCGAGCAGATCGTCCATCCGATGCTACGCTCGCATCACCAGACCTTTCTCGATGACGCCGAATCCTCCGGCGCCGCGGTCGCGGTGGTGGATGTGCCGCTGTTGTTCGAAACCGGCGGCGAGAAACGCGTCGATGCCGTGGTGGTGGTCACCACCTCGCCGACCGTGCAGCGCGAGCGGATCCTGGCGCGCGAGAACATGACGCCGGAAAAACTCGACGCCATCCTGGCCCGGCAGATGCCGGATGCCGAAAAGCGCAAGCGCGCCGATTTCGTGGTGGATACCTCGCACGGGCTCGACCCGGTGCGGGCGCGGATCCAGGAAATCCTCGCCGCGACTGCTAAAATGCCGCGTCGCCGGCCCTGATTCGCCGGCATCCATTCCCATCGAACTGTCCGGCATCCGATGCGTGAGATCGTCCTCGATACCGAAACCACCGGCCTCGATCCGCTGCGCGGCGATCGGCTGGTTGAGATCGGCTGTGTCGAGATCTTCAACCGGATGCCGACCGGGCAGGTCTATCATCAATATATCAATCCCGAGCGGGACATGCCGGCCGAGGCCTTCGCGGTGCACGGCCTGTCGACCGAGTTTCTCGCCGACAAGCCGCTGTTCGCCGAGATCGCCGACGAGTTCATCGAATTCATCGGCGACGCGCCGCTGGTGATCCACAACGCCTCGTTCGACATCGGCTTCATCAATGCCGAGCTGGCGCGGCTGTCGCGGATCGCGATCCCGCGCGAGCGGCTGGTCGATACGCTGCTGCTGGCGCGGCGCAAGCATCCGGGCGTGTCGAACCGGCTCGACGATCTGTGTTCGCGCTACGCCATCGACAATTCGCGCCGGACCAAGCATGGCGCGTTGCTCGACGCCGAGCTGTTGGCCGAGGTCTATATCGACCTGATCGGCGCCCGGCAGTCGCAGCTGATTCTGGCCGAAGTCCCCTCGGAGCGCGGCGGCGTGGGTGGCGACACGCCGCGCCGGCAGCGGCCGATCGCGCTGACACCGCGCGTCAGCGATGCCGACCTCGAAGCCCACCGCGCCTTCATTGCACTGATGGGCGAGAAGGCGATCTGGAACGAGTATACGGCCGGCGCCTGAGCGACGCGGACGCGCCCTCGCCGTCATGGCCGGGGCTGGTCCGGCCCATCCATCAAGCAACGACGCCTCCAACGAAAATGGCCGGGACGAGCCCGGCCATGACGTCGATCCAGATGTGCGCTGGAGCCGAAATCAGCTCGGCTGGCCCTGCTGAGCGCGCTCGAGATTCTGGCGATAGAGGCCGACGAAGTCGACCGGATCGAGCATCAGGGGCGGGAAGCCGCCGTCGCGCACCGCAGATGCGATAATCTCGCGGGCGAACGGAAACAGCAGCCGCGGGCATTCGATCATGATCAGCGGATGCAGGTTTTCTTCCGGAATGTTGACGATCCGGAACACGCCCGCATAGGCCAGCTCGAAGCTGAACATCAGGTTGCTGCCAGACTCGGCCT
This sequence comes from Rhodopseudomonas telluris, assembly GCF_042432815.1. Taxonomy (NCBI): domain Bacteria; kingdom Pseudomonadati; phylum Pseudomonadota; class Alphaproteobacteria; order Hyphomicrobiales; family Nitrobacteraceae; genus Rhodopseudomonas; species Rhodopseudomonas telluris. The sequence goes on from NZ_JBHLWM010000003.1 coordinate 391,847, forward strand.
TGCCTTCGATCGACAGCGTCACTTCATATTCGGTGTCGGCGAGCTTGTTGGCGCCGACATTGATCTGGATGTTGATTGCCGGCTGGTTCTGCTGCGGCGCCAGCGAGGCCGGCGCGTTCGGGTTCTCGAACGACAGGTCCTTGGTGTACTGCGCCAGCACGTTGAGCTGCGGAGGAGCGCCCTCCGGGGGAGCGCCGTTGCCGTTGGTCATCGAAATCTCTCCTGGGCGAGCGCGGGAAGGTGCGGCCGGGGCGGCGGCATTCACGCGAAGAGGCGGGGTGAAAGTGTCGGCGAGTGGCTATCATAGGCCCGCCGCCGTCCACAAGGTCGACCGAAGCGGCAACCGCCGGCGCCACGCCGGCCCGCACGACCCAAATCCGCGATACGGCGTCCGGACCTGCCTAAATCACTGGCGCGATGAACTTTCTTACAATGATGCGGTTTCCCCGCTGCGACGAAGGGCTTACATTCGGCCGGATCGACGCCTGGACGCGGCGGGGAGGCATTTGCCAACCGGCCCGGCTGTGCCAAAACGCGCCATTGGACGGGCCAAGTTCCTCACTACATCTGAGGGCCGGCCCATCGTGATTCTGGGCCCCGGTCGCCGGCGCAAGCGCGCCCGGCCGGCGCCGATGAGAAAGTGAAGCGACGTGGATATCTACACCATCATCTTTCTTGCGCTTGCGGTGTTCATTTTCCTGCGTCTGCGCAATGTGCTGGGTCAAAAGACCGGCAACGAGCGGCCGCCGTTCGATCGTGCGGCGGCGCGGGACGTGCTGTCCGGCAAGCAGGACGGCAGCGTGGTGCCGATGCCCGGTACGGTAATCGACCCGGTGCCGAGTGCGCCGAGCGCCGATGTCGTGCCGCCGTCGGATCGCTGGAAGGGCATCGCCGAGCCGGATTCGCCGCTGGCCCACGGCCTCAACGCCGTGGTGATCCAGGACTCGTCGTTCGACGCCAACCACTTCCTCACCGGCGCCAAGAGCGCCTACGAGATGATCGTGATGGCGTTCGCCAATGGCGATCGCCGCGCCCTGAAAGACCTGCTGTCGAGCGAGGTCTATGACAGCTTCGACGCCGCCATCAAGGAGCGCGAGAAGAACGAGCTGAAGACCGAGACCCGTTTCGTCGCGATCGAGAAGGCCGAGCTGATCAGCGCCGAGGTGCGTGATCACACCGCGCAGATCACCGTGAAGTTCGTGTCGCAGATGATCTCGGTCACCCGCGACAAGGCCGGTGCGGTCGTCGACGGCACGCCCGACAAGGTGGCGGACATCACCGACGTCTGGACTTTCGCCCGCGACGTCAGCTCGCGCGATCCGAACTGGAAGCTGGTTGGCACCGGCGCCGGTCAGTGAGGCGCGCGGCGCATCGGGCGCCGCCTGGGCGCGCGGCGTTGCCGCCGCCGCCTTGCTGCTGACGACTCCCGTCGCGATGGGAGCATCGGCGGAGGCCGCGCCCCGCCACCATGGCTCGAAGCATCATCACGCAGCGCACAAGCGGCACGTCACACCAGTCTGGCCGATCGAGATTCCTGGTGGTCAGTACGCGCCGGTGAGCTGGGACCAGATCACCGGCTGGGACGCCGACGATCATCTCGCCGCCTTCAAGACGTTCCGAGCCAGCTGCCGGCCGATTCTGGCGCGGCCTCAACCCGGCGCAGATGGCAAGCCGCTCGGCGCGTCGCTGACCGAGCCGTGCCGCGCGGCGCGCGCCGCCGATGTCACCAGCGCCGAACAGGCTCGCCACTTCTTCGAACGTCACTTCGTGCCGCTGCAGATCTCGCGGGTCGGCGAGGATGCCGGCTTCGTCACCGGCTACTACGAGCCCGTGGTCGAAGGCTCCCGGGTACAGACCGACGTCTATAACGTGCCGGTGTATCGGCGCCCGTCGAACCTGTTCGTGCGCGGCTACAGCCAGACCGCCAGTCTGCCGAATGGCGGGCCGGTGTATCGCAAGATCGGCCGTCGCAAGCTGGTGCCTTACTACGACCGGGCCGAGATCGAGGACGGCGCGGTCGCCGGGCGCGGGCTGGAGATCTGCTGGCTGAAGAGCCAGACCGATTTGTTGTTCTCACAGATCCAGGGTTCGGCGCGCGTGAAGCTGGAGGACGGCAGCTTCATCCGCATCAACTACGATGCCCATAACGGCTATCCCTACACGCCGGTCGGCCGCATCCTGATCGACCGCGGCATCATCCCCAAGGAGCAGATGTCGATGCAACGCATCCGCGAATGGATGGATGCCAATCCGGACGGGGCCAAGGAGCTGCGCCGCGCCAACCGTTCCTACGTGTTCTTCCGCGAGGTCAAGCTCAAGGACGACGACGAGGCGATCGGCGCGCAGGGCGTGCCGCTGACCCCGGGCCGTTCGATCGCGGTCGACAAGGCGCTGCATGTCTACGGCACGCCGTTCTTCATCACCGGCGAACTGCCGGTGGCGGCGGTCGATGCCAGGACGGAGTTTCGCCGCCTGATGGTGGCGCAAGACACCGGCTCGGCGATCGTCGGGCCGGCGCGGGCCGATTTGTATTTCGGCGCCGGTGCGGAAGCGGGCGCGGTCGCCGGCCGGATGCGGCATCCCATCCGGTTCGTGATGCTGCTGCCCAACAGCCTCGACCCGCTGGCGCGTGGTCGTACCATGCCGCTGCCCGAGCCGCGGCCGTCGGCGAAGATCGCCAAGCAATTTCCGCAGGCGCCAGCCAAGGACACGGCCGCATCAAAGCAGGCGTCCAAGCCCGACGACACCACCAGCGCAGCCGCGCAGGCGGTGCCGACCCCACAGGCTCGGCCGGACACCGGCCCTGCCGTGGTGAAGCGGAAATATCGTCGCCATCACTGGCGCCACCATCATCGCCACGTACACTGACCGCGATGAAGCGTGTCATTCCCCCGCTCGATCCGCCCGCCCCGCGTCGCAAACGCCACCTCAGCGAGGACGAGCGCGCGTTGTGGGACAGCGTCGCCAAGCAGGTCAAACCGCTGCGCGGCCGTCCGCGGCTGACCCGGATCGAGCTGGTCGTCTCGCCCCCTGACGCCGCCACGAAACCGCCCGCGCCGGCGCCGTCACCGCAGCCGGTCAAGCGCTCGGTGAAACTCGCGACGCCGATGAGTCCGCCGCCGCTGGCGAGCCTCGGCCGCCGCGAGCGGTCGCATCTGTCGCGCGGCCGCAAGGATATCGACGCGCGGATCGACCTGCACGGCATGACCCAGGCGCGCGCCCATCACGCGCTACTGCGTTTCCTGCAGCGCGCGAGTCACGACGGGCTGTCGTTCGTGCTGGTGATTACCGGCAAGGGCGCGCGGCTCGGCGGCGATCCCGAACGCGGCGTGCTGCGCCGTCAGGTGCCGCACTGGTTGAGCCTGCCGGAATTCCGCGCCTACGTGGTCGGCTTCGACGAAGCTGCAATCGGCCACGGCGGCGAAGGCGCCCTGTATGTGCGGGTGCGACGTGCGCGCGGGTAGTGCGTTGACGCCCTGGTCGCCTCTTTAACTTCGCGAAGTAACAACCCTGACCGTCATCACCCGCGAAAGCGGGTGATCCAGTATCCCCAAGCGGCTGTTACTTCGCCGTAGAGGCTCTGGAATACTGGGTCGCCCGGTCAAGCCGGGCGATGATGTCGGAGGGTGAAGTAAGGTTGTCGCTAAACCGTTGTCAGCTGGCGCGCATAGCACCACGTCGACCACGTCCGTCATTGCCGGGCTTGACCCGGCAATCCATCATCTTCGAAAGCGCATGGCGCTTGTATTCGGGGAAGGCGCTCTACCTCGCGCCTTCGTCAGTCCGAATTCCTAACTAAGCGCTCGACGCCTGCTTACAGAATAAACCGGCTCAGATCCGTGTTCTTCGCCAAATCGCCGACGTTCTTCTGGACGTAGGCGGCGTCGATCCGGATGGTTTCGCCGCCGCGGTCGGGGGCCACGAAGGAGATCTCGTCGAGGACGCGCTCCATCACCGTCTGCAGGCGCCGCGCGCCGATGTTCTCGACCGTGGAGTTGACCGCCACCGCGACGTCGGCGAGCGCGTCGATGGCGTCGTCACCGAATTCCAGCGTCACGCCTTCGGTCTGCATCAGCGCCACATACTGCTTCAGCAGCGACGCCTCCGGCTCGGTCAGGATGCGGCGCATGTCGTCGCGCGACAGCGCGTTGAGTTCGACGCGGATCGGCAGGCGGCCTTGCAGTTCGGGTAGCAGGTCGGACGGCTTGGCGATGTGGAAGGCGCCGGACGCGATGAACAGGATGTGCTCGGTCTTCACCGCGCCGTGCTTGGTCGACACGGTGGTGCCCTCGATCAGCGGCAGCAGGTCGCGCTGCACGCCCTCGCGCGACACCTCACCGCCGCTGCGGCCGTCGCGCACGCAGATCTTGTCGATCTCGTCGAGAAACACGATGCCGTTGTTCTCGACCGCGCTGATTGCCTCCTGCACCAGCTGATCGTTGTCGAGCAGCTTGTCAGCCTCTTCGTTGACCAGGATCTCGTGCGAGTCGGCGACCGTCAGCCGCCGCGTCTTGGTGCGGCCGCCCATCTTGCCGAAAATGTCGCCGAGCGAGATTGCGCCGATCTGGGCGCCGGGCATGCCGGGAATCTCGAACATCGGCGAACCGCTGCCGCCGGCCTGGGTCTCGACCTCGATTTCCTTGTCGTTGAGTTCGCCGGCGCGCAGCTTGCGACGGAAGGAATCGCGCGTTGCCGGGCTCGATCCGGGCCCGACCAGCGCATCGAGTACGCGCTCCTCGGCGGCGATCTGCGCGCGCGCCTGGACGTCCTTGCGCTTCTTCTCGCGCACCTGCGCGATCGCGACTTCGACGAGGTCGCGGATGATCTGTTCGACGTCGCGGCCGACATAGCCGACCTCGGTGAACTTGGTGGCCTCGACCTTGAGGAACGGGGCGCCGGCGAGCTTGGCGAGCCGCCGCGCGATCTCGGTCTTGCCGACGCCGGTCGGGCCGATCATCAGGATGTTCTTCGGCAGCACTTCTTCGCGCAAGGACCCTTCGAGCTGCAGCCGCCGCCAGCGGTTGCGCAGCGCGATGGCGACGGCGCGCTTGGCATCGGCCTGGCCGACGATGAAGCGGTCGAGTTCGGAGACGATTTCGCGGGGGGAGAAGTCGGTCATGGGGCCTACGTAGGGTCGGTCGGAGTGAGGAGCAAGCGGTGAGATGCAAGCGGTCAGATGCAAACAGTCAGATGATGGGCGGTCCCGCCTGCCACTGCCGGATGGCGTCGAACGGATGGATCAGCATGATGACGTTGAGCGTCAGGTTGTCGCGGATGTGCAGCCCGACCGCCAATTCGAACAGCACCGCGATGAAGATGGTCGCGACGATCGGCAGCCGCCAGGCCAGCACGAAGCCGACGATCATCGCCAGCGTGTCGGCGACCGAGTTGACGATGCTGTCGCCGTAGTAATCGAGCGAGATCGTGCCGGCGCGGTAGCGTTCGATGATGAAGCTGGAATTCTCGGTCAGCTCCCAGGCGCCCTCGATCAGCACCGCCACGATCAACCGCGTTGCCCACGACCAGCGCGGCAGCAGCAGCCACGTGCCGGCGTAGAACAGGAAGCCGTGGATGATGTGCGAGAACGTGTACCAGTCGGTGAGGTGCTGGGAATTCTCCGAGCTCTGCACCACGCCGTGCCAGAGCTTGACGGTGCCGCAGGTGCAGATCGGCACCCGCCCCATCGCGTACAGCGCGACGGCCTGCACGGCCAGCAGGGCCACAACGACGGTCAGCGCCCAGCGGACCGGCAGGCCGGCCGCGGACGCCACCGGCCGCTCAGCCCCGGCCGTGCTCATGCGGGCAGCGTCTCGATGGTCAGATTGCCGTTGGTGTAGACGCAGATCTCGGCGGCGATGCCGAGCGATTTGCGCACGATCGTCTCGGCGTCCTGGTCGGTGTCGATCAGCGCGCGGGCGGCGGCCAGCGCATAATTGCCGCCGGAGCCGATCGCCATCACGCCCGCCTCGGGCTCCAGCACGTCGCCGGTGCCGGTCAGCACCAGCGAGACGTCCTTGTCGGCGACGATCATCATTGCCTCGAGCCGGCGCAGATAGCGGTCGGTGCGCCAGTCTTTGGCGAGCTCGACGGCGGCGCGGGTGAGCTGCCCCGGATATTGCTCGAGCTTGGCCTCGAGCCGCTCGAACAGCGTGAAGGCGTCGGCGGTGGCGCCGGCGAAGCCCCCGATCACCTCGCCCTTGCCGAGCTTGCGGACCTTCTTGGCGTTGGCCTTGATCACGGTCTGGCCGATCGAAACCTGGCCGTCGCCGCCGATTACGACCTTGCCGCCCTTGCGGACCGTCAGAATGGTGGTGCCGTGCCAGCCCGGGCCCGAGGATTGCGAGCCTTCGCCCGCCGCGGAATACATGTTCATGGGAAACCTTTCGCGAGCGCTGATCTAGGCACGACCGGCCCGGGTTGCAAATCTTCGGACCACCGGCCGCTGCCGTCCGGCAGGCCGCAAACCGGTCACCATAGGACGAAGATCGGGACGCCGTTGCGCCCCGTGCAGTAGCGAAGGCGTCATCCGCCTGTTAAAAGGGCCGCGTTTTTCCAGGAGAGGCCGCTTTCATGCGCACGGCGACCATCAAGCGCAAGACCCGCGAGACCGACATCGAGGTGACCGTCAACCTCGACGGCACCGGCGTGTCCAATTCGGCGACCGGGATCGGCTTCTTCGACCATATGCTCGAGCTGCTCGCCAAGCACTCCCGGATCGACATCACCGTCAAGGCGGTGGGCGATCTGCATGTCGACTTCCACCACACCACCGAGGACGTCGGCATCGCGCTCGGCCAGGCGGTCAAGCAGGCGCTCGGCAACATGGCGGGCATCACCCGCTATGCCAGCATGCTGATGCCGATGGACGAAACCCTGACCCGGGTGGTGATCGACGTCTCCGGCCGGCCGTTCCTGGTGTTCAAGGCCGAGTTTCCGCGCGACAAGATCGGCGAGTTCGACACCGAGCTGGTCCGCGAATGGTTCCAGGCGTTCGCCATCAATGCGGGCGTGACTCTGCACGTCGAGACCCTATATGGCGTGAACAGCCACCATATCGCGGAATCCTGCTTCAAGGGTCTGGCGCGGGCGCTGCGCGCGGCCGTGGCGATCGATCCGCAGACGGCGGGCGAAGTGCCTTCGACCAAGGGTCAGCTCGGCGGCTAGCGCCGTCCAGCGGCGGAGAAGTCTTGATGCCGGTCTATACAGTTCATGCGCCCCCGGCGGACGCCGACGAGCGGAGCGCCGCGCCGGACCGCTTCGTCTTCGTGCGCGACGGGTTCTATGTCTGGGCATTCGTATTCGGCCCGCTGTGGCTGCTGAGCCGGCGGCTGTGGCTGGCGATGCTGGGTTATCTGGCGCTGTCGGTCGCGGCGACGGTGGCGATGAGCGCGCTCGGCGTCGCATCGGGACCGCGCTTTCTGGTGCTGCTGCTGATCGCCGCCCTGCTCGGCCTCGAGGCCGGCAGCCTGTGGCGCTGGACGTTGCGCCGCCGCGGCTGGCGTCAGCTCGATGTTGTGGTCGGCGAAGACCTGCCCGCTGCCGAACGGCGGTTCTTCGACCGCTGGTCCGGCCGGCAGGGCACGCCGGTCAGCTTCTCGCTGCCGATCGACCGCGGCGCGCCGCCGCCGGCCCGCAACGTGCCGCTGCCGGCGTCCTCGATTCACGGTGACATCGTCGGGTCGTTCCCGCGTCCGGGGGGGCTGCGATGAGCGTCGCGATCGTCGACTATGGCTCCGGCAACCTGCACTCCGCCGCCAAGGCGTTCGAGCGCGCGGCGCGCGGTCTGGACAATCCGGACAAGATCATCGTCACCCGCGATCCGGAGCAGGTGTTTCGCTCCGACCGCGTCGTGCTGCCCGGCGTCGGCGCCTTTGCGGACTGCCGCAAGGGGCTGGATGCGATCGACGGCATGGTCGAGGCGCTGAACGAGACGGTGCGGGTCAAGGCGCGGCCGTTCTTCGGCATCTGCGTCGGCATGCAGCTGATGGCGACCCGCGGCAAAGAGCACGTCACCACCGAGGGCCTCGGCTGGATCCCCGGCGACGTGGTCAAGATCACGCCCAAGCAGGAAGACCTGAAGATCCCGCATATGGGCTGGAACACGCTCGATATGCTGCGCGAGCACCCGGTGCTGGAGAAGCTGCCGCTCGGGCCGAAGGGCCTGCACGCCTATTTCGTGCACTCCTTCCACCTCGCCGCCGAGAACGAGACCGACGTGCTGGCCCGCGCCGAATATGGCGGCGCGCTCACCGCGGTGGTCGGCCGCGACACCATGCTGGGCACCCAATTTCACCCCGAAAAGAGCCAGCGCTTCGGCCTGGCGCTGATTTCGAATTTTCTGAAGTGGAAGCCGTGATTCTCTTCCCCGCGATCGATCTCAAGAACGGCCAGTGCGTGCGGCTCGAACAGGGCGACATGGCGCGCGCCACCGTGTTCAACCTCGATCCCGCCGCGCAGGCGCAAAGCTTCGCGGCGCAGGGCTTTCAGTATCTGCACGTGGTCGATCTCGACGGCGCCTTCGCCGGCAAGCCGATGAACGCGCAGGCGGTCGAGGCGATGCTCAAGGTGGTGTCGATGCCGGTGCAGCTCGGCGGCGGCATCCGCGATCTCAAGACCATCGACGCTTGGCTGTCCAAAGGCATCAGCCGCGTCATCATCGGCACCGCCGCGGTGCGCGATCCGGCGCTGGTGAAGGATGCGGCAAAGCAATTCCCCGGCCGCGTCGCCGTCGGCCTAGACGCCCGTGACGGCAATGTTGCGGTCGAAGGCTGGGCCGAGAGCTCGCAGGTCACCGCGCTGGAGATCGCCCAACGCTTCGAGGACGCCGGCGTCGCCGCCATCATCTTCACCGACATCGCCCGCGACGGCCTGCTCAAGGGCATCAATTGGGACGCCACCATCGCGCTGGCCGAGGCGATCTCGATCCCGGTGATCGCATCCGGCGGCCTCGCCTCGATCGAGGATGTGAAGACGTTGCTCTCACCGCGCGCCCACAAGCTCGAAGGCGCCATCGCGGGCCGCGCTCTCTATGACGGCCGGCTCGATCCGGCGCAGGCGCTGGCGCTGATCGGCGCCGCCAAGGCCGCTTAAGGACCGCCGCGATGTTCAAGGTCCGCGTCATTCCCTGCCTCGACGTCAAGGACGGCCGAGTCGTCAAGGGCGTCAACTTCGTCGATCTGCGCGACGCCGGCGATCCTGTCGAAGCCGCGATCGCCTATGACGCCGCCGGCGCGGATGAGCTGTGCTTCCTCGACATCACCGCCACCCATGAGAACCGCGGCATCATGCTGGATGTCGTCCGGCGCACGGCCGAAGCCTGCTTCATGCCGGTGACGGTCGGCGGCGGCGTGCGCACCGTCGACGACATCAAGACACTGCTGCGCAGCGGCGCCGACAAGGTCTCGATCAATTCGGCCGCGGTGGCGCGGCGCGAATTCGTCAAGGAAGCCGCCGAGAAGTTCGGCGATCAGTGTATCGTGGTGGCGATCGACGCCAAGCGGGTGCCGAACAAGGACCGCTGGGAGATCTTCACCCATGGCGGCCGCAAGGGCACCGGGATCGACGCGATCGAATTCGCCCAGGAAGTCGTGTCGCTCGGCGCCGGCGAAATCCTGCTGACCTCGATGGACCGCGACGGCACCAAATCCGGCTTCGATCTGCCGCTGACCCGCGCCATCGCCGATAGCGTCGGCGTCCCGGTGATCGCCTCGGGCGGCGTCGGCAATCTCGATCACCTGGTCGACGGCATCCGCGAGGGCCACGCCACCGCGGTGCTGGCGGCCTCGATCTTCCATTTTGGCGAATACACCATTCGTCAGGCCAAGGATCATATGCTTCGGGCCGGATTGCCCATGCGGCTGGATCCTTGAGCTCGATTTCTGGCGTCACGTCGACCGGTGCGATAACTTAGCGCCGGCAGAATTGTAGAGTACGCGTATGGCCCGCTTCACCCTCCACGATCTCGCCGCCACCATCGATGCGCGGGCCGCCTCCGGCGGCGAGGCCTCCTACACCAAGAAGCTGCTCGACAAGGGCGCCGAGCATTGCGCCAAGAAGTTCGGCGAGGAAGCCGTCGAGCTGGTGATCGCCACGGTCGAGAACGACCGCGGCCATCTGATCGCCGAGGCCGCCGACGTGCTGTTCCACATGCTGGTGCTGCTGAAGGCGCGCGGTGTGACGCTCGACGAGGTCGAGGCCGCGCTCGGTCAGCGCACCTCGATGTCGGGTCTCGAAGAAAAAGCCTCGCGCAAGCGCGATTAGTTCTGCGGGCGGGGCCGGCGGTCTCGCCCGATCACGATCTCCACATCGGCCAGCGGCCGCAACAACAACAAAAGCCGGTCACGGACAAACAAGGCGAGGACCCCGCGATGGATGCCAGGTCGGAACTGCACCACTACAATCCCTACCGCACCTTCTCGCGGTCGGAGTGGGCCAATCTGCGCCAGGATACGCCGATGACGCTCGACGCCGCCGAGATCGCCGCGCTGAAATCGATGCACGACCGGCTTGATCTCACCGAGGTCGAGGAGATCTATCTGCCGATGTCGCGGCTGCTGTCGATCCATGTCGGGGCGATGCAGCAGCTCTACTACGCGCAGCGCCGCTTCCTCGGCGTGGTCGAACGCAAGATGCCCTATATCATCGGCGTCGCCGGCTCGGTCGCGGTCGGCAAGTCGACCACCGCGCGCGTGCTGCAGGCGCTGCTGGCGCGCTGGTCGCCGCGCCCGAAGGTCGATCTCGTCACCACCGACGGCTTCCTGCATCCCAATGCGGTGTTGGAGCGGGCCGGCATCATGCAGAAGAAGGGCTTTCCGGAGAGCTACGACCTGCCCGCCCTGCTCGGCTTCCTCAGCGACATCAAGTCGGGTCGCCGCAAGGTCAAGGCGCCGATCTATTCGCATCTCACCTACGACATCGTGCCCAACAAGTTCACCGTGGTGGACCGCCCCGACATCCTGATCGTCGAAGGCGTCAACGTGCTGCAGACCGGCCGGCTGCCGCGCGACGGCAAGGCGGTGCCGGTGGTGTCGGACTTCTTCGACTTCTCGGTCTATATCGACGCCGACGAGCCGGTCCTGCGCGACTGGTACATCAAGCGCTTCCTGGCGCTGCGCGACACCGCGTTCCACGACCCGCGGTCCTACTTCCATCGCTACGCGCCGCTGTCCGACGAGGAAGCCACCGCCACCGCGATCGCGATCTGGGAACGCACCAACCTGGCCAACCTCGAAGACAACATCCTGCCGACCCGGCCACGCGCGACGCTGATTCTTAAAAAGGGCGCTGACCACGTGGTCGATTCGGTCTCGCTGCGGCGGCTATAGCGCCACTTACTACCTGTCATGCGCGGGCCCGACCCGCCTGCGGGGCCGTAGCCCCTTCGGCGCGGCGAAGGCCCGCGCATCCATCGCGCGCGAAGCGCGTAGCGCGTCGTCGACGAGCTTCTTGCGAAGAGGATGGATTGCCGGGTCAAGCCCGGCAATGACGGTAGGTTGTGAGCGCCGGAGGTGAGTTGTGGCAGCCGCCCCATTCCCCGCCGTCATCGCCCGGCTTGACCGGGCGACCTAGTATCCCAGAGCGCTCGTTATTAACTGAATGCTGAACGCAGACGCTCTGCAATACTGGATCCCCGCCTTCGCGGGGATGACGACTGTTTGGTTGGATAGTCCGTGCTATGCCGCGTGCCGCGTCGCGTCGGCGCCGAAGTGCTCGATGTAGCGGCTACTGATTGCCGAGACCGGCATGATGATCAGCACGTCGGTGGTGCCGAACTGATGGTCGATCACCGCGCCCTCGCCGATCGAGGCGCCGAGCCGCAGATAGCCTTTGATCAGCGGCGGCAGTTCGCGCAGCGCGGCCTTCTGGTTGACCGCGTCCTTCGGCATCCGGTTCATCTCGACATAGCGCGACGGATGAGCCCTCGCGCGCCAGGCTTCGGGTGCGGCGGCGTAGTGATGCAGGAACGACAGCGGCAGCGCCAGCCGCTCCGGATCGGTGCCGTCGAAGCTGGCGCAGCCGATCATCACGTCGACGCCGTGCTGGCGCACATAGCTCCAGATGCCGTGCCACAGCAGCTCGACGGTGCGCTTGTTGCGATAGGGCGGCAGCACGCAGGAACGGCCGAGCTCGAGAAAGCGCAGCTGCGGGTGCCGCGCGATCATGCCGGCGATGTCGAACTCGTTCTGTGTGTAGAAGCCGCCGTGGCGATCGGCGATCTCCTGGCGGAGGAGCCGGTAGGTGCCGACCACTGGCTGCTTGCCGCTCAGCGACGGCTTGGCAGCATGATCGATCACCAGGAGATGCTCGCAGATCTTGTCGAACGCGTCCTTGTCGCGCCGCGCCAGCATCGTGGCGGCGTCGGCGATCGCGGTGCCGTCCTTGTAGAACACGCGGTAGCGCAGCTTCTGGGCGCGCTTGATGTCCTGCTTCTTCTGCGCCAGCCGCACCTCCAGCGCGCCGAGCCGGCCGAGCGTCGCCGGCGTCAGGGTCGGCTGCGCGATCGGCTTGCCGTGGTCGCCGATTTTCAGCGCCGGCTTGAACCAGGTGATCGCGGTCTGCGCCGCCGCGCCGGCCACTTCGGGGCGCAGCAGCTTGATGAACTTCTTCGAGCGGGCGAATTGGTCGGTGTGCATGGCATCCTCGTGACCGCCTGCAACCGAATCGAGGTGCGCGGCCGGCGCGCATCAAAAATCACGGGGTTCCGACAGCGTTGTGACACATCGATTGCCGGCGCATGACATGTCGCCGAACTTCGACACCGGGATGTCGGTTTGGTAACAGGCTGCCGCGGCTACACGGCGATCGGCCGCATCGCGGCGATGTCGGCCAGCACGTCGGCGAGCTTGTCGCGGTCGAGCGGCTTGATCAGCACGCCGTCCATGCCGGCCGCCAGGCAGGCATCACGATCCTCGGCCAGCGTGTTGGCAGTGAGCGCCAGGATCGGTGTCGGCCGCGCCGCGGTGGTTGTTTCCTGCGCGCGGATCTGCCGGCTCGCGGCGATGCCGTCAAGACGCGGCATCTGCAGATCCATCAGGATCAGGTCGAACGGCGTGCGCTCGCGCTGCGCCGCCAGCCAATGCTGCACGGCCTGCCGGCCGTCCGTGACCACCACGGCGCGATGGCCCAGCCGGTTCAGCATCGCGCGGATCAGCAGCGCGTTGATGTCGTTGTCTTCGGCGATCAGCACCGACAGGCCGCTCGGCGCAATGTTCGGCTGGTCGAAGCCGGGCGGCTCGCCGTCGGCGATTCCGGGCGCGGCGACATCGATCAGCGCGCCGCCGAGACGTGCGGCGAGCGAGGCCGCGCGCAGCGGCTTGACCAGATAGCCGGTGAACGCGGCGGGCAAGTCCGGAAGAAACTCGGACCGCATCGCGGGCGTCAGCAGCAAGATACGTTGCGCCACATCGGCCATGACGTCCTGCGCCAGCGCCTCGGCGACATCCCGGCCGAAACCGATATCGATCAGGATCGCCGCCCAGGACTGATCCGGCAGCGAGGCGCGTACATCCTCCGGATCCCGCAGGACGCGGGTCCGCGCGCCCCAACGCTGCAGCCGCTGCGCGACCAGCTCGGCCTCGACGGTCAGCGGCGCGGCGATCAGCACGGCCTGACCACTCAGATCTGGCGGGGCGAGGCGCGCGACGTCCCCACCGCCGGCTGCGGCCAGCGGCAGCGAAACCGTGAAGCTGCTCCCAACGCCCGGCTCGCTGCGCAGCGTGATGCGTCCTCCCATCCGGCGGACGATCCGTTCGCTGATACTGAGGCCAAGTCCGGTGCCGCCATAGGTCCGGGCGATCGCCTCGTCGGCCTGTTCGAATTCGCCGAAGATCCGCTGCTGCGCCTCCGGCGCGATGCCGATTCCGGTGTCGCGTACCACGACGTCGATCCCGCCGTCCCGTTCGCCTGGACTGACGATCAGCGCGACGCCGCCTTCGGTGGTGAACTTGATGGCGTTGCCGGCGAGATTGAGCAGCACCTGACGCAGCCGCGCGGCGTCACCGACGACCTGTGCGGGCAGCCGCTCATCGACGTCGGCGGCGATCTCGAGGCCGCGCGCCTGCGCCCGCGGCGCCAGCAGTTCGGTGATCTCCTCGATCAGCGGCGTCAGTCCAAACGGCGCGTGCTCGAGCTCGATCCGGCCGGCATCGATCCGCGCGTCGTCGAGGAATTCGTCGATCAGCGACAGCAGCGACTCGCCGGACGTCTTCACCGCGCGCGCATAGGTCGCCTGCTCGGGCGACAGCGGCGTGTCGAGTAACAGTCGGCTCATCCCGATGATGCCGCCCAGCGGCGTGCGCATTTCGTGCGACGCTATCGCGAGCAGCCGGGATTTTGCGCGCCGGGTCGCGTCGGTCTCGCCCATGGCCGCCGGCTTGTCGGATGTGTCGCGCCGGGCGCGGCTCAGGTCGTTGGATTCCTGCAGCTCCCAGTTCCGGTCGGCCAGGGTTTCGTTGTGCAGGATCACCCTGCGGAGCTGCTGGTGCAGTCGGCGCAGCCGCAGGCTCTGCACCGCCAGCGCGACGCAGAACAAACCCATCAGCAGGCTCACGCCGAGCGTGGCGACTTGCGGCGTGCTGTGCGGGACGACGATGCTGATCAGCCCAAACGCGCCGGCGAAAGCCGCGGCGAATACGAGCCCGGCGCGCAGCGCCACGGCCAGCCGCGGAAACCGGCGCGCCCAAGCGCGGCGTCTCGATCCGATCCGCAGCCCCCGCCTCATGCGCCCACTCGATCCTCCGGCATTTCTGCCCGGCAGTATCGAACGTCCGCGTTGCAAAGAGTTTGAGGCGCACGCGCGATTCGGCGCGCAATGCCGACAGGGTTGACCGAAGCTTAAGAGTTGCGGCCGAGCGATGCGGTGCTGATGGGCAGGTGGCGCGTGGAGGCGCCGACCAGCAGCGCCGCGGCTTCACGTTCGCTGAACTTCGCCGAACGCACGTAGATCCGGTAGTCCGCGCCACTGTCGGCGTCGTGGGTCAGGTAGATCACCGGCTCGCCCGCCGACGGATGCGCGGCGATCGCGACCATGCGATTGTCCGGCCCCGCCGCGCAGGCGCTCTGCTCGTCATTGGCGGCGTCGTCGGAGACCGCGAAGTCGGCTGCATCCGGATCGTCGACGATCTGCACCCGGACCGTCGCTTGGGACGGATCGTCGGTGAAGCCGACATGGAGCTGCGCCATCCAGGAGGCGGGCGCGATCTGCACCGTGCGGTCGCCGGCCGAGATGCAGGGCTGCGGCCCGGCGATCAGTTCGCTGTGCGCGAACAGCCCGAGCAGCAGCAGCGGAACGGTCGAGGCCAGAACTCGGAAACGCAACATCACAACGCCTCGCCAACGCCAGCCCCGATACGCAGGGCTATGGTTCGCAGAGCGTAAACAAAGGTCGTTACCAGCAGGTTGATACGCGGCGAATCCGATTCACCATCATGCCGCGCTGCGGATGTCTTCGCCGAGCGCCCGGTAGGACAGCGCCTCGGCGAGGTGCAGCCGGCCGATCGTTTCGCTGCCGTCGAGATCGGCCAGCGTGCGGGCGACGCGCAACACGCGGTGATAGCCGCGTGCCGACAGCCGCATGGTTTCGGCGGCGTCGCGCAGCAGCTTCAGCCCGGCAGAATCCGGCTGGGCGACGGTTTCCAGCGCCGCGGCCGGGGCCTCGGCGTTGGTGCGGATCTGCGGCAGGCCGAGCGCCGTGTAGCGGCGGCGCTGCAGGTCGCGCGCCGCGGCGACCCGGGCCGCGACCTCGGCCGAGCCTTCGGCGGCCGGCGGCAGGATCAGGTCGGCGGCGGTGACGGCCGGGACTTCGATGCGCAGATCGATGCGGTCCATCAGCGGGCCCGAAATCCGCGACTGATAGTCGGCGCTGCAGCGTTCGACCCGGCCGCGCTTGCAGGCGTAGCCCGGCTCGTAGGCGCGGCCGCAGCGGCACGGATTCATCGCCGCCACCAGCATCACGCGGGCCGGATAGGTGACGCGGGCGTTGGCGCGCGACACCGCGACCTCGCCGGTCTCGAGCGGCGCGCGCAGCGAATCCAGCACGCGCGGATCGAATTCGGGCAGTTCGTCGAGAAACAGCACGCCCTGATGCGCCAGCGAGATTTCGCCGGGACGCGCCTTGATGCCACCGCCGGTCAGCGCCGCCATGCTGGCCGAATGATGCGGCGCGCGAAACGGCCGCCGCGCCGTCAACGCACCGTCGCGGATCTCGCCGGCCACCGAGGCGATCATCGACACTTCGAGCAGTTCGGCGGGCGACAGCGGCGGCAGGATCGACGGCAGCCGCGCCGCCAGCATCGACTTGCCGGAGCCCGGCGAGCCGACCATCAAGAGATGATGTCCGCCGGCGGCGGCGATCTCCAGCGCGCGCTTGGCGCTTTCCTGGCCCTTGATGTCGCGCAGGTCGAGCGTCGAGGCTTCCGCTTCGTGCACCCGCGGCTGCGGCCGGCCGAGCAGCTGCGTGCCCTTGAAATGGTTGGCGAGCTGGATCAGCGACGTGGCGGCGATGATCTGCAGGTCGGGGCTTGCCCACGCGGCCTCGGAGCCGCAGGCGGCGGGGCAGATCAGTCCCTCGTCGCGGGCATTCGCCGCGATCGCGGCGGGCAGCACGCCGGCTACCGGGGCGATCGAGCCGTCGAGGCCGAGCTCGCCCAGCACGGTGAAGCCGGCCAGCGCGTCGGACGGGATGGCGCCGATCGCCGCCATCAGCCCGAGCGCGATCGGCAGGTCGTAATGGCTGCCTTCCTTGGGCAGGTCGGCGGGCGCGAGATTGACGGTGATGCGCCGCGCCGGCAGCGCCAGGCCGGAGGCGATCAGCGCCGAGCGAACCCGCTCGCGCGCTTCCGACACCGCCTTGTCGGCCAGCCCGACCACGGCGAAAGCCGGCAGTCCGGGCGAGACCTGGACCTGGACATCGACCGCGCGGGCCTCGATGCCTTCGAAAGCCACCGTGGATACGTGCTGGACCATGACGCCCCCTGCAGACGTCAAACGCTAGCGCGGCCCATGGAACCGCGCAAGAACATTAAGTGAACATCACTCGCAGTAGCCCAGGCTTCGCCTCAGGCCGACTTCTTGAGCTTGGTCTCCAGCGCGATCTCGGTGAGATCGACTTCGAGCCGGGCCATCATCAAGAGCTGCACCGCGGAGCTGATGCCGAGATCCTCGGCCTGCTCGATCGCGCGGTTGATGGTGGACGCCAGGGCGTCGATCGAAACGGCCTTGGCCTGGGCGCCGCTCTCGGTGGAGACCGGACGACCGGCGCGCGGCTTCGCGGACGGACTCATGGGGTCACCTGCTGCTGAGCTGGACAATAGTGGTCTGTCCGGCTGCGGGCAGCGATCGGACGGGCGGACAGGGCCGGGCTTCGGCGGCGCGCAATGAGAACCTGCAATGCTCGAGCTCCCAGGGCAATAAAACGTCGGACGCGGAACGCCACGACCACGTTCGTGCAACCAATACCTGAAAACCAAAGGTTAGAGCCGGACGCGGCCGAGCGCCAGCGGTAAGACGCCGCCGTGCGCCATCTACTACTTTTTACTTAGATGCCAGCACTCGCGTAGTTGCCGCAGTGTGCGCGAGGTCACGTCCGCTTGGCTTCGATCACGTCCCAGATCCGCCCCGCGATGTCCGGACCGCCGAGCCTTGCGACGGCGCGAATGCCGGTCGGCGAGGTGACGTTGATCTCTGTGAGGTAACCGTCGATCACGTCGATGCCGACGAACAGCAGGCCGCGTTCGCGTAGTTTGGGACCGAGCGTCGCGCAGATCGTCCGTTCCTTTTCGGACAGATCGGTGGCCGCGGCCGCGCCGCCGCGCACCATGTTGGAACGCAGATCGTCGGGCGCCGGCACGCGATTGACCGCACCCGCGAACTCACCGTCGACCAGAATGATGCGCTTGTCGCCGTGCTTCACTTCCGGAAGGAAGCGCTGGATCACCCACGGCTCGCGGAACGTCACCGCGAACATGTCGTAGAGCGAGCCGAAATTGATGTCCTGCGGCAGCACGCGGAACACCGCCGCGCCGCCATGGCCGTGCAGCGGCTTCATCACCACGGCGCCGTGCTCGGCGCGGAATGCGTTGATCTCGTCGAGGTTGCGGCTGATCAGCGTCGGCGGCATCAGCTCGGCGAAATCCATCACGAACAGTTTCTCGGGCGCGTTGCGCACGCTGGCCGGATCGTTGACCACGAGCGTGTGCGGATGGATGCGTTCGAGCAGATGCGTCGAGGTGATGTAAGCGAGATCGAATGGCGGGTCCTGGCGCAGCAGCACGACATCGAAGCCGCGCATGTCGACGCGCGTCGGTTCACCCAGCGTGAAGTGATCGCCCTCCTGGTCGCGCACCGCAAGCGACTGCACCGAGGCGACGACGTCGTTGCCGCGCAGCGACAGTTTGTCGGGCGTGAAATACGAGATCGCGTGACCGCGCTTCTGCGCTTCGAGCAGCAGCGCGAATGTCGAATCGCCGCGGATGTTGATCCGCGCGATGGGGTCCATCTGGACGGCGACCTTCAGTGTCATGCACAGCTTCCGGATTGTGAACCAAACCACGTTCGGCTCAGAGGACTGTCTGCAAACGGCTATCGGCCGATCGGCCACGGCGGTCAAGCGCTGGCGTCGAACGCCGCCGGCAGATGCTGCGGCAGCCGTTTCGGCGCCACCAGCACGGCATCGAAGCGCAGCTCGAAGGTCGCGTGTTCGGGATGCGCCATCAGCCAGGCTTCGGCGGCCGCGATGATGCGCTGCTGTTGCCGCGGCGTCACCGCATAGGCGGCGTCGTCGAGCCGCGCCCGCGCCTTGACCTCTATGAAGGCGACGAGCTGGCGCCGCTGCGCCACGATGTCGATCTCGCCATAGGGTGTTTTGAAGCGGCGGGCCAGAATGCGGTAGCCCTTCGCCATCAGCAGCGCGGCGGCGCGCGTCTCGGCCGACAGGCCGGTCTGAAACGCGGCGACGCGTTCGGGCGCGGGCGTGCCGTCAGTCTTGGCCATCGTCAGTCACGTCATCGCCCGCCTCGCGCTGTCGCACCAGTTCGAGCGCCCGGGCATAGATCTCGCGGCGTGGCCGCCCGGAGATCTCGACCGCCTGCGCCACCGCGTCCTTGACGCTGACGCTCTGCAGCGCCTCGCGCAGCCAGGCGTCGAGCGCGCCCGGTGTCATCGCCTGCGCGGCGGCATCGGGCGGGCCGATCACCACGACGAATTCGCCGCGGGTGTCGAGGGTTTCGGCGGTCGCGGCGAGCTCCTGCAGCGGCGCGCGCCGCACTTCCTGATGCAGCTTGGTGAGTTCGCGGCACACCGCGGCGTCGCGATCGCCGAGCACGTCGGCGAGATCGCGCAGGCTGTGGTGAATCCGGCTGCCGGCTTCGAACAGCACCAGCGTCGCGTCGATCGCGGCGAGCTCGCCGAGCCGGTTGCGGCGCGCGCCCTGCTTGGCGGGCAGAAAGCCGTCGAAGAAGAACCGGTCGGTCGGCAGCGCCGCCAGCGTCAGCGCCGCCAGCACTGCCGAAGCGCCGGGCAGCGCGATCACGTCATGGCCGGCGGCCGCGGCCTCGCGCACCAGCTTGTAGCCGGGATCGGAGATCAGCGGCGTGCCGGCGTCCGACACCAGCGCCACCGAGCCGCCGCGCGCCAGCCGGTCGAGGATCTTCGGCCGTGCCTGCGCGGCGTTGTGTTCGTGATAGGGGGTGAGTGGCGCCGAGATGCCGTAGCGCTCGGTCAGCCGGTGGGTGATACGGGTGTCCTCGCAGGCGATCTGGTCGACGCCCGCCAGCGTCTCCAGCGCCCGCAGCGTGATGTCGCCGAGATTCCCGATCGGGGTGGCCACCAGATGCAGTCCGGGCGCGGCGCGCGGCGCGATCAGCTTCTGGCCCGCCACCAGGAAGCTTCGCGCCTCGGCGTCGGCGGGCGAATCGGGCGAGGCGGAGGTGACGGTTCGGGCGCGCATGGTCCTAGTCTAGGGGAAAGGCGCGATACCGGACATCACATTCGTCCGGCTCGGGCGGGCAGTCTAAACCTTTTGTTTTGGTTAATCATTCGCCGAGATTATGATGAGGTATCCGGACTCGGGGGAGGGCCGGATCCGGCCGCGGCCTCGGCCGGCCGAACCAGCAAGATTTCAATCAGCGCGATATCGGCGATCGGCGCCCAGCCGGCCGGATGTCGTTTGAAGAGGCGATATGGCAGACCTGCGCGATCCCAGTTTCAAGCCGCTGCGAGCGACACGCCGGACGGCCGTCGGCCTGATTCTCGGCGCGCCGATGCTCGCGGCGTGCTCGGGCGTGCAGCAGACTCTGACCAGCCAGTTCGGCCAGCAGCCGCCGGCGGATGCTGCGCAACCGCAACAGCAGGGACAATCGGTCGGCAACGGCCGGGTCAAGGTCGGGCTGGTGCTGCCGCTGTCGGCGCCCGGCAATGCCGGCGTCGCGGCGCAGTCGATGAAGAACGCCGCCGAGATGGCGCTCGCCGAATTCAACAATCCGGACATCCAGCTGCTGGTCAAGGACGACACCGGCAATCCGCAGGGCGCGCAGGCCGCGACCCAGCAGGCGCTGGACGAGGGCGCCGAGATCATCCTCGGGCCGCTGTTCGCGCAGTCGGTGCCGGCCGCGGCGTCGCTGACCCGCCAGCGCAACGTCTCGATGATCGCGTTCTCGACCGATTCGAGCGTCGCCGGCCGCGGCGTGTATCTGCTCAGCTTCCTGCCGGAGTCCGACGTCAACCGGATCATCGGCTATGCGGCGGGCGTCGGCAAACGCTCCTACGCGGCGCTGCTGCCCGACAATGCCTATGGCAGCGTGGTCGAAGCGGCGTTCAAGCAGGTCGTCAGCAGCAAAGGCGGCCGCATCGCCGCGTTCGAGAAATACGGCGCCGATCGCGCGGGCGCGGCGCGCACCATCGCGCAGGCGCTGAGCGGCGCCGATGCGCTGCTGCTCGCCGACGACGGCGATGCGCTGGCGGGCGTCGCCGATGCGCTGACCGCGGCGGGCGCCGATCTGCGCCGCCTGCAGCTGCTCGGCACCGGGCTGTGGGACAATCCGCGGGTGTTCGCCACGCCGGCGCTGCAGGGCGGCCTCTATGCGGCGCCCGATCCGTCCGGCTTCCGCAATTTCTCCGGCCGCTACCGCACCCGCTACGGGCAGGACCCGGTCCGCACCGCGACGCTGGCTTATGACGCGGTGGCGCTGGTCGCCGCGCTCGCCCGCACCCAGGGGCCGAAGCGGTTCTCCGGCGAGGTGCTGACCAATCCGTCGGGCTTCGCCGGCATCGACGGCCTGTTCCGCTTCCGCTCCGACGGCACCAACGAACGCGGCCTCGCGGTGATGAAAGTCGCCAGCACCGGCGCGCAGGCGGTGGCCGGCTCGCCGAAGAGTTTCGGCGCGTAGTTCGGCCGGCCGTCAGCGCGCGCCGCGCGGCCGCAAACCGGTGCTTGTCGATCTCACCCTTTCGGGGGTTCGCGGCGCTGTCGCACGGAGCCTTCCTGAACGACCGAGGCCACCAGCGTGCCGTCGGGCTTGAAAATCTGGCCACGTGTCAGGCCGCGGCCGCCCTGCGCGGACGGCGAATCCTGCGCGTAGAGCAGCCATTCGTCGGCCCGGAACGGGCGATGAAACCACATCGCGTGGTCGAGGCTGGCCGGCATCATCCGCTTGTCGAACAGCGTGCGGCCGTAGCGCGCCATCACGGCGTCGAGCAGCGAGAAGTCCGACGCATAGGCCAGCGCGCACATGTGTAGCGCCGGATCGTCCGGCAGCTTGGCGGCGGTGCGGATCCAGACATGGATGCGGCCGTCGTCGATCTTCTTGCCGAAGTAACGCGTCAGTTCGACCGGGCGCAGCTCGATCGGCCGGTCGCTCTCGTAGTAGCGCTTGATGAAGTCCGGCATCTCCTTGAAGAACGGCTGCTTGGAGATCTCCTCCGCGGTCAGCGCCTCCGGCGGTGGCACGTCCGGCATCTTGTCCTGATGGTCGAACTCGGTCTCCTCGTCGTCGTGGAACGACATCATCAGCGAGAAGATCGCCTGGCCGTGCTGGATCGCGGTGACGCGGCGGGTGGTGTAGCTCTTGCCGTCGCGCAGCCGTTCCACCTCGTAGATGATCGGCACCTGCGGATCGCCCGGCAGGATGAAGTAGCAATGCAGCGAATGCGGCAGCCGGTTCTCGACAGTGCGGCAGCCCGCCACCATCGCCTGGCCGATCACCTGGCCGCCGAACACCCGCTGCCAGCTCGTCTTCGGGCTGGTGCCGCGGAACAGGTTCACCTCGAGCGGCTCGAGATCGAGGATCGAGATCAGGTCGATCAGGCTCTTGGACACCGGCAGTGGCTCCCTCAAGGCGTTTTCAAGCGACGTGGGCACCGGTTCGCGTGAACAAACGCGTCAAAACGGTCGGCTCGCGGCGGCAATTTCCCACCGTCGTCGAGGTCTGTTAGAACCGGGCGGCAAGCCACGGTTGTTCCTGCCTGTTTCGCCCAGCTGCAGCGACGGCGCAAGAACTCTTGGCGACAAGAACTCCTGGCGAAACGCCCCTTGCGCAACACCACCGGGCACCCGAACTCTGGTCGACGAGTGAGAAAAATGACGGCACCGCGAAGTATTGTCATCGGAGGGGGCGCATTCGCCGGTCTGGCGCTGGCGCTGGCGCTGCGTCAGGGGCTCGGCCCCGACGTGCCGGTGATCGTCGCCGACCCGGCGCTGGCGATGCGACCGTCGCGTGATCCGCGCGCCACCGCGATCGTGGCGGCCTGCCGCCGGCTGTTCGAGGCGCTCGGCGTCTGGGACGAGGTGGCGCCGACCGCGCAGCCGATCCTCGACATGATCGTCACCGACAGCGAACTCGAAGATGCGACGCGGCCGGTGTTCCTCACCTTCGCGGGCGAAGTGCAGCCGGGCGAGCCGTTCGCCCATATGGTCGAGAACAAATATCTCAACGAGGCGCTGGCCAAGCGGGCCGAGGCCGAAGGTGTCGAGCTGCGCGCCACGCCAGTGACATCTTACCAGTCGCAGGAGGGCGGCACGACCGTCACGCTCGGCGATGGCAGCGTCATCGAAGCGAGCCTGCTGGTCGCCGCCGACGGGGCCAAGTCGAAGCTGCGCGAGCGCGCCGGCATCGCCACCTATGGCTGGGACTACGACCAGTCCGGCATCGTCGTGATGGTCGAGCACGAGCGCGACCACAATGGCTGCGCCGAGGAGCATTTCCTGCCGGCCGGCCCGTTCGCGATCCTGCCGCTCACCGGCAAGCGGTCGTCGCTGGTGTGGACCGAGAGCCGCCGCGTCGCCGCCGACATCGTCGCGCTGCCGCCGGCCGAATTTCAGGTCGAACTGGAAAAGCGCTTCGGGCTGCGGCTCGGAGATGTGAAGCCGCTCGACGCTCCGAAGGCGTTTCCGCTCGGCTATTTCGTCGCGCAGTCGTTCATCGGGCCGCGGCTGGCGCTGATCGGCGACGCCGCCCATGTGATCCATCCGATCGCCGGGCAGGGCCTCAATATGGGCCTGCGCGACGTCGCCGCACTGGCCGAGGTGGTGGTCGATGCGGCGCGGCTCGGGATCGATCCGGGCCAGGCCGATGTGCTGGAGAGCTATCAGCGCTGGCGCCGGTTCGACACCATGGCGATGGGCGTCGCCACCAACGGTCTGAACCTGCTGTTCTCCAACAAGTCGCCGCTGCTGCGGAGCGTCCGCGATATCGGTCTGGGATTGGTCGATCGCCTGCCGCCGCTGAAAGGCGCCTTCATCCGCCAGGCCGCCGGCCTCACCGGCGAGACGCCGCGGCTGCTGAAGGGCGAGGCGCTGTAGCGGTAAAACTCGAGAATGCTAAGCGATTTGAATCATTTACATCCTATTGATTTTGATAGGATTTCTGCTATTGTAAGGACGTGATCTGAAACTGGGCTCAACCCACGAGTAGGATTGCACCGGGGAGGTGTAAAAGCCTCCCCCTTCCCTTTATAAGACGACAATCCCTAACTCATTTGAATAGCTGGCCCTCCTGTTTAGTACAGGTTGAAGTCGGTTGAGATAGTGATGAGCGCCCGCCCTCCTTACAAAACTGTTTGGCGAAAATTTCTGCAGAAGAAAGTAAGCGCAAGTGTCGCATGCTTGAATGAAGAAGCTGTCTTTCGAATCTTTTGGGTAGGGATCTTCGATAATCCGAAGTAGCGGAAGGTTACGATGTCCAGCGCCTATCCTCGCCATGTTAGGAACAGGATTGTAAACTGCCATTCTTCTTACCATCCGCTGCAACTTCTTGCCGTCTGTCGCGTCGGTAAGGACAATTCCAAAATCATTTCGATGGCTCCCGGGAAAGTTGCCGCTTTTCAGCGTATTCTCGAAGCGCTGAAATAGCGCTTGCCACGCATGTGAGAAGACATCGTAGTCGAGAGGTTTGCCCGTCTTGCAAACAACCACGTTCGTTATTGAAACAAAATCCATTTTCGCCAGCTCATCCAAGAAGTTTCTCAGAATCGCTAACCTGATATGACGATTCATGCCCGGCATCGGAGGGCTTTTGATCAGATGCGAGGCGTGCAATTCCGTTCGTAACGGCAGCCCGTAGACATCACGGAGAGTTCTTCTAAAGCTAACTAGGCTGGTGACAAAATCCCGCCAACGGCTTTCATGAACGATGAGCCCAGAAAGCGCAAAATGGCTGGTGGGTGAGTTAACGAGACCAACGTCTCCGCTTTCGTCGACGTACATCAAGTACATCGCTGAAGGATGTCAGCCTACTAAACGCACCACAATGATACTTTGTGGGGCAGGCTCAACACTACCCGAGCTTGCGCGCCTCTTCGGGCAGCATGATCGGGATGCCGTCGCGGATCGGGTAGGCGAGCTTGGCGCCGCGGGAGATCAGTTCCTGCCGGGCCGGGTCGAACTCCAGCCGGCCCTTGGTGATCGGGCACACAAGAATTTCCAGCAGCTTGCTGTCGACGGACGTTTCGGGGCGTTCGGCGGATGTCGTCATGAGGGGCGGACCAGTTCAGAGCTATCGAGAAAACTGCGCGGACTGAACCGCGCCGGCGCGTGGCCGTCAACGGCGCCGCGCAAATCGGGGCGCATCGTTGCGCGGCTCATTGCAGTGGCGGATCGCCGCTGGTGCGCTTCTTGGCGAGATCCATCTCGGTGACGGCGATCAGGATTTCGGCGCGGGTCTTGAGATCGGGCGCTTCCAGCATCGCCTGCTTCTCCGGCGCGCCGTAGGGCGACATCATCGCCAGCGCGTTGACCAGCGCTTCGTTGGGCGCGCTTTCGACGCCGCCCCAATCGACCTTGAGGTTGTTGGCCTTGAGGAAGTCGGTCAGCACCGAGAGCAGCGTGTCGCGATCGACCTCGTCCTCGCCCTTGCGGGCGGTGAAATCGTCGACGAACGGGAAGTAATCGACGCGGCATTGCCGGTACGGCGTCTTCACCGCGAGCTCCTCGGTCACCTTGAAGCGCGACACGCCGGTGAGTTCGAGGATGTAGCGGCCGTCGCCGGATTCGGCCAGCTGGGTGATGCGGCCGACGCAGCCGACCTGAAACAGCGCCGGCGTTTCGTCATTGGCCGAATGCGTCGCGTCGGGCTGGATCATCCCGATCAGCCGGTGGCCGTCGCGCAGCGAGTCATCGACCATCGCCATATAGCGCGGTTCGAAGATGTTGAGCGGCATCTGGCCGCGCGGCAGCAGCAGCGCGCCCGCCAGCGGAAACACCGGGATGACTTCCGGAAGGTCTGCGGGCCCGCGATAGGCGGCATTGATCGGCATTGGAAAACGCCCGCTGCTGGTTGCGATTACGAGAACAGAATCGTCGAGAGGCGTTTGCGGCCCTCGACCGTGGCGTCGTCGGTGGCGCCCCAGGCTTCGAAGAACTGCACGAGCTGCTTGCGCGCGCCGTCGTCGTTCCATTTGCGGTCACGGCGCACGATCTCGAGCAGATGCGTGGTCGCTTCCTCGCGCCTGCCGGCGGCGTTCAGCGCGGTGGCGAGGTCGAAGCGGGCCTGATGGTCGAGCGGATCGGCCGCGACCTTCTGCTCCAGCTCGGCGATCGGGCCGACCTGCTCGGCCTGCTCGGCGAGGTCGATCATCGCCTGCACGGCCTTCACGGCGGCGTCCTCGCGGCGCTTCTCGGGCACGTGCTCGAGCATCTGCTTGGCCTTGTCGATCTCGCCGGTCTGCATGTAGCAGCGCGCGACGCCGGCCAGCGCCTCGACATTGGCCGGATCGGCCTGCAGCACTTCGCCATAGATCGCCGCGGCGGTGGCGGCATCGCCTTCGGCCAGCACGGCTTCGGCTTCCTGCAGCAGTTCGGGCGTGGTCGGGCCGCCGCCCGGCATGCCGGCGGTCAGCTTCTCGATGAAGGCGTTGACCTGGCTTTCCGGCACCGCGCCCATGAAGCCGTCGGCTGGACGGCCGTCGACGAAGGCGATCACGGCCGGAATCGACTGGATGCCCATCTGGCCTGGGATCGCCGGATGCTCGTCGATGTTCATCTTGACCAGCTTGACCTTGCCGCCGGCGGCGCGGACCGCCTTTTCGAGGATCGGGGTGAGCTGGCGGCACGGGCCGCACCACTGCGCCCAGAAGTCGATCAGCACCGGCTGGCGCTTGGACTCCTCGATGACGTCGCGGACGAAGCTCTGCGTCGTGGTGTCCTTGATCAGATCGGGCGCCTGGGGGGCATCGCCGCTGCCCTGCTCGATGATTGTCACGTGATCCTCGCCTGATGTCCGCAAGAGTGGCGTTAAGAGTGGCGTTTCGGAGCGGATCCCGCCGCGATCGGCCGGAGGCTCCGGATGTCCTGGTGTCTGTCTTATGGCGCGTCGTCACGCCGCGAGCCGGTCCCCCGCGCCCGCAGACGATTTAGCACGCCCCTGTAGATGGCGCGCGGGCTTTCGATTTCAACCGGAACCGCCCCGGTCGCGTTCCGCCTGCCGGGGTTGCGGTCATGAAACGGCCGAACCGGCCGCGAAAAGCCGGATCTTTCGACGCCTCTGCAAAAAGGAGCACGCTCAGGCCGCCATCGGCTGTTGCATTCGCCTCAAGCATTTGGCATAGGACTGCGCACGGCCGCGGCGCGAGCTTCGGCGGTTTCTCGGATGCGGGTGTAGCTCAGGGGTAGAGCACAACCTTGCCAAGGTTGGGGTCGAGGGTTCGAATCCCTTCGCCCGCTCCAGAATCTCACGGCCGATCAAGCAGCCGGTTCTTTCCCAACCATCGCGACTTTCCAGATCATCGACGCTGTCCTCGGCATCGTCGCGGATATTTGTGGCGTTCACAGTCCCGTTGCGCGATCCGCGTGTGCGCTGGCGCCGGCCTGCCGCTCCAGCTCGGCCACCAGCGTGCGGGCGTGGGTGGTCAGCCGGTCGAAATCGATCGCGCACACCAGCAGGTCGCGATGCGCCCACGAATCGGTGAGCCGAATCGCCACGAGCGCGCTGCCGAGATGCGGCACGACGGCGGCTTCCGGCAGAATCGCCAGCCCGACGCCGGCTTCGACCAGCCGGACGATGCCCTCGAAGCTGCGCAGCCGCACCCGGCAGGCGAGCCGGCGCCCATAGCGCGCGGCCTGCGCGGCCAGATGGTCGTGCAGCGCGCCGCTCGACAGGCCGACAAAGGCGTCATCCAGCAGCTCGGCGAAATCGATCGAGGCGCGCGTCGCCAGCGGATGCGTCGCGGCGGCGATCGCCACCAGCCGGTCGGTGCCGAGCGGCCGGGTCTGCAGCGGCCCGGGATCGCTGCTGCCGGCGAAGACGCCGAATTCGGCGCGCTGCTCCGCCACCGCCAGCACGATCTCGGCGCTGGTGCGCTCCTCGAGATCGACGTCCACCGCCGGATGCGCGGCCAGGAATGCCCGCAGCGCCGCCGGCACGATCTCCACCAGCCCGGCGGTGTTGGACAGCATCCGCACCGCGCCGCGCAGCCCTTCCGAGAACGCCCGCAGGTCGCCGCGCATCTGCTCGATCTGGCCCGTGACGGCGCGGGCGTGCGGCAGCAGTGTCCGGCCCGCGGCCGTCGGCGTGATGCCGCGGCGGCCGCGCTCCAGCAGCGGCACGCCGAGCGCCTGCTCCATGCCGCTGATCCGCTCGCTGGCCGACGCCAGCGCCATATGGGCGAGGCCGGCGCCGCGCGAGATGCTGCCGGATTCGACGATGGCCACGAACAGCCGCAGGTCGGTCAGATCAAACCGCATCTCGATCACCCTTCGGATCAGCCGAAGTTTGGCCCCGGAACTTCCAGATTGTGAGGGTATCGGGCGGCGGGCAAGAGGGGACATGGTCCCTGATGTCCAAGATCTCATTTTGCTCGGTGCCGGCGCGCTCGGCGGCGCCATGAACGCGATGGCCGGCGGCGGCAGCTTCGTCACCCTGCCGGCCCTGATCGGCGCCGGCGTGCCTTCGGTTGCGGCGAATGCGTCGAGTACCATTGCGCTGTATCCGGGCGGGCTGGCCAGCGCCTGGGTGTATCGCGGCGGGCTCGGCCGCATTGCCGGCGTGTCGATGCGGCCGGTCCTGGCGGCGACGCTGGCCGGGGGCCTCGTCGGCGCGTTGCTGCTGCTGTGGACGCCCGGCCTGCTGTTCGATCGCGTGCTGCCCTGGTTGCTGCTGGTCGCGACGCTGGCGCTGGCGTTCGGCCGCCGGGTCGGGCCGGCGCTGCGGGCGCGGTTTCAGGCGGGCGTCGCCACGTTGCTGATCGTGCAGTTTCTGCTCGGCATCTATGGCGGCTATTTCGGCGGCGCGGTCGGGCTGATGATGATGGCGGCGTGGAATCTGATCGACGGCGCCGACGTCAAGGCGCTCAACCCGGCCCGCACGCTGCTGGTCAGCGCCGCCAATACGATCGCGGTGCTGTGCTTTGCGATCTCCGGGATCGTGCACTGGCGGGCGGCGCTGCTGGTCGCAGTCGGCGCGGCCGCGGGCGGCTATCTCGGCGCCGTGGTCGGCAAGCGGTTGCCGGCCGCGCTGGTGCAGCTCGCCACGGTGCTGTTCGCGGCGTCCATGACCGTCACGTTCTTCCTGCGCGCCTATCGCTGAGCCGCGGCGACGGCGGGCCCCGAAAAGCAAAACCCGCGGCGAGGGCCGCGGGTCTTGATGTCGTCGACGTCGAAGCAGGTGAACTTCGGAGGAGAAGCAGCGGCCTCGCCGCGTCCGGCGAGGCCAACGCTCAATCAGGTCAGGCGCGTTTCGGAACGCCGAGGCCGTTGTGCAGCCAATCGGTCCACGATCGCGACAACACCTCGCCGATCGTCTTGCCGTCGGTGAACAGCATCTCGCGGGCGTTGCGTGCCGCGGATTTCAGGTCGCCCCACATTTCCTTGAGATTCTCCAGCACCGAGTTGGCGCCGCCGACCACCTTCTGGGTCTTGAGCTTGGCGAGCTCGATCAGCGATTCCTGGATCTTGGCGATCGAGCGGGCGATCCGGCCGATTTCATCCGAGCGGCTCAGCGCATGGATGCGAATGTTGGTGTCGCCGCTGGCGAGCTTGGCGACGTCCTTCTCGAGTTCGCCCAGCGGAGCGAGCAGACCGCGCGAAATCCGGGTGCCGATCAGGCCGACCACCGCGAAGACCACGATGCCGGCCAGCAGCAGCATGGTGTGGGCGGCGCTGAGCGCATAATCCGCAGCCGGAGCCGCGACGGTCTCGGCGGCCTGCAC
This sequence comes from Rhodopseudomonas telluris, assembly GCF_042432815.1. NCBI lineage: Bacteria > Pseudomonadati > Pseudomonadota > Alphaproteobacteria > Hyphomicrobiales > Nitrobacteraceae > Rhodopseudomonas > Rhodopseudomonas telluris. Next base: position 421,478 of record NZ_JBHLWM010000003.1, read on the forward strand.
CACCAGACCCTGGCCCTCATACGACGCCGGCATCACCACCGGACCGGCATCCTGCTGCATCACCAGCATGCCGACGATGCTGCCATCCGCCGCCCGGACTGGCGACAGCATGGCTCCTCCCGAACCGATCAGGCGATCCAGCGATGCGACGCTGGCGGCCTGCTTGGCCTGCTCAGTCCCGACTTTATGCAGGATCATCTCGCCGACGCCGCCGATCGCGAGCGCCACGAAGAACGTGATCCCGAGCACCAGGATCGAGATTTTCTGTGCGAGGTTCCGATTTGAAAGGTCGAACTGCATTGTTTGTCTCCAGCTTTCTTCAATTAGGGGCGGCTTGCCCCCTAAGGTGAACAGCGTGATCCACGCATTACTTATTAGGGTTACGAAACCTCTAATTGCGGCGGAATCGGATGGTCCGGTCTCGCCAAATACGCCTCACGCCGGAACAGTGAACGAGCGCTGGTAATCAGACACTCGTTCTTCAGAATCGCGAATCACCAGTGAGTCAAAAATCCGTCTAACCTTTTGTTTAAACGAGATAGTTGCTCAGCTTTGATCGACTCGTCGATTCAGTTTTGCGCTGATTCGCACAACTGTAAATATACGGGGTCTGGAACTGAATCGATTGATTCAGAACAATCGCGTAACGGCGCTTCATTCTTAACTAACTAACTGCCGTGACTTACCTTTGCTGGTACTATCAGCATCACGGCGCGGCGCTGACTGCGACGTTCGGCCGCCATCGGTCCTTCATCTCCGAGCGGCGCATCTGTGGTGCGGCAGATTAGCAGGAATCGCGATTCGCCCATAATGCGCCATTGCGACTAACTACTTTTCGGACGCGCGCGGTATCCGGGTCAGGCGCTGGCCGGATTACTTAGATACCAGCGCCACATGTCCGATCCCTCGAAGGCGGCGCATCCCGGCGGTGCGGGCGGTCGCAATGGCGACCATCCCGTTTTGATCCAGAGCAAAGACGCTGTCCCGATTCCGGGGCTCCTTTCCCGATGCGGCAACGGCGCTGCCCGTTTTGCTACGAGCCCGTGACCGCGCCGGACCCGATCTGCTTCCCCTCGGCGGATGTTCAGGGTCAGACGTCCCAGGTTGGTGTTCGAGGGCAACCAGATCGAGTGCGTGCCGTGCATCCAGAAAGCATTGTCTCGACGGTCATCCCGCATCTGCTCGTCAAGCACGTGGCCGTCCCGACGCGGACGCACACCGCCAAAGATCCCGCCGAGAGCCGCGCCGAAGAGCTGGCCCGCCTGCTGATCGCCCCCAATCTCGCCGATGCGTTCGATCTGATCGACGCCAATCTTTCCCGCGCTGCGTCGCCGACCGCGCTGTTCACCAGCCTGTTCGAACCGACCGCGCGCAAGCTCGGCGATCTGTGGAATGACGACGCCTGCAGCGAATTCGAGGTCACGATCGGCCTGTGCCACCTGCAGACGGCAATGCGCCGGATCAGCTTCGATCTGCTGTCGGCGCCGCTGACGCGGTCGCAGCCGCGCACCGTGCTGGTGATTTCGCAGCCCGGCGAGCCGCATTCGTTCTGTGCCGCGTTGCATTCCGAGCTGCTGCGCCAAGCGGGCTGGAATACCGTCAGTGAATTTCCGGACACCGACAAGTCGCTGGTGGACCTGGTCGCCAACGGCTGGTTCGATGCGGTCAATCTGTCGCTGAGCCCGGCGCTCCGTCGCGAGCACTGGCTGCCGCGCGTCGCCGAAACTATCCGCAAGATCCGCCGCGCCTCGCGCAATCCGGCGATCGCCGTCGTCGCCAGCGGCCGTGTGTTCGCCGAACGCGCCGATGCCTGCGCGCTGGTCGGCGCCGATGCGGCCACCGTTTCGTCGGTCCAGATCGAACGCTGCCTGATGCGCTCGCTGCTCAATCGCACCGCCCGCCCGGCGGCGAATTTCGCCTGGATCTGACCGGCCGCCTGCTTCCAGTCATGGTGATCGTCGGCGCCGTTTGCGCGGCGATGGACTGCGACGCTTGTGCCTGTGCCGCGACGACGGACATCGCCGTATTGCTAACTCGCGCGTCGCGATGCCGCCCACCATAGTCCCCATTTGGTGTCCATCGCATACGCTTGAGTCTCTGGAGGGGCGGGTCATGCAATCCGAAGGAAAGTCCTATCCGTTCGATCACCTGCCGGCGATCGATTACGACGCCCACCCGGCCTATGGCCGCGTGATGTCGATGCCGATGCTCGGCGCACGGCTGAAGGCGATCAGCTACTTCGGCTACGGCTTCCTGCTGACGTCGGCGCAGCGCGTCATCGATATCGCGCATCTGCCGCGGCCGGCCGCAGGCGGCAAGCCGTTCGCCGCTTTGCTACGCCAGTTGCCGACCTATCTGCGCCTGATCCTGCTGCAGCGGCTGTCGCGCTTCACCGCCGGCCGCGCCTTTGCGCCGAAGACCGAGCGCGGCGCCGCCGTGTTCGCGCCGCTGCAGGCCGATGGCTTTGCGGCGGTCCGGCTCGGGCCCGACGCGATCGCACAGATCCGCACGCAGCTCGCGCCGCAACTGAGCGCGCTGGAGCAGCGCACGGTGCCGGGCGGCGCCGAGCCCGGCCGGATCGATGTCGATCTCGCCGCAAACCCCCACCTCTATCGCTGGTTCAACCAGACCGCGGCGGATCTCGGCCTCACCGAAGCATCGAGCGCCTATCTCAAGCGTCCGGTCGGCGTCGGCCAGATCGTTGCCGAGCTTGCGGAGGCGCCGGGCGTAGCGGCCGCCAGCCCGTTCGCGGATGTCAGCGTCGATGCGTCGCCCTGCGACGGCTTCAAGGTCGATCCCGGCACCAATGTGCTGAAGCTGGTGATCTATCTCGGCGAGGTCGGGCCGGACAATGGTCCGCTGACTTATGTGGCGGGCAGCAATCGCGCCGCGACGCGGTTCTGGGACGGCCTGATCCGCCGCGCCAACGATCTCGCCGGCCTGTCCTCGACGCTGCAGAGCTGGCGCGAGACGTTTTATGCGCTGCCGGCGGGGCTGCAGCGCAAGGCATCGTTCGGCGCCGATCTGGTCGCCGACAGTGCATTCGCGGCGGCGATCCAGAGCAATCAGGTCGAGCTGACCAGCCCCAAGGGCAACGCCGTGCTGTACGATCCGGCCGGCATCCATCGCGACGGCGTGGTGACGCACGGTCGCCGCAGCGCGATCGTCGTCACCTTCACCGAACTGCCACGCTGACCTGGAGCCTGAAGCTCAGCCGGGGCTGAGCCGCAACGCTTCATCGATGGCTCGAAGCGGTGCGGTCGCCCGGAGCGTAGTGGTTCGGATCAGCGGCCGCCGAAGGCGGCGAGCGCGGCGGCGAGTTCGGGGTGAGTCCTGGCGTGATCGGCGACCGCGATGCCGCTCGCGATCGCATCCCAGGCCTGACGGATGCTGGCGGCGCCCGCCGCCGGCCCCATCGGATGGCCGAACACGCCGCGCCCCGGCACGAAGCCGAAATCCGTGCTGCCGACCTTGCGATACACGCCCTCCAGCGTCGCGGCCGAGTCGCTGCCGCCGGGCACCGGCAGGCACGGCTTGATCGGCCCCATCGGCTCGAGGCAGGCCCGCACGCAGTCCATCACCTCGTGCTCCGGGGTCATCATCCGCGGCCCGAAGCCCGGCATGATCACCACGTCGAAGCCGGCGAGCCGCTGCAGCCGCGTCATCACCCGCGAATGGATGCCGTAATTCGCCAGCCGGCTGAACGCGGCGATGAACGGGAAGTGCGCGATCAGCGGCACGCGGGCCCGCTTGCGCAGCATCCGCACCGCCGACAGCCCGACCGGCATCGCGTTGATCAGCAGCGCGCCGGCGCCGGCATCGACCGCGACGTCGTGCAACTCGGCCAGCCGGTCGACCTCGTCGGTGATGTTGGCCAGATAGATCTTGGGCTCGCCGGTCTCGCGCGCCGCGCGGGCGCAGGCCTCGCCGAGCGCCGCCGCGCGTTCGGCCAGCGGGCACCAATCGACATCGGCCAGCATCTCGTCGTCCTTGGCGATGTCGAGGCCGCCGAGCCAGCTCTGGTAACCGAGTTCGGCGAACGGCGCCGCCGGCAGGCCGATATTCGGCTTGATCACGCCGAAGAAGATCGGCCGGTCGAACGCGCGCAGCCGCTCGCGCAGCCCGGCGATGCCGAAGCGCGGCCCCTCGAAGGCCGCGAGGTAAGCGTCCGGAAAGCGGATGTCCTGCAACCGGATCAGCGGAATCCCCGGCGAGAAGAATACGCCCTCGCCGCACACCGCCGACAGCAGGTTGGGAATCTTCGGGCCGAAATTGCCGTGCGGATGCGCGATCGTCACCCGGCAGGCATGGACCTCGCCGCGCACCGCGCATTCGACCGCGGTGCTGAAGCCGGATGGCCTCGGCTCGGCCGAGAGCTCGAGCACCTTGGCGGCGAAGCGCGGCCGGAAATCCTCGTCGAAGCCGACGCGGCGCCACTGCGCGGTCGACTGTTCGCTGCACAGATGCGCCGCCGCCTCGCGCGGATCGCCCGCGCATTCGAAATCGAAGTCGAGCTCGATGTAGTCGTCGAGATTGAGGTCGGAACGCTTGGCGAAGAAGCCCGCGATATCGTCAGGCGTCATGTCTGATCTTCCGCTGACCGGGATGAGGCCGTCTTACGCGGGTACGCTCCGCGCATCCATGGCAAAAAATCGGTTCTTTCGACGGACGACCAGGGCTTCGCCGGCCGCAGCGGCGCAGGCCATGCGGCGAGTGCGAAGCGTTGGCGGCGCGCCGAGCCTGCCTCAACTTTGCCCCATGATTTGCAGCTCGATTCCGCGCTTCGGACGCGGGCCGTCGAGCTCGATGAAAAACACCGACTGCCACTCGCCGAGCACCAGCGCGCCGTCCGCGAGCGGAATTGTCTCCGAGGAATTCATGAACAACCCGATCAGATGCGCATGCGCGTTGTCGCGGCCATCGATTGGAGCGAGGTTGTGCAGATAGTCGCCGTCGCGCGGCGCGAACCGCTTCAGGAACGTCAGCATATCCTGCATCAGCTTGTCCTCGCGCTCGTTCACATTGATGCGCGCGGTGGTGTGCAGGCAGCTCGCGGTGACGAGCCCATTGCTGATGCCGCTGCCCGCGACGATGTCGCGGATCTGCGCGCTGATATCGATGATCTCGATCGGCGCGGTGGTGACGAGTTCGATCCGGTGTCTGACAATCTTCATCGTGGCATCCGATAGCGTCCCGTCCAGCACGGACCGCCAGTGTTATCGCGGCGCCGAAAGCCGCGCAAATCCATCACGTCCTGGTCAGACCTTGTGATGAGGGGAGCGCGCGGCTTGACAGTGCGGCGGCGCTTCGCGATGCAAATGGCTCCCGACCCGTCGGCTGGAACTTGAAGCAGTGCCGGCTCCCCCTCCCCGGCCCAGATGTGAATGCCGATGCGGCCTGCCTACCGTAGCGATATCGACGGATTGCGTGCCATCGCGGTGCTGCTGGTGGTCGCCTTCCATGCGTTTCCCACCTCTGTGCGCGGCGGCTTCGTCGGCGTCGACGTGTTCTTCGTGATCTCCGGCTTCCTGATCACCTCGATCATCTGCCAGGCACGGCGCGACAGCGGCTTCAGCTATCGCACCTTCTATGCCCGCCGCATCAACCGGATCTTCCCGGCGCTCGCCCTGGTGCTGATCACCTGCGCGGTGGCCGGCTGGTTTGTGCTGTTCCCGGTCGATTATCGCGACCTCGGCAAGTCGATCGGCTTCGGCGCGTTGTTCCTCTCCAACCTGTCGCTGCTGCACGACGCCGGTTACTTCGAGACCGCGGCCGAACTCAACCCGCTGCTGCATCTGTGGTCGCTCGGCGTCGAGGAGCAGTTCTATCTGCTGTGGCCGCCGCTGCTGCTGCTGGCGTGGCGATGGAAGCACGGCCCGCTGATCGCGGCCTTTGCGGTGCTGCTCGCTTCGTTCGTCGCCAACCTCGCGCTGACGCCGTCGCACGCGCTCGCCGCGTTCTATCTGCCGGTGACGCGGTTCTGGGAGCTGATGGCCGGCTGCGTGCTGGCGATCGCCGCGGTCGCCGGGCCGGGGCGCGATCTCGCCGCGCTGAGCTGGTTCGCGCCGCTGCGCGCGCGGCTTGCAACATATCAGGCGCCGCTGCGCGCCGCCGGCGCCTGGCTCGGCCTGCTGCTGCTCGGCCTCGGTGCGGTGCTGATCAGCAGCGACCGCGGCTTTCCCGGCTGGTGGGCGGTGCTCCCGGTGCTGGGCGCGGCTCTGCTGATTGCCGCCGGTCCCTCGCCCTGGGTCAGCCGGGTGCTGCTCGGCAACCGCGCGATGGTCTATGTCGGACTGATCAGCTACCCGCTGTATCTGTGGCACTGGCCGCTGCTGGCGGCGATCCGCATCGTGCGCTTCGGCGAAGAGCCGCCGCCGCTGATGAAGGCGATCGCGATCCTGCTGGCGGTCGCGCTGGCGCATCTGACTTATCGCATCATCGAGCGGCCGTTCCGTTTCAAACCGTCCGGCGTCAAGACCGCGACGGCATTCGCGGCGCTCGCGCTGACCGGACTGATCGGCGTCGGCATCTATGCGGCCGCCGGCGTTCCGTCGCGCTTCAGTCCCGAAGTCCAGGCGATCACCGGAGATCTGATGGGCCAGTCGCGCGTCGCCTATCGCGGCGGCACCTGCTTCTTCGAAACCCTCACGCATTTCGAGAAGGAGTGCGACGACGACACGCCCGCCGGCGCGCCGCGCATCTTCCTGTGGGGCGACTCGCACGCCGCGCATCTCTATCCGGGACTACGCGAGCTGCAGCGCCACGATCCGAGCTTCCGCATCTCGCAATACAACACCACGGCCTGCCCGCCGATCTTCGGCTTCAGCAGCGCCAAGTCGCCATCCTGCCAGGCCAATAACGAGATCGCCCGCGAGCGGCTGCGCGCCCTCAAGCCCGACACGCTGATCATGGTGGCGCGGCAGTGGCGCGACTACGATTGGAGCGGCCGCGATCCGGCGGTCGACGATGCGGCGGTCCGCGCCACGCTCGACGAAGTTCGCGCGATGGGCATCCGGCGCATCGTCGTGGTCGGCATGTTCCCGAGCTGGCGCACGCCGCCGCGGCGCGTTCTCGCGCAGTCCTATCGGGCGCTGGCGGCGGGACTGGTGTCGCGCGCGGAGATTCCGGAGCGCGACGGCCCGCCTCATCTCGATACGTCGGCCGCGGCCGGCAACGAGCGGCTCCGCGCGTTCTTCACGGCGCAGGGCGTGGAGTTCATTTCGCCGACGCCGACCTTCTGCGACGGCGAGCGTTGCCTGTTGTCGGTGCCTGGTACGAACGGCGAGCCCGTGGTGTTCGACGGGAGCCATCTCACGGCGGCTGCTTCGATCTTCTTCGTGCGCGAACGCGCGCGGGAGATTCTCGGACGCTGATCAGGCCGGCAGGATCGCCGCACAGGCACGCCCCGCGACGTCGGCGGCGTTCGCATTGCGCGTCACCAGCGCCATCACGATGGCGCCGTCGATGACGAGGCCGAGCGTATGCGCGACCTCGGCGGGATCGTCGATGCCGGCCTCGGTGCAGAGCGCCGTCAACCGGTCGAGCACGATCGTCTTGTGGGCGATCGCCAGGCTGCGCATCCGGTCATCCGCCTTGTCGGACTCGCCGACCGCATTGATGAACGGGCAGCCGTAGAAGTCCGGCCGCTTAAACCACGCCTTCAGCGCCGGTCCGATCCGGCCCAGCCGTTCGCGCGCCGAGCCGCCCGGCCCGTCGATCTCCGCGATGAACCAGCTCCGCCAGGCCTGGCCCTCGCGTTCCAGCACGGCCTCGACGAGTCCGTCCTTGGAGCCGAACAGCTTGTAGAGCGTGGTCTTTGCGGTTCCGGCCTGGGCGATGATGGTGTCGACCCCGACCGAATTGATCCCGTAGCGGCAGAACAGGACGCGCGCGCTCTCCATCAGCCGCTCGCGTGGCGACGTCCGCACCTCGGCGGCCTCGGCCGTCGGCAGAAGAGTGCTCTGGTCCATTTAAACGCACATACGCCCCGGTTTCGAAATCCGCAATCCGGGAAACCGAATGGTCTGTTCGCAACTCGCCAAGCCGGCACAGCGCAAATGCGAGGCATTTCTGACTTTAAAAGCAGCGAGCTGAAATTTCAGGCAGGGGCGCCGCGAGACGTGGAGGTTGAAATCATTGCACTTTTCTGCACGCGGCCCGTGGCATGCTTCCTGCTAATACAGAACGGTCTGTATCATTCAAGTTCTACCTGAGAGGAAGTCCCATGACCAAAGCCGCCACCGCGATGACCGCCTGCCTCACGCCAGACATGCCGACCGCCATGACCGGCTGCCTCGCCCCGATCGACAAGTCCGGCCTCGACGAGCTGATCGCCAAGGGCAAGGCCGATCCGACGGTGATCAAGAAGCTGAAGTGCAAGACGGTGGCCGAGGGTCGCTTCCGTCATCTCAATTTCGTGCGCAGCCTGCCGCCCTACATCGTCGACGAGCCGCCGGGCCTGCTCGGTGACGACACCGCGCCCAATCCGTCGGAAGCCTCGCTCGCGGCGCTCGGCTCCTGCCTCGCGGTCGGCATCCACGCCAACGCGGTGGCCCGTGGCATCACCGTCTACAAGCTCGAGATCGAACTCGAGGGCGACCTCAACATCACCGCGGTGTGGGGCACCGGCGATCTGTCCGACAAGCCGGTCGGCTTCACCGACGTGCGCGCCAAGGTGACGTTCGAAGCCGACCGTCCGCGTGAGGAGCTCGACGCGCTGGTCGCGCATGCCCGGCTGTGGTCGCCGGTGGCCAACACGTTCTCTCGTCCGGTCAACCTCGACGTCACGCTGACCTGATCCCGATCCACGCCAACAGCGGACAGGTCCCATGCTGGATGTACAGTCAGTGATGCCAGGCGACGCGACGGTGCTTCCCGGCGCCGACGTCGTCGAGGCGGTCCGTGCGCTGTCGGCGCGCGAGTTGCCGTCGCTGGTCAACCGGATCGACACCGAGGGTTACTACCCGGAAGATCTGATGCGCAGCTTCGGGCGTCTCGGCGCCTATGCGCATCACCTTCCGGGTCACAGCCCGAGCCTCGAGCTGATGACCTCGATCAACGCGATGGCGGCGGCGGGCGAGCACTGCCTGTCGACCGCCTTCTGCATGTGGTGCCAGGACGCGCTGGCCTGGTACATCTTCGCCTCCGACAATGACAGCCTGCGGACCGGCATCGGCCCGCAGATCGCCAGCGGCGCCGTGCTCGGGGGCACCGCGCTGTCCAACCCGATGAAATCGCTGTTCGGCATCGAGGCGATGCGGCTGAAGGGCCGCAAGGTTGCCGGCGGCTACGTCGTCAAAGGCCTGCTGCCCTACGTCTCCAACCTCGGCGCCGATCATTACTTCGGCGGCATCTTCGAGGTCGAAGACGGCGGCACCAAGCGCAACGTGATGGCGGTGATCCCCTGCGCCGCCGAGGGAGTCAGCCTCGCCGACAATGCGAAGTTCACGGCGCTGGACGGCACCCGCACCTTCGCGTTGCAACTGCGCGACGTGAGCGTGCCCGACGCCTGGATCCTCGCCGATCCGGTCGACGACTACATCAAGCGGATCCGCGCCGGCTTCATCCTGCTTCAGGCCGGCATGGCGTTCGGTCTGATCCGCGACTGCCTGCGGCTGATCGAGCAGTGCAGAGGCCCGCTCGGCCACGTCAACAAGTATCTCGACGTTCAGCCCGAGCCGATCGCCGAGCAGCTTGCGGCGATGCAGGCCGAAGTCGCACGCCTCGCCGCAACGCCCTTCGAAAGCGACCGCGATTACTGGCGCGCGGTGATCGAGGCGCGGCTCGCTGCCGGCGACGCCTCGGTCGCGGCCGCTCACGCCGCGATGCTCCACTGCGGCGCCCGCGGCTACGTCGCCGGCGCCACCGCACAGCGCCGGCTGCGCGAGGCCTACTTCGTGGCGATCGTCACCCCCGCCACCAAGCAGCTGCGCAAGATGCTGGCCGACATGGCCAACTAAGCGCCTGCCGATCCGGGCGCGGCGCCGCGCCCGGCACCCGTCACCACAGGGCGCCGCCCTGTGCCGAAGCTTTCCCCGCGAGCCACGTTCAACGACGATCACAGGAGCGTCTGATGACTGAGAAGGTTCTTGTCACGCCCGCCGAACTCTCCGAAATGCTCTCCTCTCCGACCACGGTGGTGATCGACACCCGCAATCCCGAAGCCTATGCGGCCGGCCATATTCCCGGCGCCGTCAACATCCATGAGATCTTCACCTATCTGGCGACCTCGACGCCCGACGGCGTCAAGGAGATGAGCGAGAAATTCGCCGCCGCCTTCGGCGCCGCGGGCCTCTCCGGCGAAGAGACGGCGGTGATCTACGAGCAGTCGATGAACACCGGCTTCGGCCAGTCCTGCCGCGGCTATGTGCTGCTGACTTATCTCGGCTATCCGAAGGTCAAGATCCTGCACGGCGGCTATGCGGCCTGGACCGCGGCCGGCCTGCCGAGCACCACCGAGGTGCCGACGCCGACGTCGAAGACGTTTGCGGTCGATCCGTCGGCAGCCTCGATCCTGGTCGATCTCGAAGCCATGAAGGCGGCGGTCGCCGATTCCGGCAAGGTCAAGCTCGACACCCGTGACGTCGATGAATGGATCGGCGAAAGCTCCTCGCCCTACGGCAAGGATTTCTGCCCGCGCAAGGGTCGCATCCCCGGCGCGGTCTGGATCGAATGGTACCGGATGATGAAGCCGTCGCCGGACGGCCCGATGTTCAAATCGTCCGCCGAGATCCTGGCCGAATGCGCCAGCGTCGGCATCACACCCGATACGCCGGTCGTGCTGTACTGCTTCAAGGGCGCCCGCGCGTCGAACACGCTGGTCGCGCTGAAGGAAGCCGGCATTAAGGATGTCAGCCTGTATTTCGGCTCCTGGAACGAATGGTCGCGCGACCCGTCGCTGCCGATCGAACAAGGCCCACCTTACGCGCCCACGATGCTGATGGCGGCTGAGTAAGCACTATGCGAGCGGAGCCGACCGCAAGGCCGGCTCCGCTGCGCCGTCTCGGAATCATCTCCACGAAGCGGTGACGTCCTCAGCCTTGAACGAGCGCGCGCCACGGACCGCGGGATCGCATCCGCCACGGATGCGTGCGGACCGGCTCGATTCCCAAAGGAGTAGATCGCTTGTCGAGTGGAGGAGTGGTGCCGCAAGAGGGATTCGAACCCCCGACCCCGTCATTACGAATGACGTGCTCTACCAGCTGAGCTATTGCGGCGACCTCGGGAGGGGTGATGCTCCGCCCGAAAACACTGGCCTGGAAAACTCCGGCCCCTGATATCGGCCGGCGGCCGGATTGGCAAGAACCGTGGCCCGCAAAGGCCGCGAAATCCTAGCGCGGCGGACGGTAGCCCCGCCAGCTTCCGGTCTGGCCGGCCGGCGCCGGCGCGCGTTCTGGAAACTCCTCCGGCGGCGCGTCCTCGTCGACACCGGGATCGTCCGGGGCGCGGACGATCGGGATCACCGGCGGTGCCGGCTGCGCGCGGCGGTGGAACAGCGGCGGCGACGGCATCGGAATCACGGTTTCGGCGGCAGCGGACGGCTCCGGTGCGGCTTTCGCCGCATCCTTGTCCTTGGCGTCCTTCGGCTTGTCGGCCGCAGGCTCCGGTTCGATCGTCACCACCGCGGTTTCGGTCTCGGTCGGCGTCACCACTACGGCTTCGGCCGCCGTCTCGATCGTCACCGTCACCGGCTCGTCGGTCTTGGCCGGCGGCAGCGCTTCGGGAGCCGACGAGGCGATCAGGGCGTCGTGGAACGGATTGTCCTCGACCACCACGGTCTTCTTGGCCGGCAGCGCCGCGAGCGGCACCTGCCACTGGAAGGCGTCGAGCCGGCCGGTCACCGGCGAAACCGGCCGCCAGTGGTCCGAAATGTAACCGTCGGCGGTCCAAACCGCATCCGGCAGGGCGCGAACGGCGCGCAGGGTCCAGGCCCGCGCCTTGGCGGTGTCGCCGCGCTCGCCGTGCTCGATCTCGGCCATCAGCATCGCGACCCGTTGGGTCGGATTGTCGATGAACGGCTCCAGCGCCCGGCGTGCCCGGGCGTAGGCGCCGGCGTCGATGCCGGCGCGGGCGATCGCCAGCGCGCTTTCGAAATCCTGCTGGTTCTTGGCAATCAGGTTCTCGACCCGCGCCAGCCGCAGGTTCGGCGCATCGCCCGGCTTGATATGGGCGTAGGCCTCGGCAAGATCGGGATGCGGCCCCGCCTGCCAGGCGGTTTCGATCACCTTCATGGCGCGGCGGACCTGATGGGTCTGGGCCAGATGCTTGGCGGCCAGCACCGCGGCCGGCACCAGCGTCGGCGCCAGCTTGTTGGCCTCGAGCGCGCTGTCGCGGGACAGGCTTTCGTCGCTGTCCTCGACGTCGAGCGCGCGCGCGGTCAGCAGCACGGCGCGCTGGCGGCGGAATGCCTTCTTGTCGATCAATCCGGCGGACAAATTCGTTTCGAGGATCTCCAGCGCGCCGGTCCAGTCGGCGCGGGCGCAGCGGAAGCCGAGCACTGCCTGCGAGGCCCAGGCCGAGTTCGGCTGCAGCAGCAGTGCCTCCTCGGCGATCGCCAGCGCCGCGTAGGGATCGTCGGAGCGCTGCGCCTCGATATACAGGCCGCGCATGCCGAGCGATTTGGTGTCGTCGCGCCCCGCCATCGCCAGGAAGGCGCGGCGCGCGCCTTCGCGATCGCCTTCGAGCTGCGCCGATTGCGCCTGCAGCAGCAGCGCCAGCGGGTCGTGCGGCGCATGACGGCGCGCCGCCGTCGCGTGCTGCCGTGCGGCCGCGGCGTCGCCATGGCCGACCGCGAGCAGACCCTGGGTGATGGCATGGCGGGCGCGGCCGCTGCGGCGCTCGAACCGGCCACGCTTCATCCGTCCCGGGGCCCGCAGCAGCGCGGTGATGATCCACCACACGAGGCCGATCGCGACGAGCGCCGCCCCGAGCCCGAGAATGAACACCGGCAGCCGCATCTCGGCGCGCCAGGCGTTCCACGACAACACCACGTCGCCGGGCTGTTCGGCCACCCAGGCGGCGCCCGCCGCCGCGAGCGCGATGATCACGAGAAACAGGATGATGCGCAGCATGGGAATCCTATGGCGACGGTTTTGACAGCGCGGCCAGCGCCGCAGTGGCGAAGGATTGCGAAGCCGCGAGAGCCTGATCGCGGGCCTCGGTCTTGTCGATCCAGGATTGAACAGGAGCGCGGTCGGCCGGCGCAAGCGCTTTCAGCTCGCGCCGTGCTTCGGCCAGATCGCCGCGTTGGGCGGCAGCGGTGAGACGGCCGACGATCGCGGTGCGGTCGATGCCGGGCGCCGCGTCGGAACGCTGGATCCGCACCAGCCGCTCGGCATTGGCCTGGAACCGGTCGATGAAGTTGGAGCCGGTAGTGCCCTCGTCGCTGAGCAGTTTCGGCAGCAGCGCAATCAGCTCGCGGCCGAGCGCCGCGCTGCCCGGCACACCGGTGTCGGCGAACGGCTCCAGCGGCTTCAACGCAGCCGGCTCGGCGAGCGGCTGGGCGGCTTTCAGGATCGATGCGTAAGGCGAGCCCTGCTTGACGGTGAGGTCCAGCATGGTGGCAGTGACGAGCCGGCGCAGCGGCAGATCGTTGGCGGCCGCGGCGGGCGGCGGCGCCTTCGGCGCGGTCTCGGTCGCAGCCTTGGTCGCCTGTTCGAGTTCGGTGAGCCGCGCGTTGATGGCCGCAAGCGCTGCCGCCGAGTCGGCCGACGGCTTCTCGGCCGCCGCGCCGTCGCTCGAGGCCGGCGTCTCGCTCGCGCCGGGAGTCGCAGCGGATGAGTCTGCCTTAAGGTCCTTGAGTGCGCCGGCGAGCTGGTCGGACTGACTGCGCAGCGCCGTGAGGTCGTCGCGCAACGTCGCCACGGTCTTTTCCAGCGCCTCGACCTTGCCGCTCAGCGCCGCATCGGAGGCTGGCGTGGCCGCGGCGGTGGAATCGGCCGCAGCAGGGGCCGGCCGCGCTTCCAGGCTGGCGATCCGCGCGGCCAAGGCGTCGAGTGCTGTCGCATCCGCGACGGCCGCGGGTTTGGCCCCGGCGGCCGACCGCGATTCGAGGTCGGCGATGCGCGCCTTCAGCGCATCGAGCGCCGCCGCGTCGCCCTGCGGCGCCGTCATGTTGCTCGACGACAGGAATTCCGGCAGCAGCCCGGTCTTGGCGGCCCCCACCACGACGATCGCGGCGATTGCGACGGCCAGCACCGGCGGCAGTATCATGGCGGCAATGCCGGGCCGGCGCGGCTCGGCAACGGACGCCCGCCCGGCTGGCTCCTCAGCGCTGCTCGAGGCGGCGAATCGGGAGTCGGACGTCTCACCAGTTTCCGCAGCCGCCTCGGCGCGATCCTCATGATGCCGGTGCGCCGCGTCCGCGGAGAAATCCTCGGCGGCCGCATCCGGAATGCGCTCGGGCGATGCATCCGGACTGGCTTCGGCGGCATCCCGCGCGTCGCTTGCGCTTTCGGGACCTGTGCCCTCCGGCGCCTTGTCGAGGTCTTCTCCGTGGGGCGCGTCCTCGTGTCCGGGTCTGTTCTCGACCATCCGCAATCGTTCCTCGTCACCTGTCCGGCCGAATCCGTCTCCGGTCCGGCGTGTTGTTGCTTAACGCGCTGGCATGCCGAGCGCGCGGTCCAATGCTTCGAACAGCGCCGGCTCGTCGGGCGTGCGCGCCACCATCACCTGCGTCGCCCCGGCCTCGCGCACCACGTCGGACACCGATTCCGACAGGCAGCATTGCGGAATCGCCAGCGCCGAGATCTCGATGCCGGAGGTGCGTGTCGCGTCAATGAAGGCGCGTGCGCTGCGCCGCGAATAATGCAGCACCGCGTCGATCCCGTTGGCGGCGAAGGCATCACAGACGCCGGCGGGCAAGCTCGGCACCGGCACCATCCGATAGGTCGTCTGCATCACCACGTCGAAGCCGTCCTCGCGCAATTCGCCGGCGAGGTCGCGCGACAGGTCGGCGCCAGCCAGATACAGCAACGCGCCGGGACGGTTCTTTTTCCCGCGCAGGCTTTCGGCGACCTTCAGCCGCAGCTTGGCGGCGTTGCCATCGGCCACGATCACGTCCGCAAAGCCGGCCTCGCGGGCGGCGCGCGCGGTGTGCTTGCCGACCGCGAACAGCGGCAGCTTCAGCAAGCGGGCAAATCCCGGCTGATCGGCGATCGCCCGCAGCGCATTGGCGCTGGTGACGATCACGCTGGTGTAGGCGGCGTCCGGATCGTCCGGAAACGGCAACGGCTCGAACCGCAACATCGGTGCCAGCAGCACGTCATGGCCCTTGGCGCGCAGCGCCGCGGCGGTGGCGTCGTTGTCGGGCTGGGGGCGGGTGACGAGCAGTGCCACGCCTGACGTCCTCGCATGCGAGAGGGAAACAGGAGCCGTTGCGGTCGCCGCCACCATCACCGATCGCGGCGCACCGTCAGACTTTACCGGAGCCGCGGGGTGCCGACCGGATGATTGCATTCCGCGACCCCGCAATGCTACGCGAGGCAAGGAGAACGCCGGTTCGGCCGCAAACGCAAGGGCTCAATTTGACTAGTGACCAAACCTTGCTGGTGCTCGGAATCGAGACCACCTGCGACGAAACCGCCGCAGCCGTGGTCGAGCGCCGCGCTGACGGCAGCGGCCGGATTCTCTCCAACGTGGTGCGTTCGCAGACCGACGAACACGCGCCGTTTGGTGGTGTAGTACCGGAAATCGCGGCGCGCGCCCATGTCGATCTGCTCGACACCATCATCGCCACCGCGATGCGGGATGCCGGCGTCGGCTTCGGCGAACTGTCCGGGATCGCGGCTGCGGCCGGCCCCGGCCTGATCGGCGGCGTGATCGTCGGGCTGACAACCGCGAAGGCGATTGCGCTGGTGCGCAACACGCCGCTGATCGCCGTCAATCATCTGGAAGCACACGCGCTGACGCCGCGGCTGACGGATTCGACCGAGTTTCCCTACTGTCTGTTCCTCGCCTCCGGCGGCCACACCCAGATCGTCGCGGTGCTCGGCGTCGGCGAATACGTCCGGCTCGGCACCACGGTGGACGACGCGATCGGCGAGGCGTTCGACAAGATCGCCAAGCTGCTCGGCCTGCCCTATCCGGGGGGCCCGCAGGTCGAGCGCGCGGCGGCGGCGGGCGATCCGGCGCGGTTCGCGTTCCCCCGGCCAATGCTGGGGCGCCCGGACGCCAATTTCTCGCTGTCGGGGCTGAAGACCGCGGTGCGCAACGAGGCCAGCCGGCTGACGCCGCTGGAACCGCAGGACATCGCCGATCTCTGCGCCGGCTTTCAGGCCGCGGTGCTGGAGTCGGTCGCCGACCGGCTCGGCGCCGGGCTGCGGCTGTTCAAGGATCGGTTCGGTCCGCCCAAGGCACTGGTCGCGGCCGGCGGTGTTGCCGCCAACCAGGCGATCCGCCGCGCGCTGCGCGAGGTCGCCGCCAAGGCGCAGACCACCCTGATGGTGCCGCCGCCGGCGCTGTGCACCGACAACGGCGCGATGATCGCCTGGGCCGGCGCCGAACGCCTCGCGCTCGGCCTCACCGACACGCTGGACGCCGCCCCGCGCGCCCGCTGGCTGCTCGACGCCAATGCGACGGCGCCCGGCAAATTCGCCAATACGCGGGCGGGGTTCTAGGCAGGCGCGGCCGCTCTTCGATGGTTTGGACGACAGGTCATGACTTCGTTTAACAAGATCGCCGTGCTCGGCGGTGGGGCGTGGGGGACGGCGCTGGCGCAGACGGCGGCGCGGGCCGGGCGCAGCGTCACGCTGTGGGAGCACGATCCCGCGAACGCGCAGCATCTCAGCGACAAGCGTGAGAGCGTGTATCTGCCGGGTGTGACGCTCGAGCCGTCGATCGTGGTGACGCGCGATCTGGCCGACGCGGCGCGGGCCGACGCGCTGCTGCTGGTGGTACCGGCGCAGGTGATGCGGCCGGTGGTGACGTCGCTCGCCCCGCTGATCGCCGCGCGCACGCCGCTGGTCGCCTGTGCCAAGGGAATCGAGCACGGCACCCATCGGTTCATGACGGAGATCATCGCCGAATGCGCGCCGGCCGCGATCCCGGCGATCTTGTCCGGCCCGAGCTTCGCCGCCGACGTCGCCCGCGGCCTACCGACCGCGGTGACGATCGCGGCCGCCGATGCGGCGGTGGCGCAGGCGCTCGCGCAGGCGATGAATTCCGGCAGCTTCAGGCCCTATCACTCGACCGACGTGCGCGGCGTCGAACTCGGCGGCGCCACCAAGAACGTGATGGCGATCGCTGCCGGCATCGTCGAGGGCCGCAAGCTCGGCGCCTCGGCGCTGGCGGCGATGACGACGCGCGGCTTCGTTGAACTGGTGCGGTTCGGCAAGGCTTACGGGGCGCGGATCGAGACGATGCACGGGCTGTCGGGCCTCGGCGATCTGACGATGTGCTGCTCGACGCCGCAGTCGCGCAATTTCTCGTTCGGCATGGCGCTCGGCCGCGGTGAGAGCATCGACACCGCCGCGCACGGCAAGCTCGCCGAGGGTTACTACACGGCGCCGGTGCTGCTGGAGATGGCGCAGGCGAAGCATGTCGACATGCCGATCTCGACCGCGGTGGCGGCGATCCTGGCCGGCAAGCTCGATGTCGACAAGGCGATCGAAGGGCTGCTGACGCGGCCGCTGAAAGCGGAGGAATGAGGCTTGGCGTATTGGCTGGTGAAATCCGAACCGTCGGTGTGGTCGTGGGATCAGCAGGTGGCCAAGGGCGCCAAGGGCGAGGCCTGGACCGGCGTGCGCAATCACTCCGCCAAGCTGCACATGATGGCGATGAAGAAGGGCGATCGCGCGTTCTATTATCACTCCAACGAGGGCAAGGAGATCGTCGGCATCGCCGAGATCATCCGCGAAGCCTATCCGGATCCGACCGATGAGTCCGGCAAGTTCGTCTGCGTCGACATCAAGGCCGACAAGCCGCTGAAAACCCCGGTGACGCTCGCCGCCGTCAAGGCCGAACCCCGCCTCGCCGAGATGGCGCTGCTGAAGTACTCGCGCCTGTCGGTGCAGCCGGTGACGGCGGAGGAGTGGAAGCTGGTGTGCAGGATGGGCGGGCTGTAGCCCAACTCGTCATTGCCGGGCTTGACCCGGCAATCCATCCTCTTCGCGAAAATCGCTTCTCCTTTTGGTCCGCTACGCGAACGATGGATGCGCGGGTCAAGCCCGCGCATGACGGTTTCGCTTTGTGGCGCCACAGTGCCCTTGAGGGCTGCAGGGCGGTACCCCATGGACATTGCCGCCCCACTCCCGCATCACCGCGCGATGAGCACCTCCGCTATCGCCGATCCAGTCGCCTTCATCCACGCCAATACGCGCTTGCGACCCGTGCCGCTGGTGCCGGAGGTGTCGCTGCATGTCGCCGATGAGGCGCTGCCGCTGTGGAGCAAGACGGAGGAAGAGCTCGGCGAGGCCGGGCTGCCGCCGCCGTTCTGGGCGTTCGCCTGGGCCGGCGGACAGGCGCTGGCCCGCTACGTGCTGGACCATCCAGATAGCGTCGCCGGCCGCGACGTGATCGATCTCGCCTCCGGCTCGGGTCTCGTTGCGATCGCGGCGATGAAGGCCGGGGCGCGCCGCGTCACCGCGTTCGATATCGACGGCTTCGCGCGGCAGGCGATTGCCGTCAACGCGGCGGCGAACGGGGTGGCGCTCGACGTCAGCGGCGACGATCTGCTCGGCGGCCCGCATCCGATTTCGGCGCAGACCGTACTGGCCGGCGACATCTTTTATCAGCAGGACATCGCCGGGCTGGCCTTCGCATTCCTGGACAGCCGCGCCGCGCAGGGCGCGCGCGTGCTGATCGGCGATCCGGGACGCTATTACTTGCCGAAGGACAAGCTGGTCCAGCTCGCGACCTACGGCGTGCCGGTGACGCGCGAGCTGGAGGATGCGGAGATCAAGAACACGGGCGTGTGGACGCTGAAGTAACACACGTCGTCATTGCCGGGCTTGACCCGGCAATCCATCCTCTTCGTGAAAGCTCTGATCGCTGGTCCGATACGCGGACGATGGATGCGCGGGTCAAGCCCGCGCATGACGAATGATTGCGGCGTGAACCGGTGCCCAACCTAGCTCGGCGCGGCGTTGACGTTTAAGCCGCTGCGGCCGTCACCACCTGGGCCAGCAATTGCTCGCGTTTCTGCTGCGATCTCGTCCCCTTCAGCGTCGATGCAAACCGCTCCAGGATGCCGTCTTCGAAGGCGGTGACGATGGTGGCGTGGACGTAGCTTTTGCGGCAGATCGCCGGGGTGTTGGCGAGTTCGTCGGCGGCTTCGCGCAGCGCCTCGAGCACCTGTTTGCGGCGGCCGCGGGCGCTGGTGGCCGGCTCGATCCGGGCCAGCGATTCCAGCACCACCGCGGAGGCCATCAGGGTGCGGAAGTCCTTGAGCGATATCTTGATGCCGGCGATCTCGCGCAGGAAGACGTTGACCTGGGTGGCGGTGACGGCATGCACCGCGCCGTTGTCGCCGACATATTGAAACAGCCGCTTGCCCTTCAGCTGGCGCAGGATCTCGATCGCCCGCACCAGCCGCGCCGCGCCGCATTCCTTGCGCACCGCCTTGCCGCCCTTGGCCTTGAACGACAGGATCACGCAGTCGTCTTCGATGGCGACGTTCGATTTGAGCAAGGTGGCGGCGCCGCGGGTGCCGTTGAGCCGCGCATAGGATTCGCTGCCGGGCCGGATCGCGGTGCGGGCGATCAGCTCGATCACCGCCGCCAGCGCAAACTCGCGGGTCGGCTCGTCGCCGGACAAATGCCGGGTCACCGCCCGGCGAATCTTCGGAAGCGCGCCGACCAGCTGGGCCAGCCGGTGCGCTTTGCGGGTCTCGCGCACCTTCTCCCAGTCGGAATGATAGCGGTATTGCAGCCGGCCGGCGGCATCGCGCCCCACCGCCTGCAAATGCGAGCTGGGATCGGCGGCGTAGCGGACCTCCTCATAGGCCGGCGGCATGGCCAGCGCGTTCAGGCGGCTGATCACGTTTTGCTGTTTCACCGGCGAGCCGTCGGCGCGCTGATATTGAAAGCGCTTGCCGCGGCGGACGCGGCGAATCGTCAGTTGCTCCTGCTCGCCGAGCTTCAGACCGAGATCCTTGGCGAGCTCTTCGACGCTGACGACCGGCTCAGCCGAGCGCTCGTCGGTGATCCCGGGAATGTTCAAATTCGATTGGTCGATCATGAACTTGCGGCCTCAGGGGCGGATGCCGACAGCTAATGCGCCAGTCGCGTCGCAGTTCCGGCGGCTCGCGCTGAGCCCTAGCCCCGCACCGGCAGTGGACGCCAAAAGTCGGATGAAGCCCCGGCTTGTCGTGCCCCGGGCGGTCTCGCATAATCGGCTCAACAACAACGGCCGGATGGTGGACGTTCGCACGTCTCTTCGCCGGCGATGCTCATCCCTCAGCAGTTTTCGCGATTTCGCCGGATCAGCGTTATACGATCCGGCGACGCGGCAGGTGCTGGCAGCATGGGCCCGCCGGGTTTGAAGCGATTGCGGTCCGGGCACCGACGGCGGGTGCGGCACGGCCGCGTTTTCGGGTGGAGGAAAGTATGTCCGAGAAGATCTATGACGTGCCCTCGGAATGGGCGAGCCGCGCCTTCGTCGACGATGCGAAGTACCGCGAGATGTATGCCCGCTCGGTCAATGACCCGAACGGCTTCTGGGCCGAGCACGCGCAGCGCATCGACTGGATCAAGGTGCCGACCAAGATCGAGAACTCGTCCTTCGCGCCCGGCAACGTCTCGATCAAATGGTTCGAGGACGGCGTCCTCAACGTCGCCGCCAATTGCATCGACCGGCATCTGCACACGCGCGGCGACCAGGTCGCGATCATCTGGGAGGGCGACGATCCCTCGCAGTCGCGCAGCATCACCTATCGGGAGCTGCACGACGAGGTCTGCAAGTTCGCCAACATCCTGCGTAACCGCAATGTCGGCAAGGGCGACCGCGTCACGATCTATCTGCCGATGATTCCCGAGGCCGCGTTCGCCATGCTGGCCTGCGCCCGCATCGGCGCGATCCATTCGGTGGTGTTCGCCGGCTTCTCGCCGGACTCGCTCGCCGGCCGCATCAACGACTGCGCCTCCAAGATCGTCATCACCGCCGACGAAGGCCTGCGCGGCGGGCGCAAGGTGCCGCTCAAGGCCAATGTCGATGCGGCGCTGAAGAAGTGCGAAGGCGTCGACTGGGTGATGGTGGTGAAGCGCACCGGCTCGCCGGTCGAAATGGATGACGTCCGCGACTTCTGGTACCACGAGGCCGCCGAGATGGTGACCACCGAGTGCCCGGTGGAGCACATGCACGCGGAAGATCCGCTGTTCATTCTCTACACGTCGGGCTCGACCGGCCAGCCCAAGGGCGTGCTGCACACCTCCGGCGGCTACCTCGTGTTCGCCTCGATGACGCACCAATACGTGTTCGACTATCACGACGGCGACATCTACTGGTGCACCGCCGACGTCGGCTGGGTCACCGGCCACAGCTACATTCTCTATGGGCCGCTCGCCAACGGCGCCACTACGCTGATGTTCGAAGGCGTGCCGAACTATCCGAGCAATTCGCGGTTCTGGGACGTCATCGACAAGCACAAAGTCAACATCTTCTACACGGCGCCCACCGCGATCCGCGCGCTGATGCAGGCCGGCGACGAGCCGGTGAAGAAGACCTCGCGCAAATCGCTGCGGCTGCTCGGCTCGGTCGGCGAGCCGATCAATCCGGAAGCCTGGGAGTGGTATCACCGCGTCGTCGGCGACGACCGCTGCCCGATCGTGGATACCTGGTGGCAGACCGAGACCGGCGGCATCCTGATCACGCCACTGCCGGGCGCCACCAAGCTGAAGCCCGGCTCGGCGACCCGGCCGTTCTTCGGCGTGGTGCCCGAGATCCTCGATCCGGACGGCAAGGTGCTGGAAGGCGAATGCACCGGCAATCTGTGCCTCGCCAGATCCTGGCCGGGCCAGATGCGCACGGTGTATGGCGATCACGCCCGGTTCGAGCAGACCTACTTCTCGGCCTACAAAGGCAAGTACTTCACCGGCGACGGCTGCCGCCGCGATGCCGACGGCTATTACTGGATCACCGGCCGCGTCGACGACGTCATCAACGTCTCGGGCCACCGCATGGGCACCGCCGAGGTCGAGTCCTCGCTGGTGGCGCATCCCAAGGTGTCGGAGGCCGCGGTGGTCGGCTATCCGCACGACATCAAGGGCCAAGGCATCTACGCCTATGTGACGCTGATGGCCGGCGAGGAGCCGACCGAGGAGCTGCGCAAGGAGCTGGTCGCCTGGGTCCGCAAGGACATCGGCCCGATCGCCTCGCCCGACCTGATCCAGTTCGCGCCCGGCCTGCCGAAGACCCGCTCCGGCAAGATCATGCGCCGCATCCTGCGCAAGATCGCCGAGGACGAGCCGTCGGCGCTCGGCGACACCTCGACGCTGGCCGATCCGTCGGTGGTCGACGACCTCGTCGGCAACCGTCAGAACAAGCACGAGAAGGCGGTCTGACCGCCTCGGCGATGCCCGGTCTCGACGAGGCCGGGCACCTGACATGACCGAGCGCAGCGGCGGCAGAAGGTCTCAGCGGGCCTTCGCCGCCTGCGACTTTCTGTGCCTGTTCAACAACATGTGTGAGCCGCAGCGGCCCGCGGGGCCGTTTTGCGAGCGGGTGTTGTTTCCCGGCCATTTACTTTGATCGGCAGATTTCCTTTCAATGCCGCGTCCGATCCCCCGTCCGCCACTGTACCGATACGGTCGTTAAACCCGCCGCGCGACAATGGCGAAGGCTGGGCGGGAGCGGACGATCGAGACCGGCAGAGGAAAACTGGAGAGACGGATGTCCTTGGGATTTCGTTCGGCAAAGATGGCTTTTGCGGTGGCGGCCGTGGCGGCGGTCAGCGCGCTGGCGGCGCCCCGCGCCGAGGCGCGGCCCGATGTCGTGAGCTTCCGCGGCGACTACGCGCCCGGCACCATCGTGGTGAAGACCAACGAACGTAAGCTCTATCTAGTGGTCGAGCCGGGCCAGGCGGTGCGCTATCCGGTCGGCGTCGGCAAGGCCGGCAAGCGCTGGGAAGGCATCACCAAGATCGACGGCAAGTATCGCAACCCGGCCTGGGCGCCCCCCGCGGACGTCAAGCGCGACAACCCGCATATCCCCGACGTGATCCCGGGCGGCACCCCTGAGAACCCGATGGGCGTCGCGGCGCTGACGCTGGCCGGCGGCGGCGAATACGCTATCCACGGCACCAACCGGCCCAATTCGGTCGGTGGCTTCGTCTCTTACGGCTGCATCCGGATGCTCAACGACGACATTTCGGACCTGTATCAGCGCGTCTCGGTCGGCACCCAGGTCGTCGTCACCCGCTGAGGCGCTTCGGCTACTCTGCACCCGACTTCGAGGCTCGCGGCGCTTGCGCCTTAGGACGACGCCCTCGGTGTGAAAGACGGCATCGACGCCGCAAAGAAAAAGCCGCGCCCCGGATGGAGCGCGGCTTCTTCGTTTGGCCTTAAGGCGCGGCTTAGCGCGGCGCCGCGCCGGGCGGCGGGGGCGGCAGCGCCGCCTGACCGCCGTTGAGCAGCGGGGTGATGCGGCGGACGGTGACGCGGCGGTTCTGCCGCTCCGGACCGTCGGTCTGCACCTTCAGATACTGCTCGCCATAGCCCTGCGACGTCAGGTTCTCGGCCGGCACGCCGAACTGCTGGGTCAGCAGCGTGGCGGCCGCCTCGGCGCGGCGATCCGACAGCGAGAGGTTGTCGGTGTCGTTGCCGACCGCGTCGGTGTGGCCCTCGATCAGGAACACCTCGCGCGGGTTGCGCTGGATGGCCCGGTTGAGGCCGTCCGCAATCACCTGCAGCTTCGCGGCCTGATCCGGGGGAATGTCCCACGAACCGGTCTCGAACGTGATGGTGTTGAGGTCGATCGACGGCATCCGCTGACGCACCGCCGGGCTGTAGCGGATCTCGTCCATGGTGTACCGGCGTTCGATGCGCTCCACCGGCGGCGCCTCGAGCGTGTCGTAGATCAGCTCGGGCGACGCGTCCTCGTAGTCGACGATGTAGCGGTCGCGCGGGATGCGGATCACCGGCGGCGGCAGATCGACGTAGAAGTTCGCCCGGTCGCGCGGACCGTAGCTGTTGTCGATGATGATGACCTCCCGGCCGTCGCGATCGCGGCGAATCCGGCGCATCAGCTGGCCGTCGTCGCCGGTGATGTTGATGATCTCGGTGCCGTCGGGCCGCACCACGATGGTGCGCGTCCCGCCGCCGCGAACCTGCTCGGTGCGGATATCGCGCGCACCGTAGCGGAAGCGATCCACCTCGTTGTGGCGGATGAACTCCTGACCGCTCGGGTCGCGCACGATGATGCGACCCGGCTCGGTGATCACGATACGGCCGTTCTCGTTGACCTCGCGGCGCTGGCTGCGGAAATCACTGAGATTGCGCGGTCCTGGCGCCTGCGCGCCCGGTGCGATCGGCGCCAGCGCCTGCGGGGGCGGCGGCGCGGCCGGGATCGGGGCCGTCACGGTCGGCGGCGGTGTGCGTGCGACCGGAGCGCCGGGCGGCAGAGCTCCGGGAGCGCCGGGCTGCTGGGCGCCTTGCGGACCCGGCGCGCCAGCCGGCGGTTGGGCGGGCTGACCGGGCGCGGGCGGCGGCGGCACAGCTCCCGGGGTGGCCTGCGGAGCAGCGGCCGGCGGCTGCGCTCCGGGCGCAGGCGGCGTCAGGCCATTCCGCTGAGCGGCGGGCGGTGCGGGCTGAGCGGCCGGCGGTGCGGTCGGAGCAGCAGCTGGCGGCGGCGAACCGGCAGCCGGCGGCGTGCCCGGCCGAGCGCCGGCGGGAGGCGTTGGACGCATGCCGTTCTCGCCGGCAGGGCCTTGCCGCTGCGGAGCACCGGCCGGGGGCGGCGGGGGCGCACCCTTTTCGGCGGCCGGCGGAACCGGCGGACGGGGCTGAGCAGTCGGGGGCGTTGGCGGAGCGGCCTTTTCGCGTTCGGCAGCGGGCGGCGGCGCGACGGGGCGCGCAGCCGGCGGCTCGGCACGGGGCGCAGGCCGCTCCGGCGGGGCCATCCGTTCGCTCGGCGCGGACTTCTCGGCCGGACGCGCAGGTGCGGCCGCCGGCGGGGGCGGCGGCGCAGCGCGCGGCGGTTCGGCTCTCGGCTCAGGCTTCGGTTCGGGCCGTGGCTCAGCCTTGGGGGCAGGCGGCGGCGCGGGGCGCGCAGGCGGCTCGGCGCGCGGCGCAGCCGGGGGTTCGGCACGCGGGGCGGGTGCGGCGGCCGGCGGGGGAGCCGGACGCGGCGGAGCGGCAGCCGGCGGAGCCCCGGCGGGCGGCGCGGCATGCGGAGCGCCCGGCGGTCCCTTGTGCTCGCCAGCCGGCGGGCCCTTCTTTTCCTCGGCCTTCTCCGGCGCGGGCGCGGCCTGTGCCATCACCATCGGCGCAGTCTCGGCACGCGCCGGGGTGCTCACGGAGGGCCACGCCACGAGGGCCGTGGTGGCCAGCAAGGCGAATTGAATTTTTCTCATCGATATTCCCTGCGAATCAAACGCTGCGAACCACACGCTCCGCGATACGGAACCGGCTCGTGCGGGCGATCAACGATGACCCGTTGGGCCGGATTGTGGCGGTTCGCATCGGAATGCTGCTAATTATTTCTCGGGGCGTGGTAACGCGACATCTTGCTATTCACCGCGCGTTCAGGCGCGGCGAGAAGGTGCGACATCGCGCAAAGAAAGAACGGCGCCGGACTGCGCCGTTCTTTGTAGTAGTATCTGATCATCTGCCGTGTTGTGGTGTCTGGTCTTGGACACGCTGGCGAACTACACGCCAGCCTACGCAACGGCTGGATTCGGCGCACCCGGGCCGGGTGGCTGCGGCGTCGGTACTTCGTTCGGCGAATCTCCCGGCAATTCGTTCGGCGTCGGTGATTCGCCAGGCTCGCGCACCGGCGGCGGAATGTCGGGATTCGGATCACCGGGCGGAGATTCCGACGGCGGCTCGGTCGGTGTGCCCGGCGTCGCCGGCGGGACTTCCGAAGGTCCCGGTGGGTCCTGCATGGCGCCGCTCATTCAGATCGCAACCTTGCGGTTCTCGCCGAGATCGGGCCGTCCGCCGGTCGCGGCCGCAACCGCCATCTTCACGTAGCTGACGATGGTGCCGGGCGAATCCCAGTACTCGGCTTCTTCGGGAGTTACTTTCAGCACGCGAATGTTGGGATCATCGGGATTGTCCCACCACGCTTTCGCGGCGGTGCCGAACAGCTCCTTGATCTTGGCGCGGTCGTTCGAGATCGCCGCATAGCCGGTGACCGAGACGTACTTCTGCGAACCCGCATCGGCGAAGCCGAGATTGACGTGATGATCGGCCGCGATCTCTTCGTCCTTGTGCCGGCGGGCATCGGTGAGGAAGTAGATCTGTCCTTCTTCCGGCCGCACATAAGCGGCCATCGGGCGCGAACGGATCTTCTCGCCATCGCGCGTCGCCAGCATCGCGAACGTGATCTTCTTCATCAGATCCCACGCGTGCTGCGCATTGCCTTCGTTGTCGGATGTTGCCGCCATGTTTCTCTCCCTGTGCGTCAGCGGCGATAACGATCGCTTTGCAGCGAGGTTCCGACGGCGCGCTGCGACGTTGCCGTCATGGCGGGAGCATCCGTCATTGAGCGCAGCGACGAAGCAATCAAATCGAATCCACAGCACCGCGCTTGATCGCTTCGCCCGCAATGACGAGGAGACGGCGTGTCTAAAACAAAGCGGCCGGGCTTGGCCCGGCCGCTGCGATGCGAACGATGCGTACGCCGCTCAGATCTGGCGTTCGACCAGCTTGAGCTTCAGGTTGGCGATCGCTTCCGAGGGGTTGAGACCCTTCGGGCAGACCTTGGCGCAGTTCATGATGGTGTGGCAGCGATAGATCCGGAACGGATCCTCGAGATTGTCGAGGCGCTCGCCGGTGGCTTCATCGCGGCTGTCTTCGACCCAGCGGGTCGCCTGCAGCAGCGCAGCCGGACCGAGGAAGCGGTCGGAATTCCACCAGTAGCTCGGGCACGAGGTCGAGCAGCAGGCGCACAGGATGCATTCGTACAGGCCGTCGAGCTTCTCGCGGTCCTCGTGGCTCTGCCGCCATTCCTTCTGCGGCGTCGGCGTCACGGTCTGCAGCCAGGGCTGGATCGAGGCGTATTGCGCGTAGAAGTTGGTGAGGTCGGGGACCAGATCCTTGACCACCGGCTGATGCGGCAGCGGGTTGATCTTCACCGCGCCGTCGCGAACGTCGTCCATCGCCTTGGTGCAGGCCAGCGTGTTCTCGCCGTCGATGTTCATCGCGCAGGAGCCGCACACGCCTTCGCGGCAGGAGCGGCGGAAGGTCAGCGTCGGATCGATGTTGTTCTTGATCCAGATCAGGCCGTCCAGAACCATCGGGCCGCAATCGTGCTTGTCGACGTAGTAGGTGTCGACGCTCGGGTTCTTGCCGTCGTCGGGATTCCAGCGATAGACGCGGAATTCACGAACCTCGGTCGCGCCTTCCGGCTTCGGCCAGGTCTTGCCGCCGACAATCTTCGAATTCTTCGGAAGTGCGAATTCAACCATCTTGTTGCCTCTGGCTCTGTTCGTCATTGCCGGGCTCGACCGGCAATCCATCGTTCCGCGAAGAAGATGGAGGCCCGGGTCATAGGCGTTTTTAGAACGCCGTTCGTCGAACGGCTACGCCCCGGGCATACGATCTTGGATCAATACACCCGCGGCTTCGGCGGGATGTACTGGACGTCGTTGGTCATCGTGTAGTCGTGCACCGGGCGATAATCGATCGTGGTGCCGCCGTTGCCGCCGATCCAGGCCAGCGTGTGCTTCATCCAGTTCGCGTCGTCGCGATCCGGGAAGTCCTCGCGGGCGTGGGCGCCACGGCTTTCGGTGCGGTTGGCGGCCGAGTTCATCGTCACCACCGCCTGCACGATCAGATTGTCAAACTCCAGCGTCTCGACCAGATCCGAATTCCAGGTCAGCGAGCGGTCGGACACGCCGATATCGCCGATGCCGCCGTGGACGTTCTGGATCAGCTGCTTGCCTTCGGCCAGCACTTCGCCGGTGCGGAACACCGCGCAGTTGTTCTGCATCACGTGCTGCATCTTCTCACGCAGCTTCGCGGTCGGGGTGCCGCCCTTGGCGTAGCGATACTTGTCGAGGCGCGACAGCGACAGGTCGGCGGAATCCGCCGGCAACTCGGGCTGCTTGCCGTTCGGGGTCAGCTTCTCGGCGCAGCGCAGCGCCGCGGCGCGGCCGAACACCACGAGGTCGATCAGTGAATTGGAGCCGAGGCGGTTGGCGCCGTGCACCGACACGCAGGCCGCTTCGCCGATCGCCATCAGGCCCGGCACCACCGCGTTGTCGTCGCCGTCCTTCTTGGTGACGACCTCGCCGTGGAAGTTCGTGGGAATGCCGCCCATGTTGTAGTGCACGGTCGGCAGGATCGGGATCGGCTCGCGGGTCACGTCGACGCCGGCGAAGATCCGCGCCGATTCCGAGATGCCCGGCAGGCGTTCGGCCAGCACTTCCGGCGCCAGATGGTCGAGGTGCAGGAAGATGTGGTCCTTCTTCTTGCCGACGCCGCGGCCTTCGCGCATTTCGATCGTCATCGCGCGCGAGACGACGTCGCGCGAGGCGAGGTCCTTGGCGGACGGCGCGTAGCGCTCCATGAAGCGCTCGCCTTCGGAGTTGACCAGATAGCCGCCTTCGCCGCGCGCACCTTCGGTGACGAGGCAGCCCGAGCCGTAGATGCCGGTCGGGTGGAATTGCACGAACTCCATGTCCTGCAGCGGCAGGCCGGCGCGCAGCGCCATCGCGCCGCCGTCACCCGTGCAGGTATGCGCCGAGGTGCAGGAGGCGTAGGCGCGGCCGTAGCCGCCGGTGGCCAGGATCGTGGTCTGCGCCTTGAAGCGGTGCAGGGTGCCGTCATCGAGCTTCAGCGCGACAACGCCGCGGCAGACGCCCTGGTCGTCCATGATCAGGTCGATGGCGAAGAACTCGATGTAGAATTCGGCCGAGTGGCGCAGCGCCTGGCCGTACATCGTGTGCAACATCGCGTGGCCGGTGCGGTCGGCGGCCGCGCAGGTGCGCTGCGCCTGGCCCTTGCCGAAATCCATCGTCATGCCGCCGAACGGCCGCTGATAGATCTTGCCTTCCTCGGTGCGCGAGAACGGCACGCCCCAATGTTCGAGCTCATAGACCGCGTCGGGCGCGTTGCGCACCATGTACTCGATCGAGTCCTGGTCGCCGAGCCAGTCCGACCCCTTCACGGTGTCGTACATGTGCCAGCGCCAGTCGTCCTTGTGCATGTTGCCGAGCGAGGCCGAGATGCCACCCTGCGCCGCCACCGTGTGCGAGCGGGTCGGAAACACCTTGGTGATGCAGGCGGTGCGAAGTCCCGCTTCGCTGCAGCCGACCACGGCGCGCAGGCCGGCGCCGCCGGCCCCCACCACCACGACGTCGTAGACGTGATCTTCGATCGGATAGGCGGTTCCGCCCGCGGCAGGTGCGCCGTTGAGGTTCGCCGCCATGCTTAGACTCCGGATGCGAGTTTGAAGATCGCGAAGATCGCGGCCAGCGCCACGGCGATCGAGAAGAAGTTATTGGCCATGATGGTGACGAGCTTGAGCTTCTCGTTCTGGATGTAGTCTTCGATCACCACCTGCATGCCGATCTTCATGTGGATCGCGGAGGCGATGATGAACAGGATCATGACCAGCGAGATCAGCGGCGAGCCGAGGATCTGCGCGGCACCGGCCTGGTTGCGGCCGAGCAGCATCATGATCACCACGACCACCGGCAGGATCAGCAGCGTCATCGCCACGGCGGTGATGCGCTGGCGCCAGAAGTCGCTGGTGCCGGAGCCGGCGGGGCCGAACTTGCGCACCTTGCCCATCGGCGTGCGCATGGTGGCGTCGGTGCGGCCGGCCTTGCCGTGAGATTCTTGAACGCTCATCGGGCGGCTCCCATCGAGAAGGCGATCACCCAGAGCAGCACGGTCAGCACGAGGCCGCCGATCAGCGCCGCCCAGGTGAGCCATTCGCGGTCGGCGGTCTTGAAGCCGTAGCCGAGGTCCCAGACGAAATGCCGGACGCCGCTGAGCAGATGATGCATCAGCGCCCAGGTGTAGCCGAACAGGATCAGGCGGCCGATCCAGCTGCCGGTGAAGGCCTGGATGGTGGCGTAAGACGCCGGGCCGGCGGCGCAGGCAATCAGCCACCACGCCAACAGAAGGGTTCCAGAATACAGCGCGATGCCGGTGGCGCGATGGACGATGGACATCGTCATCGTCAGGCTCCAGCGGTACGTCTGCATATGCGGCGAAAGCGGTCGGTCGATCCTGGCGGTCATCGGCTGCTATGGGTTGGCGGCGAGCGATCAGGGCCCGGGCGGGGCTCGCGAGAGTGCCCCTATTTACGAAGGACGTTCAACGAGCGCAACGAAGAATTCGCATCTTCGGAATTCCAGTTCAGCGTTTGAAGAGGCCGTAAGGCCAATGCGATCGCGATTTTCCGGGCTTCGTTCCATGTCCCGGAAATGAAACCGGATTCAGACCTCGTCACGATGCGAGGGTCGTCCGCTGCATCGATGAACATCGGGTTTCGAGCCGCTCTAAAGCCGAAACCCGCTGCTTCCCGCAACGCCGCGCCCGTGCGATGGTTCATCGCCGCATGGCGGCCCTGCATAGATCACCGTCACCTCGTCAGGATTCCGATGTCCCACGCCCCCGACTGCACCCTCGATCACGGGCATCACCACGACGATCATGCACATCACGATCACGGCAAGGCCGGCGATCACGCGCATCGGCACGGCACCGGGGCTCACGATCACACGCCGACGGATTTCGGCCGTGCCTTCGCGATCGGCATCGCGCTCAACATCGCCTTCGTGATCGCCGAGGCGGTGTTCGGCTGGCTCGGCAACTCGATGGCGCTGATCGCCGATGCCGGGCACAATCTGTCGGATGTGCTCGGTCTCGCGGTCGCCTGGATCGCCGCCGAGCTGTCGAAGCGGCCGCCGTCGGCGCGCTATACCTACGGCCTGCGGGGCTCGTCGATCCTGGCGGCGCTGTTCAACGCGGTGTTTCTGCTGCTCGCCGTCGGCGCGATCGGCTGGGAAGCCGTGGTCCGGCTGTTCAATCCGGAGCCGGTCGCCAGCGGCACGATGATCGTCGTGGCAGGCATCGGCATCGTCATCAATGCGGTCACGGCCTGGCTGTTCTTCGCCGGCCGCCACAGCGACCTCAACATCCGCGGCGCCTATCTGCACATGGTGGCCGACGCCGCCGTGTCGGCCGCCGTGGTGGTCGCCGGCATCGTCATCCTGTTCACCGGCTGGACCTGGACCGACCCGGCCGTCAGCCTGCTGGTCGCCGGCGTCATCGTCTGGGGCACCTGGGGGCTGCTGCGGGATTCCACCGCGATGTCGCTGGGCGCGGTGCCGCGCGGCATCGATCCGGTCGCCGTGCGGGCGTTTCTGGCGGGCCTGCCAGGCGTCACGCAGGTGCACGATCTGCACATCTGGCCGATGTCGACCACCGAAGTGGCGCTGACCTGCCATCTGGTGATCCCCTCCGGCCCCCCGGGCGACGCCTTCCTGATCGACCTCGCCCACGAACTCGACCACGACTTCGGCATCGCCCACAGCACCGTGCAGATCGAGACGAATCCAGATACGCCCTGCGCGCTGGCGCCGGAGCATGTGGTGTAGGGAAGTGCCTGCGCTCCCCTCCCCCTTGCGGGGAGGGGTCGGGGGTGGGGGTCCCCAGGCGATGTGCTCGCGGCACCCCCACCCCGGCCTCCGCTTCGCTCGGCCGCCCCTCCCCGCAAGGGGGAGGGGTTCAAGCGGCGCCTCGTGTCTTTACGCTATCAGTTAGTTTCGTCCGTCTTGCTCCGTCATTCCGCATCGCGCAGCGCGCGCCCCGGAATGACAGTGTGTGAGGCAGATAGTGGTGCGGGCGCTGCGCCCGATTACTTATAAATATCCTTGTAGGTCTCGCGCAGCACATTCTTCTGGACCTTGCCCATGGTGTTGCGCGGCAGGTCGTCGACGAAGATCACCTTCTTGGGCATCTTGAACTTGGCGATCTGGCCGTCGAGGCTCTTGATCACCTGCGCCTCGTCGATCGGCGCGCCCTTGGTGCGGACCACCACGGCGGTGACGCCCTCGCCGAAATCGGCATGCGGCACGCCGATCACCGCGGATTCGATCACGCCCGGCATCGCGTCGATCTCGCTCTCGATCTCTTTCGGATAGACGTTGAAGCCGCCGGTGATTACCAGATCCTTGCCGCGGCCGAGGATGTGGACGTAGCCGCGCTCGTCGATCTTGCCGAGGTCGCCGGTGATGAAGAAGCCGTCGTCGCGGAATTCCGACTTGGTCTTCTCCGGCATCCGCCAATAGCCCTTGAACACGTTCGGGCCCTTCACCTCGATCATGCCGATCTCGCCGCGCGGCAATTCCTTGCCGGTTTCCGGATCGGTGACCCGCGCCGATACGCCCGGCAGCGCCGGACCGACCGCGCCGGGGACGCGGTCGCCGTCATACGGGTTCGAGGTGTTCATGTTGGTCTCGGTCATGCCGTAGCGCTCGAGCACGGCGTGGCCCGTGCGCGCCTGCCATTCGCGATGCGTATCGGCGAGCAGCGGCGCCGAGCCGGAGATGAACAGCCGCATGTGGCTGGTCGACTCCTTGGTCAGCCGCGGGCTCTGCAGCAGCCGCGTGTAGAACGTCGGCACGCCCATCAGCACGGTGGCGCGCGCCATCAGGTCGATGATCCTGTCCGGATCGAGCTTGGGCAGGAAGATCATCGCGGCGCGCGCGAACAGCGTGACGTTGCTGGCCACGAACAGGCCGTGCGTATGATAGATCGGCAGCGCGTGGATCAGCACATCGTCCGGCGTGAAGCGCCAATAGTCGACCAGCGTCAGCGAGTTCGACGCCAGATTGTCGTGGCTCAGCATCGCGCCCTTGGAGCGGCCGGTGGTGCCCGAGGTGTAGAGGATCGCGGCGAGATCGTCGGCGGCGCGCGGCACGGTCGCGAAGTCTTCCTTCGCCTGCGCGGCCGCATCGGTCAGCGAACCCTGTCCGTCGGCGCCGAGCGTCTCGACGCTCGCGCCGACCTTGGCGGCGATCTCGGCGACGCCGTCGCGCTTGCTCGGATCGCACACCACCAGCTTCGGCTCGGCGTCGCCGATGAAGTAATCGAGCTCGTGCAGCGTGTAGGCGGTGTTGAGCGGCAGATACACCGCGCCGGCCCGCACCGTCGCCAAGTACAACACCAGCGCCTCGACCGACTTCTCGGTCTGTGCTGCAACGCGATCACCGGGCACGACGCCGCGGTCGATCAGCACGTTGGCGACGCGGCCGGCGCGGGCCACGAGATCGCCGTAGCTGATCCGGCCGCCGTCCGCGGTCTCGATCGCGAGCTTGGCGGGATCGGTGAGCCCGTCGAACAGGCGGGAAAACAGGTTGGCGCTCATGAGGGTGTTCCGTCAGGCTGCAGGAAAGCGCGACTGCAATAACAACAACGCCGATCCCAACGCAACGGATACCACGCGCACAAGCGGCAAGGAACGTGCGACGCGGCGTTCGGTTTCACCCTGCGACAAAAAAGAAATCCTGAAACGACGGGCAAAACCTCCCGTAGCTCCGGACGACAAGGCACTCCGCCAGGCCACCGCGCCGCCGCAGCCGAGTCATCACCGACCCGCGTAGTGTCGCGGGCGTTCAACCCAATGGGAGACGAAACATGTCGAAGCGAATTGCTGTCCTGTCCGCCGCAGCCCTCAGCGTGCTTGCCTTCAACACCGCGATCACCGCGCCGGCCTCTGCCGAAGACAAGATGATGATGAAGAAAAGCGAGATGAGCGGCGGCAACACCGTGATGGTGGGCGGCGCGCCGATGTATCCGTCGAAGAACATCGTCGAGAACGCGGTCAACTCCAAGGATCACACCACGCTGGTCGCCGCCGTGAAGGCCGCCGGCCTCGTCAAGACGCTGGAAAGCAAGGGGCCGTTCACCGTGTTCGCGCCGACCAACGCCGCCTTCGGCAAGCTGCCGGCCGGCACCGTCGATACGCTGGTGAAGCCGGAGAACAAGAAGCAGCTCACCAAGATCCTCACCTATCACGTCGTGCCCGGCAAGCTCGCCGCCGCCGATCTCACCGACGGCAAGAAGCTGACCACCGTGGAAGGCGAGACGCTGACGGTGAAGCGCATGGGCGACACGGTGACGCTGATCGACTCCAAAGGCGGCAGCTCGACCGTCACGATCCCGAACGTCAATCAGTCGAACGGCGTGATCCACGTGGTCGATACCGTCCTGATGCCGTCCTAATCGGGCACCGGCCGCTCCTTACGTCCCCCGGGAGCGGCCGACCGAAGTGGCTCCCCTGCCGCTTCGCGAGGCGCGGGCCGCAAAACGGCTCGCGCTTTCGTGATCGCAAGCGACGTTCCGCGCTGGCGATCGTGAGGGAGTGGCCGTAACGAGGCGGGGTTATGGTCTGGCAGATGCCTCTCCCGGACCAACCCGTTTCAGGACCGCAAGCGATGTCGAGCACGACGATCAGCGAGCAGGCCGGCGCCGCCGGCGTCAGCTCCGCCGCCAAGGTGATCCAGCCCGCCTGGGTGCGGATCATGCACTGGATCAACGCGGCCGCGATGATCGCCATGATCATGTCGGGCTGGCAGATCTACAACGCCTCGCCGCTGTTCGACTTCCAGTTCTCGCGCAACATCACGCTCGGCGGCTGGCTCGGCGGCGGGTTGTTGTGGCACTTCGCCGCGATGTGGGTGCTGGTGATCAACGGCGTGCTGTATGTGGCGCTCGGCTTCGCCACCGGCCGCTTCCGCCGCAAGCTGTGGCCGATCTCGCCGCGCGGCGTGATATCGGATCTCGGCAAGGCGCTCACCTTCCGGCTGTCGCATGCCGACCTCTCCGTCTACAACTATGTGCAGCGGCTGCTCTATGCCGGCATCCTGCTGGTCGGCGTGCTGATCGTGCTGTCCGGCCTGTCGATCTGGAAGCCGGTGCAATTCCAGGCGCTCACCGCACTGTTCGGCGGCTACGACACCGCGCGCTACGTGCACTTCGCCGCCATGACGGCGATCTGCGCGTTCCTGGTGGTTCACATCCTGCTCGCGCTGCTGGTGCCGAAAAGCCTGCGCGCGATGATCATCGGCCGTTAAGTCAGGAAAATCCCGTCGCTGCGAGAGTAGCGAAGCAATCCAGACCTGGTGCAATTGGCTGGATTGCTTCGTCGGTTCGCTCTTGCAATGACGACCAACGAGGAACGTCACCATGCTGCGCATCAAATCGCTGCTGATTCCCGGCGTCGACAAGAAGCTGCTGATCAAGGACGCCGCGGCGCTGATGCCCGACGTGACGCGCCGGCGCTTCCTCACCGGCGGCGCCAGCCTCGGCGCGCTGACGCTGCTGACCGGCTGCGACGTGGTCGACGGCGCATCGGCCGAGACGCTGCTCGCCAAGGTGTCGAAATTCAACGATGCGGTGCAGGCCGCGATCTTCAATCCGAACGCGCTGGCGCCGACCTACTCTGAGAAGGAGATCACTAGGCCATTCCCGTTCAACGCTTTCTACTCGCTGGACGAGGCGCCCACCATTGATGGCAAGGAGTGGGCGCTCGAGGTTACCGGCCTGGTCGACAACAAGAAGAGCTGGACGATCGACGAACTGAGCAAGCTGCCCGAGGTCAAACAGATCACCCGGCACATCTGCGTCGAGGGCTGGAGCGCGATCGGTTCGTGGAGCGGCACGCCGCTGCGCGATTTCCTCAAGCTGGTCGGCGCCGACACCCGCGCCAAATATGTCTGGTTTCGCTGCGCCGACGACTACACCTCGCCGATCGACATGCCGACCGCGCTGCATCCGCAGACGCAGATGACGTTCAAATATGACGGCCAGATTCTGCCGCGCGCCTACGGCTATCCGATGAAGATCCGCATCCCCACCAAGCTCGGCTTCAAGAATCCCAAATACGTCGTGTCGATGGAAGTCACCAACGACTACAAGGGCGGCTATTGGGAAGACCAAGGCTACAATTCGTTCAGCGGCCTGTAGCGGTTCTGCGAACCGCTCGCGCCGGAAAGGCGGATGGCCGCAGCAACTTCGCTGCCGAGGGAACGTTGCCTGCCCGACCGACCGGGCCTAAATGGTGCGGGCGGCCAGACTTCGAAGTGCCGCATCAGGGAGGCTCCAATGATCATTCGCTCCATGCTCGCCGCCACCGCGTTGGTCGCGCTGACGACCACCGGCTTCGCGGCCGACAACGCCAGAGTGATGCTGAAGAACGCCGAAGGCGCCGATGTCGGTGGCGCGACCCTGACCCAGGGCTCGAAGGGTGTCACCATCAAGCTGTCGCTGAAGGGATTGCCGCCGGGCGAGCACGCCTTCCACATCCACGCCGTCGGCAAGTGCGAGCCGCCGTTCACCTCGGCGGGCGGCCATTTCAATCCGGACAACAAGAAGCACGGCAAGATGGCCGAGGGCGGCGCCCATGCGGGCGACATGCCGAACCTCACCATCCCGGCGTCCGGCCGTCTCGACATCGACATCGTCAACGACGCGGTAACGTTGGAGAAGGGCAAGCCGAACTCGGTGTTCAAGCCCGACGGCACCGCGCTGGTGATCCACGCCAAGGCCGACGACTACAAGTCCGATCCCGCCGGCAACGCCGGCGACCGCATCGCCTGCGGCGTGATCGAAGAGGCGCGGTAAGTCGAGCTTTCCACACGGGGTCATTCCGGGGCACGCGCACCGCGCGTGAACCCGGAATTACGTGCCTGAATCAGGCGCGCCGCAGCGGTTGCTGAAACGCCGACAACAGCGCGCCGATCGCCAGCGTCGCGGCCGACACCGCGAGCGCGGAGGACAGCGAGCCGATCGCGTCCGTGATCGCGCCCACCACCAGCGGGCCCAGCGTCTGGCCGATGCCGAACGAGATCGTCATCGCGGCGATCGCGCCCGGCCATTCCGCCTGGCTGTAGTTGAAGCGGACGAAGGCCGTGGTCGAGGCCACCACGGCGAAGAACGACACCCCGAACACCAGCGCCGAGATCGCCAGCATCGCGGTCGATAGCCCGAACAGCGGCAGCGCCGCGCCGATCGCGTTGACGCTCAGGATGATGGTGGTCGACAGCCCGCCGCGGTGCAGCGCCATCACCCGCCGCCACACCCAGGGCGTGACGAAGGCGCTGCAGCCGATCAGGCACCAGAACGCGCTCTGCGCCGCCGCGCCGCCGCCGGCGTCGCGCACATAGGCGATCATGAAGGTCATGTAGGCGATGTAGCCGGCGCCGAACATGAAATAGCCGGCCAGATAGATCAGCACCGGCCGCACCCGGAAGCTCGCCGGCGTCTCGCTGCTCATGGTGGCGTGGCTGTCGAGCGGCGCCAGCAGCAGCGGCAGCGTCATCGCGGCCGCCAGCGCCGCAAGCACCAGCCAGCCGATCCACCACGACCCCGGTCCGGCCGCCTGCAGCAGGAACGGCGCGATCAGCCCGGACGACAGGATGCCGATCCCCGGGCCGGCGTAGAACAGGCTGAGCAGGAAGGCCGAGCGCGCGGGCTGCGCCTGGGCGATGATGGTCGCCAGCGCCCCGCCGGCCACGAACGCCAGCGCGGCGCCGATTCCCGCAATCAGCCGCGCCGCGGACAGCAGCACGAAATTCCCTGACGCCGCGCACAGCGCCAGCGACAGCACGCAGGCCAGCGTCCCGACCCGGACGATCGCCGACAGGCCGTAGCGCTGCACCAGCTTCGAGGTGATCAGCGCGCCGGCCAGGTAGCCGGCGGCATTGATGGTGTTCATGAATCCGGCCGCCGAATAGGTCCACGACAGGCTGTCCCGCATGTCCGGCAGCAGCAGCGAATAGGCGAAGCGGCCGATGCCCAGCCCCACCGTGGGGGCGAGCGACAGGATCAGGATCAGGCGCGCGGGATTCGCAGGCGCCGCCTCGGTGCGGTCGAGCAGGGTCAAAGGGGAAGTCTCCGGCGCTGCCATTGTGACAGCGAATGCCCCGCAACGGCAACAACAGCTCCGGCAACACTGTCTTGCCAAGCCGGCAATGGCGATTTAGCACTCGGCCGAAATTCCGCAGGTCGTCATTGCCGGGCTTGACCCGGCAATCCAGCTTCTTCGCGAAAATGGATAGATGCTCGGGTCATAGGCGCGTGAAACGACGCCGTTCTTCGAACGGCTATGCCCGGGCATGACGACTTTCATCATATCGAGGTCTCAAATGGCGACGCATAAACTGCTCCTTCTCCCCGGCGATGGCATCGGCACCGAAGTGATGGCCGAGGTCAGCCGGCTGATCGACTGGCTGAACAAGGCCGGGATCGCCAAGTTCGAGACCGAGCACGGCCTGGTCGGCGGCGCCGCCTATGATGCCGACAAGGTCGCCATCACCGACGCCACCATGGCGCTCGCGCAGGCCTCCGATGCGGTGATCTTCGGCGCGGTCGGCGGACCGAAGTGGGACGGCGTGCCGTACGAGGCGCGGCCGGAGGCCGGCCTGCTGCGGCTGCGCAAGGATCTGGCGCTGTTCGCCAATCTCCGCCCGGCGGTGTGCTACCCGGCGCTCGCCGAAGCCTCCAGCCTGAAGCCCGAGGTGGTCGAGGGCCTCGACATCATGATCGTCCGCGAGCTGACCGGCGGTGTTTATTTCGGCGAGCCGAAGACCATCACGGATCTCGGCAACGGCCAGAAGCGCGCGGTCGACACTCAGGTTTACGACACCTACGAGATCGAGCGGATCGGCCGGGTCGCGTTCGACCTCGCCCGCAAGCGCCGCAACAAGGTCACTTCGATGGAGAAGCGCAACGTCATGAAGACGGGCGTGCTCTGGAACGAGGTCATCACGGCGGTGCACCAGCGCGAATACAAGGACGTCCAGCTCGAGCACCAGCTCGCCGACTCCGGCGGCATGAACCTGGTGAAGTGGCCGAAGCAGTTCGACGTCATCGTCACCGATAACCTGTTCGGCGACATGCTGTCCGACATCGCCGCGATGCTGACCGGCTCGCTCGGCATGCTGCCGTCGGCCTCGCTCGGCGAAGTCGACAGCAAGACCGGCAAGCGCAAGGCGATGTACGAGCCGGTGCACGGCTCGGCGCCCGACATCGCCGGCAAGGGCATGGCCAACCCGGTGGCGATGCTGGCCTCGTTCGGCATGGCGCTGCGCTATTCGCTCGACATGGGCGATCTGGCCGACAAGCTCGATGCGGCAATCGCCGCCGTGCTGGCCAAGGGCCTGCGCACCGCCGACATCAAGAGCGAAGGTGCCACCGTGGTGTCGACCAGCCAGATGGGCGAAGCCATCGTCGCCGAACTGCAGGCGCTGCACGGCTGACCTTGTGTCCCGGGCGCGATGCGGCATTCTTATGCCGCTTCGCAGACCCGGGACCGCGGTTTTCGACGGTTTTGATGTCTCGCTGACTCCCGAAGGCACCGGGGCCCCGGATCAGCAGCGCACCACGCCGCGAAGGGCGGCGCGCTGCGCAGCATCCGGGGCACGTGGCTCGGGTGAGGACGAGACGGGCGGTTGACCATAAAAAATGCCCGGCCAAGCCGGGCATTTTCGTATCGGGATGTCTTCGTCGCCGGGTGTCGGTGTCGCTCAGTACAGCGGGAAGCCGGTCGGGTAGCCGCCCAGATCCGACGGCGGGTTGAGCGGGGCGCGGTCGATCGGGCGCTGGCCGTTCTCGCGGGCGAAGGAGTAGCCGGGCGGGTTGGCATAGTCGGTGAACTTGCGGTCGCCCGGCAGCACTTCGGTGCCGGCGTCGAGCCAGGAGCGCTTGGTGATGTAGACGCGGGTGCGCGGGCCGGACTGGTACGACACGTTCGGACCGCGGTCGCCGTAGCGGATCTGGTCGTTGGTCCTGTAGACGCGCTTCTTGGTGGTCTGCTGCGCGTCTGCAGAAGAGATGCCGGCCGCGATCACCGCCGCCGTCGCGAGCAGCACCGCAAACGTCTTGGCGGCATTCAGTTTCAGGGTCATCGGGTCCTCATCGGCAGACGCATTGCGAATTACGCCTCTTTCTAGCCGCGCCTGTGGCATCGCCACAAGGTCAATCGGGCAACACCGCGCGCAATAATGCAATCCCGACCTTGCCAGAATGTTGCATCGATTCCAGCGCCTTAAACGATTCCAGCGAATCACCCGTCAGATTGCGCCGCGCAGCCCCAGCTTCTGCGGGCCGGGGGACGCGGCGCTGTCCCGGCCCCAGGCGGCGCGCTGTGCAGGCGTCTTGCGGCCGTCGTCGGCAGGCTGGAGGATTTCCGGATTGTCGGTGGTGGCGGCCAGATCGATCCGGCCGGCCGCGAGTTCGGTCGCCGCCGTGATCGCCGCCTCGGTCAACGGTCCGGCGGTGGTGGCGACGAGGATGCCGATCAACGCCAGCGCACCTACATAGAGCAGCAGCCCGGTCAGGGTGCGGCTGCAGTCGTCGGCGAAGCTGCTCAGCGCTGGATGGATCCGGTGAGGCGCGGCCCGTCTGGGCGGGTTCGGTCGCATCGGCAACACTCCGGGCGGAATGGGACGCAAAGGGACGGCGCGCCGGTCGGCGCAAGGCAGGTATCAAGTTGTGTTGTGGGCGTTTCTCGCATAGAAGCGCTGGTTTCTCCTTTCCGCGTCAGCAACGCGGCGGGCGAATTTCTTCGGAGAGTCAACGATGGGTTACAAAGTCGCGGTGGTCGGTGCGACCGGCAATGTCGGACGCGAAATGCTCGGCATTCTGGACGAGCGCAAGTTCCCGGCGGACGAGGTGGTGGCGCTGGCGTCGCGCCGCTCGGTCGGCGTCGAGGTGAGCTACGGCGACAAAACCCTGAAATGCAAGGCGCTCGAGCACTACGACTTCAGCGACGTCGACATCTGCCTGATGTCGGCGGGCGGCGAAGTGTCGAAGGAATGGTCGCCCAAGATCGGCGCGCAGGGCGCGGTCGTGATCGACAATTCGTCGGCGTGGCGGATGGATCCGGACGTGCCGCTGATCGTTCCGGAAGTGAACGCCGCGGCCGCCGCCGGCTTCACCAAGAAGAACATCATCGCCAATCCGAACTGCTCGACCGCGCAGCTCGTAGTGGCGCTGAAGCCGCTGCACGACCACGCCACCATCAAGCGCGTGGTGGTGTCGACCTATCAGTCGGTGTCGGGCGCCGGCAAGGATGCGATGGACGAACTGTTCTCGCAGACCAAGGCCGTCTACACCAACAGCGAGCTGGTGAATAAGAAATTCCCCAAGCGGATCGCCTTCAACCTCATCCCGCAGATCGACGTCTTCATGGAGGACGGCTTTACCAAGGAAGAGTGGAAGATGGTGGTCGAGACCAAGAAGATCCTCGACCCCAAGATCAAACTGACCGCGACCTGCGTGCGGGTGCCGGTGTTCGTCAGCCATTCGGAGTCGGTCAATATCGAGTTCGAGAACCCGATCTCGGTCGACGAGGCGCGCAACATCCTGCGCAGCGCGCCGGGTTGCCTGGTGATCGACAAGCACGAGCCCGGCGGTTACGTCACGCCGTATGAAGCCGCCGGCGAGGATGCGACCTATATCAGCCGCATCCGCACCGACCCGACGGTCGATAACGGCCTGGTGCTGTGGTGCGTGTCGGACAATCTGCGCAAGGGCGCGGCGCTGAACGCGATCCAGATCGCCGAAGTGCTGATCAACCGCAAGCTGATCACCGCCAAGAAGCAGGCGGCGTAGTCCGTCAGAAATTCTGGCATCGACACAATGGCCGGGGCTCGTCCCCGGCCATTTGCGTTCATGGTGCGCAACGGTACTGACGCGAACGCGCCCGCACGCTAGGCTGGCGCAGCTTCATTGCCCACGGCCGCATCATGACCGACCAACCCGATCCGACCCCATCCCCGTCCTCCGCCAAACGCGTCGAGCGCGGCTTCGAGACGCTGCTGTTCAACAGCCGCTGGCTGATGGCGCCGTTCTATTTCGGCCTGGTGATCAGCCTCGTCGTGCTGCTCTATAAGTTCGTCATGCTGCTGTACGAATTCATCGTGCACGCGACGCTGGCCAAGGAATCCGACATCATCCTCGGTGTGCTGAGCCTGATCGACGTCTCGCTTACCGGCAATCTGGTGCTGATCGTGGTGTTCTCCGGCTACGAGAACTTCGTCTCGCGGATCGATCCCGGCAACCACCCGGACTGGCCGGAGTGGATGACCCAGGTTGATTTCGCCGGGCTGAAGCAGAAGCTGCTCGCTTCGATCGTGGCGATCTCGGCGATCCAGGTGCTGAAGGCCTTCATGAATCTCGACTCGGGCTACGACACCACCAAGCTGGCCTGGCTGGTCGGCATCCATCTGGTGTTCGTGGTGTCGACGCTGATCATGGCGCTGTCCGATCGCTGGGGCGGCCACGGCACCAGCAAAAGCGCGCACTAGAGCGGTTCTGTTTGAGGCGCACTCAAGCTTGCTGATGTGGGCCACAAGCACATCCTCATGGTGAGGAGGCGCGCAGCGCCGTCTCGAACCATGCGCCATCGGCACTGCGTGGCCCCATCCTTCGAGACGCCCGGCTGCGCCGGGCTCCTCAGGACGAGGACTCAGTGCCTCTGCAAGACCGGATTGCTTCAATCAATCGATGAAGCGCTCGAAGCGTCGTGCGCGGGAGCGCGCGAGACTAACACGCTTGCGCAGAGCGATGGATTGCCGGGACGAGCCCGGCATCACGATCGCGGTGGGCCTCACACCAGCTTCACGGCCGGCACGAACTGCTTGCTCTCCTGATCGAGCACCGACAGCTCGCCGTCGGCGACGCCGAAATAGGCGCCGTGCAGCTGGATCTTGCCGCGCTCGACCTGGATCTTGATGCACGGGAAGGTCATCAGGTTTTCCAGGCTGCGGAACACCGCGGCCTTCTCGATCCGGGTGATGAACTGCTGCATGGTTTCGTGGTCGCGCTGCTCGACGACTTCGCCCGGCTTGCTGAACATC
The DNA here is from genome assembly GCF_042432815.1 of Rhodopseudomonas telluris. Taxonomy (NCBI): domain Bacteria; kingdom Pseudomonadati; phylum Pseudomonadota; class Alphaproteobacteria; order Hyphomicrobiales; family Nitrobacteraceae; genus Rhodopseudomonas; species Rhodopseudomonas telluris. The sequence goes on from NZ_JBHLWM010000003.1 coordinate 464,454, forward strand.
GACATCCAGCGTCCGATGAAGTCGCTCGGCGTCAGCGGCGCCGGCTTCTCGACGAAGGCGCGGATACCGCCGCATTGCGCATGGCCGAGCACCACGATGTGCTTCACCTTCAGCACCTGCACGGCGAATTCCAGCGCGGCGGACACGCCATGCGCGCCGCCATCGGGCTCGTACACCGGCACCAGATTGGCGACATTCCGGACCACGAACATTTCGCCCGGGCCGGCATCGAAGATCACTTCGGGTGACACACGCGAGTCGCAACAGCCGATCAGCATGACCTCGGGCGATTGGCCACGTTCGGATAGTTCGCGATAGCGCGACTGCTCGGTCGGCAGCCGTTGGGCGCGAAACGCTTCGTATCCGGAGATCAGGGAGGTCGGGAAGGAGGCCATCGGCGCGGTCTCTCTGTGGCTGGAGAAGAGTCAGGTTGCGAATGTTGCGCGGATGCGGGGATGTGATGCGACCAGGATACGCGCGCGCCTGATGCCGCAGGGATAATCACAGGATGCGGCGATGAACAAGCCTTCCGGCGCGAGCGACGAAATGGTATCGGCTCGGGTGATTTTCCTATGCTCTGGAGGCCTCCGATGATCCGACCGCGCCGCAGCCTGCTGTTCATGCCGGGGTCGAATGCGCGGGCGCTCGAAAAGGCCCGGCTGCTCGCGGCCGACGGGCTGATCCTCGATCTCGAGGACGCGGTGGCGCCGGACGCCAAGGCGCAGGCGCGCGAGCAGATCGCCGCGGCCGTGGCGGCGAAGGGCTTCGGCCACCGCGAGGTGCTGGTGCGCATCAACGCGCTGGATTCGCCGTGGTGGCAGGACGACATGGCGATGGCCGCGAACGTCGTTCCGGACGGCATTCTGGTGCCGAAGGTGTCGAGCGTCGAGGACATCGCGACGATCGTGTCGCAGTTCGCCGCGCTGAAAGCCGATCCGGCGATCCGGCTCTGGATCATGATCGAGACCGCGCGCGGCGTGCTGCATGCCGAGGAGCTGGCCGCGCAGGCGCAGAATCCGCAGACGCGGCTGGCCGGCTTCGTGTTCGGACCGAACGACATCTCGCGCGAAACCGGCATCCGCATGCTGCCGGGCCGCTCGACCATGATTCCGATGATGCTGAACTGCGTGCTTGCCGCGCGCGTCCACGGTCTCGTCGCGCTGGATGGCCCTTACAGCGACATCGCCAATGTCGATGGGCTCGGTGCCGAATGCGCCCAGGCGCGCGATCTCGGCTTCGATGGCAAGACGCTGATCCACCCGGGCCAGATCGACGCCTGCAACGCCGCCTTCACGCCGCCGGCCGCCGACGTGGCTCAGGCCCGCGCCATCCTCGCGGCGTTCGAGCGCCCGGAAAACCAGGGCCGCGGCGCGATCCAGCTCGACGGCCGCATGGTCGAGCGCCTGCATGCCGAGATCGCCAAGAAGACGATCGCGATCGCCGACGCGATCGAGCTGGCAGGGCGCTGAATTTTACACACCAAGGTCATCGCCGGGCTCGACCCGGCGATCCATCATCGTCTTGAGAAGATGGAGGCGCGGGTCAGGCCCGCGCATGACGGCTGAGGCATGAGGTGACGACACGTTTCCGCGCGCGACAGCCGACCGTCGCGCGGCGCGCCGTGTAGCGAAGCGAAGGCTTACGCCCAGGCGCGTTCGGTCTTCAGCTTGGCTTCGTAGCTGTCGATCGACGCCTTCTTCTCGAGCGTCAGGCCGATGTCGTCGAGGCCGTTGATCAGGCAGTGCTTGCGGAACGGGTCGATCTCGAACTTGATCGTGCCGCCGTCCGGACCGCGGATCTCCTGCGCCGGCAGGTCGATCGTCACGGTGGCGTTGGCGCCGCGCTCGGCGTCGTCGAACAGCTTGTCGAGATCGTCCTGCGACACGCGGATCGGCAGAATGCCGTTCTTGAAGCAGTTGTTGTAGAAGATGTCGCCGAACGAGGTCGAGATCACGCAGCGGATGCCGAAGTCGAGCAGCGCCCACGGGGCATGCTCGCGGCTCGAGCCGCAGCCGAAATTGTCGCCGGCGACCAGGATCGACGCCTTGCGATAGGCGGGCTTGTTCAGCACGAAGTCCGGGTTCTCGCTGCCGTCGTCCTTGTAGCGCTGTTCGGAGAACAGGCCCTTGCCGAGCCCGGTGCGCTTGATGGTCTTCAGGTACTGCTTCGGAATGATCATGTCGGTATCGACATTGATGATCTTCAGCGGCGCCGCGACGCCTTCCAGCGTGGTGAACTTGTCCATGGCGATTTTCCCAGATTGAGGCCGGGTTTTAGCTGGCCAGAAGCTGCGTTCCAAGGCGTTTGTTGCGCAGGTCGCCCTGCGTCGGCCTCAACCCGCCCTCAGCCGTCCGCCTGCGCCTCGATGGCTTCCATGTCGGCGTCCGACAGGCCGAAATGGTGGCCGATTTCGTGGATCAGGACGTGGCGGACGATCTCGCCCAGCGTGTCGTCGTGGTCGGCCCAATAATCCAGGATCGGGCGGCGATACAGCCAGATCATGTTGGGCATCGGGGCGATGTCCTGGCTCGACTGCTGCGGCAGGCCGATGCCCTGGAACAGGCCGAGCAGGTCGAACTCGGTCTGGACCTGCATCTCGTCCATCACCTCGTCGGTCGGGAAATCGTCGACGCGGATGATCACACCCTCGCACAGGGCGCGGAACTCGGGCGGCAGCTTGCCGTAAACGTCGTGCGCCATCTCCTCGAAGTCGGCGAGCGAGGGCGCTTTGGCGGTGGTCCACATCGGCTCGTTGTAGGGGATGACCGGGGTTTCGGCAAAGGCGGCAAACGGTTGCGGTTGACGCCGGCAGCCTGATCGGGGACGGTGCCGGCGAGGATCGAGGATGGGACGGCGGGCGATGATCGGACGGATGACCTTGGCGACGGGTCTGGCAGCGGCGCTGCTGCTGGCGCAGGCTCCGCAAGCAGCGCAGGCCCAGTCCCGGACGCAGCCGGCGGCCACGCAGCAGCAGGCGACCGCTGCCACCGACGTGTCGGCGCAGCAGCGGCGCCGGCCGAAGCGGCTGCGGATCTATCCGCGCGTCGTGCCGGATGACGACGTCTCGCCGCGCTTCAATCCCGGCCCGAATGCGGTGCGCGAATGCACCGCCACCTATGTGCAGGAATATCGGCCGAGCGGCACCGTCATCACGCCGCGGATGAACTGCTTCTGGCGGCGCGGCTGAGCCGCCTGACCGTCGTCAGCGCTCGGCGCGACGGATCAGACCGGCGACCAATCCGGCCGCCATCGATCCATACACCATGAAGGCCATCGCGGATTCGACGGGCTCGCCCGCGACCGGCGCAGCGCCGCTACCTTGTGCCGCGGCTGCGACGTTTGCGCTGAGCGCCACGATGCCGCACGTCGCGGCCGCCGCTGCCGCGATGCTTCGTCGCAAGCGTGCCTGCGTCATGTTGGTCTCCTTTGCCAAATGCCAGCAAAGACGCACAAACCCGCGTTTGGTTTCCAGCGTGCAGAGTAAAAAACATCCGACGCGGAACTACTTCGGCGCGGACGCATTCACTCGCGCATGCAAACGCATTCACTTCGCGTTCACGTCACGCGCCTCAGCATGATCACAAGCGGCGCCGGTCGCTCTGCGGATCTCGACTAACAACTCCGCAGCACTCGATGAAGCGCACTCCAACAAGGAAACTCATCATGAACTTTTTGAAACTTTCGGGTCTGGCCGCCATCGCGGGTCTGCTGCTGATCGCGGCGCCCGGTGATCGCGCGCAGGCCGCGCCGGTTGCGGCCGCGGGCATCGCCAGCAGCGTGCAGCGCGACGTCGTGCCGAACGTGAGCGAAGTGCAGTATCGCCACCATCGTCACGGCTATCGTCATCACCACGGCTACCGCCATCACCCGCGCGCGCATCATCGCCATTGGCACCGCCCGCATCGCGTCTACGGCCATCATCGCTACGTGCGGCCGCATCACCGCCACTGGCGCTGATCGCAACGCGTTGTTCAGCAAACAGGCCCGTTCCGCGGGCCTGTTTTTGTTTGGGCCTGTTGCCGGGCGCCGCGGCGCGCTAGCATGAGAATGGCCTCGCTGGCGCGGGAGCGCTGGAGCCATCCTTGGAGGATGTTGCGATGCAAAGATGGATCGGAGCCGCGATCGTCGCGGTCGCACTCGGGCTGACGAGTGCTGCGTCTGCCCAACCGTCTGCCTCATACCGGGACGGCGGAACGCAGATCAGCCGGCACCTGTCGGCGACCGAGTTCAGCTCGCGTCATCGCGGCCGCGCGCATGCGCAGCGCCCCGCGCGCCGTCACAGCTACCGACATGGCACTCGGCATCGTGCGGCGCCGCCCGCTGCGGCGCGGCCCTACGGCGCCCGTCCGGACGGCATGGCGCCGTTCTTTCCGTTCGGCTTCGGCGGCTACGGCTTTCAGCCGTCCTGGTAAGCACGACGCGTAGTTGGCGACGCGGAGATCACGCCGTCGCCCTTCGTCGTGATCCATTCATGGCGCGTTCACCGTCCCCCGCCTAGCCTTGCTGCAGTTGAAGAGCCTTTGCATCCCATCGCCGGCACGGCGGATTGGAGGACGGATGGCCACAGCAGCAATCGCAATGGGACGGAGACGTTTGACCTTCGTGCGGCGACTCGGTTTGCTGAGCGTCGCGGCGATCGCGGCCGTGGCCGCGTCGATCGCCACCGCGCCGCGGGCGCAGGCGTTCGCTCCGGTGAGCGCCGGCGCGGTCAAGCCGGCAACCGAACGCGCCATTCAGGTGCGCGGCGGTCACCATGGTGGCGGCTTTCACGGCGGGCATTTTCACGGCGGCGGCTTCCGCGGCGGCGGCTTTCGTCCGGCGTTTCACGGCGGCGGATTCCATCGCGGCGCGTACGGGATCGGCGGCGCCTATCATCATCGCCGGTTCTACGGCGGTCCAAGATTTTACGGCGGACCACGGTTCTACGGTCACCGCCACTACGGCTTCCGCCGGCATTTCCATGGCCCGCGCTACTACGGCTATTACGGTCCGCGTACCTACGCGCCGGTGTACTACGGCCCGCGCCGGTTCTGCCGCGTGATCTACACCTATTACGGCCCCCGCCGCGTCTGCCAGTTCCGCCCGTGGCGGCATCACTGGCATCGCCATCACTGGCATCACCACCGCCACCATCGTCACTGGCGCGTGTACTGGTAACGACAGTCTTCCAAAGCAAACAGGCGCCCCATGGGCGCCTGTTTGTCGTTCGATGTCGCTGTGGTCGTCACCGCCGGACGTGATCCGGCGGTCCATCGGTCTTGCAGGATGGATTGCCGGGGAGAGCCCGGCAATGACGCGTCCGTCAGTGCCAGTCGCGGATGTCGACGAAGTGGCCGGCGATCGCGGCGGCGGCGGCCATCGCGGGGGACACCAGATGGGTGCGGCCCTTGAAGCCCTGGCGGCCTTCGAAGTTGCGGTTCGAGGTCGAGGCGCAGCGCTCTTCCGGCGCCAGCTTGTCCGGGTTCATGGCGAGGCACATCGAGCAGCCCGGCTCGCGCCAGTCGAAGCCGGCCTTGATGAAGATCTTGTCCAGACCTTCGGCCTCGGCCTGCTCCTTCACCAGACCCGAGCCCGGCACGATCATGGCCTTGACGTTGCCGTTGACGGTCTTGCCTTCGGCGACCTTGGCGGCGGCGCGCAGGTCCTCGATACGGCCGTTGGTGCAGGAGCCGATGAACATCCGGTCGATTTTGATGTCGGTGATCTTGGTGCCCGGCGTCAGGCCCATATAGGCCAGCGCCCGCTCCTTGGAGAGCCGCTTGGCCTCGTCGGCGATGTCGGCCGGGTTCGGCACGCGGCCGGTCACCGAGATCACGTCCTCGGGCGAGGTGCCCCAGGTCACGATCGGCGGCAGCGCGGCGGCGTCGAGCCGGATTTCGTGGTCGAAATGCGCGCCCTCGTCGGAGCGCAGCGTCTCCCAATAGCGCAGCGCCGCGTCCCACAGCTCGCCCTTCGGCGCCATCGGACGGCCCTTCAGGAAATCGTAGGCCTGCTGGTCCGGCGCGATCAGGCCGGCGCGGGCGCCGCCTTCGATCGACATGTTGCAGACCGTCATGCGGCCTTCCATCGACAGCGCGCGGATCGCGTCGCCGGCGTATTCCAGCACGTAGCCGGTGCCGCCCGCGGTGCCGATCTCGCCGATGATCGCCAGGATGATGTCCTTGGCGGTGACGCCGTCCGGCAGCTTGCCGTCGACGGTCACGCGCATGTTCTTGGCCTTCTTCTGGATCAGCGTCTGGGTCGCCAGCACGTGCTCGACCTCGGAGGTGCCGATGCCGTGCGCCAGCGCCCCGAACGCGCCGTGCGTCGAGGTGTGGCTGTCGCCGCACACGATGGTGGTGCCCGGCAGGGTGAAGCCCTGCTCCGGGCCGATCACGTGGACCACGCCCTGCCGCTTGTCGAATTCGTTGTAGTAGGTGACGCCGAAGTCGCGGGCGTTCTCGGCCAGCGCGGCGATCTGCTCGGCGCTTTCCGGATCGGGATTGGGCTTACTGCGATCGCTGGTCGGCACGTTGTGGTCGACCACGGCCAGCGTCTTCTCCGGCGCGTGGACCTTGCGGCCGGTGGTGCGCAGCCCTTCGAACGCCTGCGGCGAGGTGACTTCGTGCACCAGATGACGGTCGATATACAGCAGGCAGGTGCCGTCCTCGGCCTCGTGGACCAGATGGTCGTTCCAGATCTTGTCGTACAGCGTGGTGGGTTTGGTCGCGGACATGGTGTCGGTCCTTCAGAAGGATCTTTGCATTTTCGAAGTGAGTGCATGATCGCGCAGCGCGCGGCGCCGGATCAGCTAATCAGCGCGGCCGTGGTCAGCCGGCCGAAGAACCGCCAGGGCAGGCGGCTGCGGTCGTCGAGGACGACGCGCGCGGGCTGGAGCGTGGAGCGATCTGGAAACATTCCATCCATATAGCACGTCGCGCCAGACCGACAATGTTCCGCCGCGCCGGCCGGCGCGCAACGCAGCCGCAACAAAAAAGCGCGACCCGAAGGCCGCGCTTTCGAATTTCGGATCGGTGAAGCTGATTACTCGGCGGCGCCGGCAGCGGCGGCCGCAGGACGGTCCTGCTTCTTCTCGACGATGCGGGCCGACTTGCCGCGCAGGTTGCGCAGGTAATACAGCTTAGCGCGACGCACCTTGCCGCGGCGCACCACCTTGATCGAGTCGATCATCGGGGACAGCAGCGGGAACACGCGCTCGACGCCCTCGCCGTACGAAATCTTGCGCACGGTGAAGCTCTCGTTGATGCCGGCGCCGGAGCGGCCGATGCAGACGCCTTCATAGGCCTGCACACGCGAACGCTCGCCTTCGACGACCTTCACGTTGACGATCACGGTGTCGCCGGGACCGAACTCCGGAATCGTCTTGCCGGCGGACAGCTTGTCGAACTGCTCTTTTTCGAGCGTCTGAATCAGGTTCATCGGTAATTCTCCATCGGCGGCGCGCCCGACCATCCCGGCGCGGGCTGCGCGAAGATCCATTGTCCTGCCATTGCACGGATTTGCCGGTGCTATACGGCAATCCTGGGGGTTTGTCACCCGTCCGTCTTGTTTTTTGGCGATTTTTGCGATTCGCCCTTTGTCCGTGCGGGCTTAGCTGGCCGCGCGGCCCACAGATCCGGCCGCCGGGCCTGCGTCAACGCCTCCGCCTCGGCCTGCCGCCAGGCCGCGACCTTGGCGTGGTCACCCGACGTCAGGATCTCGGGGATCGGCCGGCCCTCGAACAGCTGCGGCCTTGTGTATTGCGGATATTCGAGCAATCCGGCCGAAAAGCTCTCCTCGGTCGAGGAATCGAGCTTGCCCATCACCCCGGGCAGCAGCCTGACGCAGGAATCGATCAGCGCCATCGCGGCGATCTCACCGCCGGACAGCACGTAGTCGCCGATCGACACTTCCTCGAGATTGCGGGCGTCGATCACCCGCTGGTCGATGCCCTCGAACCGGCCGCAGACGATCAGGGGCCCGGGGCCGGCGGCGAGCGCCGCGACCCGTGCCTGGGTCAGCGGCCGGCCGCGCGGGCTCATCACCAGGCGCGGGCGATCCGCCGCAGCGTCGGCCGCGTCGATCGCGGCGGCCAGCACGTCGGCGCGCAGCACCATGCCGGGGCCGCCGCCAGCCGGCGTGTCGTCGACGCTGCGATGCCGGTCGGTCGCCGAGTCCCGGATGTCGCGCGCCTCCAGCGCCCACAACCCCGACGCCAGCGCCCGCCCCGCCAGGCTGACGCCGAGCGGACCGGGAAACATCTCCGGAAACAGGGTGAGGACAGTGGCGCGCCAGGTCATGAGGAGGCCGTGCAGCGAATTCAGACGTCATGCCCGGACTTGATCCGGGCATCCATCTTCTTCGCAGGAGGATGGATCGCCGGGTCAAGCCCGGCGATGACGACAATAAGCGTTGCGGCGATCGGGCGAAACAAGGCCGCCCGGAGGCTCACGCCTCCGGATGGTTCGGCGTATCGCCTTCGATCTCGTCCGGCGGCTCGATGATCACCTGGCCGGCCTTCAAGTCGACGGTCGGCACCACCGCGTTGGTGAACGGCAGCAGCAGCGTCGGTCCTGATGGCGGAGCGATCTCGATGATGTCGCCGGCGCCGAAATTATGCAGTGCCACCACGCGGCCGAGCGGCTCGCCGGCGGTGGTCACCGCCGCGAGGCCGATCAGGTCGGCATGGTAGTACTCGTCGTCCTCGGTCGGCGGCAGCGCGTCGCGCGGCACATAGAGTTCGAGTCCGTTGAGGCGCTCGGCCTCGTCGCGCGTGGTGACGCCCTTCAGCGTCACCACCAGATGGTCCTTGGCCTCTCGCGCCGTGGCGATCTCGAACGAGCGCGCGCCGTCCTTGGTGGCGAGCGCTCCGTAGTCGGCCACGGCGAACGGATCGGCGGTGAAGCTCCACAGCCGTACCGCGCCCCGCACGCCGTGCGGCGCGCCGATTCGCGCGACGCAGATCTGCCGGGCGTCGCGGATCAGCCCGGACGCCATGGGTCCGGCTTACTTGCCGGCTTCGGCGGCCTTGCGCTCCTTGCGCGGCACCGCCTTCTCGGGGTTGTTGCGGGCTTCGCGCTTCTTGACGCCGGCGGTGTCGAGGAAGCGGGCGACGCGATCCGACGGCTGGGCGCCCTTGGCGAGCCAATCCTTGACCTTGTCGAGGTCGAGCTTGAGGCGCGCTTCGTTGTCCTTGGCCATCAGCGGGTTGAAGTAGCCGAGACGCTCGATGAAGCGGCCATCGCGCGGGAAGCGCGAGTCGGCGACGACGACGTGATAGAACGGGCGCTTCTTGGTACCAGCGCGCGCGAGGCGGATGACGACGGACATGTGAGCTCCTTAGGTGGGGGTTCGATGTGTTTGAAACGCTTAGTTGCTTATCGTCATTCCGGAGTGCGAACCCGGAATCCATAACCCCTGCAGGGAGTATGGATTCCGCGCCTGCGCCCTGCGGGCGCATCCCGGAATGACAAAAGGGCGGTGAGTGAGCGGCCTCATTTCTTCTTCCCGAAGCCGGGGAAGCCGCCGAGGCCGGGCAGGGTCGGCTTGCCGGACAGGCCGGTGAGGCCCGGCAGATTGGGCAGGCCGCCGCGCAGGCTCGCCGGCAGATCCTTGGGCAGCTCCGGCATGCCCTCGGGCATCTCGCCGCTCTTCATCTTGTCCTGCATCGCCTTGATCTCGTCGGCGGAGGGCATGCCGCCACCGAAGCCCATCGCCTTGGCGAGGCCGGCCATCGGGCCGCCCTTGCCGCGGCTCACGGCCTTCATCATGTCGGCCATGTTGCGATGCATCTTCAGCAGCTTGTTGACGTCCTCGACCTTGATGCCGGCGCCGGCGGCGATGCGCTTCTTGCGGCTGGCCTTGAGGATGTCGGGGTTCTTGCGCTCCTCGCGGGTCATCGAATCGATGATCGCGACCTGGCGCTTGAGGATCTTGTCGTCGATGCCGGCGGCGGCGATCTGGTTCTTCATCTTGGAGATGCCGGGCATCATCCCCATCAGGCCGCCGATGCCGCCCATCTTGGACATCTGCTGCAGCTGTTCGCGCATATCGGCCAAGTCGAACTTGCCCTTGCGCATCTTCTCGGCGACGGCGGCGGCCTTCTCGGCGTCGAGCGTCGAGGCGGCCTTCTCGACCAGCGAGACGATGTCGCCCATGCCGAGGATGCGGCCGGCGATCCGGCTGGGGTGAAAGTCTTCGAGGGCGTCGGTCTTTTCGCCGGTGCCCATCAGCTTGATCGGCTTGCCGGTGACGGCGCGCATCGACAGCGCGGCGCCGCCGCGTCCGTCACCGTCAATTCGCGTCAGCACGATGCCGGTGAGGCCGACGCGCTGATCGAACGCGCGGGCGAGATTGACGGCGTCCTGACCGGTCAGAGAGTCAGCGACCAGCAGCACTTCGTGCGGGCTGGCGGCGGCTTTGATCTCGGCCGCCTCGGTCATCATCTCTTCGTCGAGCGTGGTGCGGCCGGCGGTGTCGAGCAGCACGACGTCGTAGCCGCCGAGCTTGCCGGCTTCCATGGCGCGGCGCGCGATATCCGGCGGCTTCTGGCCGGCGACGATCGGCAGCGTGTCGATGCCGAGGTCGCGGCCGAGCACCGCGAGCTGCTCCATGGCGGCCGGGCGATAGACGTCGAGCGACGCCATCAGCACCTTGCGCTTGTCGCGCTGGGTCATCCGGCGCGCCAGCTTGGCGGTGGTGGTGGTCTTGCCGGAGCCCTGCAGGCCGACCATCATGATCGGCACTGGCGGCACGGCGTTGAGGTCGATCGCCTGGCTGTCGGAGCCGAGCATGGCGATCAGCTCGTCATTGACGATCTTGACCACCATCTGACCGGGCTTGACCGACTTGACGACGGTGGCGCCGATCGCCTGCTCGCGGACCTTGTCGGTGAAGGAGCGCACCACTTCGAGCGCGACGTCGGCTTCCAGCAGCGCGCGGCGGATTTCGCGCATCGCCGCATCGACATCGGCCTCGCTGAGCGACCCGCGCCCGGTCAGCCGATCGAGAATGCCACCCAGCTTTTCCGACAGATTGTCGAACATCGGCCCAATTCCAGCGACGGCCTTCCGGCGAAAGGCCTACAAAACCAAACACTTATGGCGCCCGAGGGCGCATCGCGCTGTCGGGCGTTGACCTCCGGCCTCCAGGACCGGTCGGCGGATCGAAAAGAAGACTTTTCGAGATTTCGCCGGCATCTACACGCGACGACGCCGGGAAGTCAAGAATTGCGGCATTTCGGGCTTTCGCCGGGACTGCCGAACCATCCAAAAGTTGCTATATATCGGTTACTTAACGAAGGTCGAAAGTCATGAAGCACGTCAGTCTGGCGAATGCGCGCGCCAATATCGCGGAACTGCTCGACGAGGTCGAGCGGGGCGAGACGGTTACGATCAGTCGTGAGGGGGGACGGTCGGTTGAGCTGGCGCCTCCGTTTGACGAAAGCAATCGGGAGGATGCCCGGCGGGCTATCGAAGAACTGAAACAACTGCGCAAGAAGTCTGGGCCGGCGACCGCAGAAGAGATTATCGCTTGGCGTGACGAAGGTCGTCGCTTCTAAATGCGCTTCGTGCTCGATGCCTCCGTCGCGGCGGCCTATTGTTTCGACGATGAGGATGCGCGCGTCGCCGATGCAGCGTTTGCGCGCCTCCAAGGCAGCGCAACCGCGGTGGCGCCCGCGCTGTTCTGGTTTGAACTCCGGAACACCTTGTTGGTCGGATCGAGGCGAGGCCGTATCGACGATCAGCAGATCAAGCGTGTGTTGGACCGCATCAATCGCGCGGCCATCACATTTGATCGCCTTCCATCATCGTCGAACGCGCTGTTCGAGCTGGCCCAGCGCCATCGCCTGACCTTCTACGACGCCGCCTATCTCGAGCTGGCACAGCGCGAGCGGATCGAGTTGGCGACGCTGGATGCGGCGCTGGTTCGGGCCGCGGAGGCCGAGAGCGTCGCGCTGGTTGGCGCATGAGCGCATGACGCTGATCACCCGCCGCCGTCTGCTGGCGACCTTTGCCGGCCTTGCTGCCACTGCCGGTCTTTCCTCCTTCTGGGCATCCCGCATGACTTCGTACAAAGGCCCGATCACCGATCATTTCGACGGTGAGCGCTTCTTCGACCGCGACGGCGCCCCGCCGAAGGGGTGGCTCGACGTGCTGCGCTGGCGGTTCACCAGCAAGCCGGCCAAGTGGCCGGACTGGTTGCCGAACGCGTCGACCGACGTCCCGCCGCCGCGCGTCACCGGCAGCGCCGCGCGGCTGAGCTATGTCGGGCATGCCAGCTGGCTGCTGCAGACCGGCGGGCTCAATATCCTGATCGATCCGGTGTGGTCCGAGCGAGTGTCGCCGGTCAGCTTCGCCGGGCCGAAACGTCACAACGACCCGGGCATCGCCTTCGACAAATTGCCCAAGATCGATCGCGTGCTGGTGTCGCACGGCCATTACGATCACCTCGATCTCGTCACGCTGTCGCGGCTCGCCGCCCGCGATGCGCCGCGGGTGATCACGCCGCTCGGCAACGACCTCACGATGACCGGCCATGACGCCGCGATCCGCGCCGAGGCTTACGACTGGAGCGATCGTGTCGAACTGGGCGACGGCGTCGCGGTGACGCTGGTGCCGACGCGGCACTGGACCGCGCGCGGGCCGTTCGATCGCAATCGCGCGCTATGGGCGAGCTTCGTGTTGGAGACGCCGGCCGGCAAGATCTACGTCGTCTGCGATTCCGGCTATGGCGACGGCAGGCACTTCCGCAACGTCGGCGCGGCGCACGGCCCGCTGCGGCTGGCGATCCTGCCGATCGGCGCCTACGAGCCGCGCTGGTTCATGAAGGATCAGCACATGAATCCGGCGGATGCCGTAATGGCGCTGACCGATTGCGGCGCGCAGCAGGCGCTCGCCAATCATCACTTCACGTTCCAGCTCACCGACGAGGCGATCGATGCGCCCGAGCAGGATCTCTACGCGGCGCTCGATGCCGCCGGCGTCCCGCGCGAGCGCTTCCGGGTGCTGAAGCCGGGGCAGGTGTTCGAGATCTGATGGTCGCCCAGCGGGTCAAATCTTCCATCATTGCGAGGAGCGCAGCGACGAAGCAATCCGCGCCACGTGCACGGCGCTGGACTGCTTCGCTTCGCTCGCAATGACGGGAGGCTGCCGTCCTATGGGTGCGGACGGCTACTACGGCGCCTTGATGGCCCAGCTCACCAGCACGGTGACGCCCAGCGTTTCCTCGCCGGGCGCGATGGCGGCGCTGGCGGACTGGGCCATTACCATCTTGCGCATCGGCATCGGGCCGGGCTGCGTGTCCTCGGTGATCACCAGCGGCGCGCCGAGCGTGACGCCTGCGGCGCGGGCGTAGATCTCGGCCTTGCGGCGCGCATCGGCGACCGCCTCGGCGCGGACGTCGTCCAGCACCTTGGACGGATCGGCGACACGGAAGCTGATGCCGCGGATCTCGTTGGCGCCAGCCTGCACCAGCGTATCGATCAGGCTGGCGACGCGGGCGGTGTCACGGACCTGCACGGTCACCATGTTGCTGGCCAGATACCCGTTGATCTCGGTCGGGCCGGGCCGGTTGGACGACGCATATTGCGGCTGGATCGACAGCCGCGAGGTCTGGATGTCCTTGGCGTCGAGGTTGGCGTTCTTCAGTTCCAGCAGCACCTTGCCCATCGCCATGTTGTTGGCTTCGGCGGCCGAGCGGGCCGTCTTGGCGACGTTGGAAACGCCGGCCTCGATCTGGGCGATATCCGGCGCGACCGATTTGTGCGCCTCGCCGGTCACCGTGATGGCCGGCTGTTGCGGCTGAGGCGAGGAAACCGTCTGCGCGTGCAATGGCGCGGCGGCGAATGCGGAGACGGCGAGGGCGGACAGCAGCGAACGAAGGGGCAGCATCATTTCATCGGCACATAGACGTTGATGACCAGCTTGTCTTCCGCTGTGGTCAGCGGATCGGTGAGGTACTCTTCCACGAAGGTGTCCTTGGCCTCGATCTTCTTGTCGTCGAGGTGGTTGGTGATCGCCTCGTAGGTGTTGTCCATGTTGTCGTAAGACCCGCGGTGGACGAATTTCAGCGCCTTGCCGTCCGGCGTGGTGCCCATGCTCATCGTCTTCGGCAGGTTCTTCGGCGCTTCCGGCACCGGCATCTCGGCCTGGAAGGTGAATCCGTTGTCGTCCGTCGAGGTGTAGACGATCATCGGGTTGCCGTTCGGCTTGACGCCCGCCTTGTCGAGCGTGGCGGTGAGCGTCTTGAACGCCTCCATCAGCGCCTCGAAGGCGGCGTCCCAGCTCGCCTTGCCCTTCAGGATCACGGCGGATTTCGGCTCCAGCGTGATCTCCTCGCCGAACGGATCGGCGGTCTGCACCTTGGCGGGCGGAGTGGCCGGCGCCTGCGCGGCCGGCGGAGGCGTTGCGGGGGTCTCGGTGGCCGCCGGCGGTGTTGCGGGCGCGGCCGGGGTGGCCGGCGTTGCAGGAGCGGCCGGTGTTGCGGGAGCAGACGGCGTCGCCGGAGCGGGTGTCGCCGCGGCCGGAGGCGTCGCGGGCGTGTCGGCCGGCTTGGTCTCGGTCTGCGCCAGCGCGCCGGTAACGCCGAGCATCAAGGCCGCGGCGGAGGTGAGCCCGAGCCAAACGGGGCGGATCAAGCGGGGGCGGTTCATTCCAAATGTCTCCCTGGCCGCAGCGGAGCGCTGCCGGTCGCGGCGATCCGCAAGCGCCCGGCGGATCGTCAGCGCCGTGACCTTCCTAACATCCGGCCGGCGCTTTCGTCCCTTGCGATCCGCATGTGGCTTGACTGTGGCGGGCTGCGAGTCCGGGCGCCGGACTGGCCAAAACCGCCGTGCTTCGCCATATAGGCGCGAAGAGGATCGGAAAGCATGAGCGCGCTGGACAATCGCCTGTTCGCCAAGATGAACGGCATCGGCAACGAGATCGTGGTGGTGGACCTGCGCGACCAGAAAGCGCCGGTGACGCCGGACGACGCCCGCGCGGTGGCGGCGCATGTGCCCTACGACCAGCTGATGCTGCTGCAGCCGGCGCGTCTGCCCGGCACCGAGGCCTTCGTCCGTATTTACAACAATGACGGCTCCGAATCCGGCGCCTGCGGCAACGGCATGCGCTGCGTCGCCTCGCAGATGTTCGCCGGCACCGACAAGAGCGGCCTGACGTTTGAGACCCGCGCCGGCCTGCTCAACTGCTGGCGCGGTCCGGCCGAGGGGCTGTTCACCGTCGACATGGGCGAGCCGAAATTCGGCTGGCAGGATATTCCGCTCGCCGAAGAGTTTCGCGACACCCGCGGCATCGAGCTGCAGATCGGCCCGATCGACGCGCCGATCCTGCACACGCCGTCGGTGGTTTCGATGGGCAACCCGCACGCGATCTTCTGGGTCGACGACATCGAGGCTTACGATCTCGGCCGGTTCGGGCCGCTCTTGGAAAACCATCCGATCTTTCCGGAGCGCGCCAACATCACGCTCGCCCACATCGTCGATCGCGAGCACATCACGATGCGGACCTGGGAGCGCGGCGCCGGCCTGACCAAGGCGTGCGGCTCGGCCGCCTGTGCGACGGCGGTGGCGGCGGCGCGGCTGAAGCGGACGGGGCGCGTCGTCGAGATGACGCTGCCGGGCGGGAAGCTCACCATCGAGTGGCGCGAGGCCGACAACCACGTGCTGATGACCGGCGGCGCCGAGTTCGAGTTCGAGGGCCGGTTCGATCCGGCGCTGTTCGCGCCGTCGCTGAATTCCAATCCGGCCTGATGACGGTCGAGATCGTCACCTTCGGCTGCCGCCTCAACGCCTTCGAATCCGAAGTGATCCGCCGCGAGGCAGAGGGCGCCGGCCTCACGGAGACGATCGTCGTCAATAGCTGCGCGGTCACCAACGAGGCCGTGGCGCAGGCGCGCCAGCAAATCCGCAAGCTGAAGCGCGCGCGGCCGGGCGCGCGCATCGTCGTCACCGGCTGCGCCGCGCAGACCGAACCCGCGACCTTCGCGGCGATGGCCGAAGTCGACCGCGTGATCGGCAATGACGACAAGATGCGCGGCGAGGCCTGGCGCGCGGCGCGGACGGCGTTCGATGCCGATGCGTTCGGGCTCGGGCGCGAGCAGAAGATCGCCGTCGCCGACATTATGGCGGTGCGCGAGATGGCGCCGCATCTGCTGGATGGTTACCAGAGCGGCCTGCCGCGGGTGTTCGTGCAGGTGCAGAACGGCTGCGACCATCGCTGCACCTTCTGCATAATCCCGTTCGGCCGCGGCAATTCGCGCTCGGTGCCGGTCGGCGCGGTGGTCGATCAGGTCCGCACTTTGGCCGAGCGCGGCCATGCCGAAATCGTACTGACTGGCGTCGACCTCACCAGCTACGGCGCTGATCTTCCGGGGACGCCGAAGCTCGGCACGCTGGTCAAGAAGGTCCTACGCCACGTCCCCGAGTTGCAGCGGCTGCGCATTTCCTCGATCGACTCCATCGAGGCCGACCGTGATCTGCTCGACGCGCTGGCGAATGAAGAGCGGCTGATGCCGCATCTGCATCTGTCGCTGCAGGCCGGCGACGACCTGATCCTGAAGCGGATGAAGCGGCGGCATGCGCGCGCAGACGCGATCGCGTTCTGCGACGAGGTGCGCCGGCTGCGGCCCGACATCGCGCTCGGCGCCGATCTGATCGCCGGCTTCCCGACCGAGACCGAGGAGATGTTTCAGCGCTCGCTCGATCTGGTCGAGGATTGCGGCCTGACCTTCCTGCACGTGTTTCCCTACTCGCCCCGGCCCGGCACGCCGGCGGCGCGGATGCCGCAGGTGGCGGGCGGTGTCGTCAAGCACCGGGCGAGGCGCCTTCGCGCCGCCGGCGAGGCCGCGCTGCTGCGGCGGCTGGTGACCGAAGTCGGCGCCGTGCGCGATGTGCTGATCGAAAGCACGACGCAGGGCCGGACCGAGCATTTCATCCCGGTCTCCATTGGCGGCGACACGCCCGGCGTGGTGCGGCGGCTGACCATGGCGGGGCACGACGGCGCGCGGCTTGTGGCGCAGCTCAGCGGGCCGCTTGCTTGACGAACCGCGCCGCGATGCGGCCGGCTTCGATCCGCACGACCGAACAACGCCGGCTGGCCATGCCCTCCGGCTGAAACCGCAGGATGAAGGTCCTGAGGTCCAGGTCCTGTACCGAGCCGGTGTAGCTCAGCAGGACGCCGGATTCCGAAATATCCAGAAGCTTGCAGTCGCGTCGCCACAGGCCGTCGACGCCGACGATGCGGACATCGATGCTACTCCTGGGGTGAAATTGCACGCGCTTGGCCTTGCGTTTGTCCCACGACATTGCCGTTTCCTCCCGCTCGAATTCGCCGACTGGCGCGGCTTGCGCTAGCCGCTCGCTTGCGTGCTTTCCCGCACCTTCCAGAACCGAAGCATCCGCTGCGCGCTCGCTTTCGACAGCTTCGCAAACTCCTGTCCGATCCGGTCGAGCTCAACCTCCGTCAGAGGCACGCCCGGAAGGCGCATCTGCAGGATTGCGCTGACCGTCTCCCACCGGAAGTCGGCGGCGCGGCAAGGCACCAGCAAGCCGTCGCAGCGCGGGCTCTGCATCAGAGGTTTAAGAAGGTCGATCGGCGTCGATGCCAGCAACGACAGCGCCGCGACCGTTTCCTCGTACTGGCCGGCTTTGGCGAACCGCAGCAGGTCCCTCTCCTGGAGTTCGCCCTTTTCCTTCAGGAGCTCGACGAACTTGCGGGCCGCCGCGAAATCGCGCGGCTGCGAGACCTCGTGGTCCACCGCCTGCACCACCGAATTCAGGATGTGCTGGACCTCGTCCCGGACCTTGGCCGGCATCACCGCCAGCAGCCTTTCGCGCACGGCTTCCTTCGCCTTCAGCAACAGATCGCGTAACAGCTTGATCGGGATATCAATGCGCCGACCCGCTTTTTCGGCGAGCAGCTCGTCGTTCTCGGCAGCTTTGGCAAGCACGGCAAAACCCGCCGCCGAGATCGAGGATGTCTCGTTGCTCAACAGGCGGTGATACACTTCATTGTTGCCGCGCGAGACCAGTACATCCGTGACCGGGTTGGTCAGCGTCGGACGTCCGGAAATCGCCAGCAGGTGAGCCTGTCCCTTGGTCTTGGCGATCTCCACGAGATCGCTCGTCGTCAACCGCGCGGATTCGGCGAGCACCGGTCCGGCGACTTCGATATCGTCGTTTCTTGCGAGGCTTCTGATCGTTTCCAGCGGCGCATTGTCGATCGGCGCCAGGCGAACGCTCAGCTCGGCCAGAGCCCGCGTTTCGATCTTCCGGATCAGATGCCCAAGGACTTGATCAAAAACCGCGATCTGCTCCTCGTTGAATTTGTTGCTGCCGCCCAGAAACAGATCCGTGATCCGGCGCAGCGTCTCGAGGCGGCGTTCGGCCGACCCCGTCTGAAACGCGAATTCGAGCTCGTCCAGCAAGGAGGCTTGGGTCGTCATCGTCTGGGAAGCGGACACGTCGAAATTATCCTTCGCAACTTATCGTCCTGCCTCATTCGCCTGCGGCGCGTGTAATTCCGCCAGCCGGTGATACGCAGTCCGTCAACTCGTTCTGCAATGTTCCAAGCGCTGGTTAGACAGGACTTAACGAGCGGTAGAATCGATATCGAAAATCTGCAAACACCTAGACATTTCGACGGAGCGGCCTTCAGATGCTAATCGATCACGTGAGCGAGCCCGACGATGAATTCGTAGTGCCGTGCAAGTAAGCGGTCTGCTCATTTTTCATGCGCGCCTGTCGGGCACGATTTTCTGAATTGTTTTGAAACACAATGAAGACCACCAACTCATTGGCTCCATCGTCCGCACTGCGGATCTGTTGCTTCGACGATGTCGATCAATATCGATGGTGCGACGAGCTGGTGGCGCTCGAGTTCATCCCGCTCACCCGAAAGATTTCGGCCAGGCAGTTGATAGTAAGCTTGCCGGGCTTCCATCTCATCGTGGAGCGGACGTTTCCCCGTCTGATCGATGCGACGCTGTTGCCGGGAAGCACCAGGATCGGATTCTCGATGTGCGATGACGTTGCGGTGCAGATCAACGGCATCGATGTCTGCGGCACGACGCTTGTTCTCGCCTATGGCGGCGACAGTTGCGTGGCGCACGAAAACACGCCCGGATGCTTCGCAAGCGTGGTGTTCGATCAAGAAATACGCGACCGTGGCTGGCCTGCGCCCATCAAGGGCTTCGAGATTTTCACCGTCTCGCAGCCGGCCCACAGCAGGCTTCGCGTCCTGGTGCAGGAAATCATCAATCTCGCGTCGCAATATCCCGATGACTTGCGCAAGCCGGAAGTCGTGGAGGGAATGAGGGAGTCACTACTCGCCGCCGCGGACGAGGCTTTTGCGGATTCGGTCTCACTACTCGGTTCGCGGTCGGAGCATACTGAGCGGTTTTTGAGTATCGTCAAAGGCATCGACGAGATCATCTTCGCTAATCCGGCGAATCCGATCTACAGCGGCGAGCTGGCGCGCGCTCTTGGCGTGTCGGTCCGCACCATCCACACCGCGGTGCTGCAATATCGCGGCATGAGCCTGCATCGCTACCTCCGGCTCAAGCGGCTCTGGCTGGTCCGGCAACGGCTGCTGAGCGGCAACATCAGCGTCAAGGCGTGCGCGCTCGCCTACGGCTTCTGGCATCTGAGCGACTTCTCGCGAAGCTACCGGACTCACTTCGGCGAACTGCCGTCCGAGACCCTCGCGCTGGCGCACTAGGTCGTCGACCGGGTTGCGACAGGGACGTGTTTCAGGTCCCCATCGCCGCGACGACCCCGGCGCCGGCTGACTAATTGTCCGTCCAACCACATGTCCGCAGCCGCGGATGCATGTGGGCCGGCGGCGGAGCGGTGACGATCACCGGCGGCTTGTTGCGCGACAGCGGGATCACGATCTCGCGGGCGTGCAGATGCAGCCGCGGCTCGCCGAAGCGCGGGCCATTGCCATAGATATTGTCGCCGACGATCGGCCAGCCCATCGCGGCGCAATGCACCCGCAGCTGGTGGGTGCGGCCGGTGATCGGCTCCAGCGCCAGCCAGGTGAGCTGCGTCGGCGGCGCCGCGCCAAGAATCGCGCCCGGCTTGCGAGACGGATCGGTCGCCTCGCCCCCAGCGGGGCGAGCTCCCTCCCCCTTGCGGGGAGGGCTGGGGTGGGGGTCCACAACGGGAGCCTCGCTTCGGGGCACCCCCACCCCCGACCCCTCCCCGCAAGGGGGAGGGGAGCCATTTGCCGCGGCGTCGGGCGGCGGGGCGGATGCTGCGGAGGCGGTCGTCGCCACGGCCGGCAAAGGCCCCGACCGTCCCATCACCCGCCATTTCGTCAGCGACGGCAGGCCCGTGGGATCGACCTTCTGCCACCAGCCGCGTTCGGCGTTGAGCCGCGCGATCGGCAGATCGATCTCGCCCCGGTCCTCGATCGGGCCGCCCTCGACGATCGCCCAATAGGTCTTGGAAATCTTGCTGTGCTTGAACAGCAGGCCGAGCGTGGCGGTGGCCTTGCGGTGGCGGCCGAGCACCAGGCAGCCCGAGGTGTCGCGGTCGAGCCGATGCGCCAGCACCGGCGGGCGCGGCAGGCCGAACCGCAGCGCGTCGAACGAGGCTTCGAGGTTCGGTCCGCCCTTCGGTCCGCGATGCACTGGCAGGCCGGGCGGCTTGTCGATCACCAGCATCAGGCCGTCGCGATGCAGCACCCGTGCCTGGATCTCGTCCGGCGTCAGTTCCGGCACGTCGAATTGATCTGCGTGGCTTTCGTTCATGGTCCGAAACGGCTAACACAGCGCCCTGATGAGTGACACGGAAAACGGCAAAACGAGCTGGTGGCGGCGGCTGTCCAGCGGACTGAAGCGGACGTCGAGCCAGATCGGCACGGCGCTCACCGATCTGATTTCCAAGCGCAAGCTCGATCGGGCGATGCTGGAAGAGATCGAGGACGTGCTGCTGCGCGCCGATCTCGGCACCGAGGTGGCATCGCGGATCGCCGCGGCGGTCGGCGAGGGCCGCTACGACAAGATGATCGCGGCCAGCGACGTCAAGGAAATCGTCGCCGCCGAGGTCGAGAAGGTGCTGGCTCCGGTGGCCAAGCCGCTCACCATCGACACGGCCCACAAGCCGTTCGTCGTGCTGGTGGTCGGCGTCAACGGCTCCGGCAAGACCACCACGATCGGCAAGCTGTCGGCGCGCTTCGCGGCGGAAGGCCGCAGCGTCATGATGGCCGCCGGCGACACCTTCCGGGCCGCCGCGATCGAGCAGCTCAAGGTCTGGGGCGACCGCACCAATACGCCGGTGATCGCCGGCGCGCAGGGTTCGGACTCCGCGGGTCTCGCCTTCAACGCGCTGACCGCCGCCAAGGATCAGGGCCGCGACGTGCTGCTGATCGACACCGCCGGCCGGCTGCAGAACCGCGCCGAGCTGATGAGCGAGCTGGAAAAGGTCGTGCGGGTGATCAAGAAGGTCGATGCCAGCGCGCCGCACGCCGTGCTGCTGGTGCTCGACGCCACCGTCGGTCAGAACGCGCTGTCGCAGGTCGAGGCCTTCACCAAGACGGCTGGCGTGACCGGCCTGGTGATGACCAAGCTCGACGGCACCGCGCGTGGCGGCATCCTGGTCGCCATCGCCGAGAAGCATAAGCTGCCGGTGCATTTCGTCGGCGTCGGCGAAGGCGTCGAGGATCTGGCGCCGTTCACCGCACGCGATTTCGCCAAGGCGATCGCCGGCACGGAGGCCGCATGAGCGACGAGCTGATCGACAAGAAGCAGCCGCACCCGCTGTTCAAGCTGGCGACCGAACTCGGGCCGCTGCTGGTGTTCTTCTTCGTCAATGCGAAGTGGAATCTGTTCGCCGCCACCGGCGCCTTCATGGTGGCGGTGATCGTCGCGATCATCGCGTCTTATGTGGTGACCAGGCATGTGCCGATCATGGCGATCGTCACTGCCGTCGTCGTGCTGGTGTTCGGCACGCTGACGCTGGTGCTGCACGACGAGACCTTCATCAAGATGAAGCCGACCATCGTGTACGCGCTGTTCGCCGCGGTGCTCGGTGGCGGGCTGCTGTTCGGCCGCAGCTTCATCGCCATCCTGTTCGATCAGGTGTTCAACCTGACGCCGGAGGGCTGGCGCAAGCTGACGGCACGCTGGGCGCTGTTCTTCGCCGCGATGGCGGTGCTGAACGAGGCGGTGTGGCGGACGCAGTCGACCGAGTTCTGGGTGTCGTTCAAGGTGTTCGGCATGGTGCCGATCACCATGCTGTTCGCCATGCTGCAGATGCCGCTGGCCAAACGCTACGCCGCCGAACCCGCCACGCTCGACAAGAGCGCCGCCGACGAAGGCGACGTGTCGGGGCGCTGAGGCTGTTACGTCATTGCTGGCATTGCTGGCCTGAACGCGGCATCGCCCACTCCACCGCCGTCATGCCCGGGCTTGACCCGGGCATCCATCCTTCTGAACAAGATGGATTGCCGGGTCGAGCCCGGCAATGACGGTCGCGGGAAGCTGAAGAACTATTCGCGAGTTGATAGCTCAATTCGCCAAATCAGCTCTTCTGCTTGGCGATGATCTTGTCCTTGATGCTCTCGTAGGTCTTCTCGGGGACGATCTTCTTCTGCACCAGCTCGTCCTTGCCCTTGTAGGGGCGGCCCTTGATGATCGCGGCCGAGTAGGCCTTGCCGATGCCGGGCAGGGCGTCGAGCTGTTCGGCGGTGGCCGAGTTGATATCGAGCAGCTCGGTCTTCTCCGCCTTGGCGGGCGCCATCTTGCTGTCCTTGGCCGGGGCCATCTTGGTATCGGCCTTCGGCGCCGGCGCCATGGTGCCGGACGGCGCAGTCTGGGTGCCCTGGGCCATCACGGGGGCGCTGGTGAGCAGGCCGAAGGCCAGCGCGGCGGCGAGCGGGGCGAGGGTGAGGTGGCGCAACTTCAAAGTACGCATCGGGGTGTCCTCCAAGGACGTTGTTAGTAACGGAACCAAGCTAGCCGTCGATTCATGGCGGGTCCAAGGCCGCCAAATGAACCTGCGATAAACGTTGCTGATTATTTCTTCGGGAAGCGTGTCCACGCGGCGCAGCGCAACCTCCCCCGCTTGCGGGGGAGGTCGGATCGCGGAGCGATCCGGGTGAGGGCACTCCCATCAACGAGTCACTGAGTCACTGCCCGCGTCGCCCTCACCCCAGCCCTCTCCCGCAGGCGGGAGAGGGGGCTCGCAGCGGTCGGGGAGAGGGTGAGGATGAACGCTGCTAGGACTTCGCCAGCGCCATCTCGATCTCGGGCTTCAGTACCTTGTCGAGATTGTCGGGCGTGATCGGGCCGACCAGCTTGTAGGCGATCCGGCCGTCGCGGCCGACCACGAAGGTCTCCGGCACGCCGTAGACGCCCCAGTCGATCGCCGCGCGGCCATTGGCGTCGACGCCGACGGCGGCGAACGGGTTGCCGTAGCGGCCGAGGAAGCGGCGGGCGTTATCGGGCTTGTCCTTGTAGTTGATGCCGACGATCTGGATCCGCTTGTCGTCGCCGAGCGCGGTCAGCAGCGGCGCTTCGTCGTGGCAGGGCACGCACCACGACGCCCAGACATTGACGACGCTGACCTTGCCGGCGAACAGCGCCGGCGCGATGCCCGGCACCGCGGCGCCGTCGCGGGCCAGCTCCTCGAGCGGCGGCAGCACGGTCTGCGGCGCCTCGCGGCCGATCAGCGCCGAGGGAATCCGCGCGATGTCGCGATCGCCGAGCCTGAACCAGAACAGCACCGCCAGCCCGGCGAACACCAGCAGCGGCAGCACCACCAGCCAGGAGCGGCGCTTCGGCGCGGGGGCGTCGGCGAGGGGCGAACTCATGACAGGTCCGTCGCGCTGCGGCCGGAGCGCCGCGTCGCGCCGCGGGCTTCGAGGTCGCGCAGCCGCGCCTTCTGACGGCGATAATCGATCACCACCCAGGCGATCAGCAGCACGATCACCAGCGCGGTGGCCGCGTAGGACGAGACGATGAATTCCGCGTAGCGACCGAACATCACGCCGCCTCGAACCGGCTGGCCTGCATCATCTGCAGCGACCGCACCCGGCGGCGCAGGATCTCGTTGCGCATCGCCGCGACATGCAGCGTCACGAACAGCAGCGAGAAGCCGATTGCCATCACCAGCAGCGGGATCAGGAAGGACTTGTCGAGCGCCGGCCCGCCCATCCGCATCACCGAGGCGGGCTGGTGCAGCGTATTCCACCAGTCGACCGAGAACTTGATGATCGGCAGGTTGATGGCGCCGACCAGCGTCAGCACCGCGGCGGCGCGCGCCGCGCGGGACGGGTCCTCGACCGCGCGCCACAGCGCGATCAGGCCGAGATACATCAGGAACAGGATCAGCATCGAGGTCAGCCGCGCGTCCCATTCCCAATAGGTGCCCCACATCGGCCGGCCCCACAGCGATCCGGTGAGCAGCGCCAGGAACGTGAAGGCGGCGCCGATCGGCGCGGCGGTCTTGGCGGCGACGTCGGCGAGCGGATGCCGCCACACCAGCGTGCCCAGCGAGGCGACGCTCATCACCCCCCAGACGAACATCGCCAGCCAGGCGTTCGGCACGTGCACGAACATGATCTTGACGGTCGCGCCCTGCTGGTAATCGTCCGGCGCCAGCATCGACTGGACGAGACCGATGCCGAGCAGCAGCACCGTCAGCCCGGCCAGCCACGGCAGCACACGCCCCGCGAGCGACAGGAACCGGGTCGGATTGGCGAGTTCGGTCAGCGTCATGGCGTTCCTGATATCGGGAGGATGGGGTGCAGGCAATGCGGCCTTCTCCGGAGGCCGCCGCTTCAGCGGGAGTTGATCGGCCGCGATCTCAATCCAGCCCCTGGCGCAGGCTGGCCGCCGCTGCGAACGGGCCGATCACCAGGCTCATCAGCGAGATCGCGCACAGGATCGAGAACGGGGTGCCGAACGGAACCGGCCCGACGATCGCGGCCTGCGAGGCGGCGACCCCGAAGATCAGCACGGGAATCGCCAGCGGCAGCACCAGCACGGCGAGCAGCAGCCCGCCGCGGCGCAGCGTCACCGCCAGCGCGGCGCCGATCATCCCGGTGAAGGTCAGCGCCGGGGTCCCGGCCAGCAGCGTCGCCATCACGGCCAGCGACGCGCTGCCGTCGAGGTTGAGCAGCAGGCCGAGCACCGGCGTGGCGACGATCAGCGGCAGCCCGGCCGCGAGCCAGTGCGCCAGCGCCTTGGCGGCGCAGGTCAGCTCCAGCGGTGTGCGGCTCATCGCGATCAGGTCGAGCGAGCCGTCCTCGGCGTCGGCGGTGAACAGCCGGTCGAGCGTCAACAGGCTTGCCAGCAGCGCTCCGAGCCACAGGATCGCCGGTCCAAGTCGCTGCAGCAGCTGCAGATCCGGCCCGACCGCGAACGGCATCAGCACCACAACGGTGAGGAAGAACAGCACGCCGATCAGCGCGCCGCCCCCGACCCGCAGCGCAATCGCGATGTCGCGGCGCATGATGGCCTTGAGGGCGGTCATCGGTCGGCTCCTGCGGCGGGCGGGTTTCCATGACGAGCCCCATTCCCCGCGGCCCCCCCACCCCCGACCCCTTCCCGCAAGGGGGAGGGGAGCCGAGGAGCCGCGAGGGGAGTGAGTGGGGAGGTGCAGGAAGAACAGTCGAGCAGCGACATGGCACGGCGTCTGGTCCCCCCTCCCCCTTGCGGGGAGGGGTCGGGGGTGGGGGTCCCCAGGCACGGTGTCGGCGACAGCAAAGCCGCAGCGGCGGACGAGTTTATCACCACCTCACCCCGCTCATACCCGCACCCCGATCCGCATCTCGCGCGCTTCGATCCCCAGCGGCAGATGCGTCGCGGCGACGATCAGGCCGCCGCCGGCGAGATGGTCCTGCATCAGCCGGACGAACAGCTCCTGGCCCTTCACATCGAGCGCCGAGGTCGGCTCGTCGAGCAGCCAGATCGGCCGGCGGACCACCAGCAGGCGGGCGATCGACAGCCGGCGCCGCTGGCCGGCGGAGAGGTATGCGGCCGGCAGCTCAGCCGCGTGGCCGAGTCCGACCGCGGCGATCGCGGCCGCGAGGTCGGTGGTTTCGCCGCCGAGGAACTCGCGCCAGAACGCCAGATTTTCAGACACGCTGAGCGACGGTTTGAGCGCGTCGCGGTGGCCGAGATAATGCGCCTGTTCGGCGACCGGTGTGTCCTGCTCGCCGCCCTCGACCGTGATGGTACCAGCCGCCGGTTGCAACAGGCCGGCGATCAGCCGCAGCAGCGAGGTTTTGCCCGCGCCATTGTGCCCGACCAGCGTCAGCGCCTCGCCGCAAGCCACCTCGAAGTCGAGCCCATCGAAGACCTCGCGGCCGCCTCGTATGCATCGCAGGCCCCGTCCACGCAGCCGCATTCTCGCTTGCCTATTCCCGTTCCCGCGCCGACTTCGTCTTGCTCATAATCGATGCCGCCGCTAGTCATTGTCGAACTGGCGGCGCATCTGGAAAGGTTCTATAAGCCGGAACTTGATGCAGCACACCATCGGCGCCTGCAAGCCGCACGGCTTCTTCTCCGGCGCCGGACCACCGCCTGCCCATCGACAACGATAAATCCTGGGACCGCCTTACATGACCTCGCTCGACAGCTTCAAATGCCGGAAGATCCTCAAGGTCGGCAGCAAGTCTTACGTCTATTACAGCCTGCCCACCGCCGAGAAGAACGGCCTGAAAGGCATCTCCCGCCTGCCCTACTCGATGAAGGTGCTGCTGGAGAATCTGCTGCGCAATGAGGACGACCGCACCGTCACCAAGGCGGACATCATGGCGGTGGCGAAGTGGATGCGGAAGAAGAAGCTCGAGCACGAAATCGCCTTCCGCCCGGCGCGCGTGCTGATGCAGGATTTCACCGGCGTTCCGGCGGTGGTCGATCTGGCGGCGATGCGCAACGCCATGCAGGCGCTCGGCGGCGACGCCGAGAAGATCAACCCGCTGGTCCCGGTCGATCTCGTCATCGACCACTCGGTGATCGTCAACTTCTTCGGTGACAACAAGGCGTTCGGCAAGAACGTCGCCGAGGAATACAAGCAGAACCAGGAGCGCTACGAGTTCCTGAAGTGGGGCCAGAAGGCGTTCTCGAACTTCTCGGTGGTGCCGCCCGGCACCGGCATCTGCCACCAGGTCAATCTGGAATATCTGGCCCAGACGGTCTGGACCAAGAAGCAGAAGATGACGATCGGCCGCACCAAGGGCACGTTCGAAGTCGCCTATCCGGACTCGCTGGTCGGCACCGACTCGCACACCACCATGGTCAACGGCCTCGCCGTGCTCGGCTGGGGCGTCGGCGGCATCGAGGCGGAAGCCGCGATGCTCGGCCAGCCGCTGTCGATGCTGCTGCCCGAAGTGGTCGGCTTCAAGCTCAAGGGCGCGCTCAAGGAAGGCGTCACCGCCACCGACCTGGTGCTCACCGTCACCCAGATGCTGCGCAAGCAGGGCGTGGTCGGCAAGTTCGTCGAATTCTTCGGCCCGGGCCTCGACCATCTCTCGGTCGCCGACAAGGCGACGATCGCCAACATGGCGCCCGAATACGGCGCGACCTGCGGCTTCTTCCCGGTCGACTCCGAAGCGCTGGACTATCTGAAGACCTCGGGCCGCGCCTCGGCGCGCGTCGCGCTGGTCGAGAAGTACAGCAAGGCGCAGGGCCTGTTCCGCACCTCGGCGTCGCCCGATCCGGTGTTCACCGTGACGCTGACGCTGGACCTCGCCAAGGTCGAGCCGTCGATGGCCGGCCCGAAGCGTCCCGAGGGCCGCATCGCGCTGTCGGGCGTCGCCGAAGGCTTCACCGCCGCGATGGAGACCGAGTACAAGAAGGCGCTCGACGGCACGCGCTACAAGGTCGAGGGCAAGAACTTCGACCTCGGCCACGGCGACGTGGTGATCGCCGCCATCACCTCCTGCACCAACACCTCGAACCCGAGCGTGCTGATCGGCGCCGGCCTGCTGGCCCGCAACGCCGCCGCCAAGGGCCTGAAGTCGGCGCCGTGGGTGAAGACCTCGCTGGCCCCGGGCTCGCAGGTGGTCGCCGAGTATCTGGCGAATTCGGGTCTGCAGAAGGATCTCGACAAGGTCGGCTTCAACCTGGTCGGCTTCGGCTGCACCACCTGCATCGGCAATTCCGGCCCGCTGCCGGAAGAGATCTCGAAGTCGATCAACGACAACGGCATCGTCGCCGCGGCCGTGCTGTCGGGTAACCGCAACTTCGAAGGCCGCGTCTCGCCGGACGTGCAGGCCAACTACCTGGCGTCGCCGCCGCTGGTGGTCGCCTACGCGCTCGCCGGTTCGGTGACCAAGAACCTGTCGGTCGAGCCGATCGGCACCGGCAAGGACGGCCAGCCCGTGTACCTCAAGGACATCTGGCCGACCACCAAGGAGATCAACGCCTTCGTCAAGAAGTACGTGACCTCGAAGGTGTTCAAGACGCGCTACGCGGACGTGTTCAAGGGCGACACCAACTGGCGCAAGATCAAGACGGTCAACAGCGAGACCTACAAGTGGAACATGAGCTCCACTTACGTGCAGAACCCGCCGTACTTCGAAGGCATGAAGATGCAGCCGGAGCCGATCGTCGATGTCGTCGACGCCCGCATCCTGGCGCTGTTCGGCGACAAGATCACCACCGACCACATCTCGCCCGCCGGTTCGATCAAGCTGACCTCGCCGGCCGGCAAGTATCTGTCGGAGCACCAGGTGCGCCCGGCCGACTTCAACCAGTACGGCACCCGTCGTGGTAACCACGAAGTCATGATGCGCGGCACCTTCGCCAACATCCGCATCAAGAACTTCATGCTGAAGGGCGCCGACGGCAACATTCCGGAAGGCGGCCTCACCAAGCACTGGCCGGACGGCGAGCAGATGTCGATCTACGACGCCGCCATGAAGTATCAGGCCGAGCAGGTGCCGCTGGTGGTGTTCGCCGGCGCCGAATACGGCAACGGCTCGTCGCGCGACTGGGCCGCCAAGGGCACCCGTCTGCTCGGCGTTCGCGCCGTGATCTGCCAGAGCTTCGAGCGCATCCATCGTTCGAACCTGGTCGGCATGGGCGTGCTGCCGCTGACCTTCGAGGACGGCATCTCGTGGTCGTCGCTCGGCCTCAAGGGCGACGAGACGGTCACCATCAAGGGCCTGCAGGGCGATCTCAAGCCGCGGCAGATGCTCGAGGCGGAGATCAAGTCGGCCGCCGGCAAAGTCTCGCGCGTGCCGCTGCTCTGCCGCATCGATACGCTGGACGAGCTGGAGTACTATCGTAACGGCGGTATCCTGCACTACGTGCTGCGCAAGCTCGCCGCCTAAGCGGGCTTCGGCGGCCACAAAAGTGGCCAAAAAGCCTCACTGCGAAGTGAGTGGCAGGTGAACGGAAGGCGGCCTATGCAAAGGGCCGCCTTTTCGTTTTCAAGGCACTCCCGAGCGGCGGCGCAATTGCCGTCGCCTGCTCCCGGCAAAGGCGACGATGATCCGACTTCCTGGCTTTTCGCGATGGTCCGGCGCACTCGGTGTGTGCGCCCTGATCGCGACGACGCATGCTTCGACCGCTGCCGGCCCGCGCGCCGTGGTGGAGCTGTTCACGTCGCAGGGCTGCTCGTCCTGTCCGCCGGCGGACCGGATCATCGGCGATCTCGCCAAGGACCCCTCGGTGATCGCGCTGAGCCTGCCGATCGATTACTGGGACTATCTCGGCTGGAAAGATACGCTGGCGGACGCTCGCTTCAGCGCGCGCCAGAAAGCCTATTCGCAGATGCGAGGCGACCGCGACGTCTACACCCCGCAGGTGGTGGTCAACGGCGCGGCGCATCTGGTCGGCAGCAACCGCGCCGGCATCGAGGAGGCGATCAAGACCACCGACAAGACCACCGGCAGCATGACGGTGCCGGTCTCGATGGCGGTCAACGGCAAGGAGATCAAGGTCTCGGTCGCCGCCGCGCCGGCGGACGCCGCCGCCCGGCAGGGCGAGGTGTGGATCTGTGCGGTGTCGAAGGCGGTGCCGATCACGATCACGCGCGGCGAGAACCGCGGCCGCGAGATCACCTATCACAACGTCGTCCGCAATCTGCTGAAGGTCGGCGACTGGACCGGAACCGCCGGGAGCTGGTCGGTGCCGCTGGAAAACATCGCGCACGACGGCATCGATGCGGCCGTGGTGTATGTGCAGGACGGCAGCCGCGACCGGCCCGGCCCGATGCTCGGCGGGGCCTTCACGTCGCTGCACTAAAGGGTGGGAATGCGGCGGCTGCGCCGCACCGCCGAACGCTGAGCTTGAGAAATAAAGACCCCAAAAAACAAAAAGGACCAACTCGCGTTGGCCCAGTCGGGGGATTTAAGCTGCTGCGCAGGCCCGGTCCCGACTGCCTCGGGGGGCTGGGGGCTGAGGAATCCGAAACCGAAGGAACCGAGCCAACGCAGTGATCGTAACTTTGCAGGTCCGGTTGGCCATCGCTGGGCGAAATTCGGGCGGTAATAAGATTCGACCTAACGAACGTGTGAGCCGGTGTTTCTGGCCGGTCACCTCTGCGGCCGCCGCCGGCCTCCTGCTTTAAGTCCTCTTGCGGCGCACCCGGGTCGGCGCAATCATGTCACCTCAGTGACAGGAGGCGCCGATGAGCTTGTATTCCGAGGAGGCCGATCCCGGCGAGAGTCGCGCGGCGGAGCGCCAGGGCGTCGCTCCGTTGCAGCCACGGGTGACGTTCAATCGCCTTGAACTCAATCGCATCCTCAACCTCTACGGCCGCATGGTGGCCGAGGGCGAGTGGCGCGACTACGCCATCGACTTCCTCAAGGATCAGGCGGTGTTCTCGATCTTCCGCCGCGCCTCCGAGGTTCCGATCTACCGTATCGTCAAGGATCCGCGGCTGGCCCGCAAGCAGGGCGCCTACAGCGTGGTTGGCGCCAGCGGCCAGATCCTCCGCCGCGGCCACGAACTCGACCGCGTGCTGCTGGTGATCGACCGGAAACTGGCGCTGGTGTGAGCTGAGCCTGGCCCCGGAGTTGTCTCGGGGTTGCGTCCCGGAGCTGGCCGCATGCTCCGCCGCCGCCCCACCCCCTCACGTCATCGCCCGGCTTGACCGGGCGACCCAGTATCGCAGAGCGCGCATTATTAAGCCTCTGACGCTCTGGACTACTGGGCCCCCCGCTTTCGCGGAGGGTGACGGCTGATGGCGACGCGACTGCCGCGATCTACACTTGGCCCTGCTCCGGCACCGTCTCTCCGCCGTCGCCGAGCGCGCGCTGCATCATCACGGTGTCGAGCCAGCGGCCGAATTTCAGGCCGACGTTGCGGTGAACGCCGATCAGCTCGAAGCCCGTCTTGCGGTGGACGCCGATCGAGCCGGCATTGGCCGAGTCGCCGATCACCGCGATCATCTGCCGGAAGCCGCGCGCTTCGCATTGCGCGATCAACTCGCGCAGCAGCGCGGTGCCGACGCTGCGGCGCTGCGCCGCCGGGGCGAGATACACCGAGTTCTCGACGGTGAACCGATAGGCCGGCCGCGGCCGGTACGGGCCCGCATAGGCGTAGCCGCAGACTTCGCCGTCCAGCAGCGCCGCCAGATAGGGAAATCCGCCGCCGGTCAGCGTCTCGAACCGCCGCGTCATCTCGGCAAGATCCGGCGGCGTCAGTTCGAACGTCGCGGTGCCGGCGCGCACCGCCTCGTCGTAGATCGCCGTGATGGCGGGGAGGTCGGCGGGTGTAGCGGGGCGGACGAGAAGGTCGGACATGAGAGGCCCTGAGACGAGCGGTGCGCTTCGAACGCGCCGTCATACGCAAGAGAGGCCGGCGATTCCATCCCCACCGTCACCCATCCCCACCGCCACCATCCCCCGCCGTCACCCTCCGCGAAAGCGGAGGGCCCAGTATTTCAGAGCGGCGGAGGTTAGCAACGCGCGCTCTGGAATACTGGGTCGCCCGGTCAAGCCGGGCGATGACGGGAGTGGGTGGGGCGGGCCGTGTCGTCTCACTCAGCCGATCCTGACAAGAGCGCCTCCAACAAAACCTCGCCCCAACAAAAAAGCCCCGGCGCGAGGCCGGGGCTTTGATGGTCGGCACCGGGGAGGTGCTTACTCTTTCTGTCCCAGCAGCTGCAGCAGCAGCGTGAACAGGTTGATGAAGTTCAGGTACAGCGACAGGGCGCCGGTGATCGCCGCGCGCTCCGCGACGTCGCCGCCTTCCGAGGCGTAGCCGTAGATGTAGTCGTTCTTCAGGCGCTGCGTATCCCAGGCGGTGAGGCCCGCGAACACCAGAACGCCGACCACCGACACGATGAACTGCAGCATCGACGAGGCGACGAACAGGTTCACCAGGCTGGCGATGATGATGCCTATCAGGCCCATCATCAGGAACGAGCCCATGCCGGTCATGTCACGCTTGGTGGTGTAGCCGTAGAGGCTCAGCGCACCGAACGAGGCGGCGGTGATGAAGAACACCCGCACGATCGAGGTGTGGGTGTACACTAGGAAGATCGACGACAGCGAGATACCCATCAGGGCCGAGAACGCCCAGAACAGCATCTGCGCGGTCTGCGGCTTCAGCCGGTTGATACCGAACGAGATGGCGAACACCATCGCCAGCGGGGCGAGGATGAACACCCACTTCAGCGGGCTGACGAACATCGCCACGCCGAACGACGTCAGCATGGTGTTGCCGACCCGCGCGGCGGCGGCGGTGCTATCGGTGGTCACGGCGCCCATGTAGACGCCCAGAGCGGCCAGGCCGGTGATGGCCAGGCCGATCGTCATGTAGTTGTAGATGCGCAGCATGTAGGCGCGCAGACCGGCATCCACGGTCGCGCTGTCGACGCGACCGGCGGCCCGGCCGAAGGGAGAGGCGTAGTTACGGTCCAAGTCCGACATGGTCGAGATCCTGAGTTGGTTCGGCGCCGCGAAGGGTGGCGAAGCCGATGAAAACTATCCGGACAGTGATGCGCGGCGGACGTTAAGTTCGGGTCACTGAATTCGGTCACCGAATTCGCCACCCAAGTCGCCGGCGCGCTGCCCGACCCATTCCGATATGTGGGAAACTAACACAATAGGGGCAAGGGTTTATGCGCGGCTGAATGTCGCTCCGCAGCTTCAGGGTTAAGCTCCAGGCAGCGACTTTGGTCGCAGCCGGGGCCGGTTTCCTGCGCCGGTTGCGGCCGCCGCACGGCCCTGTCCGGATGCCGGACGATGGCCGTCAGGCTCCGGCCGATCAGAGATTCCTCAACACCGTCGCGGGCTTCTGGCCGAGCGCCAGCAGGGTGCCGACCAGGCCGAGGCCGACCGTCACGATCAGGGCCGCCGCCACCACCCCGGCGGCCGACCCGGCCTGCCAGACGAAGCTCAGCGTCATCAGTCGTGTGACGATGAGCCACGCGGCGATCGAGCCGGCGATCACCCCGAACACCGCGGTGGCCAGCCCGATCATCATGTATTCCAGCGCGAAGGCGCCGATCAGCCGCGCCCGGGTGGCGCCGAGCGTCTTCAGGATGACCGCGTCATAGACCCGGTGGCGATGGCCGGCCGCGAGCGCGCCGCCCAGCACCAGGATGGCCGAGATCAGCGTCACCGAGCTCGCCCCGCGCACCGCCAGCGCCAGATTGCTGACGACGCCGCCGACCGTCTCCAGCGCTTCCTTGACGCGGACGCTGGTGACCATCGGGAATTTGTCCGCCACCTGCTTGATCAGCGCGGCGTCGGTTTGCGGCGTGCTGCCGGCCTCGGTCAGGGTGGCGATGTGGGTGTGGGGCGCGCCGCGGAACGTGTTGGGCGAGAACACCAGCACGAAATTGATGCCGAGGCTCTGCCAGTCCACGCTGCGCAAATTGCTGATCGTGGCGGTGATCTCGCGGCCGAGCACGTTGACCGTGACGGTGTCGCCGATCTTCAGGCCGAGCCCGTCGGCGAGTTTCTTGTCGAACGACACCAGCGGCTTGCCGCTGTAGTCCTTCGGCCACCAATGGCCCTGCACCACCTTGGAGCCGGCCGGCAGGTCGGTCGCGTAGGTGAGGCCGCGGTCGCTCTGCAGCACCCACTCGGCGTCCTGGGCGGGCTTGAGGTCTTCGGCGCGGACGCCACGCGCGGCGACGATCCGGCCGCGCAGCATCGGCACGTCTTCCAGCGTCGCCTTCGGGGCGATCTGGGTGAGGAACGAACTGAAGCGCTCGGTCTCGCTCGACGGGATGTCGATGAAGAAGAACGCCGGCGCCTTCTCGGGCAGCGCCGCGGTGAACTGCCGCCGCAGATTGCCGTCGATCTGCGCGATCGTCACCAGCACCGCGAGGCCGAGGCCGAGCGACAGCACGACCGACGGCGTCAGCGCGCCGGGGCGGTGAATGTTGGCGATCGCGAGGCGCAGCATCGTGAAGCGCGAGCGCGGCAGCCGGCGCGCGATCGCCATCAGACCTGCGGCGACGCCGCGCAGCAGCCCGAACACCAGCACCGAGGCGACCACGAAGGCGATCGCGACGCGCTTGTCGTAGGCGAGGCCGATCACCACGCCGAGCAGCAGCGCGATCACCGCGCCGATCCCGACGATGTCGCGCAGCCGCGGCCGGTGGCCGTCGGCGGTGGCGGCCTCGCGGAACAGCGTCGCAACCGGCACGTCGCGGACCTGCGCCAGCGGCCACAGTCCGAACGCCAGCGCGGTGAGTAGGCCGTAGATCAGCGACAGTCCGAGCTCGCCCCAGTGCAGCGACGGCACCACCGGCAGCGGCAGCAGCTTGCCGAACAGGCCGACGATGGCGAACGGCAGCGCGGCGCCGAGCGCCAGCCCGATCAGCGAGCCGATCGCCGCCAGCACCAGCACCTGCGTCAGATAGATCGCGAACACGTCGCGCCCGGTGGCGCCGAGCGCCTTGAACGAGGCGATCACCTCGCGGCGGCGATCGATGTGGCTCTTCACCGCGTTGGCGACGCCGACGCCGCCGACCAGCAGTGCGGCGAGGCCCACCAGGGTCAGGAACTGGGTGAAGCGGGTGATGGTGCGTTCGAGCTGCGGCGAGGCGTTGCCGCGGCTGCGGATTTCCCAGCCGGCCTGCGGCAGCGCCGCGCGGGTGTCGTCGGCGAAGCGGGTCGCGGCCTGATCGTCTGCGCGGTTGTCGGGCAGCCGCACCCGATAGATCCAGCGCACCAGGCTGCCGGGCTGCAGCAGCTGCGTGGCGCGCAGTGCGTCCTCGCTGATCAGGAAGCGCGGCCCGAAGCCGACATTGCCGGCGAGCTTGTCCGGCTCGGACTCGACCACGCTGCGGATCTGGAAGCTGGCGCTGCCGATCGAGACCCGGTCGCCCACCTTCAGCCCGAGCCGCGCCAGCAGCGCCGCATCGGCCGCAGCGCCGAATGCGCCGTCGCGCTCGGCAAGGAGATCGGCGAGCGGCACCGGCGGCGCCAGTTTCAGCTCGCCGAGCATCGGATAAAGATTGTCGACCGCCTTGATCTCGACCAGCGCCGACTGCCCCGCCGGCGTCCGCGCCATGCCGCGCATCGTCGCCGCCACCGAGACCGGCGCGCGGGCGCGAAGGTATTCCAGCTCCTGCGGGGTGGCCTCGCGCTGGATCAGCGAGAACGCGACATCGCCCCCTAACAGAGTACGCCCTTCGCGGGCCAGTCCCTCGCCGAGGCTGGCGGCGACCGAGCCGACGCCGGCGATCGCCATGACGCCGAGCGCGATGCAGGCGATGAAGACGTAAAACCCGTTCAGGCCGCCGCGCATTTCGCGCAGCGCGTAACGGAACGGCAGCGACAGGTTCGCAGGTGCTGCCACAGGTTTGCCCCAAGACTCCGCGAGCGCCATCGTCAGGCCGTGCGCGCGCGGGCCGTGCCCGGCTGCGTCGTATCGATCCGCCCCGAGCGCAGCCGGATCACCCGGTCGCAGCGCTCCGCAAGGCCCGTATCGTGCGTCACCAGGACCAGCGTCATGCCGCGTTCGGCGTGCTTGGTAAACAGCATGTCGACGATCTGCCGCCCCGTCGCTTCGTCGAGATTTCCGGTCGGCTCATCCGCCACCAGGATCGCCGGATCCGGCGCCAGCGCCCGCGCCAAAGCGACGCGCTGCTGCTCGCCGCCCGACAGTTGCGACGGATAGTGATGCAGCCGTTCGCCCAGTCCCACCGACGCAAGTTCGCGCGCCGCGCGTGCCGCCGCGTCGCGTTCGCCGGCGAGTTCGAGCGGCACCGCGACGTTCTCCAGCGCCGTCATGGTCGGGATCAAATGAAAGGACTGAAACACGATTCCGACCTCGCGGCCCCGGAAGCGTGCCAATGCGTCCTCGCCGAGGCCATTGAAAGCCGTGCCGTTGACGACCACCTCACCACTGTCGGGCCGCTCCAGCCCGGCCATGACCATCAGCAGGGTGGATTTCCCCGACCCCGACGGGCCGATCAGGCCGATCGCTTCGCCTTGGGCGACGCGGAGGCTGATATCCTTGAGGATGTGCACCCGCGCGGCGCCACTGCCCAGCGACAGATTGACGTTCGAAATGGAGATGGTGTCCGGCTGTTGGCCGGGCCGCGACGAGGGTTCGATGAAGCTGTCCATAAGGCTGTCCATGGCTGGTGCATATGGCAATTGTTTCGCAGCGGTCGAGAGGGCGCGCCGCACGTTTGCGTGGGCGATGGTTATCGGAATGCTGTCGATGATGATGCCGGGCTCCGGCGCCCGTGCGCAGGAGACGCCGCCGCTGAAGGTCGTGGTGCTCGGGGATTCGCTGACGGCTGGATATGGATTACCCGCAGACGCGGCGTTTCCGGTCAAGCTGCAGAAGGCACTCGACGCCAAAGGCATCCGGACCGACATGATCAATGCCGGCGTGTCGGGCGACACCGCGAGCGGCGGGCTTGAACGACTCGACTGGTCCGTGCCCCCGGACGCGGACGCGGTGATCGTCGAACTCGGCGCCAACGACGCGCTGCGCGGCACCGACCCGAAGGTCCCCCGCAAGGCGCTGGACGAGATCATCAAGCGGCTCAAGGCCCGCAATATCCCGGTTCTGCTCGCCGGCATGCTGGCGCCGCCGAATTACGGGCCGGATTACGCCCGCGAGTTCAACGCGATCTACCCCGACCTCGCCAAGCAATACGACGTGCCGCTGTATCCGTTCTTCCTGGACGGCGTCGCGACGGTGTCGGGGTTGAATCAGGCCGACGGCCTGCATCCGACCGCGGCCGGCGTCGACCGGGTGGTCGCCAACATCCTGCCTAGTGTCGAAGCATTTCTTCGACCGGTTGCTGGGCAGAAGCGCTGAAAACCCGGCATAAGTCGCCTAAGGGGCGGATTGCCCTCAACTTTTTCACCGTCCCGACGTTGTCGCGGTAGCGCTGTTACACAAACGCGCTACAAAATTGACGAAGTGATTCGCCGGACGATTTGCGGGGAGCAAAGTCCCGGACGTCAGGGACAGCCGTCGCAATCGGGCCTCAAAAGGGGAGCTCCGATGCCGCGTTTGTTCACTGGGCTGGAAATCCCCGCCGACATCACCCGGACACTGTCCACGCTGCGCGGCGGTCTGCCGGGTGCGCGCTGGGTCGAGCCGGAAAACTATCATCTGACATTGCGCTTCATCGGCGACATCGACGGCGCCACCGCCAACGAGGTGGCTTCGACGCTGTTCCGCGTCAATCGCAGGCCGTTCGAGGTGCAACTCCAGGGCCTGTCGAGCTTTGGGGGACGCAAGCCCCGCGCGGTGGTGGCCTCGGTGGTGCCGTCCCGGCCGCTGATCGAGCTGCAGGCCGAGCTCGAGCGGCTGATGCAGCGCGTCGGGCTCGATCCGGAAGGCCGCAAGTTCACTCCGCACGTTACGTTGGCGTGGCTGCGCGACGTGTCCTGCCAGGATGTCGCTCAATATCTGTCGATCCGCGGCTATTTCCCCACCCGGGCCTTCACGGCCGAGCGCTTCGTGCTGTTCTCGTCCCGGGCCTCGACCGGCGGCGGGCCCTATGTGGTGGAGGCCCCCTACGAGCTGAAATCCTACGCTGACCCCCGGCTCGCCCGGACTGCATAGCTCGCAGCAGCATTCAGTTCTTGCTTTTTGCAGCGCGGTGGGGCGGTAAGGATGTCCATGTCCTCGCCGCGCTCGTTTCGCCAACAATATCAGTCCCTGGTCTCATCCGGCGCCATCGAGGCCGACCCGGCCCAAGCGCGGGCGGTCGAGGCCCTGGGTGCCCTCGACTCGCTGCTGGCAACCTATAAGCCCCCGAAAAAACAAGGCTTTCTCGGTCGGCTGTTCGGCGGCAGCGATCCCGAGCCGCCGCCGGGGCTGTACGTCCATGGCGAAGTCGGGCGTGGCAAGACCATGCTGATGGACCTGTTTTTCGACGCCAGCCCGGTGCTGCACAAGCGGCGCGCGCATTTCCATGAATTCATGGCCGAGGCTCACGAGCGCATCAACGCGTTCCGACAGAACATCAAACGCGGCGAGATCCCCGACGGCGACGTCATCGCGCTGACCGCCGCGTCGATTTTCGACGAGGCGTGGCTGCTGTGCTTCGACGAATTTCACGTCACGGACATCGCCGACGCGATGATTCTGTCACGGCTGTTCGGCAAACTGTTCGAACTCGGCACCGTGGTGGTGGCGACCTCGAACGTCGCGCCGGACGATCTCTACAAGGGCGGCCTCAACCGCGCGCTGTTCGTGCCCTTCATCGGCCAGGTGAAGCAGCACATGCAGGTGATCCGGCTCGATGCGCGGACCGATTATCGGCTGGAGAAATTCGCCGGCATGAAGGTCTGGCTGGCGCCGGACGATGCCGAGGCCACGGCGGCGCTCGACCGCGCCTGGAACCGGATCACCGGAAATGCTCCCGGTACGCCGCGGGACATCTCGATCAAGGGCCGGCTGCTGCATATTCCGCGGGCCGATCATCATGTCGCGCGGTTCGACTTCGCCGATCTGTGCGAGAAGCCGCTCGGCGCGTCCGATTATTTGCGACTGGCGCACGAGTACCACACGCTGATCATCGACCACGTGCCGGTGATGGACTACGCCGACCGGAATGCCGCCAAGCGGTTTATTGCGCTGATCGATACGCTCTACGACAACGCCGTGAAGCTGATGGCATCGGCCGCCGCCGAGCCTGCGGAGCTTTACCGCGCCACCGATGGCTACGAGGCGATGGAATTCAACCGCACCGTCTCGCGACTGATCGAAATGGGCTCGGAATCTTACCTGGCCCTTCCGCACGGCCGCAGTGATTCCACCGCGACCGGTGCCACAACAGGCCTGGTCGAGACGTAAGGCGTATTCGGCATGGCGGCTGGCCAACAAATGGGCGCGGCGCGACTTGAACGCTCCGGGCGAAAGGGATAACCAGCCAAGCGGATTTCCCACCCCTCCCACCTTCGGGCTTAAAGGACTGTTTCCCCATGGCGCGTAACAAGATTGCTTTGATCGGCTCAGGTCAGATCGGCGGAACGCTGGCACACTTGATCGGGCTGAAAGAGCTCGGCGACGTGGTGATGTTCGACATCGCCGAGGGCGTGCCGCAGGGCAAGGCGCTCGACATCGCGGAATCGTCCCCGGTCGACGGCTTCGACTCCAACCTGACCGGTGCCAACTCCTACGAGGCGATCGAAGGTGCCGACGTTGTGATCGTCACCGCCGGCGTGCCGCGCAAGCCGGGCATGAGCCGTGACGATCTGCTCAGCATCAACCTCAAGGTGATGGAGCAGGTCGGCGCCGGTATCAAGAAGTACGCGCCCGACGCGTTCGTCATCTGCATCACCAACCCGCTCGACGCGATGGTGTGGGCGCTGCAGAAGGCCTCGGGCCTGCCCGCCAAGAAGGTCGTCGGCATGGCCGGCGTGCTCGACTCGGCGCGCTTCCGTTACTTCCTCGCCGACGAATTCAACGTCTCGGTCGAAGACGTCACCGCTTTCGTGCTCGGCGGTCATGGCGATACCATGGTGCCGCTGGTGAAGTACTCGACCGTCGCCGGCATCCCGCTGCCGGACCTGGTGAAGATGGGCTGGACCTCGCAGGGCCGCCTCGACGAGATCGTCGACCGCACCCGCAACGGCGGCGCCGAGATCGTCAACCTGCTCAAGACCGGCTCGGCGTTCTACGCGCCCGCCGCCTCGGCGATCCAGATGGCCGAGAGCTATCTCAAGGACAAGAAGCGCGTGCTGCCGGTCGCGGCGCACCTCGCCGGCGAATACGGCGTCAAGGACATGTATGTCGGCGTGCCGGTGGTGATCGGTTCCAAGGGCGTCGAGCGCATCGTCGAGATCGAGCTGGCCGGCAAGGACCGCGAAGCGTTCGACAAGTCGGTCGCCGCCGTGCAGGGCCTCGTCGACGCCTGCAAGAAGATCGCCCCCGACCTGCTGGGGCACTAAGACCTGACCTGACCGTGGCGCGCTCCGGCATGGAGCGCGCCGCAACTCAACCGGCTGGACGTGATCTGGCGAGGGGCAATCGATGAATATCCACGAATACCAGGCCAAAGCGGTGCTGCGCGAATTCGGCGTTCCGGTGTCGCACGGCTACCCGATCTTCAAGGCGTCCGAGGCTGAAACCGCCGCCAAGCAGCTCGGCGGCCCGGTCTGGGTGGTGAAGAGCCAGATCCACGCGGGCGGCCGCGGCAAGGGCAAGTTCAAGGAAGCCTCCGCCGGTGACAAGGGCGGCGTGCGGCTCGCCAAGTCGATCGACGAGGTCAAGGACTACGTCCAGCAGATGCTCGGCGCGACGCTGGTGACGGTGCAGACCGGTCCGGCCGGCAAGCAGGTCAATCGCCTCTACATCGAGGAAGGCTCCGAGATCGACAAGGAGTTCTACCTGTCGCTGCTGGTCGATCGCGCCACCTCGCGCGTTTCCTTCGTGGTCTCCACCGAAGGCGGCATGTCGATCGAGGACGTCGCCCACGAGACCCCCGAGAAGATCGTGTCGTTCACCGTCGATCCGGCGACCGGAATCATGGGCCACCACGGCCGCACCGTCGCCAAGGCGCTCAACCTCAAGGGCGAGCAGGCCAAGCAGGCCGAGAGCCTGGTGACCAAGCTGTACGCGGCGTTCGTCGCCAAGGACATGGAGATGCTCGAGATCAACCCGCTGGTGCTGACCAAGCAGGGTGATCTGAAGTGCCTCGACGCCAAGATCTCGTTCGACGGCAATTCGCTGTATCGCCACCCGGACATCCAGGTGCTGCGCGACGAGACCGAGGAAGACGCCAAGGAAATCGAAGCGTCGAAATACGACCTCAACTACGTCACGCTCGACGGCACCATCGGCTGCATGGTCAACGGCGCCGGTCTGGCGATGGCCACGATGGACATCATCAAGCTGTATGGCATGTCGCCCGCCAACTTCCTCGACGTCGGCGGCGGCGCCAGCAAGGAGAAGGTGACGGCGGCGTTCAAGATCATCACCGCCGATCCGAACGTGAAGGGCATCCTGATCAACATTTTCGGCGGCATCATGAAGTGCGACGTGATCGCCGAGGGTGTGGTCGCGGCCGTCAAGGAAGTCGGTCTGTCGGTGCCGCTGGTGGTCCGCCTCGAAGGCACCAATGTCGAAGAGGGCAAGAAGATCATCAAGCACTCCGGCCTCAACGTGCTGCCCGCCGACAATCTCGACGACGCGGCGCAGAAGATCGTCAACGCCGTCAAGGGAGCCTGAGGCCGCGCCGGCCTCGCTCGCTTCCGACCAACCCGTTCGACCGCGAAAGCAACATCGCCAATGTCCATCCTGATCGACCACAACACCAAAGTCATTTGCCAGGGCTTCACCGGCAAGAACGGCACCTTCCATTCCGAGGCGGCGATCGCCTACGGGACCAAGATGGTCGGCGGCACCTCGCCCGGTAAAGGCGGCGCGACCCACCTCGGCCTGCCGGTGTTCGACACCGTCCGCGAAGCGCGCGAGAAGACCGGCGCCGACGCCTCGGTGATCTACGTTCCGCCGCCGGGCGCCGCCGACGCGATCTGCGAGGCGATCGACGCCGAGATCCCGCTGATCGTCTGCATCACCGAGGGCATCCCGGTGCTCGACATGGTGCGGGTGAAGCGCTCGCTGGCCGGTTCCAAGTCCCGCCTGATCGGGCCGAACTGCCCGGGCGTGATGACTGCCGGGGCCTGCAAGATCGGCATCATGCCGGCCAACATCTTCAAGCCGGGTTCGGTCGGCATCGTGTCGCGCTCCGGCACCCTGACCTACGAGGCCGTGTTCCAGACCACCAGCGAAGGCCTCGGCCAGACCACCGCGGTCGGCATCGGCGGCGACCCGGTCAAGGGCACTGAGTTCATCGACGTGCTGGAGATGTTCCTGGCCGACGACAAGACCGAGTCGATCATCATGATCGGCGAGATCGGCGGCTCGGCCGAAGAAGACGCCGCGCAGTTCCTGATCGACGAGGCCAAGCGTGGCCGCAAGAAGCCGACGGTCGGCTTCATCGCCGGCGTCACCGCCCCTCCAGGCCGGCGTATGGGTCATGCGGGTGCGATCATTTCGGGTGGCAAGGGCGACGCCGCCTCGAAAACCGCCGCGATGGAAGCCGCCGGCATCACCGTTTCGCCGTCCCCGGCGCGGCTCGGCAAGACGCTTGCCGAAAAATTGAAGTCCTAATTCAAACCTTGTGTAGTTCCGAGCTTACATTTCCATGAAAATCGGTAAAAGGTGCACTATGTTGCTGATCCGGTAACCGGATCAGCTTATCGCGTGTCCGACGCGATGATCATAATCAGGAAGCAATCATGTCTCGCCAGGACGCGAATGCCGCTTTCGCCCTCTCGTCTTTTCTGCAGGGCGCCAACGCCACCTATATCGACGATCTCTACTCCCGCTACGAAAACGACCCGTCCTCCGTCGATGCCGACTGGCAGGCATTCTTCCAGAGTCTGAAAGACAATCCGGGCGACATCCAGAAGAACGCCGAGGGCCCGTCCTGGGAAAAGGCGAACTGGCCGCTCACCCCGCGCGACGATTTGACCTCGGCGCTCGACGGCAACTGGGCCCAGGTCGAAAAGACGGTCGGCCAGAAGATTCAGGCCAAGGCCCAGACCAAGGGCGTCGAGCTGTCGACGGCCGATGTCAATCAGGCGACCCGCGATTCCGTTCGCGCCCTGATGCTGATCCGCGCCTACCGCATGCGTGGCCACTTCCACGCCAAGCTCGATCCGCTCGGGCTGGAACCGGCCAAGGATCACGAAGAGCTCGACATTCGCTCTTACGGCTTCACCGAGGCCGATCTCGACCGCAAGATCTTCCTCGATCACGTGCTCGGCCTCGAATACGGCTCGCTGCGCGAGATCGTGGCGATCTGCGAACGCACCTATTGCCAGACCGTCGGCATCGAGTTTCTGCATATCTCGAACGGTGCCCAGAAGGCCTGGCTGCAGGAGCGGATCGAAGGTCCGGACAAGGAGATCAGCTTCACCCGTGAGGGTCGGCGCGCGATCCTCATGAAGCTGGTCGAAGCCGAGGGCTTCGAGAAGTTCTGCGACCTGAAGTTCACCGGCACCAAGCGGTTCGGCCTCGACGGTGGCGAAGCGCTGATCCCGGCGCTGGAGCAGATCATCAAGCGCGGCGGCAATCTCGGCGTCCGCGAAATCGTGCTCGGCATGCCGCATCGCGGCCGCCTCAATGTGCTGACCCAGGTGATGGGCAAGCCGCACCGCGCGCTGTTCCACGAATTCAAGGGCGGCTCTGCCAATCCCGACGAAGTCGAGGGTTCGGGCGACGTCAAGTATCACCTCGGCGCGTCTTCGGACCGCGAGTTCGACCACAACAAGGTGCATCTGTCGCTGACCGCCAACCCGTCCCACCTCGAGATCGTCGATCCGGTGGTGCTCGGCAAGGTCCGCGCCAAGCAGGACCAGCACGGCGATCTGCCGGAAGAGCGCGTCTCGGTGCTGCCGCTGCTGATGCACGGCGACGCCGCCTTCGCCGGCCAGGGCGTGGTGGCGGAATGCTTCGCGCTGTCCGACCTGAAGGGCTACCGCACCGGCGGTTCGATCCACTTCATCGTCAACAACCAGATCGGCTTCACGACCTATCCGCGCTACTCGCGGTCGTCGCCCTATCCGTCGGACGTCGCCAAGATGATCGACGCGCCGATCTTCCACGTGAACGGCGACGATCCGGAAGCGGTGGTGTTCGCCGCCAAGATCGCGGTCGAGTACCGGCAGAAGTTCCACAAGCCGGTCGTGATCGATATGTTCTGCTATCGACGGCACGGCCATAACGAAGGCGACGAGCCGTCGTTCACCCAGCCGTCGATGTACCGCAAGATCGCGGGCCATCCGACCACGCTGGAGATCTACTCCAAGCGGCTGATCGCCGACGGTGTCATCACCGAGGGTGAGGTCGAAAAGGCCAAGGCCGATTGGCGCGCCCGGCTCGACGCCGAGCTGGAAGCCGGCTCGTCCTATCGGCCCAACAAGGCCGACTGGCTCGACGGCAAGTGGGCCGGCTTCAAGTCCGCCGATCAGGAAGAAGACCCGCGCCGCGGCATCACCGGGGTCGATCTCAAGACGCTGAAGGAAATCGGCGCCAAGATTACCAAGGTGCCGGAAGGCTTCCGGCTGCATCGCACCGTGATGCGCTTCCTGGAAAATCGCGCCAAGGCGATCGACTCCGG
Organism: Rhodopseudomonas telluris; assembly: GCF_042432815.1. Lineage (NCBI taxonomy): Bacteria > Pseudomonadati > Pseudomonadota > Alphaproteobacteria > Hyphomicrobiales > Nitrobacteraceae > Rhodopseudomonas > Rhodopseudomonas telluris. Next base: position 508,963 of record NZ_JBHLWM010000003.1, read on the forward strand.
CATCGGCGTGGATTGGGCGACCGGCGAGGCGCTGGCGTTCTGCTCGCTGCTGCAGGAAGGCAATCGTGTCCGTCTGTCCGGCCAGGACAGCGAGCGCGGCACCTTCTCGCAGCGCCATTCGGTGCTGATCGATCAGGAAGACGAGACCCGCTACACGCCGTTCAATCATCTCAACCCGGATCAGGGCCACTACGAGGTGATCAACTCGCTGCTGTCGGAAGAAGCGGTGCTCGGCTTCGAATACGGCTACTCGCTGGCCGAGCCGAACACGCTGACGCTGTGGGAAGCCCAGTTCGGCGACTTCGCCAATGGCGCGCAGGTGCTGTTCGACCAGTTCATCTCGTCGGGCGAACGCAAGTGGCTGCGCATGTCGGGCCTGGTGTGCCTGCTGCCGCACGGCTACGAAGGCCAGGGTCCCGAGCATTCCTCGGCCCGCCTAGAGCGCTTCCTGCAGATGTGCGCCGAAGACAACATGCAGGTGGTGTATCCGACCACGCCGGCGAACTACTTCCATGCGCTGCGCCGTCAGCTCAAGCGCGAGATCCGCAAGCCCTTGATCGTGATGACGCCGAAGTCGCTGCTCCGCCACAAGCGGGCGGTGTCGCGGCTCGACGAGCTCGGCCCGGGCACCAGCTTCCACCGCGTGCTGCTCGACGACGCCCAGACCTTGCCGGACGAGAAGATCAAGCTCGCGCCGGACAACAAGATCCGCCGCGTCGTGGTCTGCTCGGGCAAGGTCTATTACGACCTTTACGAGGAGCGCGAGAAGCGCGGGATCGACGACATCTACCTGCTGCGCGTCGAGCAGCTCTATCCGGTGCCGCTGAAGACGCTGGTGCACGAGATGTCGCGGTTCAAGGACGCCGAGCTGGTGTGGTGTCAGGAAGAGCCGCGCAACATGGGCGGCTGGCACTTCATCGAGCCGTATCTCGAGTGGGTGCAGAACCAGGCCGGCGCGACCAACCGTCGTCCGCGCTACGTCGGCCGTCCGGCTTCGGCCGCCACTGCGACCGGCCTGATGTCGAAGCATGTCGCCCAGCTCAAGGCGTTCCTCGACGAGGCGCTGCGCTGAGCCGAGCCAAGTCAGGGTCGCCCTCGGGGCGACCCTGCGTAATTCCTGAGTACGGATTCACGGGCTGGCGCCGGCACGAAGCCGCTGCGCCGCAAAAGGAAAACAGACGATGACTGATATTCGCGTTCCGACCCTCGGCGAATCGGTGACCGAGGCGACGATCGGCCGCTGGTTCAAGAAGCCGGGTGATGCGGTGGCGGTGGACGAACCGTTGGTCGAACTCGAAACCGACAAGGTGACCATCGAAGTGCCGGCGCCCTCGGCCGGCACGCTGGGCGAGATCGTCGCCAAGGACGGCGAGACCGTCGCGGTCGGCGCGCTGCTCGGCCAGATCACTGAAGGTGGCGGCGCCGCCAAGCCGGCCGCTGCTGCTGCCCCCGCCAAGGCTGCGGCCCCCGCGGCCGCGCCTGCTCCGACTCCCGCGCCAGCGGCTCCCGCTGCCGCCAAGGCTCCGCCGGCCGATGCCCCGCAGGCGCCTTCGGTCCGTCGTCTCTCCGCCGAGAGTGGCGTCGATGCCTCGACCGTGCCGGGCTCCGGCAAGGACGGCCGCGTCACCAAGGGCGACATGCTGGCCGCGATCGAGAAGGCTGCGTCCGCGCCGACCCCGGTCAGCCAGCCGGCCGCCGCCGTACAGGTCCGCGCTCCGTCGCCCGCCGATGACGCCGCGCGTGAAGAGCGGGTCAAGATGACCCGGCTGCGCCAGACCATCGCGCGCCGGCTCAAGGAAGTTCAGAACACCGCCGCGATGCTGACGACCTTCAACGAGGTCGACATGACCAACGTCATGGCGCTGCGCGCGCAGTACAAGGATGTGTTCGAGAAGAAGCACGGCGCCAAGCTCGGCTTCATGGGCTTCTTCACCAAGGCCTGCGTGCAGGCGCTGAAGGACATCCCGGCCGTCAACGCCGAGATCGACGGCACCGATCTGATCTACAAGAATTACTATCATGTCGGCGTCGCCGTCGGCACCGACAAGGGTCTGGTGGTGCCGGTGGTGCGCGATTGCGACTCCAAGTCGATCGCCGACATCGAGAAGAGCATCGTCGATTTCGGCAAGCGCGCCCGTGACGGCCAGCTCAAGATCGACGAAATGCAGGGCGGCACCTTCACGATCACCAATGGCGGCATCTACGGCTCGCTGATGTCGACGCCGATCCTGAACGCGCCGCAGTCCGGCATCCTCGGCATGCACAAGATCCAGGAGCGGCCGGTGGTGATCGGCGGCAAGATCGAGATCCGCCCGATGATGTACCTGGCGCTGAGCTACGATCACCGCGTGATCGACGGCAAGGAAGCCGTGACCTTCCTGGTCCGCGTCAAGGAGAGCCTGGAAGATCCGGCCCGGCTGGTGCTGGATCTCTAAGACTGGAGTAAATACCGGCGGCGCGGCACT
>NZ_JBHLWM010000003.1:511471-672515 GCF_042432815.1 Rhodopseudomonas telluris
GGGGAAACGATGCCGCCGATGCCGACCGAGATCACGGTGCTGGGCTGGAGCGTGGTGCTGCTGATCGTGCAGATGTTCCTGGCCTCGATCCCGACCACCATGGAGCTCGGCGGCGACTATCAGGCGGGTCCCCGCGACGAGCCGCGCACGCCGAAGGGGCGGTTCGCCGGCCGCGCCAGCCGGGCCTTCCGCAATCTGCTCGAAACTTATCCGGCGTTCGTCGGTCTCGCGCTGGCGTTGGCGATCACCGGCAAGGCCGGCGGCTATGCGGCCACCGCCTCGGTGATTTGGCTGATCGCCCGCGCCCTGTATGCGCCGCTTTACATTATCGAAATCCCGTTCGCCCGCAGCATCGTCTGGTTCGTGTCGCTGCTGGCGCTGATCGCCATGCTGATCCGTCTGCTGAGCTGAGGGGCCCATGACCGATCGCGTCGTTATCATCACCGGCGGCAGTCGCGGCATCGGCCGCGCTACGGCGCTCGCGTGCGCCAAACGCGGCTTCAAGGTCGTGCTCGGCTACGCCAGCAACGAAGCCGCCGCGAACGAGGTGGTGGCGGAGATCGCGGCCAGCAACGGCAAGGCGATCGCGGTGAAATGCGACGTCGGCAGCGAAGCCGATATCCTCGCGTTGTTCGCCGCGGCCGACGCATTCGGCCCGCTCGGCGGGCTGGTCAACAATGCCGGCATCGTCGGTCCGACGTCCCGCGTCGACGAGATGTCGGCCGAACGCATTCAGCGGATGATGGCCGTCAACGTCACCGGCAGCATTCTCTGTGCCCGCGAGGCGGTGAAGCGGATGTCGACCCGCCACGGCGGCAAGGGCGGCGTCATCGTCAATTTGTCGTCGGTCGCCGCCAAGCTCGGCTCGCCGAATACTTACGTCGACTACGCCGCGTCCAAGGGCGCGGTCGATTCCTTCACGGTCGGGCTCGGCCATGAGGTCGCCGGCGAGGGCATTCGCGTCGCTGCGATCCGGCCCGGCCTGATCGACACCGACATTCATGCCTCCGGCGGCGATCCGGACCGCGCGCATCGGCTCAGCGTCCACGTGCCGATGAAGCGCGTCGGCCGCGCCGATGAAATCGCCAATGCTGTCGTCTGGCTGCTGTCGGACGAGGCCTCCTACGTCACCAGCGCCATCTTGGATGTTTCGGGCGGCCGCTAGCCGTCTTGGCGCCAACTACAGGATTGTTCTATGGCCTACGATCTCGTCGTCATCGGCACCGGCCCCGGCGGTTATGTCTGCGCGATCCGCGCGGCGCAGCTCGGCCTCAAGGTCGCGGTGGTCGAGAAAAACCCCACACTCGGCGGCACTTGTCTCAACGTCGGCTGCATGCCGTCGAAGGCGCTGCTACACGCCTCGGAGCTGTTCGAAGAGGCCGGACATTCCTTCGCCAAGATGGGAATCTCCGTCCCGGCACCGAAGCTCGATCTGCCGGCGATGATGACCTTCAAGCAGCAGGGCATCGACGGCAACGTCAAGGGCGTCGAGTTCCTGATGAAGAAGAACAAGATCGACGTACTGGCCGGCAAGGGCAAGATCCTCGGCACCGGCAAGGTCGAAGTGACCGGCGCCGACGGCAAGGCCCAGACGGTCGAGACGAAGTCGGTGGTGATCGCTACCGGCTCGTCGGTCGCCCAGCTCAAGGGCATCGAGATCGACGAGAAGCGGGTGGTGTCGTCGACCGGCGCGCTGTCGCTCGACAAGGTGCCGGGCAAGCTGATCGTGGTCGGCGCCGGCGTGATCGGGCTCGAACTCGGCTCGGTGTGGCGCCGGCTCGGCGCCGAGGTCACCGTGGTGGAATTCCTCGATCGCATCCTGCCCGGCATGGACGGCGAAATCTGCAAGCAGTTCCAGCGCATCCTCGAAAAGCAGGGCTTCGCCTTCAAGCTCGGCGCCAAGGTCACCGCGGTCGACAGCTCCGGCAAGCAGCTGAAGGTCAGCGTCGAGGCCTCGGCCGGCGGCAATCCGGAAACGCTCGAAGCCGACGTCGTGCTGGTCGCGATCGGCCGCGTGCCGTTCACGGAGGGCCTCGGGCTGAAGGAAGCCGGCGTCGCGCTCGACGAGCGTGGCCGTGTGCAGATCGACGATCACTTCGCCACCACCGTGAAGGGCGTGTATGCGATCGGCGACGTCGTGCGCGGTCCGATGCTGGCCCACAAGGCCGAGGACGAGGGCGTCGCGGTCGCCGAACTGATCGCCGGCAAGGCCGGCCACGTGAACTACGACGTGATTCCGGGCGTGGTGTACACCACCCCGGAAGTCTCCAGCGTCGGCAAGACCGAGGAAGACCTCAAGCAGGCCGGCGTCGCCTACAGCGTCGGCAAATTCCCCTTCACCGCCAACGGCCGCTCCAAGGTCAACCAGACCACCGATGGCTTCGTGAAGATCCTCGCCGACGCCAAGACCGATCGCGTGCTCGGCGTTCACATCATCGGCCGCGAGGCCGGCGAGATGATCCACGAGGCAGCGGTGTTGATGGAGTTCGGCGGCTCGGCTGAGGATCTGGCCCGCACCTGCCACGCCCATCCGACCCGCTCGGAGGCCGTCAAGGAAGCCGCGCTTGCGGTCGGAAAACGCGCCATCCATATGTAAGTCCCGCCTTTGACCTGCCCGGCCCGCGCCGGGCAGGGAGTGTGAGGGACATGAAACGTCGCCTGCTGCAGCCGCTCTGGTTCATCCTCGCCGTCCTGTTTCTGGTCGAGGCGTGGCTGTGGGAGCATCTCGAACCGTGGGTGGCGCGGCTGGTCGCCGCCATCCCGTTGCGCGAAGTGAAGGCGTGGACGGCGGATCGGGTCGCGCATCTGTCACCGCCCATGGCGCTGATCGTGTTCGTGGTGCCGCTGATCCCGCTGTACCCGTTCAAGCTGTTCGCGCTGTGGCTGATCGCCACCCAGCATTTTGTCGCCGGCATTCTGGCTTTCGCGCTGGCGCAGTTCGTCGGGCTCGGCCTGATCGCCTTCATCTTCGACGTCACCAAGCCGAAGCTGATGCAGATGGCGTGGTTCGTCAGCGTCTATGAGTTCGTGCTGCGGGTGAAGGCCAAGGCGCACGAGATCGTCGCGCCGGTGATGGCACGGATCCGCGCGCAGATGCGCGCGTTCGACGGCGACGGCGAGGGGCCGTTCAAGCGGCTGCTACGCAAGGCGATGCAGTTCCGCAAGCGAATCCGCGCGACGCGCTGAGCGACGCCCGGGCGTCGCGGATCTTCCGTCAGAACAGATGCACCGCATGCGGAGCGAACAGGCCGATCGCCGTGAAGGCGAGGCCGCCGACCGTCAGTAATCCGGAGATCCAGGCCAGGGCGATCATGCCGGTGATGATCGTCGCGGACGCCAGCACGATGCCGATCTGGAAGGCGGCCGACGCCAGCTCGTAGTGATGATAACGCGCCTGGGCGAGGTCGCGGTCGTGTTCGGCGTGCTTGGCGCGCTCGGCGAGCTGCTCGGAGCCTTCGCCGGTTTCCGGTTCGGAGCGGTAGCGCTGGGCGGTCTTCTGCCACTCTTCGATCTGCTTTTGCAGCGCGGCTTTGGCGGCTTCGTCGCCGACCGTGCTCATGCTGAGCCGCGCCTCTTCGGATACCGTCTGCACCACCGTGCGGCGGATGCTCTTGGCCTGGAAGAACGCCCACAGGTTCGACGCTTCGACGTTCTTGGCGAGCGATTCGGTCTGTGCAGCTTTGCCGAGCGTTTCCGAGAAGGCGAGAAACAGCGCGATCACCGAGATCAGCAGCGCGATGTTCTTGTTCGAGCCGGATGCATGCTCCGCATGTTCAGCATGCTCCATGCTCTCGTGCGCGCCCATGCTTGTCTCCTGTCATCGATTCGTCATGCCCGAAGCGGGCTGGTGATCATCAGATCAGGAACTTGTCAGTTGGAAGGCAGAGCGGGTCAAGCCCGGCGATGGGCTGCTAACAACTTCGCCGGGCTCTTTCAGCGCAGTCGTGTCCTAAGCGCGGGGGTGCGCGCTGGCATAGACGTCGAGCAGCCGTTCGGTATCGATGCCGGTATAGACCTGCGTGGTCGACAGCGAGGCGTGGCCGAGCAATTCCTGAATGGCGCGGAGGTCACCGCCTCGCGTCAGCAGATGCGTCGCAAAGGAGTGTCGCAGCGCGTGCGGCGTGGCGCTGTCGGGCAGACCGAACGCGCCGCGCAGCCGTTCCATCGCCAGCTGAATGATGCGGGGGCTGAGCGGCCCGCCGCGAGCGCCGACGAACATCGGGCCGTCGGGCGGCAGCGGATGCGGGCAGGTGGCCGCGTAGTCGGCGATCTGCGCCAGAACGCCCGGCAGCACCGGCACCATCCGGGTCTTGTTGCCCTTGCCGAGCACGATCAGCGTGTCGCCCTTGCCGGGCGCCGGCACGTCGCGGCGCTTCAGCCCGAGCGCTTCGGAAATCCGCAGGCCCGAGCCATACAGCAGCGCCATCACGGCGGCGTCGCGGACCAGCACCCAGGTCTCGCGGTCCTCGCCGGCGCGTTCATCGGCGTCGGCCAGCCGCTTGGCGGCGGCGATCTGGATCGGCTTCGGCAGGCTCTTCTTGATCTTCGGCGCCCGCACCGCGGCCAGCGCCCCGACCCGGCCCTTGCCTTCACGTTCCAGGAAGCGGCCGAACGAGCGCAGCCCCGCCAGTGCGCGCATCAGCGAGCGGCCGGCGATCGCATCGGCCCGCCGCGCCGCCATGAAGGCCCGCACGTCGGTCGCCTCCAGCCGCGCGAATCGACCGAGCGTGACCTCGCCGCCCCAATGCCCGGCGAGAAACAGCAGGAACTGCCGCAGATCGCGCGCATAGGCCTCCAGCGTCTTGCCCGACAACCGCCGCTCGGCGCGCAGATGCGCCAGCCAGCGCGTGAACTCCGCATTGAGGTCGGCGGCCGCGCAGTCGAGATCGATCGGCGGAGGGGACGGCTGTGCTTTGGCCATGTGGTGCTTATGTGAATGCCGATAGAAACGGGATTCCCTCCGTCATTGCGAGCGAAGCGAAGCAATCCAGCGCGGTATACGGGGTCTGGATTGCTTCGTCGCTTCGCTCCTCGCAATGACGTGGAGGCTGGGGCTGGATCATAGCCGATTTCCTTTCCCATTGATGAAAGCCGGCTTTGGCGGCACACCGGGGCGATGGACGACTCTCGAACCAGCCCGGCCTCGCCCTCGGCGATGCGCGTCGTCGACGTGCAGGTGCCGGTCGCGGTCGATCAGGCCTATTCGTACCGGGTGCCGCGCGGGCTCGAGCTGAAGCCGGGCGATGTCGTCGGCGTACCGCTCGGACCGCGCGAGGTGCTGGGCGTGGTCTGGGCCGAAAACCCGAATCCCGATCCGCGGCTGCACAATCGTCTCAAGGACGTGTCCGAAAAGCTCGACGTTCCGCCGCTGCGCGAAGAACTTCGGCGGATGGTGGACTGGGTCGCCACCTACACGCTGTCGCCGCGCGGCCAGGTGCTGCGGATGACGTTGCGGATGGGCGAGCATCTCGGCCCCGAGCGTCAGCGCATGGGCGTGCGGCTGGTCGGGTCGCCGCCGCAGCGCATGACGCCGGCGCGGCGGCGCCTGCTGGAGATTCTGTCGGACGGGCTACTGCACAGCAAATCCGACGTCGCCAAGGAAGCCGGCGTCAGCCCCGGCGTGATCGACGGGTTGGTCGACGAAGGGACGCTGAGCGTCGAGGCGATGCCGCGCGAGCCGGCGGCGCCGATCCCGGATCCGGATTTTTCGCCCGCGGATTTTTCGCCCGACCAGGCGAAGGCGGCCGAGACGATGCGCGAGCTGGTGCAGGCGGGCGGCGGATTTCGCGCCGCGCTGCTCGACGGCGTCACCGGGTCCGGCAAGACCGAAGTGTATTTCGAGGCGGTTGCCGAGGTGATCCGTCAGGGCCGCCAGACGCTGATTCTGATGCCCGAGATCGCGCTGACCGGGCAATTCCTCGACCGCTTCGCGTTGCGGTTCGGCGTCCGGCCGCTCGAATGGCACTCCGAACTGACGCCGCGCACCCGCGCCCGCAACTGGGCGGCGATCGCGGCCGGTGAGGCGCGCGTCGTGGTCGGCGCCCGCTCGGCGCTGTTTCTGCCTTACGGCGATCTCGGCCTGATCATCGTCGATGAGGAGCACGACCAGGCCTACAAGCAGGAGGACGGCGCGCATTATCACGCCCGCGACATGGCAGTGGTGCGAGCTTCGATCGCCAAGATTCCGATCGTGCTGGCCTCGGCGACGCCGTCGGTCGAGACCGAGGTCAACGCCCGCAAGGGCCGCTACCAGCGCATCCCGCTGCCGTCGCGGTTCGGCGGCCAGCACATGCCGCAGATCGAGGCGATCGACCTGCGCCGCGCCCCGCCGGCCCGGGGTCGCTTCATCTCGCCGGTGCTGGCCGAGCAGATCGGTCACGCCATCGAGAAGCGCGAACAGGCGCTGCTGTTTCTCAACCGCCGCGGCTATGCGCCGCTGACGCTGTGCCGCGCCTGCGGCCACCGCTTCGCCTGCACGATCTGCGACGCGTGGCTGGTCGATCACCGTTTCCGGCAGCGGCTGGTCTGCCACCATTGCGGCTTCTCGATGCCGCGCCCGCACCAGTGCCCGCATTGCGGGGCGGAAGAATCTTTGGTCGCAATCGGCCCCGGCGTCGAGCGGCTGCAGGAGGAGGCGGCGAGCCTGTTTCCGAACGCCCGGACCATGGTGCTGTCGAGCGACCTGATCACCTCGATCGAAACCATGCGGTCGGAGCTGAACGAGATCGCCGAGGGCCGGGTCGACATCATCATCGGCACGCAGCTCGTGGCGAAAGGCCACAACTTCCCGCGGCTGAATCTGGTCGGCGTTGTCGATGCCGATCTCGGGCTCAGCAATGGCGACCCGCGCGCTGCCGAGCGCACGTTTCAATTGCTCAATCAGGTGATCGGCCGCGCCGGTCGCGAGCAGGGCCGCGGCGTCGGCTTTCTTCAGACGCACCAGCCGGAACATCCGGTGATGAAGGCGCTGGTCGCGTGCGACCGTGAAGCCTTCTATGCGAGCGAAATCGATATCCGCGAGCGCACGCTGTATCCGCCGTTCGGACGCCTCGCGAGTTTGATCATTTCGGCCGGCGACCGGCCGACTGCCGAAGGCTTCGCCCGCAAGCTCGCCGGCTGCGCGCCGGTCGACGAGCGCGTGCAGGTGCTCGGCCCGGCCGAAGCGCCGCTCGCGGTGATCAAGGGGCGCTATCGTTTCCGGCTGCTGGTGAAGTCGGTGCGGTCGTTCGATCTGTCGAACTACTTGCGCTCATGGCTGGCGCTCGGACCGAAGACAAAAGGAAATCTCAAGCTCGAGGTCGACGTCGATCCGCAAAGCTTCCTGTAGTCTTGTTGGATCTGTCGAACGGCGAAACTTTTGCGGCCGCGCTGCGTTACTACACACGACGATGACGCGAGACGCCGGACCTGCAGCGTCGTGACCGTATGCATCCCAAAAAGGAAAGGCCCGCCGTCGGTCTGACGGCAGGCCTAGATCAGGCGCGCAAAAGCTTGCGGCCGTTCGAAACTGGGGATGTGTTTCTTGGGAGGGAAGCGAACCGCTTCGGCGGTTACATCACTTCCGCAACGACCCGGCCGACTCCGCGGCTGGTCAGACCGATCGCGCGTGCAGCGCCGGTCGACAGGTCGAGCACCCGGCCGCGAATGAACGGGCCGCGATCGTTGATGGTGACGACGACACTGCGGCCGCCATGGGTGACGCGCAGCTTGGTGCCGAACGGCAGGCTGCGATGGGCGGCCGTCATGGCGCCGGCGTTGAAGCGCTGACCCGAAGCGGTGCGGCTGCCGGACTCGCTGCCGTAGTACGACGCCATGCCCGAGAAGGTGCGGCCGCCGCTCGAGCCGAGCGACGCATTGGCATCGCGCCAGTCGTTCTGGGCGTGATGACGGTGGTGGTGATGATGACCTTGATGATGATGGTGGCGCTTCGACCGAGCCGAAGCTTCGGTGGTGGCTGCCCCACTCATAATAACCGTTGCGGCGATCAGTGCGACCGCCATGCGCGGCCGGGCGGCGATCCCCGGCGGAGAATTTTTCATATCAGTCATTAATGTAAGCCCTCAGTATTGCCACGTGCGCGGCAAGTGGAACCCCCGTCCCGTTTACGATGGTGGAGCGTTCGCTGCGTAATGAGGCAAGAAATTGACGAACGGTCGAATCGTTCTCGTCTGAAATAACTTTTGAAGCGATGCGGCGGATCAAAAAGTCCAGGATTGCGTTACGCGGAAAATAGAACTACGACTTTCTATACATAGGAATACTAAAGACGTAAGTCTTTATTATCCCCATTTGAGCTCCTCGTAGTCGAACGCAAGAATTCAGGTCCCGATCTTCGCGATCTTCCCGGCCGGCAACCTCAACCGGAAGCAGCAGGGCGGTCCCGATGCGTGAACGGGCCACGGGAGACGCTCGACCTTGAGGGACTGAGCCGCGACCGCGCGACCGAACCGCTTCGCTCGTGGGGGCGCGCTGAGGACTGACGCCGCGGGCGTCGAGGTCTGACTCGCGGCACCGCTGCCGCCCGCCTCGCCCATGATCGCATCTCCATGTTTGATCTCGCCGGTGCGAGCGCCGGCGTAGTGCGCGCCGGCCGTGCTCGGCGCGGAATGCCTGCTACGTGAATTCCGTCCCGCGGGGCGTCGAACGAAGAAATGCGACAGACGGTCCGGAGGCGGTGCGTCATGTTGCGCGCGTGCGCGCGCTATGTTAGCAAAGCCGCGATTTTATAGGCCGCCGGCTTCGTCGTGCCGGTCCAAAATCCAAGTCCAGCTTGAATTCCAAGGGCTTAAATCGGGGGCGCCGCGACGTGGCGACGGTTTTTCTCTTGGCAATTTGACAGCACAAAAGAGCGCGTCTGTGGCATCTGAAGATCCATCGGTTTCCGGAGTCTCTGGTCGTTACGCGACCGCCCTGTTTGAACTGGCCCGCGATGAGAAAGTCGTCGATGCGGTCAAGGCCGATCTGGACAAGTTCAGCGCCCTGCTGAAGGACAGCCCGGATCTGCTGCGCCTGGTGCGCAGCCCGGTGTTTGGCGCCGACGTGCAGGGCAAGGCGCTCGGCGCCGTGCTCGACAAGGCCGGCATCACCGGCATCAGCGCCAACTTCCTGAAACTGCTCGCGGCCAATCGCCGGCTGTTCGTGGTCGCCGATGTGATCCGCGCCTATCGGGCGCTGGTGGCCAAGTTCAAGGGCGAGGCGACTGCCGACGTCACTGTCGCCGAAAACCTCAGCGACAAGAATCTCGAAGCGCTGAAGACCGCGCTGAAGTCGGTGACCGGCAAGGATGTCACCCTCAATATCAACGTCGATCCGGCGATCATCGGCGGGCTTGCCGTCAAGCTCGGCAGCCGCATGGTCGACAGTTCGATTCGCACCAAACTCAATTCGATCAAGCACGCGATGAAAGAGGCAGGCTGATGGACATCCGCGCCGCGGAAATTTCCGCGATCCTCAAGGACCAGATCAAGAATTTCGGACAGGAAGCCGAAGTCACCGAAGTCGGGCAGGTGCTGTCCGTCGGCGACGGCATCGCCCGTGTCTATGGTCTGGACAACGTCCTCGCCGGCGAAATGGTCGAGTTCGAGAACGGCACGCGCGGCATGGCGCTGAACCTCGAAACCGACAACGTCGGCATCGTGATCTTCGGCGCGGACCGTGAGATCAAGGAAGGCCAGACCGTCAAGCGCACCCGCTCGATCGTGGACGCGCCGGTCGGCAAGGGCCTGCTCGGCCGCGTCGTCGACGCGCTCGGCAATCCGATCGACGGCAAGGGGCCGATCCAGGCGACCGAGCGCAAGCGGGTCGACGTTAAGGCGCCCGGCATCATTCCACGCAAGTCGGTGAACGAGCCGATGGCGACCGGCCTGAAGGCGATCGACGCGCTGATCCCGGTCGGCCGCGGCCAGCGCGAATTGATCATCGGCGACCGTCAGACCGGCAAGACCGCGATCGCGCTCGACACCATCCTGAACCAGAAGCCGCTGAACGTCGAAGGCGCGCCGGAAAGCCAGAAGCTGTACTGCGTCTACGTCGCGGTCGGCCAGAAGCGCTCCACCGTCGCCCAGTTCGTCAAGGTGCTGGAAGAGCAGGGCGCGCTCGAATATTCGATCGTCGTCGCCGCCACCGCGTCGGACCCGGCGCCGATGCAGTACATCGCGCCGTTCACCGGCTGCACGATGGGCGAATACTTCCGCGACAACGGCATGCACGCCGTGATCATCTATGACGACTTGTCCAAGCAGGCCGTCGCCTACCGCCAGATGTCGCTGCTGCTGCGCCGCCCGCCGGGCCGCGAAGCCTATCCGGGCGACGTGTTCTATCTGCACTCCCGCCTGCTCGAGCGCGCCGCCAAGCTGAACGACGATCACGGCGCCGGCTCGCTGACCGCTCTGCCGGTCATCGAAACCCAGGCCAACGACGTGTCGGCCTACATCCCGACCAACGTGATTTCGATCACCGACGGCCAGATCTTCCTGGAGACCGATCTGTTCTTCCAGGGCATCCGTCCGGCCGTGAACGTCGGTCTGTCGGTGTCGCGCGTCGGTTCGTCGGCGCAGACCAAGGCGATGAAGAAGGTCGCCGGCAAGATCAAGGGCGAGCTGGCGCAGTACCGCGAAATGGCGGCGTTCGCGCAGTTCGGCTCGGACCTCGACGCCTCGACCCAGCGCCTGCTGAACCGCGGCTCGCGCCTCACCGAACTCCTGAAGCAGCCGCAGTTCTCGCCGCTGAAGATGGAAGAGCAGGTGGTGGTGATCTGGGCCGGCACCAACGGCTATCTGGACGCGCTGCCGATCAACAAGGTGCGGGCGTTCGAAGACGGCCTGCTGTCGCTGCTGCGCGGCAAGGAGTCGGCGATCCTGGAAGCGATCCGCACCAGCCGCGACTTGTCGGACGACACGGCCGCCAAGCTCAAGGCCGTGGTCGAAGGCTACGCCAAGACCTTCGCCTAAGGCGTGATGGCCGGCCTCGCGCCGGCCATTCGCAATTGTTGCGAGAATTCGGAATCGTGGATGCCCGGGGTGAGCCCGGGCATGACGAATGTGAGGTTTGCGGTCGGATTGTCGATCTGATCGTCGGGGTGGACTGAGAATGGCTTCACTTAAGGACATGCGGGTCCGCATCGCCTCGACCAAGGCGACGCAGAAGATCACCAAGGCGATGCAGATGGTCGCGGCCTCGAAGCTGCGCCGCGCCCAGACTGCGGCCGAAGCCGCGCGGCCCTACGCCGAGAAGATGGATGCGGTGATTTCGAACATCGCCGGCGCCGCTGCTGGTTCGCCGGGCGCGCCGGTGCTGCTCGCCGGCACCGGCAAGGATCAGGTTCACCTGCTGCTGGTGTGCACCGGCGAGCGCGGCCTGTCGGGCGCCTTCAACTCCTCGATCGTCCGCCTGGCGCGCGAGCGCGCGCTGGCGCTGATGAACCAGGGCAAGGAAGTCAAATTCTTCTGCGTCGGCCGCAAGGGCTACGAGCAGCTCCGCCGCACCTTCGACAAGCAGATCGTCGAGAACATCGAGCTGCGCTCGGTGCGCCAGCTCGGTTTCGTCAACGCCGAGGACATCGCCAAGAAGGTGATCGCCCGCTTCAACAACGGCGAGTTCGACGTCTGCACGCTGTTCTATTCGCGCTTCAAGTCGGTGATCTCGCAGGTCCCGACCGCGCAGCAGCTGATCCCGCTGGTGGTCGAAGCGCCGGCCGCCGGTGCGGTCGCCACCAACTACGAATACGAGCCGGAGGAGGACGAGATCCTCTCCAGCCTGCTGCCGCGCAACCTCGCGGTGCAGATCTTCCGGGCGCTGCTCGAGAACAACGCGTCGTTCTACGGCGCGCAGATGAGCGCGATGGACAACGCCACCCGCAACGCCGGCGACATGATCAGGAAGCAGACGCTGATCTACAACCGCACGCGTCAGGCGATGATCACCAAGGAACTGATCGAGATCATCTCGGGCGCCGAGGCGATCTAATCTTCAAGCTTACATCCGGTCGACGACCGTGATTTCGATTTCGGACTTCAGGGAGAGAGTTTAATGGCTACACCCGCCAATCAGACCGGACGCATCACCCAGGTCATCGGCGCCGTCGTCGACGTGCAGTTCGAAGGCCACCTGCCGGCCATTCTGAACGCGCTCGAGACCAAGAACGGCGACAACCGCCTGGTGCTCGAAGTCGCCCAGCATCTCGGCGAATCGACCGTCCGTACCATCGCGATGGACACCACCGAGGGTCTGGTCCGCGGCCAGGAAGTCACCGACACCGGCGCTCCGATCCGGGTGCCGGTCGGCGTCGGCACGCTCGGCCGCATCATGAACGTGATCGGCGAGCCGGTCGACGAACAGGGCCCGGTCGCCAACGAGGGCCTGCGCCCGATCCACGCCGAGGCGCCGAGCTACACCGACCAGTCCACCGAAGCTGAAATTCTGGTCACCGGCATCAAGGTCGTCGACCTGCTGGCGCCCTACGCCAAGGGCGGCAAGATCGGCCTGTTCGGCGGCGCCGGCGTCGGCAAGACCGTGCTGATTCAGGAACTGATCAACAACGTCGCCAAGGCCCACGGCGGTTACTCGGTGTTCGCCGGCGTCGGCGAGCGTACCCGCGAAGGCAACGACCTTTATCACGAGTTCATCGAATCCGGCGTGAACAAGAAGGGCGGCGGCGAAGGCTCCAAGTGCGCCCTCGTTTACGGCCAGATGAACGAGCCGCCCGGCGCCCGCGCCCGCGTCGCGCTGTCGGGTCTGACCGTCGCCGAGCACTTCCGCGATCAGGGCCAGGACGTGCTGTTCTTCGTCGACAACATATTCCGCTTCACCCAGGCGGGTTCGGAAGTGTCGGCGCTGCTCGGCCGTATTCCGTCGGCGGTGGGTTATCAGCCGACGCTCGCGACCGACATGGGCGCGCTGCAGGAGCGCATCACCACCACCAACAAGGGTTCGATCACTTCGGTGCAGGCGATCTACGTGCCGGCCGACGACTTGACCGACCCGGCGCCCGCCACCTCGTTCGCCCACTTGGACGCGACGACCGTGCTCAACCGCGCGATCTCCGAAAAGGGCATCTATCCGGCGGTGGATCCGCTCGACTCGACCTCGCGCATGCTGTCGCCGCTGATCGTAGGCGAAGAGCACTACCAGACCGCCCGTATGGTTCAGCAGGTGCTGCAGAAGTACAAGTCGCTGCAGGACATCATCGCCATTCTGGGCATGGACGAACTGTCCGAAGAGGACAAGCTCGCGGTCGCCCGCGCCCGCAAGATCGAGCGCTTCCTGTCGCAGCCGTTCTTCGTCGCCGAAATCTTCACCGGCTCGCCGGGCAAGTTCGTCGAGCTCGCCGACACCATCAAGGGCTTCCGCGCGATCTGCGAAGGCAAGTACGACCATCTGCCGGAAGCGGCGTTCTACATGGTCGGCGCCATCGAAGAGGCGGTCGAGAAGGGCAAGAAGCTGGCTGCGGAAGCGGCCTAAACACCAGAGCCTCACCCTGAGGAGCCGGCCGCAGGCCGGCGTCTCGCAGGGTGACGACCACCTTTCTCATCCTTCGAGGCGCGCGCCGCGGGCGCGCTCCTCAGGATGAGGTCAGCGGATGAACGAACGATGGCCACCTTCCACTTCGATCTGGTTTCGCCCGAACAAGTCGCCTTCTCGGGCGAAGTCGATCAGGTCGACATCCCGGGCGCCGAGGGTGATTTCGGCGTGCTGGCCGGCCACGCGCCGGTGGTGGCGGCGATCCGCCCCGGCATCCTGACCGTCACGGCGGGCGGCAGCCAGCGCAAGATCGTCGTGCTCGGCGGCATCGCCGAGGTGTCCGAGAAGGGCCTGACGGTGCTGGCCGACGTTGCCACCGCGGCGACCGAGATGGACCTGCAGGGCTTCGCCGAAACCATCACCACCATGGAGCAGCAGCTCCCCGGCAAGGTCGGCGACGAACTCGACAAGTCGATCGAGCGGCTGGATCACTACAAGAGCATCCAGCACCAGCTCAACACCACCGCGATGCACTAAGCCGCGCTGGCCGTGGCCCCTCGGCGCGTGCTTTTCTTGCCGAGCTAACTGACTGCCCGCGTCTCCCCCACCCCAACCGCTGCGCCAGCTTTCAACTAAACTGACGCAAATCGCGCAAAGCTCCGCGCCACCTCGCGATAGACCTCACGGCGGAACGGCACCACCAGATCGGCGACGCGATGAAGGTGCTCCCAGCGCCACGCGTCGAACTCCGGCGGCATGCCGTTGCGGACGGCGAGCGGATCGATCTCGCGATCGTCGCCGGTGAAGCGCAGTGCGAACCATTTCTGGCGCTGGCCGCGAAACACCGACAGCCGATGCGGCTGGCCGTCGTAGGGCGGGAAGTCGTAGGTGACCCAGTCGGTCTCGCCGAGGATCTCGGCCTGCCTGACGCCGGTCTCTTCCCACAATTCGCGCATCACCGCGACGTCCGGCGCCTCATCGGCATCGATACCGCCCGGCGGCATCTGCCATTCCAGGCCGGGCAGGATTATCTCGGGGCCGTCGTCGCGAAACCGGCGCCCGATCAGCACATGGCCGTCGGCATTGAACAACGCGATCCCGACATTACGTCGGTAGGGAAGGGCGTCGGTGTCGCGACGCGTCGTCACGACGCCAGCAGCTTGCGGAAGTAACCGATGGTCTCTTTCAGCCCGTCGGCGAGCGCGACCTTCGGCTCCCAGCCGAGCGCGCTGCGCGCCAGCGTGATGTCGGGCTGGCGCTGCCTGGGGTCGTCCGCCGGCAGCGGCAGATAGATCAGCTTGGACTTGGAGTCCGTCATTGCGATCACCATCTCGGCCAGCTCGCGCATGCTGAATTCCACCGGATTGCCGAGATTGACCGGGCCGATGAAATCGTCGCCGGTCTCCATCAGGCGCGCGAAGCCGTCGAGCAGGTCGGTGACGTAGCAGAACGAGCGCGTCTGGCTGCCGTCGCCGTAGATGGTGATGTCGCTGCCGGACAGCGCCTGAACGATGAAGTTCGACACCACGCGGCCGTCGCTCGGATGCATCCGCGGGCCGTAGGTGTTGAAGATCCGCGCAACCTTGATCTTCACCTTGTGCTGGCGGTGATAGTCGAAGAACAGCGTCTCGGCGGCGCGCTTGCCCTCGTCGTAGCAGGCGCGGATGCCGAGCGGGTTGACGTGCCCCCAATAGCTCTCCGGCTGCGGGTGCACGGTCGGGTCGCCATAGACCTCGCTGGTCGAGGCCTGGAAGATCTTCGCCCGCGTCCGCTTGGCGAGCCCCAGCATGTTGATGGCGCCGTGCACGCTGGTCTTCAGCGTCTGCACCGGATCGTGCTGGTAATGGACCGGCGAGGCCGGGCAGGCGAGATTGTAGATGTCGTCGACCTCGACATAGAGCGGAAAGGTGACGTCGTGGCGCATCACCTCGAAGCGCGGCGTGTTCACCAGATGCTCGATGTTCCGCCGCCAGCCGGTGAAGTAATTGTCGACGCAGAGAACCTCGTGGCCCTCCGCGAGCAGCTTCTCGCATAAATGCGAGCCGATGAAGCCGGCGCCGCCGCTCACGAGAATTCGTCGAGACAATCGCATCGCTCAGTCCTGGGCCTACCCCGCCCCGAAGTCGCGACGGCCGTTTTCCGCCGCATTGAATGGCAAGAAACCCCATGCTAGGCAAGCGCCGAAACCGGCCCCCCGAGCGCGCCCGCGGCGCGGCCCGGCCGCGGCTCCCCGGATCGCACCGATCCGCGAATTCAGGCCGAGCGGGCCTGCAGGCGATCTCACCCCATGAGCGATGATCGAGCGAGGGCCGAGCCCG
This sequence comes from Rhodopseudomonas telluris, assembly GCF_042432815.1. NCBI lineage: Bacteria > Pseudomonadati > Pseudomonadota > Alphaproteobacteria > Hyphomicrobiales > Nitrobacteraceae > Rhodopseudomonas > Rhodopseudomonas telluris. The sequence continues at coordinate 527,248 of NZ_JBHLWM010000003.1, forward strand.
TCGACACCTCCAAGGCCCGGATCCTCGAGATCGGTGGCGGCTATTTCAAGCTGCAGTATCCCGAGCGGACCACCTGCCTGTGGACCTGGACCAAGCTCACGGACGATTTCGGCAAGCTCGATGGCTTCTCGACGCCGGACCGGATCTGGCGTGAGCTTCGCGCCGCGCGAGAGGGCAAATACGATGTCGTCGTGGTCAACAGCCTGCGCTATTCACCCTGGCATCCGCGCTATTGGGCCCGGGGCATCTTCTACACGCCGGCCAATCCCTGGGCGGCGCTGACGCGGCAGTTCGGGCCCAGCATGCTGCGCTGGCTCGACGTCCCGGTGCCGCTGGTCGCGGTCGAGATGGACGATCATTTCGCGATCGCCAGGAGCAGCGTGTTCCTGCTCGACAAGGCCAAGGCGTTCTTCAAGCGCGAGCTTCCGGCCGACAATTGGCAGGCGCTGGCCGGCACCGTGCATCCGCATCTGCCGACGTTGCGCTATCGGCGCAGCGAGACGTGGCAGCGCCGGATCGGCAAGCTGCGCCCGATCTCGCTGCCGCAGTTCCGCTTCGACGAGCACTGGCGCGACGCGCCGTTCCCCGAGAAGACCCACGACCTGTTTTTCTCCGGTGGCATCGTCGGCAACTCGACCGTGCGGGCCGCGGGCCTCGCCGAACTGGAGCGCCTCCGGGCAGCCGGCGTGCGGATCGACCAGCCGACCGAACGGCTGCCCTACGACGCCTTCATGGAGCGGATGTCGCATTCCTGGCTGGCCTGGTCGCCGGAAGGGATGGGCTGGGACTGCTATCGCCACTATGAGGCGCCGATCGTCCAGGCGGTGCCGGTGATGAACAATCCGACGATCGTGCGCTATGCGCCCCTGCAGTCGGGCGTGCACGGCGTCTATTACGACATCGAGCCGGGCGGACTGGAGCGCGCCGTCACCGCGGCGCTCGCCGACAAGGACAAACTTCGCACCATGGCACTGGCCGCCCGCGACCACGTCCTCGCCCACCACACCGTCAAGGCGCATTGCGACCACATCCTCCAGGTCGCGCTCGGCGCGTCCTGAGCAGTCTGCCATCGCTTGGCCGACGCGCGCCAGACCGCGATGGCTTCGCTTGCGCGCAAGGACGGATGCGCTGTCGGTCGGGACGCAAAGCCGGCAGCTGGTTTGAGCGCCGTTGTTAAACCGGCACGGCGAGCTGCGAGAATTCCTTTACCACGCGCTCATAGACCGGGCGTTTGAACGGCACGATCAGGTCCGGCAGGTTTTGCATCGGCTCCCAGCGCCAGCCGGTGAATTCCGACTTGTGGCCGGGGGGCGCGATGATGTCGATCTCGGAGTCCTGCCCGGTGAAGCGGATCGCGAACCATTTCTGACGCTGGCCGCGGTAGCGGCCCTTCCAGGCGCGGCCAGCGACCGTGCGAGGGATGTCGTAGATCAGCCAGTCGGGAACCTCGCCGATCTTCTCGACCGAGCGGACGTTTGTTTCCTCGTAGAGCTCGCGCTTGGCGGCTTCCCAGGTGTCTTCGCCCGGGTCGACGCCGCCCTGCGGCATCTGCCAGACGTGGGTTTCGTCGACATGCTCGATACCACCGGCGCGACGCCCGATGAAGACGAGACCCTCCCGGTTGATCAGCATCATGCCGACGCATGTTCGATAGGGCAGGTCCTCGTAGCGCGCCATTCGATCAATGCCTCATCCGTCCGCGACTGGCGGACTGTAAACGTTTTGCGGCGAACCGCTGATGCCTCCGCTCCGGGAGAACGCGTCAAACCATCATCGAGGACTATCGGTCATGATTCCATCAGAACCGAGGCCCTCAGGTTGATTTTGATTTGAGCATCGCCGTTGTCAATGGCACGATCAGGATGCCACGACTCTCCAAGCTCTTGCTCCAGCTAACAATTCGTTCAATCGACACGGGCAGCGCGGAGGCGATCCCGACGGCGTTGCCGCGCTCCTTGGCGAGCCCCTCCAGCCGCGCCAGCGCCTTGTCGATGTCGGCGGCGGTCGGCACCGTGTCGATGGTGAGATCGGCGCGCGCGAACGGGATCGCCAGCGCCTTGGCGAGGCTCGGCGCGACGCTGCGCGGCGCCGAGCCGTCGTCCAGATAGCCGAGCCCGCGCTTGGCGGCCTCGCGAATGATCGGCTGCATCGCCGGCTCGGTCGCGACGAACCGCGCGCCCATGAAATTCGACAGCCCGACATAGCCCTGAAACCGGCTGAGGTGCCAGTTCAGGCGGTCGAGGTTCTGCTCCGGTGCGGCCGACGCAAGCAGCGTTTGCGGGCCGGGATCATTGTCAGGGTAATCGAACGGCTCCATCGGAAGCTGCAGCAGCACCTCGTGCTGCTTGGCGCGCGCCTCCTCGACCAGCTTGCCGGGGTCCGAGCCGTAAGGCGTGAAGGCCAGCGCAACCTCGCGCGGCAGCTTCATCACCGCGTCGTTGGTGCGCGCCGCGCCGATGCCCAGCCCGGTGACCACAATTGCGACCGTCGGCATCTTGTCGGCCTTGGCGCGGTCGGCCTCGGTGGCCATCGCATAGGCGGAGAACGGCTTCAGGCCGCCTGCCGCGATCGGGATCATGCCGTAGCGCGATTGCTCCAGCAGGCGCGGATTGATGCCGGTGGGGCTCGCCGGGCTTGATGCGGGGGCGTCGCCCTTGTCGTCGCCGGTCGAGACCACGACGTCCTGGCGGGTGCCCTTGGAGCCGTCGATGATGGTGATGGTCTTCTGGCCCGGCCCGGCCGCGGCCTTGGCGTCGGCTTGTTCGGTCTTCTTGGCGCCCTTGTCGGCCTGCGCCTTGTCGCCGTGGCCGGCATCGGCCTGAGCCTTGTCGGCGGGCGCCGTGGCGTCCTTCGGATCGGTGGGAGGCTTGAGCGTGATCTGCGCCATCGGCTCGCCGCCGAGCGGATCGTTGTTGAACAGCGCGAATCCGAGGAAGGCGAGCAGGAACAGGCCCAGCACGGCGGCGATCGCCTGGGTCGCGGTGAACGGCAGCCGAAAGCGGCGCAGTCGTCCGCGTTTCTGACCCAGCGGTGTGCTCAGTTCGTCCGCCGCCACAGCCAACCGTCTCCCGAATCACCCGCGGCGACGATACCACGTCGCGCCGGGCGGGCGGCAGCCGCGGCCCTCACCCCGTCGCGCGCGGAGCGACGGATCGGCCAGCAAAAAGGGCGACCCGAAGGCCGCCCTTTGCAGGCTGGAATTGGAGCGAGGCGATTAGTTCGCCGCCTTGTTGCCGGCCGGCTTGTCGATCGCGGCCTTCTCGCCGGTGGCCGGAGCCGGCGCGGTGACGCTCGCCTTGATGCCGTGCAGCAGATCGTCGGCGGTCTTGAGCGCCTTGTCGTCCTTGGCGTCCGGCGGCACGTAGGACTGCGAACCGGTCTTCTCGTCGCCATCCTGGCCCTTGAGATGGCCGCGCAGCGAGGCTTCGCCCTTGGTGTCGGTGCGGGCCTTGAGATCCTCCGGCACGTCCTGCAGCACCTCGATGTCCGGGGTGATGCCCTTGGCCTGGATCGACTTGCCCGACGGCGTGTAGTAGCGCGCCGTGGTCAGACGCAGCGCGCCGTTGCCCGAGCCGAGCGGGATGATGGTCTGCACCGAGCCCTTGCCGAACGAGCGGGTGCCGACCAGCGTCGCCCGCTTGTGGTCCTGCAGCGCGCCGGCGACGATTTCCGATGCCGAGGCCGAGCCGCCGTTGATCAGCACGATCAGCGGCTTGCCCTTGGTCAAGTCGCCCGCATGGGCGGAGCGGCGCTGGGTCTCTTCGGCATTGCGGCCGCGGGTGGAGACGATCTCGCCGCGATCCAGGAAGGTGTCGGAGACGGTCACGGCCTCTTCGAGCAGGCCGCCCGGATTGTTGCGCAGATCGAGGATGAAGCCCTTCAGCTTGTCGGCGCCGATCTGGTTGGTGAGATTGGCAATCTCCTTCTTCAAGCCCTCGGTGGTCTGCTCGTTGAAGGTGGTGATGCGGATGTAGCCGATATCGTCGGCCTCGACGCGCGCCCGCACCGAGCGGACCCGGATGTTGTCGCGCACCAGCGTGATCTCGAGCGGATTGTCCTGGCCCTTCCGCATGATCTTGAGCTTGATCTTGGTATTCACCGGGCCGCGCATCTTCTCGACTGCCTGGTTCAGGGTCAGGCCCTGCACGGCTTCGTCGTCGAGATTGGTGATGATGTCGTTGGCCATGATGCCGGCCTTCGAGGCCGGGGTATCGTCGATCGGCGACACCACCTTGATCAGGCCGTCTTCCATCGTGACTTCGATGCCGAGGCCGCCGAACTCACCGCGGGTCTGCACCTGCATGTCGCGGAAGCTCTTGGCGTCCATGTAGCTCGAATGCGGATCGAGCCCGGTCAGCATGCCGCTGATCGCGGATTCGATCAGCTTGCTGTCGTCCGGCTTCTCGACATAGTCGCTGCGCACGCGCTCGAACACATCGCCAAACAGGTTGAGCTGACGATACGTATCGGAAGTCGCGGCGCGCGCCGTCGAGCCCATCAGAATCGACCGCGGCTGGGTGACGAAAAGTGTCAGCGCAGCGCCCGTGACGGCGCTGAGGAGGATTACCGAAGTCTTGCGCATCATCCGCGAACCTTTTCGCCTTCGTTTGCGGCCCACCATGGGCCTGGATCAATGGGAGTGCCGTCCTTACGGAACTCGATGTAGAGAATGGGCTGAGTAGCGCTGGCCGCCAAAATCGAAGCGACCTGCGACGTCGACCCCATGGTCGCCACCGGCTCTCCCGTGAGCACGAACTGGCCGATATTGACCGAAATGCGCTCCATCCCGGCGATCAGAACATGATATCCGCCACCGGCATTGAGGATCAAGAGTTGTCCATAGGACCGAAACGGCCCCGCATACACAACCCAGCCGTCACACGGGGTTGTGACCTGGGCGCCGGGCCGCGCCGCCAGTGAAATCCCGCGCTCCACGCCGCCGACCCCGTCGGGGCGGCCGAAGTCGCGGATTTTGGTGCCGTTGACCGGAAAGCCGAGCATGCCCTTGGCCGACGCGAAGGCGATCGCCGGGCTGAGCCGGCCGGGATCCTTGAGCGCCGCCAGATTGGCCATCGGCGCGCCCTTCTGGCCGGCCGCGGCGGCCGCCTTGGCGGCGCTCTTGAGGTCCTGCTCCATCTTGGCGATCAGGCCGGTCAGGCTGTCGACCTGGCGGGAGAGCGTCAGGGCCCGGGAGCGTTCGGTTTCAATATCCTTTTCGACCGAGCTTTGCTTGCGCTGACGTTCATCGACCAACGCTGCGAGCCGGGTCTGATCGGTCGTCATGGCGCTGCGGTCGGCGGCCAGCTGGTCGCGCTCGGCCGCGATGGTCTTGCGCACGGCGATCAGTTCGCCGAGGTCGGTCGCGAGGCGCTCGGCGCGCTCGCGCAGATCCGGCACCACGGCGCCGAGCAGAATGGCGGCGCGCAGCGACTTCAACGCATCCTCGGGCCGGACCAGCAGGGCCGGCGGGGCGCGGCGACCGGCGCGCTGCAAGGCCGCCAGAACTTCGCCGATTTCGCCGCGACGCTGGTCGAGCGACTGGCGGATCTGCGACTCGCGCGCGTCGAGCGGCACCAGCCGCGCTTCCGCGTCGCTGATCTTGGTTTCGACCGCGCGCACCTTGGCGGCGATATCGATCAGTTGCTGATTGAGTTTGGTGCGGTCCTCGCCGATCGCCGCAAGGTCGGCCTTGAGCTTGTCCTGCAGCTCGGCGGCGCGCTTCTGCGCTTCGCGGGCGGCTTCCAGCTCCTGCGCGCGCTGCTTGAGCAGATCGGCCGTCGCGGCCGCGGACGCCGCAGCCGGTGTCGGGGCGGGCGCCGTCTGCGCCTGCGCGCGCGTCACCACGGCCCCGGAAATCAGGCTCGCCGCCAGCAATGCGACCGACGGCCAGAAGCTGCCTGAGGTACTATCCCTCGCAGCCAAGGCCATCTGCTGTTGCCCGAAGTCGTGATGCATCTGGTGGCTGCGGCGCTCGCTAGGCACGATGGTATGGATGTCCCGCCAAAATCGTCGCGGCCCTGTAGATCTGCTCCAGCAGCATCACACGGACCATCTGGTGCGGCCAAGTCGCGGCACCGAACGACAGGCAGAGCTTTGCCTTGCGCCGCAATTCAGGCAAAAGTCCGTCCGCGCCACCGATCACGAAAATAGTACCGGGCACCGAGGCATCGCGCCAACGGCCGAGCTGGCTCGCAAAGCTGGCGCTGTCGAGGCTCTGGCCGCGCTCGTCGAGCGTCACGAGGACGCTGCCGTCAGCCATCAGCGCCGTGATGGCCGCCGCCTCTTCGGCCATGCGGGCGGCTGCGTCTCGCGCGCGGCTTTCACCGAGTTCATGGATGTCGAGGCCACGGAAGCCGAGCTTGCGGCCGATATCGTCGAAGCGGGATTTGTAGCGGTCGGCGAGCTCACGCTCCGGACCTTGCTTGAGTTTGCCGACGGCAATGACGGTCAGGCGCATGGGTCAGGCGCACATCTCACGCGTTGCGGAACGAACCGTTCAAGCGGCGCCCGCCGGCACGCGCGACATCATCGACGCGCGCGGTCCTGCGCGCGTCGGAATGAAAGGCTGCTACAGCGTCTTGGCCGGCTGCGGCCCTTGGGTCCACAACCGTTCGAGATTGTAGAACTCCCGAACCTCCGGCCGAAACACGTGTACCACCACGTCGCCGCAATCCATCAGCACCCAATCGCAATTGGTCAGGCCCTCGACATGGATCTTGGCAACGCCCGCTTCCTTCAGCGCCTTCGAGACGTTCTCGGCGATCGCACCGACGTGGCGGTTGGCCCGCCCGCTGGTGACGACGACGTAGTCGAACATCGCTGATTTGCCGCGGAGGTCGATGGCGATCGTTTCTTCCGCCTTCATGTCGTCGAGGCGGGAGAGGATCAGCTTCAGCGTCTCCTCCGCCGTCAAAGGCATTCTGGAGATCGCACCGGATACCGGCGTTTCCGCAGAGGGCGAAGTAACTGCCTTCGCTGCAGCGGCCTTCGATTTCAGCGGCTTGGCCGCAGCGGCCTTCGGCACAGCCGACTTGGACAATACAGATGTGGTCAGGGACCTTTCCTTTCACTGTATCGCGCGCGCCGAATCCCGGCGCCTGATCACCATAGTAGGCATGTGGGGATGACTGTTTCAACAATCCAGAGACCGCCCGGACTTCATTTCTTCCAACTTCCGTCGGGGTTCCGGAGTGCCGTCGAGGACAGCGGCGACTTCAACCCGGTCAGGAAAACCCAAGCCGGCGGGCGCTGATCGGCCAGCGTCGCGGCCGCCGCATTCGACAATCGGTATTTTCGGAGCGCCTGCGCCGCCGGAGCCGCCAGCGCCCGGAAGGTGGCGGGAGGGCGGTCGACGACAGCGATCGGGAGCGAATCCGCGATCGCCCGCCAGCGCTGCCAGCGGTGGAACTGCGCCAGATTGTCGGCGCCCATGATCCAGACGAAGCGGGCGCCCGGGCAGTGCCGACGCAAATAATCGACAGTATCGGCGGTGTAGCGGGTGCCGATCGCCGCCTCCAGGCCGCTCACTTGGATGCGCGGATCGTCGGCGACCACCTGGGCGGCGGCCACGCGGGCATCGAGCTCGCGCAGGCCGGAGATGTCCTTGAGCGGATTGCCGGGCGACACCAGCCACCAGATCCGGTCGAGCTTCAGCCGCGTCAGCGCGAAGCGGCTGATCGCCCGATGCGCCTCGTGCGGCGGATTGAAAGAGCCGCCGAGCAGGCCGATCCGCATGCCACGGCTGTACGCCGGAACGGCGCGCCGGGCCGCGACAGGATCAGGCGTCAACTCAAACTCCACGCTCGGCGCGGCGGGGCCTCACGGCCGGGTCTGCCCGGTGCCATGCACCCGGTATTTGAAGGTCGTGAGCTGCTCGGCGCCGACCGGGCCGCGCGCGTGGAATTTGCCGGTCGCGATGCCGATCTCGGCGCCGAAGCCGAATTCGCCGCCATCGGCGAACTGGGTCGAGGCGTTGTGCAGCACGATCGCGGAGTCGACCTCGGCGAGAAATTTGGCCGCTGCCTGCGCATCCTCGGCGACGATCGCATCGGTATGGTGCGAGCCGTGCTGATGGATATGCGCGATCGCCGCATCGACGCCGTCGACCAGCTTGGCGGCGATCACGGCGTCGAGATACTCGGTGTCCCAGTCCTGCTCGGCGGCCGGTGCCACCCGGGCGTCGACCCGCTGCACGGCATCGTCGCCGCGGACTTCACAGCCGGACTCGATCAGCATGGTGATCAGCGGCGCCAGATGCGTCGCGGCCGCGGCACGGTCGACCAGCAGAGTCTCGGCCGCGCCGCAGACGCCGGTGCGGCGCATCTTGGCGTTCAGCACGATCGATTTCGCCATGTCGAGATCTGCGCTGCGATCGACATAGACATGGTTGACGCCTTCGAGATGCGCGAACACCGGGACGCGGGCCTCGCTCTCGACCCGCGCCACCAGGCTCTTGCCGCCGCGCGGCACGATCACATCGACGTTGCCGTCGAGGCCCGACAGCAGCAGGCCGACGGCGGCGCGATCGCGGGTCGGCACCAGCGTGATCGCCGCCTCGGGCAGCCCCGCCTCGCGCAGGCCCTGCACGAGGCAGTCGTGGATCGCGCGGCCGGAGCGGAAGCTCTCCGATCCACCGCGCAGGATCACGGCATTGCCCGACTTCAGGCACAGCACGCCGGCGTCGGCGGTGACGTTGGGGCGGCTCTCATAGATCACGGCGACGACGCCGAGCGGAACGCGGACGCGTTCGATCGTCATGCCGTTGGGCCGCTGCCAGCTCTCGGTCACGGTACCGACCGGATCGGGAATGCCGCGCACCACCGCAATGCCCTCGGCCATCGCCTCGACCCGCGCGGGCGTCAGAGTCAGCCGGTCGAGGAACGCCGAATTGGCGCCGGACGCCGTGGCGTCGGCGACGTCCTCGGCATTGGCGGCAAGGATCTTGTCGTCGTCAGCGCGGATCGCCCGCTCCATCGCTTCCAGCGCGCGGTTCTTCTGCTCCGGCGGCGCCAGCGCCAGCACCCGGGCGGCAACGCGGGCGCTGCGTCCCAGATCGGTCATCAGCGTCGACAATTCGGCGCTGCCGTCGATGGCTTTGAGCGAGGCGGTCATGGGCGAAGCCTGAAATCCGTGGTCTGTCATGTAAATAGGCGGAATTTGGCGGTACGCCAAGCTGGTTGCGGGGAAACCGGGTGATGCCTATCCTTTGGGTGTTCTCGGGAGGCGCAGATGGCCGGAAACTACACTCTGGACGAGCACTCGGCGGCATTCGTCGAAAGACTGGTGGAAAGCGGCCGCTACGAGACGGCCGACGACGTGTTGCGCGACAGCGTTCGCCTGATGCAGGCGCGGGAAGCCAAGCTCGATACGCTGCGGGCCGAGATCCAGAAGGGGCTGGACAGCGGGCCGATGGAAGAGGTCGGCGACATGTTCGAACGTATCAAGACCGAGGGACGCAGGCGGCTGGCAGCGGAACGTGGCGACTAGGGCGCGGAAAAGTCCGCAAGCCGAGCGCGATATTGCGGCGATCTGGCGTTTTGTCGCAGAAGATAGCGCCGACGCTGCGGATCGCCTCCTCGAAGCCATCGAGAAGGTGTTTGACGTTCTGGTGCAATCACCTTTAGTCGGACGAGCGCGCCCGGAATTGTCCCCGAAGTTGCGCAGCTTTCCGTCGGGAAGCTACGTCCTTTACTATCTCCCCCTGAAGGACGGCGTGGTTATCGTTCGCGTTCTGCACGGACGGCAGGACATCTCCCCTGAGGACTTCAGGTAAACGTCACCCTGGCGCCGTCCCCACCACCAAATCGTCGCGATGGATCATCTCGGCGCGGCCGGTGATGCCGAGGATCATCATCACGTCGGACGACGAGCGTCCCTTGATCCTGTCGGCGTCGTCGGCGTCGTAAGCGACGAGGCCGCGGCCGATTTCATGCGTATCCGGGCCGCGGACGATCACCGCGTCGCCGCGGGCGAACTGACCGTCGATGCGGATTACGCCGGCCGGCAGCAGGCTCTTGCCGGCGCGCAGCGCCACCACGGCGCCGGCGTCGATCGTCAGCGTGCCCTTGGGCTCCAGCGAGCCGGCGATCCAGCGCTTTCGCGCGGTCACGGGATTGGCCGGGGTCAGAAACCAGGTACACGGGCCGCCGTCGGCGATCGCTTTCAGCGGATGGTCGATCTTGCCGGAGGCGATCAGCATGTGGGTGCCGGCGGATGTCGCGATCTTGCCGGCCTCGATCTTGGTCCGCATCCCGCCGCGCGACAGCTCGGAGCCCGCCGCGCCGGCCATGCCTTCGATCTCAGCGGTGATGGATTCCACCACCGGAATCAGCGTCGCATCCGGATTGCTGCCCGGCGGCGCGGTGTAGAGGCCGTCGATGTCCGACAGCAGGATCAGCAGGTCCGCGCTGGCCATGGTGGCGACGCGGGCCGCGAGGCGGTCGTTGTCGCCGTAGCGGATCTCGGTGGTGGCGACCGTGTCGTTCTCGTTGATCACCGGCACCGCGCGCCATTCCAGCAGCTTGCCGATGGTGGAGCGGGCGTTGAGATAGCGGCGGCGCTCCTCGGTGTCCTGGAAGGTGACGAGGATCTGGCCGGCGCCGATGTCGTGGGCGCCGAGCACCTCCGACCAGGTCCGCGCCAGCGCGATCTGGCCGACGGCGGCGGCGGCCTGGCTCTCCTCGAGCTTGAGCGGGCCGCGCGGCAGCTTCAATCGGCTGCGGCCGAGCGCGATCGAGCCCGACGACACGATCATCACGTCGCGGCCGCCGCGATGCAGCTCGGCAATGTCGGCGGCGAGCGCGGCGAGCCAGTCCGCCCGCACCTCGCCGGCGTTCGAGTCGATCAGCAGCGAGGAGCCGACCTTGACGACGATGCGGCGGAAATCATGAAGCTTCGGGCTGGCCATCGAACACGGATCTGGGATTTGGCGCATTGCCGCGCCGAGGGATGCAACGCGTCGTTTTGCAGCACGCCACCGGCCGGCGCAAGCCGCGGCAAGCGGCCGGCAGGTCAGCGGCCGCAAGCGATCCGATGGTCCCACCCTCCGCTTGCCGACGCGCGGCATGTCCGTTGTCGCCCGGGTCCAACGATGCGCGGCAAGTTGAAATCAATAGCGGGAGGGCCAGTCACCGCCGTTCGCCAGCAACGGCCCATCCCGCACTTCCCGGCGGGACTTCACCCAGCGGGCCTGCGGCCTGCCAAGCGCACGCCACAGACGCTCGGCGGTTCATCGTCAACGGAGCGGGGCGGGGGCGCCTGAGAACGCGCGCCTTGGTGGCCGCGATCCCCAAAAGGAACTTCGCTCTCACCCTGGCATTCACATCTCGACGATGTGTCCGATCCAAGTGTGAGTATCAGCGATTTTAGCCCCAACCGACATCCAGCTTTTGCTCACCCGCACCGAAGCGTTTGCCGCGCGGGCGTTCGCATGCGCCGCGGCGTCGGACGCCACTGCGGCGGTCGACGGGAGCCTGTGGGCCGAATTCCATCGGTCCGCTCTGGCCACGGCGGCGTTTCCAGAATCGCTCGGCGGCCTTGGGCTGATCGATTCCGATCGCCAGAGCGAGTTGTGCACGGTGCTGCGGCTGCTCGGCGCCGGCGATCTGTCGACCGCACGGCTGATCGAAGGCCACATCAATGCGATCGCCCTGGTCTGCCGGTACGGCACAGCGGCGCAGCAAGCCTCGCTGGCGTCCGATGTGCGCGACGGCGCCTTCGCCGCCGTGTGGGGCGCCGACGATGCGGCCGGGCTGAAGATCGTCAGTCGGGTAGACCATGACGAATTGCGCGGGCGCAAGATCCTCGCTTCGGGCGCTGGCTTCGTGACGCGCCCCATCGTCACCGCCAAGTCCGGTGACGATCAGTACATGTATCTGTTGCGGATCGCGCCGGATCATCCCGTCGACCTCAGTGGCTGGACCGCGCAGGGCATGCGGTCGACGGCGACCGGCGCGATCGACCTCACCGGCATGCGGATCGGCCCTGACGAACAGGTCGGCGGCGCAGGCGACTTCATGCGCCAGCCATATCTGTCGGGCGGCGCCTGGCGTTTCTGCGCGGCGCATCTCGGTGCGATGGAGCGCTTGGTCGAATTGTTTCGGCATCATTTGGTATCGCGCGGCCGGGCCGAGGATCCGTATCAGCTGCAGCGCGTCGCCACCTGCGTCGCCGCGGCGCGCACCGTGCGGTTCTGGGTCGAGGAGGCCGCGCGCCGGTTCGGCAGCGACGCCGATGCGGAGGCAATTGTGGCTTTCGCCAATATGACCCGGATGGTCACCGAGCGCGCTGCGCTCGACATCATGGAGAACGTCCAGCGCGGCGTCGGCCTGCTCGCGTTCATCCGGCCCGACCCGATCGAGCGGATCTGTCGCGACCTGGCGACCTATCTGCGTCAGCCGGTGCCGGATCTGGCGATGAGTAACGCGGCCCGTGCGTGGCTGACTTCGTCGCTGCCTGTAGGAGAGTTTTGATTGCTCGCCTCGGCATATCTCGACGCGATCCGCCGCCTGCCGATCGGCTCGCTCGCTGATATCACGGGTGGTGAGCCCTGTGTAGTGCTGTCGCCGCATCCCGATGACGAATCGCTCGGCGCCGGCGGTCTGATCGCCGCGGCCTGCGACGCCGGCCAGCGCATCGAGGTCGTTTTGATTACGGATGGCGGCGCTTCCCATCTGAACTCGCCGAGCTACCCCCGGCAACGTCTGATCGAACTGCGACGCTCAGAGCTCGAACGGGCCGCCCAATTGCTTGGACTGCCGCCCGAGCACGTTCATCATCTCGGATTGCCCGACACCCAGGCGCCGACCCAAGGACCGCCGTTCGATGCCGCCGTCGATGCGATCGCAGCGATCTGCGCTCATGCGTCAGCCAGATCTCTGCTGGTGACGTGGGACGGCGATCCGCATTGCGATCATCAAGCGACGGCGCGTATCGCCGAGGCGGTTTGCCGGCAGCACCCGGAGATCGCGCTGTGGGCGTTTCCGATCTGGGGCTGGCATCTCGATCCGGCCGAGCCGCTGAACCGGCCGTCACCCGTGGGACTGCGGCTCGACATTTCGGCGCAGCAGGTCCGCAAGCGCGCGGCGATCGACGCCCACGTCTCGCAGATGACCGATCTGATCGATGACGATCCGGATGGCTTCCGCTTCACCGACCAGACCCTGGCGCCGTTCGTTGGCCCTTACGAGTACTATTTGAAGGTCACGCTATGAGCCGCCGGACCGAGACGATCGCGGCCGACTATTTCGAGCAGAAATACCGTGCCGACATCGATCCGTGGCGATTTCGCAGCAGCGACTACGAACGAGAGAAGTATCAGTCGACGCTGGCGGCGCTCGGCCATCCGCGGTTCGCCTCGGCGCTGGAAGTCGGCTGTTCGATCGGCGTGTTGACGGCCAAGCTCGCGCCGCGCTGCGACAAGCTGCTCGCCATCGACGCATCGCAAACCGCGATCGAGGCGGCGCGTGCGGGCGGTGTGCCTGCCAACGTCACGTTCGAGGTCGCAACACTGCCGCAGCAGTTTCCGTCCGGGCCATTCGATCTGATCTTGCTGTCGGAGGTCCTGTACTACTTCGCGACGCCTGACCTGGTACGCGTGGCGCAGCAGTGCATCGACGCACTGCTGCCAGACGGCGAGATCATCCTGTGCCATTGGCTCGGCGAAACCGATTATCCGCTGACCGGGCTCGAATCCAGCGATCAGTTTGCCGAGGCGGTGGCGGCTAGGCTGCCGGTTCGAGCCATCGCGAACGACGAGGTGTATCGGCTGGAGCGATTGTCGGCGCGCTGACCCGCAGCCGAAGCTGGCGCAAGATCAACCTGGCGACCGCGATCTGCCGCGGCAAATCGGACGGTCGAAGCGGCGCGCCGCGCTGCAAGGCCGGGCTGTCGCGGCTGATCCGTAGCCAGGCTTCCTCGAACGCGATGCCGGGCTCCGCCAGCAGTCGCATCGTCTCCTTCGACACCTGCCAGCCACGCGGCAGATCGCGATGTGCCGGCGGTTCGGCCAGCAGACGCCGCAGATGACCGCGATAGATCGAACGCCGCGTCGCCTGCAGGGCGGGTTCGAGATCGTCGTCGCACGGCGCGTCGGTCTGTTCGTGCCGCAGCCGCATGGTATCGGCCGCGCCGCCCTGCGCGCGGCCGTCGAGCCGACACGACGTCATCACCGACACTGCCATCGAATGGCGCACCTTGAAGCCGGCGCGCTCGAGCGCAGCCGTCAGCGCGGAATCTTCGCCGACCGGACGCGGCGGCAGGCCGCCGATCGCCTGATAGGAAGCGAGCGTCAGCGCCAGGCTTGCGCCGGACGACACCCGATGGTTCGGCCACGGATCATGCGGGCGCGGGTCGCAGCGGGCGTCGATCTCGGCGAGCAATCGCAAATACGTGTCTTCCAACCGCCCGCGGGCCAGGAAGGCGCTGCCGAGGCCGACGATTTCCAGCGGCTCGGCGTCGATGTAGCCGGCGACGCTATCGACGCCGCTCTGCATCTCGCGCAGCGTTGCGGCGAACCAGGTCGGCGATACGCAGCTGTCGGCATCGGTGGTCAGGATCAGGCCGTCCGCGGCGCCGCGCTCGATCAGGCGCGCCGCCGCGAGGTCCATCGCCTGCTTGCGGGCGCGGCCGGCGGAGAGCTGATCCGGCGGCAATTGCGACTCGATCACCACGACCGGATGCGGCACCAGGGCGGCGAAGTCGCGGACGACCGCTGCGGTGTCGTCTGTGCAATTATTGGCGAAGATCAGAATTTCGAATGCGCCGGTGCGGACCGGAGCGCCGGCTTCGTCGCGCTGCATCGCCAGCGCGGACAGGCAGCGGCGGATGCGTTGGGCTTCGTTGTGTGCGGGGATAGCCACAATGGCGCGGCCGGCACTGAAACTGCGGTCGGCCGTCATCGATACCTCACCCACTGATACGCTTCCATCACCCGGTTGCGGCGCAAGGCGATTCACGCCGTCGCTGTGGGAAAGTGATGGTGCGCGATTCCGTTCCGCCGCGCGCGGCGTGGCTGCTGCTGATTGGTCGCCTCAGCGCCGCCGGATGCCGGTGAGACGGCTGTGCCGATCAGGCGTCCTGCGGCGCCCAGGGCTTGGCATCGGCCGCGTTCTCGGCGGCGCCCTTCGCCTTGTCGGACACCGGCGCTTCGCCGATCACGGCGGCGAGCCCGCGCAAGGCCTCGGGCACGCCCTGCCCGGTAATGCCGGAGATCAGCAGCGGCGTCTTCTTGGCGGCGCGCTTCAGCCGGTCCTTCTGCTTCTTCAGCTCGTCCGGCTCGACCGCATCGATCTTGTTCAGCGCCACGATCTCGATCTTGTCGGCCAGCGTCTCCGCATAGGCTTCGAGTTCGCCGCGCACGGTCTTGTAGGCCTTGCCGGCGTGCTCGCAGGTGGCGTCGATCAGATGCAGCAGCACCCTGCAGCGCTCGACGTGGCCGAGGAAACGGTCGCCGAGGCCGGCGCCCTCATGGGCGCCCTCGATCAGGCCGGGAATGTCCGCCAGCACGAATTCGCGGCCGTCGGCATTCACCACGCCGAGCTGCGGATGCAGGGTGGTGAACGGATAGTCGGCGATCTTCGGCTTGGCGGCGCTGACCTTGGACAGGAAGGTCGATTTGCCCGCGTTCGGCAGGCCGACCAGCCCGGCATCTGCAATCAGCTTCAGCCGGAGCCAGATCCAGCGTTCCTCGCCGGGCAGACCCGGATTGGCGTGGCGCGGCGCGCGGTTGGTCGACGATTTGAAGTGCGCGTTGCCGAAGCCGCCATTGCCGCCCTCGGCCAGCACGAAGCGCTCCCCGACCTTGGTGAAGTCGTGGATCAGCGTTTCCTTGTCCTCGTCGAAGATCTGGGTACCGACCGGGACCTTCAGCACGACGTTTTTGCCGTTGGCGCCATGGCGGTCGCTGCCCATGCCGTTGACGCCCTTCTGGGCCTTGAAGTGCTGCTGATAGCGATAGTCGATCAGCGTGTTGAGCCCGTCGGCCGCCTCGACGATGACGTCGCCGCCGCGGCCGCCATTGCCGCCGTTCGGTCCACCGAACTCGATGAACTTCTCGCGGCGGAACGCCACGCAGCCGTTCCCGCCGTCGCCGGAGCGGATGTAAACCTTGGCTTCATCGAGGAATTTCATGGGGCCATCCGTATCGCACCGGGAGGGGGCGCGGCAACAGCAGTGATGGGGCAAAGCGCGCCGTTCGGTCCCATCCGTCAGCCTTGCGCGGGCCTGCCGCGCTGGCGATAAGCGCCTGCCGAGCCGTCCGCCGGCTCCGCAAAGGGTACCGGTCCGATATGGGGTTGTTGCGAAAATTGTCCACCGGTCCCGACGACCACGGTGCGCATGGCGCCGGGATCGCCCTGATGCTGCTGGCGATGCTGGCGTTTTCGTTCGGCGATGCGCTCGGCAAGAAGGTGGTGGCGACCTATCCGGTCGGCGAGTTGCTGCTGCTGCGCGCGATCGCCGGGCTGATCGTGCTGGCGCCGCTGATCTGGCGACAGCGTGCGGCCTTCCGGCGGCTGGAGCGGCCCGGCCTGCAGATGCTGCGGACGCTGATCGCGGCCTGCGAAGTCGCGGCATTCTTCATCGCCACGATCTATCTGCCGCTCGCCGACGTCATCACCTTCTATCTGGCGTCGGCTTTGTTCGTGTCGGTCGGCGCCGCGCTGTTTCTCGGCGAGCGGATCGACCGGACGCGGGCGGTGGTGATCGTGATCGGCTTCGGCGGCGTGCTGATCGCGCTGCAGCCGTCGCCGCAGACCATGACCTGGTCGGCGCTGATCGCCATCCTGGCCAGCGTGCTGTTCGCCGCGCTGCTGCTGATCACGCGATTCCTGCGCCAGACGCCCGCGATGGTGCTGGCCTCGCAGCAGTTCGTTGGCACGGCGCTGCTCGGCGTAGCGCTGATGGCGCCGTCCGGCTGGATGACACCGGCGCCGGTGGACTGGTTGTGGTTCGGGCTGGCCGGCATCGTCTCGGCGGTGGCGCTGCTCTGCGTCAACCGCTCGCTCAGCCTCGCGCCGGCGAGCGTGGTGGTGCCCTATCAGTACACGATGATCATCTTCGCGGCGGCGTTCGGCTGGCTGGTGTTCGGCGACGTGCCGACGCTGCCGACGGTGATCGGCGGCGCGGTGATCATCGGCGCGGGACTGTTCCTGGCGCTGCGCGACCGCAGTCTGGCCGTCGCCAAATCTGCGGATGCGAAGATCTGAGCCGACTATGCGATGGTCAGCTTCAGGCCGGCGAAGCGCTCGGCGAGCTTGCGGGCGCGCTCGCGGCGCTCGTCCGACAGCAGCTGGCGCTCCAGCGCTTCGAACGCGTCGAGATCCCGGCGGAAATCCTCGGGCACCTGAGGGGCGGCAGTCTGTTCGATCGGATCGGACATGTAAGCCTCCTGCTGGGGCAGGTCTTTGAAGGGCGGGGCTTCGAACTACACCAGATGCATTAAATTCGAGTGTGTCCGGCGTGACGGACGATGAGACGAGTGGGCTGGTTAAACGTCTGCAAACACGGCCTCGGCGGGGTACGAGGCCCCGCCGTTGCTGCGTCAGATGCCGAAGCGGCGGTCGAGATCGACGAAGCGGAAGCTGAGCTGCTCGGCGCGCTCGCGATGTTCGTCGGCGCGTGCGGCACGTTCTTTCATCTCGGCGGCGGTGATCTCCGCGGCATTGTCGGCGTGATTGACGTCGTCGGTGAGGTCGCGGGACAGAACGGCCTGGATGTAGCGGTGGGTCAGCATGTCGAACTCCTGTGTGGACGTCCGTGCTAAGCGACCGCTCCGCGCCTGCGTACTCGGGAAGGCACCAGCGCGCGATGGCCTGGTTAAGCATTACTGGCCGAGATGCGGCGATTTGCGAGCATCACAGCAAAACGGCCGGGCTGGGCCCGGCCGTACAAGTATGTAGGACGAAGTCTATGTCGTGGTCAGCTGCGCCGGGTCTTGCCCCAGCTCTTCAGCGACGACCACACGCCGCGAGTCAGGCGGAAGCAGTCGACCGGGGTCGATGAGCCGATCGCTTCCATCCGGTGCAGCTCGACGCCGGTCCATTGGAAGCCGCACTTCTCGAGCACGTTGCGCGACGCCGGATTGATCACCCGCGCGGCGGAGATCATCTGCTTGACCGGATATTCCTCGAAGGTCAGATCGATCACCGCGCGCGCCGCCTCGGTGGCGTAGCCGTTGCCCCAATGCTCGATGCCGAGCCAGTAGCCGAGCTCCGGCGCCTCGCGATTGCACCAGTCGACGCCGACCATCCCGACCGGCTCGAAATCGGCTTCGATCAGGAACACCGTCTCGTGGTCCTGGCCCAGCGAGGTGACGAAGCGCGCGGCGTCGTCGCGCGTATAGGGATGCGGCAGCCGGCGGGTCATCTCGGCGACCCGGCGATCGTTCGCGAGGCGAGCAATGGCCTTAACGTCCGCGAGAGCCGGCTTGCGCAGCGTCAGCCGCTCGGTCTCAAGGACGCAAGGTCTCGCCTCGCGCAACACGGGTGTGGGTGTCGGGATTTCCTGCAACATCGCGGGCTCCTGATGCATCGATCAAACGGACGCAAACGAAAGGGGAGGTCGGTTGTCCCGCCTCCCCTGGAGCCCTTGGTGCTCCGCCGGTTTGTCAGGACCCGGCGGACGCTTGTTTGTCCACCGTCTATTCGGCCGCCTGCGCAATCGGAAGAACCGATACGAAGGTACGGCCGTTGGCTTTGGCGCGGAATTCGACGCGGCCTTCCACCTTGGCGAACAAGGTGTGATCCGTGCCCATGCCGACGTTGAGGCCGGGGTGCCAGGTGGTGCCGCGCTGACGCGCGATGATGTTGCCGGGAATCACGTGTTCGCCGCCATAGGCCTTGATCCCGAGGCGCTTGCCCGCAGAATCACGCCCGTTGCGCGATGAACCGCCTGCCTTTTTATGAGCCATAGCTCGTCTCCAAAATCCGAATTCTACCTAGACGATTTCCGCGACGGAATCATCCACTGATTTGACAAAGCTGCCGAGCGTCGCCGCTTATTCGGCGGCTTCGGCTGCCGGAGCGGTTTCGGCCTTGGCGCGCTTCGGGCGGGGACCGACCGTGGGCTTCTTGCCGTCGGCCAGGATCTCGGTGATGCGAAGCACCGTGATCTCGTCGCGGTAGCCGCGCTTGCGCTTCGAATTCTTGCGGCGGCGCTTCTTGAAGGAAATCACCTTCGGGCCGCGCTTGTGGTCCAGCACCTCGGCGGCGACGGTCGCGCCGGCCACGGTGGGGGCGCCGAGCACCGGCGTGTCACCGCCCAGCACCAGCACTTCGCCGAGCTGCACGATGGTGCCGACTTCGCCTTCGATCTTGCCTACTTCGAGCACATCTTCCGGAACGACGCGGTACTGCCGGCCGCCGGTTTTGATGACTGCGAACATCGTTTTCATCCTTCGTGTTCGATCCCAGCCTCGGTCGAGCCGGGCCGGCTTTTTGGTCAGTCGTTGTGGGTAGCGACCTCATGGGCCGCCGAATCTGTGCGGAAGGCTTCGCCCTCTATCGGGGCTTCGGCACGGGCGCACAAAGCAATTCGGCGCGGGACCTGCCCACGCCGGGTGCACGACTTATAGCGGCCGGTCGCCGCCCGTCAAGGCGAAAGCGCCAAAAACCCGAATCGCGTCAAGCACAAGCCGGCGCCGCGATGTCCCGGGGCAGTGCAACCAACCGGTTCCCTCGCGGTTGTCACCCGGCTTCACACGGGGGAATGACGAATGGCTGAGGACACGCTAACCACCACGACCGCCGGCATCGCCGCCCACGGCTCCGCCCGGCTGCCGTCGGTCGACGTCGACACCTACAACATCGAGCTCAAGGACGAGGACGGCTTTCTCGGCGACCGCGCCTCCAAGGGCGCCTTCCAGCGCATCCTGGACGCCTCCCGCAAGCCGCTGAAGAAGAACGGCGACGATCCACTCGGCAAGAAAGACACCAAGGACATCAGCAAGAGCACGCTCGACGAGCTGCTGGTCGGCGACGACGTCGCCGCCGCCGCGCTGGTGCACGGCGCGATCGAGGAATTTGCCCAGGAGCTGGCCTACGTCACCCGGCGCTTCCTCAAGAGCAAGGCCTGGACCGATACCGAATGCATCGTGGTCGGCGGCGGCTTCCGCCAGAGCCGGGTCGGCGAGCTGGCGATCGCCCGCACCGACATTCTGCTCAAGGCCGAGGGCTTCAAGATCGATCTGGTGCCGATCCGGCACCATCCGGACGAGGCCGGCCTGATCGGCTGCCTGCATCTGGCGCCGTCATGGATCTTCGAAGGCCACGACAGCATCCTGGCGGTCGATATCGGCGGCTCCAATATCCGCTGCGGCGTGGTCGAGACCAGCTGGAAGAAGGCCAAGGATCTGTCCAAGGCCTCGGTCTGGAAGTCCGACCTATGGCGCCATGCCGACGACGAGCCGACCCGCGAAGGCGCCGTCAAGCGCCTGACCAAGATGCTCAAGGACCTGATCGCCGATGCCGAGAAGGAGGGCTTCAAGCTGGCGCCGTTCATCGGCATTTCCTGTCCGGGCGTCATCAATGACGACGGCAGCATCGAGAAGGGCGCCCAAAACCTGCCGGGCAATTGGGAAAGCAGCAAATTCCATCTGCCGCGCAGCCTGATCGACGGCATCCCAACCATCGGAGACCATGATACCGCGATCCTGATGCACAACGACGGCGTGGCGCAGGGGCTCAGCGAAGTTCCGTTCATGCAGGACTTCACCCGCTGGGGCGTCCTGACCATCGGCACCGGCCTCGGCAACGCCCGCTTCACCAACCGCAAGCCGAAAGAGAAGGCCAAGAAGGACAAGCCGAAGGAGAAGGACAAGGACCGCAAGGACAAGGACGACTGAGGCGGCGCACGTCGCGGCGACGGCACGGGGGCGGCGCGTCGCCGCCGCCCCGGGCGGGGCCAATGCGGCGGCCCGGCATTCGCCGACAGTTTTGCGGCAAAGCCCCATCGCCCGGCTTGTTTATCTGGCCCGGCTCGCTTAAGAACACCGCCGACCACCACGGGCCGCAAGGCCCGGTAACGGCGCCGCGGAGAGGTGGCAGAGTGGTTGATTGTACCGCACTCGAAATGCGGCATAGGTGCAAGCCTATCGGGGGTTCGAATCCCCCCCTCTCCGCCAGTTTTTCTGACGTCCCGGGAAAGCCCTAGAAATCAAGTTTCTCTCAATCGCTCGCGGGCGGTTGGCGTAGCCGCATGTTTGGCGAGCCGTACAATGCGATGGGACGCCCTCCGACCCTCAGGCGAGATGGCGCGGGCGGCCCGCGAAGGCCGCCCGCTGACCTCCTTTACGAGGCTCGAACCGTTCTCAGGAACTTGTCGACCTCGTTTCTTAGCAGGCCACTATCTCCGGACAGAGTCTTTGCGGCCGACAGCACCTGCGCCGAGGCGGACCCTGTTTCGGTCGCGCCCCGTTCGACATTGTTAATGTTGCTGGAGACCTGTTGGGTGCCTTCGGCTGCCTGCATCACGTTGCGGGAAATCTCCTGGGTTGCCGCTCCCTGCTCCTCGACGGCGGACGCAATCGTGGAGGCGATTTCGGACAGCTTTTCGATCGTACCGCTGATCTCCTTGATCGCTCCGACCGACTCCTGCGTCGCGCTCTGGATGCCGGCGATCTGCTGTCCGATGTCGCCGGTCGCTTTGGAGGTCTGTTCGGCAAGCGCCTTGACCTCGGAAGCGACCACCGCAAAGCCGCGGCCTGCCTCTCCGGCCCGCGCCGCCTCGATCGTGGCATTGAGAGCGAGAAGATTGGTCTGGCCCGCAATGGTATTGATGAGCTCCACGACGTCACCGATCCGCGAGGCGGCCTTGGTCAACTCACCCACGCGATCGTTCGTCACGCGAGCCTGATTGACGGCTTCGTTGGCCATGCGGGCCGAGTTCTGCACCTGTCGGCTGATCTCGTTCACCGACGAGGACAATTCCTCGGTCGCCGACGCAACCGATTGAACGTTGGTGGAAGCTTCTTCGGAAGCGGCTCTGACGCGCGACGTCAGTTGCTTCGAGTGGTCCGCCGTGACCGCGAGCGCGCTTGCGGAATTCTCGAGTTCGCCCGAAGCCGTCGATACGCTTTGGACGATGCGGCCGACAGCTGCTTCGAAGTTGTCCGCCATCTCGTTCATCGCACGACGGCGTTCGGCGTCCGCGGCGGCTTGGGCGTCCGCGCGTTCTGCGATACTCCGCTTGAGCTCCGCCTGCATGGTTCGAAGCGAAGACGCGAGAATTCCGACCTCGTCCGCCTGCTCGATCGCCAGCTTTTGGTTGAGATCGCCCTTGGCGATGCCGTTTGCGAAACTCGCGCAGTCACCGATGGGACGGGCGATGCTGCGAGCGGCGAATGTGATCACCATGATTGCGACCACCAAGACGATGAGGCCTCCGCCGACCTGCCAATAGATCGCCGCGCTCGACTTGCCGCTCAGTGCATCGTCGAGTTGATGCGCGGACTCCAGCACGACGCCGCGGGGCACCGAGATCACCACCGACCAGAGGGTGCCAGTCTGCCCGAATGAGATCGGCGAATAGACCTCGATATCATCCCATTTCGGATCGTCCAGCACTTGGCCTTTGCCGTCCTTCACCATCGCCGAGGCGTCCACCCAGCGCGGGTTGGTGCCGGCTGCGCTCTTTCCGATCGACTCCTGATCCGCACTGTTCGCCACGATCAGGCCCGTGTCGTTGAGGATGGCAACCTTGCCCTTGCCACCGAACAACGAGCCGTTGATCTGCTTGGCCAGCTTCTGAACGAAGTCGAGATTGTAGTCGGCGCCGGCGACACCGACGAACCGGCCGCCGACCTTGATCGGAACCGAAAGAGTGGCGAGGAAGACGGCCTTGCCCTGCACGATGTAGGGCAGGGGGCCCAAGATGTTTTCCTTGCCTTTTGTCTGAGGGTTGATGAACCAGGCGCCTTTCACCAGACCGTTCGGGTGCTGTTCCTTGCTGTCGTACTCGACCAGCGGCTGCACGGCGATGGAGCCGCCGACGCCGCGGGTCCAATAGGGAAGAAATCGTCCGGTCTGGTCCGAGCCGAATTCCCGCCGGCTCTTGAAGTTCGCATCGTCGCCGTCGAGAGCGTTGGGCAACCACGCCGAATAGGTCCCGTTGAACGACGGGTTCTGTTCGAGCGTGTTGCGAAGAATGGCATTGAGCTGAACACGCCGCTCCGCAATGGGGGTCCCGCCGTTCTTGTCGTCGGCGAGGACCTCGAAGGCATGCGCCATATTTCGCGCTGAATCCAGCCCGACATCGAGTTCGGCCTTGATCGCATTGGCCTCTGCGGCACCTCGGTTCAACAATAATTCCTTGGTCTGACTATCAACCAATCGCATCACCTCGGTGCTCACGTAACGATGCGAATTCTGCGCGAACAGCACGCTGAGCACGATGAGGACGAGGCTTGCACCGGCGAGACAAAGTCCCGCGATGAGCGCGATCTTGATTTGCAGTTTTCGAATGGATTGAAACGAGAGTGCCATGAAGTCCTCCTGGTCAGAAGGAACCTAGGGACAAGCACTAAAGTGGATATGAATTTCATTACTGGTACGAATACGGGATAGCGTCATACTTTGTGCGTAGTGCGATTACTTGCGTCGTACATTTTTGGGGGAGGCAATGAGCATGCGCGGTTCGCCGTTCTCAACGGCGCTACCAAGATACCTGTGTCAACGTAACTCTTCGAGGATACGGCGGCGGGGTGCGCGCCTCACCCAGGAGGTCGCATGGGCGCTGCAGTCGGACGGCCTGCGCGACGCTGTTCGGCGGGCCGGTCGTCGCGGTCTCGCGATCATCGGCGGGCTGGTGATCAAGGGCCCGACCCGCAAGATCATGAATGAGCTCGGCACCGCCGCGGTGCGTCGAGCGCTGGCTGCTTGAAGCAGCGGCGAGTTGCGATACCCGCCAACTGCGATGATGTGCACCCAGTGTCGGCGTTGCTTCAGCTGCTGCGCGGCGGGCGTCGTTGCTGGCTGGGCTTGGCGCCGACCGCCGCGAAGATCTTGCCGCCGGTGATCATTTCGATCTCCGAGGCAGGCAGCGGCTTCTGGCATTCGGACGACGGATTGAGCCAGAAATTCGAGCCGGGCAGCATGGCGAACAAATCCTCGGCGACAGCGCCGAGACAGCTCTCGGGCTCCTTGACGTACTCCGAGATGCGCGACTTCGACGTGAAGGCCGGGTGCCAGCGCAGGCCCTGAAAGTCGACGGTGGCGACATTGATCGTCTCCTGCGGCTGCAGCGCGCGGGTCTCGCCCGGCGCGACCGGCGCCTCCGGCACCAGGATGTAGATCTCGGTCTTCAGCAACGCCTGATAGAACGCCGGCGCGGCGCCGGGGTCTCTGGCGGCGGCCTGCATCAGCGCTTCGAGATTGTTCTGCGGTTCGAACACGGACATCCTCCCTGCTGGTATGCGATGAGTCGTCAATCCTGCTCGCGCAGCGCGCGATAGATCATGTTGCGGGACACGCCGAGCTTGCGGGCGGCCTTGCTGACATTGTTGCCGGCCTCCGCGTAGGCGCTCAGCAGTTGCGCGCGCTGCAAGTCGCGCAGTCCGCGCTTCAGTCCGCCGCTGCTCGGCGCGCTTGCCGAGAGTCGTTTCGCCGTGAGGTCGCCGATCGCCGCCTTGACGGCCGCTTCGCCGATCAGGCCGCCTTGCTCGGCGAGCGACAGCCGCGACAGCACGTTGCGCAATTGCCGGATGTTGCCGGCCCACTCGAGTTCGGCGAGCCGCTCGATCGCGCCCGGCGTCAGCCGGGCCGACGGATCGACCCGGGCCAACACGTGCCGGGCGATGTCGGCGAAGTCGGATCGCTCGCGCAGCGGCGGCAGCGTCACCTCTAGCGTGTTGAGCCGGAACAAAAGATCGGCGCGGAAGCGGCCCTTGGCGATCGACTCGTCGAGATCGGCATTGGTGGCGGAGACCAGCTGGACGTCCACCTTGCGCTTGGCGCCGCCGACCGGCCGAACGGTCCAGTCATCGAGGAAACGTAGCAACACAGCCTGCAGCGACACCGGCATGTCGCCGATCTCGTCGAGAAACAGCGTGCCGCCGTCGGCCTCCTTGAACAGTCCGCTGGCTCCGCCTTTGCGCGCGCCGGTGAACGAGCCCTCGGCGTAGCCGAACAGTTCGGCTTCGATCAGGCTGTCCGGCAGCGCGGCGCAGTTGACCGGCACGAACGAACCGGAGCGTCGGCTGGCGGCGTGGGCGTGGCGGGCGAGTTGTTCCTTGCCGGTGCCGGTCTCGCCGCGCACCAGGATCGGCATCTTGCGCGCTGCGGCGTTCTCGACCTGGCGCACGATCGCCGCGATCGCCGGATCGGCGGAGACGAACTCGGCCACGGCCGGCGCCGGCGGAGGCGGTGCCTTGACGATCGGCTGCGACATCATCGGAAACTGCCGCGTGTTTTCGATGGTGGCGACGAACTGGCTGCCGACGTCGTCCTCCAGGCTCTGCCGCTCGCTGCGCCGGCCTTCATCGACGAAACGGTTGAAGTCAGTGCGGAACACGTCGGCGAAATGCCGGCCGGCCGCGGCCGGCAGCCCGTGGAGCAGCACGCGCGCAGCGCGATTGGCGGAGAGGATTCGGCCATCCTCATCGACCGCGAGCAGGCCGGCGCTGAGCGTGTGCAGATACTCACCGCGGTTGTGAAACGCGATCAGGATATTGCCGCGGTGATACTCGCGGAACAGGCCGTTCTCGATCTGCGTCGCCGCCATTCCGACCAGCGCCTGGGTGTGAGTCTGGCGCGACAGGCAATCCGATGATGCGTCGAGGATGCCGGTCAGTTCACCATCAGGCGCGAAGATCGGCGCAGCCACGCAGGTGAGATTGTTGTAGCGCGGGAAGAAGTGCTGATCGCCGTGCACCGCGACCGGCCGCTTCAGATGCGCCGCCGTGCCGAGCCCGTTGGTGCCGCAGTGGCGTTCGGTCCACAGCGCGCCGGGCCGGATGCCGGCGGCGTCGGACGCATCGCGAAAACTGCGGTCGCCAATGATGTCGAGCAGCAAGCCTTCGGCGCTGGCAAACGCGACCATGAAATTGGAGCCGGAGATCTGCTGATGCAGCGTGTGCATTTCGGCCAGCGCCAAGCCGCGCACCAGCGAGCAGCGCTGTTGTTCCTGCCGCAGCGTGGCCGGGCTGACGAACTCCGGCGGAGGCGGCCGCCGCATATCGAGCCCGAGTGCGATGCAGCGCATCCAGCTGTCGTAGATATCGACCGGCATGTAGCCGGCCGGCGAACCGCCGCGTTGCTCGAGCGCTAATCCGATGTTGTCGAGGCGCCGCCCGGCAAGCAGCATCGACTGCCCTCCCTGATCGAGCATCAGACGTTCCTCCGTCCCGCGAGCCGTATTCGGCTTCTCGTTGCGGCGTTCGAACTTCAACATATTCCAACTAAGCAAAATTCCAAATTCTTCGTCTCGTCTCGAAGTGTTCCGCGGCGGAACACGAATGTTCACCACGTTGGTCCAATGCGGATCGCGGCGGCGCCGTCGCGCGATCCGGAAGTGCATGTAACTCAGGCTGTTAGTCGCGTGGCATGGCTCTTGCTGTTGTTAGTTCGTCGCCCGGCGCCAACGAGGTGACAGAACAAAAATAATTTTCAGGGAGCGAAGGTTCGATGAAAGCCGCGGTTCTGCATGCATTCGACGAGAAGCTGACGGCGAAGGAATTCGTCAAATACGAAGACGTGGCTGATCCGAAGATCACGCGGCCATCGGACGTGGTGGTGCGGATCGGCGGCGCCGGCGTGTGCCGGACCGATCTGCATATCGTCGAAGGCATCTGGCGTAGCAAGGTTGACGTCAACCTGCCTTACATCATGGGGCACGAGAATGCCGGCTGGGTCGAGGCGATCGGTCCCGGCGTCGAAGGCATCAAGGTCGGCGATCCGGTGATCTGCCATCCGCTGGTCACCAGCGGTCATTGTCTGGCGTGCCGCCGCGGCAACGACATGCATGCCGATGACAGTGTGTTTCCCGGCATCAACGCCAATGGCGGCTATGCGCAATATCTGCTGACGGGCCAGCGCTCGCTGATCAAGCTGCCGAAGACGCTGGCGCCGAAGGACGTGGCTCCCTACACGGACGCCGGCCTCACCGCTTATCGCGCTGCGAAGAAAGCCTCGCGGCATCTGCTGCCCGGGCAGTACGTCGCGGTGATCGGCGCCGGCGGTCTCGGCCACATCGGCATCCAGGTTCTGGCCGCGTTGTGCGCCGCCGAAATCATCGTGGTCGATCGCGACGACAAATCGCTCGAACTCGCCAAGACCTGCGGCGCGCATCATCTGGTGAAGGCCGACGGCAACGAGGTCGAAGCCACGCTCGCACTGACCGGCGGCCGCGGCGCCGAAGCCGTGATCGACTTCGTCGGCGAAGGCGAGGCCGTCGCGCGCGGCCTGGCGATGACGGCGAATGACGGCTTCTACTACGTGGTCGGCTACGGCGGCAAAATCGAGCTGCCGACCATCGACCTGATCACCACCGAGAAGACCATCGTGGGCAATCTGGTCGGCAGCTATGCCGAGCTGGTCGAGCTGATGAAGCTCGCCGACCGCGGTCTCGTTCAGCTTCACACCAAGGAATACAAGCTCAGCGCCGCCAACGATGCGCTGCACGACCTGCATCATGGCCGCATCCACGGCCGGGCCGTGCTGGTGCCATGACGGGCCGCTGCGAGGCGGTCCGCTCACCGCCGCAAACCTGGATGGGCGACATGACCAACAACAGCGCGGACGATCCGCCGAATGCCGACCGGTCGGATCGCGAGGCGGCGCGCGCCAGCATGCTGGCCCGACATCGGCTGATCGAGGCGATCATCCGCAACAACGAGGCGCAGCTGCGCAACGACAGCGCACGCGGCGGTGCCGAGATCGAGATGCATTGCGCGATCCGCGACAGCCGGCTGCCCGGCGCGTCGGAAGATGCGGCTGCCGAAGTGGAGCGGATGACCGCGCGGCTCAAGGCGCTGCAGGACGAACACGATCGGCTCGTCGCCGAACGCGAGTGGCTCAACGCATCGCTGCTCGAATTCGACGCCGGCCCGCAGGGCGGGGGCACTCACTACCGATCAGGAAACGCATGATGACCAGCAACAGCACCGACACGGTTGGCAAGGGGCCGCGCGACGGCGTGCCGCCATCCGGTCCGATCGAACTCAGCGAAGAGGACCGCTCCAAGGACGGCTTCTTCGTGCAGCTCGCGGGCATCGCCGAGGCGATGATCGCCAGCCACGGCAAGGATTTCGCGATGGGCGCCCTGGTGCTCACCGCGCGGTTCATCGCCGAAGGCAAGCCCTTGACCAAGGGCGCCGCGCAACGCGACCCGGCCGAGCGGCCGGTCTCCGGCCCGTCCTGAGCGACGGGCCACCGACCATCGGGCGCACCTGCCTCATGCGTAGCAACCAATCGTCGAGCGGGCGCCCGACCAACCAAGGCAGGAAGTGAAGTCAAGACGAAGTCCAAGCAACGTCCAAGGGAGACCTAAATGTCTGAGACACTGACGCTGAACAAGATCGTGAGCCAGAAGGGCATCAGCACCGCGGAAGCCGCCAACCGCGTGTCCGATCTCGGCTGGACGCCGAGCTACGTCCAGGAGGCGATGACCTTCCCGACCGACTACAAGATCTCGCGGGTGCCGCGCGACCCGATGAAGCAGGTGCTGCGCTCCTACTTCCCGATGCAGGAAGAGAAGGACAACCGCGTCTACGGCGCGCTCGACGCGGCGCTGCGCGGCGACATGTTCCGCAATGTCGAGCCGCGCTGGGTCGAATGGATGAAGCTGTTCCTGGCCATCATCCCGTTCCCGGAAATCTCCGCGGCGCGCTCGATGGCGATGGTCGGCCGGCTGGCGCCGGGCGAGGAACTGCGCACCGGCTTCACCATGCAGATGGTCGACGAGTTCCGCCATTCCACGATTCAGATGAATCTGAAGAAGTGGTACATGGAGAACTACATCGATCCCGCCGGCTTCGACATCACCGAAGCGGCGTTCGGCAAGTGCTACGCCACCACGATCGGCCGGCAGTTCGCCGAGGGCTTCCTCACCGGTGACGCGATCACCGCGGCCAACATCTATCTGACAGTGGTGGCCGAGACCGCCTTCACCAACACGCTGTTCGTCGCGATGCCGTCGGAAGCCGCCCGCAACGGCGACTATGCGCTGCCGACCGTGTTCCTCTCGGTGCAGTCCGACGAATCCCGCCACATCGGCAACGGCCACTCGATGCTGATGGCGATGATCCACGATCCGTCGAACCATCAGCTGCTCGAGCGCGACCTGAAATACGCGTTCTGGCAGAACCACGCCATCGTCGACGCCGCGATCGGCACCTTCATCGAATACGGCACCACCAACCGCGACAAGAACAAGGAGTCCTACGCCGAGCTGTGGCACCGCTGGATCTACGAAGACTACTACCGGACCTACATGCTGCCGCTCGAAAAGTACGGCATCAAGATCCACCACGACGACGTCGCCGAGGCCTGGGACCGCATCGTCAAGAAGAATTACGTCCACAAGACCGCGCAGTTCTTCTCGGTCGGCTGGTCGTTCAACTTCTGGCGCATCGAAGCCCAGACTGAGAAGGATTTCGAGTGGTTCGAGCACAAATATCCGGGCTGGTACGCCGAATTCGGCGACTACTGGAAGTGGTACGCGAAGCTGTCGAAGCCGGGCGAGAAGGTGATCGCCTTCAATTCGGACGTCGGCTACGTCTATCCGCACCGCTGCTGGAGCTGCATGGTGCCGTGCCTGATCCGCGAGGACTTCTGCTGCGACGAAGTCGACGGCAAGGTCTACACCTACTGCTCGGAAGGCTGCCGCTGGACCCACAAGGTGGCGTTCGCCGCCGAGTATGAAGGCCGCGCCACGCCGGCGATGGGCCGCTTCAGCGGTCGCCGCGAGTGGGAGGAGTGCTACCACGGCTGGGATCACGCCGATGCCCTGGTGGATCTCGGCTTCGTGCGCTCCGACGGCAAGACGCTGGTGCCGCAGCCGCATCTGCGCTTCGAGCAGAAGGACATGTGGACGCTCGACCACGTTCGCGGCAACACGCTCGGCAGCCCGCTGCGCTCGTTCCGGGCCCTGAAGCCCGGCGCCGAACGCGACGCCGCCGTCGCCGAGTATCGCAAGGGCTTCACCATCAACCCCTGCAACTGAGCCAGGTTGGAGGCGAGGGGGCCGCACGCCGCGGCCCCCTCGTCCCCGCCGATGCGGCGCCGCGCGCGCTGCGACCTCCGTCCCACTAACCAGGCCGAGATCCATGTCGGAAACCACCACCACCTACAAGGTCCGCCTCGAGCCGGTCGGCATCGAGATGGATGTCGAGGAAGGCGAAACCGTTCTGGACGCCGGATTCCGCCAGGGCATCGCGCTGATGCATGGCTGCAAGGAAGGGCAGTGCGGCTCTTGCAAGGCGCGTGTGCTGAGCGGCGATATCGAGATGCTGAAATACTCGACCTTCGCGCTGCCGGACTACGAACGCGAGAACGAGCATGTGCTGCTCTGCAAGACCCACGCCTACAGCGACCTCGAGGTCGAGCTGCTGAATTTCGACGAGGAGCTGCTGTCGCATTCAATCGCGGTGAAGTCGTTCGAGGCCCGGCTCGCCAAGGTGACGCCGCTGACCCACGACATCCGTCTGCTCGAGATCGACCTCGACAAGCCGATGAAGTTCTGGGCCGGCCAATATGTCGACCTGACGCTGCCCGACATCGGCGTGACGCGAGCGTTCTCGATGGCCAACGCGCCGGTCGACGGCACGCGGCTGTCGTTCATCATCAAGAAATATCCGAACGGCCTGTTCTCGTCGCAGCTCGACGGCGCGCTGCAGCCCGGTGCCGTGCTGCAGGCCAAGGGCCCCTACGGCACCTGCTTCCGCCGCGAAGGGCGAACCGGCCCGTTGCTGCTGATCGGCGGTGGGTCCGGCATGTCGCCGCTGTGGTCGATGCTGTCGGATCAGGTGCAAAGCGGCGATCAGCGCCCGGTGCGGTTCTTCTACGGCGCGCGGACGCGGGCCGATCTGTTCATGCTGGACGAGATCGCGGCGGTCGCCGCGGCGCTGCCGGACTTCGAGTTCATCCCGGCGCTGTCGCACGCCACCGCTGACGATCAGTGGGACGGCGAGACCGGCTTCATCCACGAGGTGGTGCAGCGACGGCTCGCCGCCGAATCCCTGAGCGGCGTGATCGACGCTTACGCCTGCGGACCGGTGCCGATGATCGATGCGGTGCTGCCGGTGCTGCAGATGGCCAATGTCGAGCCCGATCACATCTTCTTCGACAAGTTCACGCCGGCCACGCGCTGACGGCCGACGCCCTCGCTACGCCTGAAAACGCCAATCGGCGAAACCAACCATAACCCAGGGAGGATGACATGAGTGCCAGCCCACAGACCGTCCAGAAGTCCGGCGCCGCAGGATCCGCGATCTTCGCCGGATCGGACAGCCGCAAGTACAATTACTACGAGCCGAAAGCCCGCAAGGCGACCCACTACGAGGACATGACCGTCGACGTGCAGCCGGATCCCGAGCGCTATCTGTTGCAGGACTGGATCATCTCGTTCCCGGACGGCACGCCGACCTATTCCAAGAACTGGACGAAGGCACGTAGTTCGAACTGGCACCAGTTCCGCGCGGTCGATCAGGAATGGGAGCGGACGCACTATCAGCGGCAATCGACGATCTGCGGCATGGTGCAGGGCGTGATCGAGAACGCGCGCAAGTCCGGCGCGCCGAAACGCTTCGACGCCGCCTGGGTCAAGGTGCTGCAGGATCATCTCGGCGCCTACAAGCACGCCGAATTCGGGCTCGGCACCTCGCTGATGCAGGCGCAGCGCTACGGCTACACCCAGATGATCAACAACGCGACGCTGACCAACTCGTCCTACAAGCTTCGCTTCGCTCAGGACCTGACGCTGTATCTCAGCGAGATCGGCATGGACATCGGCACCTTCGATCATACGGCCGGCAAGAAGCACTGGCTGGAAGATCCGATCTGGCAGGGCACCCGCAAGGCGGTCGAAGCCATCATGGGCGCCACCGATTATCTCGAACAATATCTCGCGACCAATCTGGTGTTCGAGCCGCTGGTCGGCGAGCTGTTCCGCAGCGGCTTCATCATGCAGATGGCTGCGTCACAAGGCGACTTCGCGACGCCGTCCGTGGTCGCAGCGGCCGAGGCGGACTACGAGCGCAATCTCGCCAACACCGTCGAGCTGATCCACATGCTGACGCACGACAACGAGAACGGCCCGCACAACCGCGATCTGTTCAACGGCTGGATCGCACATCACGGCGCGCTGGCCCGCGAGGCCGCCAGCAATCTGCAGCCGATCTGGTCGCAGCCGCGCGTCAAGGTCACCGGCTTCGCCGACGCCCAGGCGCAGGCCGACAACCGCATCAAGACGATCTGCGCGCAGGTCGGCCTCGTCGCGCCGTGATCGTCGGCGCGGAGATCACCATGACGCAACTGCTAGCAAGCCATCACCCCAGGAGAGCCAGATGACCGAGGCCGCGACCAACATCTTCAAGTCGATGAAGGACATCAAATTCGAGGAGACGATCTCGCATCAATGCGGGGTGACGATGAACGACAGCGTCGAGGCGCGCGCCATTGCCGAAGTGATGGAGCAGAAGGTCGGCGTCAAGGTGACGTTCATGCCGGCGATGATCCGGATCGACGGCGAGGGCAAGCTGGTGTTCAAGATGAGCGAGATCAGCGAAGCGCTCGGCCGCGAGATGACGCCGTATCTTTTCGAGATCTCGACCTCCACCCATTACGGCCGGATGGTGATGGTCGACGACGACACCGTGGTCTGCTTCGGCGACATGAACGAGGCGCTCGCCTACATCGAGCACTGACGCGGCCGGGGCCGGCCGCGGGCCGGCTCCCTTCGTTTCCACGAGCTCGGATCGATCGATCCGCCAATCAGACGCCCGAACGGGACGTGACAGGGAGAGACGCGATGTACAGGACGGCATCCGGCGAAGAAATCTTCGTGATCGACGGCCACACCCATTTCTGGGACGGCAGCCCGGCCAACCAGAAGAACATCCACGGCAAGCAGTTCATCGAATGCTTCTACGCCTACCACTCCAACCTTAGCCCGCCTGAAGAGAAGTGGCCGCAGGACAAGTTCGAGAAGTACGACGCGCAGACCATGCACGACGATCTGTTCGTCCACGGCTACGACGACATGGCGATCCTGCAGTCGACCTATCTGACCGATTTCTACAATCACGGCTTCAACACCGTGGAGCGCAACTTCGCGCTGAAGAACAAGCATCCCGAGCGCTTCATCCTCAACGGCGCGTTCGATCCCCGCGACGGCAACAAGGGGCTGGAGCAGCTCCATGCCGACGTCGAGAAGTACAAGCTGCAGGGCGTCAAGCTGTACACCGCGGAATGGCGCGGCGACTCCAAGGGCTATCGGCTCGACGACAAGGAGTCGTACCGGTTCCTGGAGGAAGCGCAGAAGCTCGGCATCAAGAACGTCCACGTTCACAAGGGCCCGACCATCATCCCGCTGAACAAGGACTCGTTCCAGGTCGGCGACATCGACGACGTCGCGACCTCGTTCCAGGATCTCAACTTCATCGTCGAACATTGCGGCCTGCCGCGGCTCGACGATTTCTGCTGGATCGCCACGCAGGAGACCAACGTGTATGGCGGCCTCGCGGTGGCGCTGCCGTTCATCCACACCCGCCCGGCTTACTTCGCGCATGTGATGGCGGAGCTGCTGTTCTGGATCGGGCCGGACAAGATCCTGTACGGCAGCGACTACGGCATCTGGACGCCGAAATGGCTGATCGACCGGTTCATGGCGTTCGAGATCCCGGAGGAACTGAGCAAGGAAACCGGCTCGGTGCTGACGCTCGAGACCAAGAAGAAGATCCTCGGGCTGAACGCGGCGCGGCTCTACAACATCGATATCGAGGCGCAGAAAAACCGCATCGGCGCCGCCGGCGGTTACGATCATCTCGCCGCTGCTCACGCCGCGGAGTGAGGCCATGATCGCCGTGACGATCGCGGACCTCGAGGCCGAGGTCTGGGGCGCGTTGCAGACGGTGACCGACCCGGAGCTCGACGAGTCGGTCACTGATCTGAAGTTCGTCACGCGGGTCGATGTGGATGCGGATCACCGCGTCCACATCGGCTTCCGCCTGCCGACCTATTGGTGCGCCGCCAATTTTTCCTTTCTGATGGCCGACGACATGCGAACCGCGGTGCTGCAACTGCCGTGGGTGACGTCCGTGGAGGTCACGCTCGGCGAGCACATGTATGCCGACAAGATCAATGCCGGCCTGAAGGAGGGACGCTCGTTCCAGGACACGTTCGGCGACGAGGCCGACGGCGATCTCGGCGAGGTGCGGCGGACATTTCTGCTGAAGGCGTTGCAGCGCCGGCAGGCGGCGCTGCTGTCGCACCTGATCGACGAGGGCTACGCGCCCGCGATGCTGGTCGAGCTGACGCGTGACGAACTCACGGCGCTGGATCTCGACGAGACCGGCGCACGCCTCGTCGCGCGCTATCTGGAGCGGCGGCCTGTCGTGGCCGACCGGTTGTCCCTGGCCTTCGTCGATACCGAGGGGCAGCCGCTGCAGGCCGAGACGCTGACCACCTATGTCCGCGCGCTACGGCGCGTCGACGTCAATGCCGAATTCAACAGCGCGCTGTGCCGCGGGCTGCTGCACGTCCGCTTCGATACCGAAACGCCGCTGACGCCCCGGTGCGCGAGACCGCTCGACCAGACAAACAGCGCGCCCGCGTAGCGCGTCCAAAAAGACAGGGAGGATCACGATGCCGAAGATGATGCTTCACGATGCCCAGGCGCGCGAAGCGCTCGGGCGAGGGGTCGCCAAGCTGGCGAAGGCGGTCAGCGGGACGCTCGGGCCGAAGGGCATGAACGCGGTGATGGACCGTCCGATCGGCACGCCATTGGTGTCGCGCGATGGCGTCAGCATCGCGGCCGAGATCGAGCTGGAATGCCCGTTCGAAAACATGGGCGCCCAGGTGCTGCGCGAAGTCTCCAAGCAGACCAACGAGGTGGCGGGCGACGGCACCACGACGGCGACGGTGCTGGCGGAT
Organism: Rhodopseudomonas telluris; assembly: GCF_042432815.1. Classification (NCBI taxonomy): domain Bacteria; kingdom Pseudomonadati; phylum Pseudomonadota; class Alphaproteobacteria; order Hyphomicrobiales; family Nitrobacteraceae; genus Rhodopseudomonas; species Rhodopseudomonas telluris. The sequence goes on from NZ_JBHLWM010000003.1 coordinate 562,329, forward strand.
TTCCTGGTGCAGCACGGCCTCAAGCTGCTGGCCGGCGGCGCCAACGCGGTCGAACTGGTCGAAGGTTTGGAAGCCGCCGTCGAGGAAACCATCAAGGCGCTGAAGCGCGCCGCCAAGCCGGTCGACGGCCCGAACGGCATCCGTGCCATCGCCACCATCGCGGTTAACGATGCCCGGCTCGGCGCGATGGTCGCCGAGGCTTTCGCGCGCGCCGGCAATCACGGCATCGTCGCGGTCGAATTCGGCTCGACCGTGGAGACCACGCTGGAAGTGGTCGAAGGCATGGCGTTCGAACGTGGCTATCTCTCGCACCACATGGTCACCGATGTGGAGCGCATGCAGGTGGTGCTCGACGAGCCCTATATCCTGATGACCGACCACAAGATCCAGACCAGCGATCAGCTCGCCGGCGTGTTTGCGCTGATCGAGAAGAGCGGCCGGCCGCTGCTGATCATCGCCGAGGACGTCGCGCCGCCGGTGATCATGATGCTGCTGTCGCGCCGCGAGAAGACCAACGTCAAGGTCGCGGCGATTCATCCGCCGGAATACGGCCACTGGCGCAAGGCGATGCTGGAAGATATCGCGGTCGCGACCGGTGGACGCGTGATCTCGCGCGACCTCGGCGGCACGCTCGAGCGCGCCAGGCTCGAGGATCTCGGCTCGGCGCGGCAGGTGCGGATCTCGTCGTCGAAGACGCTGATCACCGCCGGCCACGGCAGACCCAACGAGATCGACGCGCGGCGCGAGCAGGTGCTGCGGCAATACGAGGCCGCGCCCGAGAACATCGAGCGCGACAAGTTTCAGGAGCGGCTCGCCAAGCTGTCGGGCGGCACCGCGATGATCCTCGCCGGGGGCGCCACGCCGGTCGAGCAGAAGCGCCGCGCGCAACTGATCGAGGACTCGATCAACGCCACCCGCGCGGCGATCGAGGAGGGCGTCGTGCCGGGAGGTGGCGTGGCGATGATCCGCGTTGCGCCCGAACTCGACGACTTGATTAGCAAGTTGGAAGGCAGCGCCAAGCAGGGCGCCGAGCTGATGCAGCGCGCGCTGAGCCAGCCGCTCGCCTGTATCGTCGCCAATTGCGGCCGCGACAGCGCCGCCGCGGTCGACAAGGTCGTCAAGGCCAGCAACGGCTACGGCTTCGACGCGCGGACCGGCACCACCGTGGATATGATCAAGTCTGGGATCATCGATCCGGTGAAGGTCAGCTACTCGGCCGTCCGCAACGCCGGCTCGGTCGCCGCCCTGATCCTGACGACGCAGACGCTGATCGCCAAGAAGCCGGAATATTACGACATCACCGCGGAGCCTGCGCGTGGGGGCGGCGCGGAGTTGTTGTGAGGGTGCACGCGTCGGTGCAGCCTCGGAAAACTTCCACTGATTGAAGCGAAACGACCGTTACCACCTGCACGGGCTCCTCATCCTGAGGAGCCCGGCGCAGCCGGGCGTCTCGAAGGATGAGGCAGCGGGGTGCTTGCGGCGCATGGTTCGAGACGGCGCTTTGCGCCTCCTCACCATGAGGTTGTGCCCGTTGAGAGCGTCTCGGTGACTCAAGAAAGAAATTGTTGGATGGCGATCACCGCGCTGCCGTCTGACCCAGCGCGCGGTACACGGTGTTGCGGGAGACGCCGAGGCGGCGCGCGGTTTCGCTGACATTGCCGGCGGTTTCGGCATGGACGGCGAGGATGCTGGCGAGCTGCATGTCCTGCAGCGAGCCCGATCGCGGCTGCGGCGCCTGGCCGATCAGATCGGCGATCACCGATGAGCCCGGCCCGTCGCCGCTGCTGAGCGCAATGCGCGCCAGGATATTGCGGAGTTCGCGGATGTTGCCGGGCCACGACCGCGCCGCCAGCGCTGCCATCGTCGGCGCGGCGATCTCGCAGCCCGGATCGATGCCGTCGATCAGATGCCGCACGATCGACTCGAAGTCGGTGCGATCGCGCAGCCGCGGCAGCGTCACTTCGAGCGTGTTCAGCCGATACAGCAGGTCGGAGCGAAACCGGCCCTGGGCGACGGCGTCTTCGAGCCCGGCATTGGTGGCCGAGACCAGAAAGATATCGACCCGTCTGCGCGCGCCGCCGACCGGGCGCACCGTCCAGTCGTCGATCAGGCGTAGCAGCACGGCCTGCAACGCAACCGGCATGTCGCCGATCTCGTCGAGAAATAACGTGCCGCCATCGGCCTCCTGCACCAGCCCCGGCGCGCCGCCGCGACGTGCGCCGGTGAAGGCGCCCTCGGCGTAGCCGAACAGCTCGGCTTCGATCAGACTGTCGGGGAGCGCGGCGCAATTCACCGGCACGAACGCGCCCTGTCGCCCGCTGGCCGCGTGGGCATGGCGCGCGAGCTGTTCCTTGCCGGTGCCGGTCTCGCCGCGGATCAGGATCGGCATTTGTCGCGCGGCCGCGACCTCGACGCGGCGCACCACGGCCTGCACGGCCGGATCGGCGACGACGAAGCTGGTCGCCGGCGACGGGGCGTGGCGCAACCGTCGCGGCGCTGAGTCAGCACAAGGCGGCCGCTTCACGGCGGGCTCTTCGCAAAAGCGCAAGCCTTGCGGCGGCGCGGTGCGCGGTCCGGAACTCATCCGCCGGTTATCAGGCTGGTCCTGCTTCTGCAGACCGCGATCCGGTCCTGCTAATCGCCGCCTTGCATGTAGCACGATGACGGCGCCGATGCCGGTGTCGTCGTGGGCGACGAGATCGACGCTGACGCCCGGGATCAGCTCCTTCAGCTTGGCGGGCCACTCGGCGAAGTCGAGCCGCTTCAAAATCCGCGTCGGCGGATCGTGCCCGTCGCCGCGGAGATTGTCGCGGATCGCCTTGCGGGCGAGTTCGCTGCCGTGAAGTATGGTGCCGCGCCGATCGATCAGCAGGCTCTCGTCGCTCGCCCAGATCGCGCGCTTGGCGAGGTAGTGCTGCAGCAGGCGCTCGTGGTCTTCCTTGATGGCGCGCGCCAGCACGCTCTCCACTTGCTGCCCGACGCAAACCGCCAGCGCCAGGCTGTGCGGATTGAACGTCGTCGCCGGTCCCGAAATATCGACGATGCCGAGCACCTCGCCGTCCACCGGATCGCACACCGGCACCGCCGCGCAGGTCCAGCGCTGCACCTCGGCGCAGAAATGCTCGGCGCCGTGAATCTGCACTGGCCGCGCTTCCGCCATCGCGGCGCCGATCGCGTTGGTGCCGATGTCCGCCTCGCTCCAACGCCCGCCATGCTCGAGATGCACGGCCCGCCCGGCGTCGATCACCCGCGCGTCACCTTCGGTGTCGATGATCAGCCCCGACGGATCGGTGAGGATCATGATCGACTGCGCGTCGCTGAGAAAGGTCCGCGAGTTCTCCAGCGCCCGACGCGCGGCATGGCGCAGCGCGACGTGCTTGGCGCGCTGACGGAACAGTTCGGCTTCGGCTACGATGGGGGCCGTGGTGCGATCGATTGCCACCTGGTGGCTGCGGGAGCGTTGCCACGAGTTTGCCACAGGAGATCGCAGCTCGCTTGCCAGCGCGCCGCGTTCAACGAAGCGCTCCCATGCGGCGCGCACGTCTCGCTGGTCCATGTCGGCTCCCTTGGCGTCATGGCGTCCGAGGCCACCAAACAGCGGCGCAAAACCAAGCCCAGCCTGGCTGCTCGCAATCACCTCGGCGAAGTCATCTCGCGTCCGTCCGACCTGCCGATATCGCCGACCGCAATCAGCCCTGCGTCGACGCCGGCAGCATCCCCTCGATCCCCAACACGTTCCGCGCAAGCTGTCATCGATATCAAAAGCCTGCCCGGGCGCGATCGGTGAGCCTATACCTCATTGGCAAAGTGGCAAGAAGGAGACGCGTGGGAATCAGCTGAGCAAGAAAGAATCGTTGCTGCGCTGCGGTTTGAGACGCCGAAGCTGTTTGCATTGCGAGACGCGTTTACTACCAAGGCGTGCGTGGCCTGAGGAGGCTGCTCGTCGACGGCGCTGGTGCGGTTGGTGCACTTCATCGCAGGATTCTCCGGAACAACTTGCGCGCCAGTGAGTGGTGCTCGATCGTAAACTCATCAGAAGAGGATTGCCCGTGATGGCCAAGCCGGTTCATTCGATGATCCGCGTGCTCGACGAAGCGCGGTCGCTGAACTACTACAACAAGGCCTTCGGCCTGGAGCCGGCCGATCGCATTGCCTTCCCGGATTTCACGCTGATCTATCTGCGGCACCCGTCGTCGCCGTTCGAGCTCGAACTCACCGTCAATGCCGATCGGACAGCGCCCTATCAGATGGGCGACGGCTACGGTCATCTGGCGGTCGTGGTCGACGATCTGGCCGCGGAGCACGCGCGCTTCGAACGCGAGAATCTCTCGCCGGGACCACTGCGCGAACTGCAGCACAATAACGCGGTGCTTGCGCGCTTCTTCTTCGCTACCGACCCGGATGGCTACAAGATCGAGGTGATCCAGAGGGGTGGCAGGTTCGGTTGATCGGCGGTCATGTGGCCGGGAGGTCGTGCCGGCGGGAATGTCTCCGGCTCGGACCATGGTCGTCATGGCGCCGCGCCTTGGTCACCAGCGACGCAGGGTATTGCCCCGCATCGCGTCAGCCCGCTGATTGTTATCGCTGCCACTCCCGGCGCAGGATCGCGTACTGCAGGGTGTTCTCGTAGATCGGGTCACCATTGCGGTCGGTCGTGAAGGAGACGAAGTCCTTGAACAGCCCTTCCTGGCGCATCCCTAGTCGTTCGCACAGACGCTGCGACGCGATGTTGTGGTCTTCGACATAGGCGTAGAGGCGGCGTGCGTTGCGTGCAGTGAACAAATGGTCAAACAACGCGCGCGCGGCTTCGGACGCAAAGCCGACGCCAGCGAAGGCCTCGTTGAAATTCCATCCGACCGAAACCGTATCGTCTTCGGGCACGGCGAACAGGTCGCCGATGAGCCGGCCGGTCGACTTCAAACACACCGCAATGTGCTCATCGCTTCGGCTGCGCAAGGTCGCCTCCGCTTCGGCCGCCGGCAGGTCGTCGAGCTTCATCGACAGAAAGCAGCTCGACCGCGGCGCGTACAGATAGGCCAACAGATCGGCCGCGTCGTTCGTCCGGAAATTTCTCAGGACGAGACGGTTTGTTTCGATGGCATCCATGCGGTCGGACCTTCCTGACCTTCGACCGATCCGAAAGCCGGCGCGGCATCCGCCGTGTTGTCGCGCAAGCTCAGCGCTTTTATGGCGGCCGAGTCAGTCTCTTCACCGGCGGATCGCAAAGACGATGATCCCGCGAAGCGGAAATCTGGTTGCGCCTTTGCGCCGCAGCACGCCCTCTGAGCTGCCTTCCCCTCTCCGCGAAGGAAGCCGCCGGTTGACAAGGAATTTCGAGACCCGCAAGACGCTCTGAGCGAATGACGCCTTGCCACGTCAAGCAAGGTGCGTCGCGGTCGATCGATCGAGGAGCAAGGCGGCATGAAGACCACCGAACCGATTGCAGGCTATGACATCCCGGCCGTCGAAGCCTGGATCCGTGCGAATGTCCCTGCGCTGACACCGCCGCTGGTCTGGACGCGGCTGCAGGGCGGCCACTCCAATCTGACCTACCTGATCGAAGACGCAAGCGGCCGGAAGGCCGTGATCCGCAGGCCGCCGCTCGGCGAGCTGCTCCCCAAGGCGCACGATATGCAGCGCGAGTGGGCGCTGATCAGCGCGCTCGGGCCGACTCCGGTGCCGGTGCCGGCCGCGTTCGGCTTCTGCGACGACACCGCGGTGACCGGCGCGCGGTTCTACATCATGGGCCATGTGAACGGGCACCCGCTCTACACCGCGGCCGACACGCGCCGCCTGGTGCCGGAGCAAGAGCGCGCCAAGCTGGCGCATTCGTTCATCGACGTGCTGGCCGATCTGCACGCGGTCGACCCCGACGCTGTCGGCCTTGGCGATCTCGGCAAGAAGGACAGTTACGTCGGCCGGCAATTGAAGACTTGGTATCAGTCGTGGATGGCTTCGATCGAGCCGGCGAAGTTCGATGACCCGCGCGCGCACAGTTTGCGTGAATTCCTGCTGGAGCAACTCCCCGAACAGGGACCGGCGCGGATCGTTCACGGCGACTACGGGCTGCACAATACCCTGACGGGGCCAGACCACACCATCGTGGCGGTGGTCGACTGGGAGATCTCGACGCTCGGCGATCCCCTGGCGGACCTCGCCTATGCCCTCAATCAGTTTCCCGATCCCAGCGATCGCGACCGGCAGTGGGGCGAAGCTCCGACGGTGCTGCCGGGCTTTCCGTCCCGCACCATGTTGGCAGACCGTTACGCGGCACGCACCGGCCGTGACCTGTCCAGGCTCGACTACTACATCGGCTTCAACCGCTGGAAGACCGCCGCGATCATCCACGGCGTCTATGCCCGCTACATGGCGGGACAAAAGAGCACAGAGGGCGTCGACCTGGACAACTTGCGCCGCCGGGTCAGCGAGCAACTGGATTTGGCCGAACAAGCAATCGGTCGGCTGAAGCAGAGCGGTGCTTCCGCCTAGAGCGGCGAAACAGCAGCCGATATTCACCATCGCCAGCACTGCGGGCGGCCGTTGAGCGCCGGCCGTCCGCATCGAACAAGCTCAATCCAAGGGAGAAAACTGACATGAAACTCGATTCCTCGGTCGCCGCCGTCGTCACCGGCGGTGCGTCGGGCCTCGGCGCCGCGACCGCACGTGCGCTCGCCGCGCAGGGCGTGAAGGTCGCGATCTTCGACTTCAACGAAGAGAAGGGCGAGGCCGTCGCCAAGGAGATCGGCGGCGTGTTCTGCAAGGTCGACGTGACTTCCGACGAGCAGGTCGATGCGGCCTTCGCCAAGGCGCGCGCGGCGCACAAGCAGGAGCGCATCCTGGTCAATTGCGCCGGCACCGGCAACGCGGTGAAAACCGCCGGCCGCGACAAGAAGACCGGCGAGCCGACGCATTTTCCGATCGATGCCTTCAATCGCATCATTCAGATCAATCTGGTCGGCACCTTCCGCTGCATCGCCAAGTCGGCGCAGGGCATGCTGTCGCTGCCGCCGCTGGACGACGGCGAGCGCGGCGCCATCGTCAACACCGCGTCGGTCGCGGCCGAAGACGGCCAGATGGGCCAGGCGGCCTATTCGGCCTCGAAGGCCGGCGTCGTCGGCATGACGCTGCCGATCGCGCGCGACCTGATGAGCGAAGGCGTCCGCATCAACACTATCCTGCCGGGCATCTTCAACACGCCGCTGCTGCAGGGCGCGCCGGAGAACGTCAAGGCCGCGCTCAGCGCCTCGGTGCCGTTCCCGAAGCGGCTCGGTCTGCCGGAGGAATATGCGCAGCTCGCGCTCACCATGATCACCAACGGCTACTTCAACGGCGAAGACGTCCGTCTCGACGGCGCGATCCGGATGGCGCCGCGCTAAGCGCCTCGCCAGAGCTGCAACAAAAAAGCGGCCCGCGTCATCGCGGGCCGCTTTGATTTTGAGGAGACGGTCGAACGGCGCGGGGCGCTTACCGATACTCTTCCGATTCGCGCAGCCCGCTGATCCACAGCGCCAGCACGGTGACCACGGCGCCGGACAGCAGATAGGCGCCGGACGACAGCAGGCCATAATGGGTGGCGAGCAGCAGCGCGGCGAGCGGCGCGAAGCCGGCTCCGAACAGCCAGGCCAAGTCGGCGGTCAGCGCCGAGGCGGTGTAGCGATAGGCCATCCGGAAGCTGGAGGCGATCGCGCCCGAGGACTGGCCGAACGACAGGCCGAGCAGCACGAAGCCGAGCATCATGTAGACCGACTCGCCGACCGGGCCGGCGTCGAGCAGCTGCGGCGCGAAGCCGCTGAACACCGCGATCGCGACGGCCGAGCCGATCAGCAGCGGCTTGCGGCCGATCCGGTCGGACAGATAGCCCGACGCGATGATCGCGAGCACGCAGATCGCGGCGCCGATGGTCTCGATGACCAGGAAGCGGACCGGGCTTTCACGTGTGAACAGGAACACCCAGGACAGCGGGAACACCGTCACCATGTGGAACAGCGCGAAGCTCGCCAGCGGCGCGAAGGCGCCGATCACGATGTTGCGGCCTTCGTTGCGGACGGTCTCGCTGACGCGGCCGGGCTGCAATTCGCGGCTTTCGAACAGCGCGGCGTATTCCGGCGTCACCACCATACGAAGCCGGGCGAACAGCGCCACGACGTTGATGGCGAAGGCGACGAAGAACGGGTAGCGCCAGCCCCAGCCGAAGAAGTCCTCGGCCGACAGGTGTCCGGTGAAATAGGCAAACAGCGCGCTGGCGACGATCAGGCCGAGCGGCGCGCCCAGCTGCGGGATCATCGCGTACCAGCCGCGCTGCTCTTTCGGCGCGTTCAGCGCCAGCAGCGAGGCGAGGCCGTCCCAGGCGCCGCCCCAGGCCAGGCCCTGCGCGGCGCGGGCCAGCGCCAGCAGCCAGATCGCGGTCGCGCCGATCTCGTAATAGCCGGGCAAGAACGCGATCGCGACCGTCGCAGTGCCGAGCAGCAACATCGCGATGATCAGCTTGGCGCTTTTGCCGTAGGTGCGGTCGATCGCCATGAAGATCACCGAGCCGAACGGCCGGGCGATAAAGGCGATGGCGAAGATCGCGAAGGAATAGAGGGTGCCGTTCAACTCGCTGGTGAACGGGAACACCAGACGGGGGAACACGATCACCGAGGCGATCGCATAGACGAAGAAGTCGAAGAATTCGGCGGTACGGCCGATGATGACCCCGATGGCGATGTCGTTCGGGTTGGCATGCTTGTGCGCCGGATCCGAGCCAAGTCCCTCCGTCGTGGTTCCCGCTGTGGTGGTGTCCGTCATCGCCTCTGCCGTTGAAATGTCGAAGGAAAATGTTGCGAGCGCTTCTCACTTTTAGAAGCGATCGCATTTCTGTTTGAGCGGTGATCCCGCACCGCAACATTGGACAAATTGTCCAATGTCCGGATTGTTGCGCCGCAGCTAGCTCGTGTCCTTGCGAGATATTCTCATTCTCAAAGGGCGGAACGCGTGTCACGACTAAAGTTTCTGTTGCTGCTACCCTTGGCCGTACTTTTGAGCGGCTGCAACTTTGTGGTGATGGCGCCGGCCGGTGACGTGGCGGCGCAGCAGCGCGACCTGATCATTGTGTCGACCGTCCTGATGCTGCTGATCGTGCTGCCGGTGATGGCGCTGACGATCTGGTTTGCCTGGCGCTACCGGCATTCCAACGACGCGGCCAAATACGATCCGGAGTGGGATCACTCGACCGGCCTCGAGCTGGTGATCTGGTCGGCTCCGCTTCTGATCATCATCTGCCTGGGCGCCATCACCTGGATGGGCACCCATCTGCTCGATCCCTACCGCTCGCTGGACCGGATCGCCGCCAACCGCCCTGTCGACCGGGACAAGGCGCCGCTCGAGGTCAATGTCGTCGCGCTCGATTGGAAGTGGCTGTTCATCTATCCGGAATACGGCGTCGCCTCGCTCAATGAGATGGCCGCTCCGGTCGATCGCCCGATCAACTTCCGCATCACGTCGTCGTCGGTGATGAATTCGTTCTACGTCCCGGCGCTCGCCGGCATGATCTACGCGATGCCCGGCATGGAGACCAAGCTGCACGCGGTGATCAACCACGCCGGCAACTATCGCGGCCTGTCGGCCAACTACAGCGGCGCCGGCTTCTCCGGCATGCACTTCGCCTTCCACGGCCTCGACGACGCCGGCTTCGATCAGTGGATCGCCCGCGCGAAGGCGAGCCCCGACAAACTCGGTCGCCCCGAATATCTGCAGCTCGAGCGCCCGAGCAGCAACGAGAAGCCTCGCGCGTTCGGCTCGGTCGACAGCGACCTGTTCCGCGCCATCCTCAACATGTGCGTCGACACCGGCAAGATGTGCATGAGCGAGATGATGGCGATCGACGCCAAGGGCGGCTCCGGCATGGCCGGGCTGAACAACACCCTGCCGCTGGCCTACGACAAATACGCTCGCCGCGGCACCGCGCTCGGGCCGCAGCCGTCCTTCGTGGCCGGCATCTGCACGCCCGAGGAGCCGCAGGGTCGCACGACCGCGCAGGTCCGTGAATCCACGCCGTTGCTCGGCGCCGGGCTGAAGCGTCCGACGCTGGCGCCACTCGGCTCCTCCACTTCGTTCCTGTTCGGCTCGACGTCGAAGTCCCAATCCTGAGGGATCGCATGTTCTCCAATTTTGATATCGTTAAAGCGATCTTCGGCCGGCTGTCGCTGGATTCGCTTCCGCTTCACGAGCCGATTGTCGTGATGACCTTCGTCGGCGTCGCGTGCGGCGGCGCCGCGCTGGTCGCCGGCCTCACCTACTTCAAGCTGTGGGGCTATCTGTGGCGTGAGTGGTTCACCACCGTCGACCACAAGCGCATCGGCATCATGTACATGATCCTCGGCCTGATCATGCTGCTGCGCGGCTTCGCCGACGCCATCATGATGCGTCTGCAGCAGGCGATGGCGTTCGGCGGCTCGGAGGGCTACCTCAACGCGCATCACTACGACCAGGTGTTCACCGCCCACGGCGTGATCATGATCTTCTTCGTAGCGATGCCGCTGGTCACCGGTCTGATGAACTACGTCGTGCCGCTGCAGATCGGCGCGCGCGACGTGTCGTTCCCGTTCCTCAACAATTTCAGCTTCTGGATGACCGTCGGCGGCGCCGTGCTGGTGATGATCTCGCTGTTCGTCGGCGAGTTCGCCCGCACCGGCTGGCTGGCCTATCCGCCGCTGTCGAATATCGGCTACAGTCCGGATGTCGGGGTCGATTACTACATATGGGCGCTGCAGGTCGCGGGCGTCGGCACGACGCTGTCCGGCGTCAACCTGATCTGCACCATCGTCAAGATGCGGGCGCCCGGCATGACGATGATGCGCATGCCGATCTTCACCTGGACCTCGCTCTGCACCAACATCCTGATCGTCGCCTCCTTCCCGGTGCTGACCGTGGTGCTGGCGCTGCTGTCGCTGGACCGCTATGTCGGCACCAACTTCTTCACGAACGACTTCGGCGGCAACCCGATGATGTACGTGAACCTGATCTGGATCTGGGGGCACCCGGAGGTCTACATCCTGATCCTGCCGGCGTTCGGCATCTTCTCGGAAGTGACGTCGACGTTCTCGGGCAAGCGGCTGTTCGGCTACACCTCGATGGTCTACGCCACGGTGGTGATCACCATCCTGTCGTATCTGGTGTGGCTGCACCACTTCTTCACGATGGGGTCGGGCGCCAGCGTCAACTCGTTCTTCGGCATCACCACGATGATCATCTCGATCCCGACGGGCGCGAAGATGTTCAACTGGCTGTTCACGATGTATCGCGGCCGGATCCGGTTCGAACTGCCGATGATGTGGACCATCGCGTTCATGCTGACCTTCGTGATCGGCGGCATGACCGGCGTGCTGCTCGCGGTGCCGCCGGCCGACTTCGTGCTGCACAACAGCCTGTTCCTGGTCGCGCACTTCCACAACGTCATCATCGGCGGCGTTGTGTTCGGTGCGTTCGCCGGCATCGTCTACTGGTTCCCGAAGGCGTTCGGCTTCAAGCTCGATCCGTTCTGGGGCAAGGTCTCGTTCTGGAGCTGGGTGGTCGGCTTCTACCTCGCCTTCATGCCGCTCTACGTGCTCGGCCTGATGGGCGTCACCCGCCGGCTGCGTGTGTTCGACGATCAAAGCCTGCAGATCTGGTTCGTCCTGGCGGCCTGCGGGGCGGCTCTGATCGCGGTCGGCATCGGCGCGTTCCTGATCCAGATCGCCGTCAGCATTCTGCGCCGTGAGCAGCTCCGCGACGTCACCGGCGATCCGTGGAACGCCCGCACCCTGGAATGGGCCACGTCCTCGCCTCCGCCGGACTACAACTTCGCCTTCACCCCGATGGTGCACAACACCGACGCGTGGTGGGAGATGAAGCGTGCCGGCTACAAGCGACCGCTGACCGGCTTCAAGCCGATCCATATGCCGAGCAACACCGGCACCGGCGTCATTCTCGCCGGTCTGGCCACCGCGACCGGTTTCGCTCTGATCTGGTACATCTGGTGGCTGGCCGCGCTGGCGTTCATCGCGCTGCTCGCCGTCGCGATCGGTCATACGTTCAACTATCACCGCGACTACCACATCCCGGCTGAGGAAGTGGTGCGCGTCGAAGAAGAGCGGACCCGTCTGCTCGCTGCGGGAGCCAAGTGATGAGTGTCGCGGTCGCCAATCCGAAGGACGCGGATCCGATCTTCTACGTCGTCGACGAACACGCCCATCCGGAAGGTTCGAGTACCCTGCTCGGATTCTGGCTCTATTTGATGAGCGACTGTCTCATCTTCGCGATCCTGTTCGCCACCTACGGCGTGCTCGGCACCAACTACGCGGCCGGGCCGGCGCCGAAGGATCTGTTCGATCTGAAGCTCGTCGCGGTCAACACCGCGATGCTGCTGCTGTCGTCGATCACCTACGGCTTCGCCATGCTGACGATGGAGAAGCGGCAGGTCGGCGCCACCCAGATGTGGCTGGCGATTACCGGGCTGTTCGGCCTCGCCTTCCTCAGCATCGAACTCTACGAGTTCCATCACATGATCCATGAAGGCGCGACGCCGCAGCGCAGCGCCTTCCTGTCCTCGTTCTTCACGCTGGTCGGCACCCACGGTCTGCACGTCACCTTCGGCATCATCTGGCTGGTGACGCTGATGACCCAGGTCGCCCGCAAGGGGCTGATCGAGGCCAACCGCCGTCGCCTGATGTGCCTCAGCATGTTCTGGCACTTCCTCGACGTGGTCTGGATCGGCGTCTTCACCTTCGTGTACCTGCTGGGAGTGCTGCGATGAGCATCAACAATCCGCCCGTCGACGCCCATGGCGAGGACCACCACGGCCATCCGGACGCGCATGCCCACGGCACGCTGAAGAGCTATCTGATCGGCTTCGGCCTGTCGGTTGTGCTGACCGCGATCCCGTTCTGGCTGGTGATGAGCGGCGCGATCGCCGACAAGTCCGTCACCGGCCTCGTCGTCATGGCGTTCGCGGCGGTGCAGATCGTCGTGCACATGATCTACTTCCTGCACATGAACACCTCGTCCGAGCAGGGCTGGACCATGATGGCGCTGATCTTCACCATCGTCATGGTGGTGATCGCGCTAGCCGGATCGCTGTGGGTGATGCACCATCTCATCACCAACATGATGCCGGTCCACAACATGGTCCCGCCGAAGTGAGCGAACCGGGGATCGTGGCCTCCGGCGACGCGCGGACTCTGGGGGGCACCCCCATGCGCCGGCCGTCGCTGTGGCTCACGATCCCGTCGTTGCTGGGCGTCGTCCTGCTGATTGCCCTCGGCGTCTGGCAGGTCGAACGGCGGGCCTGGAAGCTGGCGCTGATCGACCGAGTCGAAGCGCGCATCCATGCCGCTCCCGCGCCGCTGCCGGAAGTGGCGGCCTGGCCGACGATCTCGGCGGCGAACGATGAATATCGCCGCCTCACCGTCACCGGGCATTTCCAGAACGACCGCGAAACCCTGACGACGGCCGTCACCGAAGCCGGCGGCGGGTTCTGGGTAATGACGCCGCTGCGCACCGCGGACGGCCATACGGTCCTGATCAACCGCGGCTTCATCCTGCCCGATCAGCGCGACCGTGCGTCGCGGCGGGACGGCGAGCCGGACGGGCAGGTGACGGTCACAGGCCTGCTGCGCATCACCGAGCCGAAGGGCGGTTTCCTCCGCCATAACGATCCGGCCGAGGACCGTTGGTACTCGCGAGACGTGCAGGCCATCGCGGCTGCGCGCGATATCGGGAATGTCGCACCCTTCTTCATCGATGCCGATGCCTCGCTCAATCGTCGCGGCCAGCCGATCGGCGGGCTGACGGTGGTGCAGTTCCCGAACAACCACCTGACCTATGCGCTCACGTGGTTTTGCCTGGCCTTTATGCTGGCCGGCTGGCTTGTTGTGGCCTTTGGCGGCGAATATCTCCGCAGGGCACGCGTGAGGCGCCGACCGGGCGCCGGGGCGCGATCCGCCGTTCCGACAGGATCCAATGCTGGACCGATCGCCGAGCATCGCTGACGACAAGACGGACTGGGCGCCGCGAGGCAGCCATTCGTCCCTGGCCGTGGTGCAAGCCGGCGACGAGCCGATCGCCCCCCTCGGCACCTCGACCCCCGACGACGAAACTGACCGCAAGAACATGTCGCTGCTGATCCAGCTGCGCTGGACAGCGGTGGTCGGGCAAATCGTGACGATTGCGGCGGTGCATCTGTGGCTCGGCGCGCCGCTGCCGGTGGTGCCGATGGGCGCCGTCATCCTTGGTCTGGTCGCACTCAACATCGCCAGCCTGGCGTGGATGCGCTATCGCTTCGCGATCAGCAATCACGACCTGCTGGTGGCGCTGATCCTCGACGTCGTGGCGCTGACGGCCCAGCTCTATCTCAGCGGCGGCGTCACCAACCCGTTCACCTCGCTGTATCTGTTGCAGGTGACACTCGGCGCGGTGCTGCTCGACGGCCGCTCGAGCTGGTCGCTGGTGGCGGTCGTCTTCACCGCGATCATCTGGCTGACCGAGGCGTCACGCCCGCTGGTGCTGCCGGAGTGGGCGGGCGATCCGATCAATCTGCGGGTCGGCGGCATGCTGCTCGGCTTCGCGCTGAATGCCGTGCTGCTGGTGGTGTTCGTCACCCGCATTCATCGCAACCTGCGCGAACGCGACGCGCATCTCGCGTCGCTGCGCCAGCACGCGGCCGAGCAGGATCATATCGTGCGCATGGGCCTGCTCGCCTCGGGCGCCGCGCATGAACTCGGCACGCCGCTGGCCTCGGTGTCGGTGATTCTCAGCGACTGGCGACGGATGCCGGCGCTCACCAACAACCGCGAACTGGCCGAGGATCTGGCCGAGATGGAGACGGCGTTGAAGCGCTGTCAGTCGATCGTCACCGGCATTCTGGTGTCGGCCGGCGAAGCGCGCGGTGAGGGATCGTCGCCGACGACAGTGGCGGAATTCCTCGAGGCTCTGGCGGAAGAATGGCGGAGCGCCCGCAGCCGCACCACCTTGCACGTCGTCAACGCGTTCGGCGAGGATCTCCCGATCGTCTCGGACGTCACGCTGAAGCAGGCGATCTTCAACGTGCTCGACAACGCCTTCGAGGTGTCGCGCTATTGGATCGAGCTGTTGGCCGAGCGCGAGGGCGACAATCTCGTGCTGTCGATCAGCGACCGCGGACCGGGCTTTCCCAAGGACATGCTGGCGCAGCTCGGCAAGCCGTATCAGTCGAGCAAGGGCCGGGCCGGCGGCGGCCTCGGCCTGTTCCTGGTGATGAATGTGGTACGCAAGCTCGGCGGTTCGATGACCGCCGAAAATCTCCGTAACCGCGGCGCCAAGGTCAAACTCGTGCTGCCGCTCTCGACCCTCGCGATCGGACAGAATTTTGACTGAGACCGAACACCACGCCGAAACCGAAGACCGCTCGCTGCTGATCGTCGAGGACGACGCCGGCTTCGCCAAGACGTTGAAGCGCTCGTTCGAGCGTCGCGGATACACTGTGGTGCACGCCTCCATGATCGAAGAGGTGCGCGACGCCCTCGAAGAGCGTTCGTTCGGCTATGCGGTGGTCGATCTCAAGCTCGGCGTCGCCTCCGGCCTCGCCTGCGTCGAGCTGCTGCACGCGCAGGATCCGGAAATGCTGATCGTGGTCCTCACTGGCTTCGCCAGCATTGCGACCGCCGTCGAGGCGATCAAGCTCGGCGCCTGCCACTACCTCGCCAAGCCATCCAATACCGACGACATCGAGGCCGCGTTCCGCAAGGCGGAGGGCAATGCCGATATCGCGCTCGCCAGCCAGCCGACCTCGATCAAGACGCTGGAATGGGAACGCATTCACCAGACGCTGATCGACAGCGAGTTCAACATCTCCGAAGCGGCGCGGCGCCTCGGCATGCATCGCCGCACATTGGCGCGCAAGCTGGAGAAGCGGCAGGTCCGCTGACCGTTGCCCGACGCCGATCAGCAGGACTTTGTCGAGCGCCAGCTGTCAGTCGGCTGCTGCTTGTAACTCGTCGTTCACGGCTGCCGCTTACAGCGGGTCAGTTCTGATGGAATCGGAACTCGTTGCAGCTTGACTTGCCGTGGCGGCCTATTGATCCTTGAGTCGCCGCTTTGCCGGCGTATTTATAGGCCACCCGTTTCGGTCAGTGGGACCAGAGTCCTCCAGACAGCACCCACCGCGATCAGGCGCGGGTGGCCCTTAAATGCGCACGCCGCGCCAGCTCATTCCGGTGTCCTTTCATGTTCAAATCCCGCAGGTTTGTTATCAGTGTCGCCGCTGCGGCCGGCATCATCACCATTCCCATGCTGTCGGCGCTGGCGCTGCAGCGAACTCCAACGGTGCAGCCCGATCTCGACCTGATCGGCGGCGTGATCGGCCTGGTCGAGCGAGCCTATGTGCACCCGGTCGGCACCGACGAGCTGACCAAGGATGCGCTGAAGGGCATGCTGAACCGGCTCGATCCGCATTCGGACTACATGGACGAAAAAGAATTCAAGGACATGCAGACCGACATGGCGGGCCAGTTCGGCGGTCTCGGCATGCAGATCTCGGGACAGGGCGGTGTGCCCAAGATCGTCGCGCCGATCGACGGCACGCCGGCGGCCCGCGCCAAGCTCGAGCCCGGCGACGACATCATCAAGGTCGGCGACACCTCGACCCAGGGCATGAGCCTGCGAGAGGTCGTCGACATGTTGCGCGGCACGCCCGGCTCCAAGGTGACGATTACCATTCTGCGCGGCAAGGAGCCGCCGTTCGACGTCACCCTGACCCGCGAGATCATCAAGGTCGCGTCGGTGAAGTCGGAGCTGAAGCCCGACGGCATCGGCTATGTGCGTATCAGCCAGTTCGGCAACGACACCTCGGACGGTTTCAAGAATGCGCTGACCAAGCTCAAGAGCGACTCCAAGGACGGGCTGAAGGGGCTGGTCATCGACCTGCGCCAGGATCCCGGCGGCTTGCTGACCGCCGCTGTCGATGTCGCCGGCAACCTGCTCGACGGCGGCACCGTGGTGTCGATCCGCGGACGCCAGCCCGATGATCAGCGCGTGTTCAGCGCGCCGTCCAAGGGCGACATGCTGCCCGGCGTTCCGGTGGTGGTGCTGATCAACGGCGCCTCGGCTTCGGCGTCCGAAATCGTCGCCGGAGCGCTGCAGGATCGCAAGCGTGGCACCGTGATGGGCACGCAGAGCTTCGGCAAGGGTTCGGTGCAGACCGTGATTCCGATCAAGGGCCGCGGCGCGGTGCGCCTGACCACGGCGCTGTACTACACGCCGTCCGGCCGCTCGATCCAGGACGACGGCATTACCCCGGATATCGTGCAGGAAGCGCCGAAGGATCAGCAGATCGCCGGCGGTGCGATGCTGCGCGAAGGCGCGCTACGCGGCGCCATCGCCAATCCGGGGCAGCTCGGGGGCGCCGGCAAGCCCGGCACTGCCAAGCCGAAAGCCTCCGGCGCTGCGGCCGGAACCGATAAGCCGGCCGCCTCGTCGCCGCCGATCAAGGCCGACCTGATCGGCAAGCCCGAGGATGCCCAGCTCAACGCCGCGATCGCTTATCTCGGCAAGCGCGCCGACAACGACAAGGGTGCCGTGAAGGCGCAGTAGGCTCTCGCCAATTTCATCTGCCTAAGCGAAAATTGCGTCATGGCCGGGCTTGTCCCGGCCATCCACGTCTTTGGGCGTAGCTTATTCAGCAAGACGTGGATGCCCGGGACGAGCCTGGGCATGACGAAGGTGTGAGGCTCGCCGCTTTGCTCAGCGAAGGGCAGGGCGGCAGCTCGTCGTCACCGTGTGATCAACTCCCGCCCAAAAATCTCGCAAGTGCTGCCTATTTGGTAGCAGCCTTCGAACAAGAGGTTGTGCGCCCGGAGACAAGTTTTTCCGCGGCGCACGGTCTTAGCTCCCAGACGGTTCGGAACATGGCCTCCGCCATGACACCATCGAAGGAGCGATCGAATGGTCAAGTTGCCTATTCCCGAGTTTCGGAGCCTGACGAGCGCCGCGCTGATGGGCGCGCTGGTGCTGGTCGGCTTTGCGGCGCCGAAGCCGGCGCACGCCGCTGCGCCCGCCGCCTGCGCGGCGCTCCAGGAGAAGTATCCCGACTGGAAGGGCAAGACCCTCGTCAACGCCATCAACCCGCATACGCCGGGCTACGAGTCGATCGATCCCAAGGATCCGACCAAATATATCGGCTACGACATCGACCTCGGCGAAGCGATCGGTGACTGCCTCGGCTTCAAGCTGACCTACAAGGCCGTGACCTTCGCGGCGCTGCTGACCACGTTGTCGAGCGGCCAGGCCGACATCGTCATCTCCGACATCTACGCCACCGAAGAGCGCGCCAAGGCGGCGGACTTCATCACCTATTCCAAGGTGTTCGACGGCGTGCTGGTCGCCAAGGGCAACCCGAAGAAGATCACCGGCATCGACACCTCGCTGTGTGGGACCGCCGCCGCTGAGAACACCGGCTATGTCGAAGTCCCGCTGATCCAGGCGCTGGCGCCCGAGTGCAAGAAGCTCGGCAAGCCCGAGCCGACCATCCAGCTCTACGACAACAACGCCAACTGCATCCAGGCGATCCTTGCTGGCCGCGCCGACACCTACATCAACGACGTCAACACCGTCGACAATGCGGTGAAGGCCTATCCGGACAAGCTCGAAAAGGCGATCGCGGTGACGATCCCCTATCAGGTCGGCATCGCGGTGCCGAAGAACAAGCCGAAATTCCGCGACGCCGTGAAAGACGCGCTGACCGAAATCTACAAGTCCGGCGACCAGCTCGCGCTGCTGAAGAAGTGGAAGCTCGACCCTGAGAACCTGATCGAGCCCGGCCTGCTGGTCGTCAAGTAATCGTCCCGACGGAGGGTGGGCAAGGCGCGCGCGCCGTGCCCACCACTTCACACCGCGACCGATGTCGTGGGCACGGCGCTCCGTGCCTTTGCCCACCCTACAGGCTCACTAAGGATACGCCGCCATGGAGCTGTTTCTCCATTATCTGAGCATGCCCTACATGATCCAGGGCATCGAGGTGACCTTGCAGGTCACGGCCCTCGGCCTCGGCGGCGGATTGATCCTCGGAACGATCCTGGCGGGGATGCAGCTCAGCCGCTTCAAGCTGCTGTCGTCCGCCGCCCGGATCTACACCGTCATCTTCCGCGGCACGCCGCTGATTTTGCAGATGGTGTTCGCCTACGACGCTCTGCCGCATATCGGCATCAAGCTGCCCGCGATCCTTGCAGCCGGCCTCGCGCTCGCCTGTAACGAAGCCCCGTTCATCGCCGAGATGCTGCGCGCCGGCGTACTCGGCGTCGAGAAAGGCCAGATTCTCGCCGGCCAGGCGCTCGGCATGACGCCGGGCATCCTGATGCGCCGGATCATCGCGCCGCAGGCGATCCGCACCATGATCCCGGCGTTCGGTAACGAAGCGGTCAGCGCGCTGAAGAACTCGTCGCTGGCCTCGGTGATCGCCGTGCAGGAGCTGACGCTGCGCTCGACGCAACTCGCGTCCTCGACCTTCGATTTCTTCTCGATCTTCTTCGCCTCCGGCCTGATCTATTTGCTGCTGACCTCGGCGATCTCGGCCCTGCAGATCTTCCTGGAGTGGCTGTTCGATCTCGACCGCACCTCCAAGCAGGTCAAGCTGATGCGGTTCCTGCCATGGTACCGCGCCCAGGGCATCGACGACCCGCTGCAAGACAACGAGCCTGCGCCGGACATCCTGCCGGACGGCGGCGTCGCCGAACTGCCACCGCCGCGCCTGCCGCCGGCGCCGATCGATCATGCCGCGCGTGCGGCCGCGCTCGCCCGCAACGACGTCGCCGTCGCCGTGAAGGCGCTGCGCAAGAACTACGACGCGAACATCGTGCTCGACGGTGTCGATCTCGCCGTGCGCAACGGCGAAGTGATCGCGCTGCTCGGCCCGTCCGGCTCCGGCAAGAGCACGTTGCTGCGCTGTATCAACAATCTCGAATTGTGGAACGACGGCACCATCGAGGTCGGCGGCCGCCGGCTCGGCTTCAATCATCTCGGCAAGCCGCTGTCGCCGCGGATGGCCGCGCAGGCCCGGGCCGAAGTCGGCGTCGGCATGGTGTTTCAGCAGTTCAACCTGTTCGGCCACCTCACCGCCAAGGAGAACATCGCCGGCCCGCTGCGCTGGGTGCACGGCGTCGCACCGGCCGAGGCCGAGCGCCGCGCGCTCCAACTGCTCGAACGCGTCGGCCTGTCGCATCGCGCCGATGCGCTGCCGCGGCATCTGTCCGGCGGCCAGCAGCAGCGCGTCGCCATCGCCCGCGCCATCGCGCCCAATCCGAGCGTGCTGCTGCTCGACGAGCCGACCTCCGCGCTCGATCCCGAACTTGTCAACGAAGTGCTGGAAGTCATCCGCCGCCTCGCGGTCGAGGACGGCCTGACCATGATCATCTCGACGCATCAGCTGCGCTTCGCCAGCGAGGTCGCGGACCGCGTCGTGCTGCTCGCCGGCGGAGCGATCATCGAAGAAGGCCCGGCCGACCAGGTGCTCAACCATCCGAAGAATCCGGTCGCGCAGCGCTTCCTCAGCGCCATGGACGCCGAGTGATCGCGATGTCCGCTTTCTTTTCGTCTTGCCTGTCGAGGATCTCAGCATGAAGCATCATCTTCTCCCGGTGTCGCCGAAGACCGTCCACTGGGGCTATTTCAGCAAGGTGGTGGCGCCCGCGCTGACGCTGAAGTCCGGCGACCGCGCCACCATCGAGACGCTGACGCATCACGCGGGCGACGACTATGAGCGCATGATCGAGGGCGATCCCGGCGCCGAGAGCGTGTTCAAATGGACCCGCGAGCACAAGGCGGTGGCGCGCCGCGGCGCAGGCCCGACCGAGGGGCCGTTCATCCGCGGTTCCGGGGAGGGCGTCGGCGTGCATCTGCTCACCGGTCCGGTCGCAATCGAAGGCGCCGAGCCGGGTGACGTGCTGGAAGTGCGTATTCTCGACATCAAGCCGCGGCCTGCCTGCAAGGCGTGTCACGCCGGCAAATGCTTCGGCTCCAACGTCGCGGCGAATTGGGGCTTTCACTATCACGATCTGATCGAAGAGCCGAAGCCGCGCGAGGTGATCACTATCTTCGAGCTCGACACCTCGGGCGAGCCGTTCGCCAAGGCGGTCTACAATTACGTCTGGACGCCGCAGACCGATCCCGACGGCATCGTGCACCCGACCATCGATTATCCGGGCGTGCCGGTCGATCACCGCACCATCATCAAGCGCGAGAACATCCTCAGCAACGTCAAGCTGCCGGCGCGGCTGCATTTCGGCACGATGGGGCTGGCGCCGTCCGAGGAGGACTTCGTCTCGTCGATCCCGCCGAGCTACACCGGCGGCAATATCGACGACTGGCGGGTCGGCAAGGGCGCCAAGATGTACTACCCGGTG
Organism: Rhodopseudomonas telluris; assembly: GCF_042432815.1. Lineage (NCBI taxonomy): Bacteria > Pseudomonadati > Pseudomonadota > Alphaproteobacteria > Hyphomicrobiales > Nitrobacteraceae > Rhodopseudomonas > Rhodopseudomonas telluris. The sequence continues at coordinate 583,715 of NZ_JBHLWM010000003.1, forward strand.
GCTGTGCCGGGCGCGTTCTTCTCGGTCGGCGATCCGCACGCCGCGCAGGGCGACAGCGAGCTCGGCGGCACGGCGATCGAAACCTCGCTGACCGGCGATTTCGAATTCATCCTGCACAAGAAGAACGATCTCGGCGGCACGCCGCTGGAAGGCCTGACCCACCCGATGCTGGAGACGCCGGATGCTTGGTCGGTCTACGGCTTCACCTATCCCAACTATCTGGCCGAGCTCGGCGCCAATGCGCAGCTCGAGATCGCCAACCACTCCAGCCTCGACCGCGCGATGCGCGACGCTTTCCGCAAGATGCGCCGGTTCCTGATGACGGTGCACAAGCTCAGCGAGGACGAGGCGATCTCGCTGATGTCGGTCGGCGCCGATTTCGGCGTCACCCAGGTGGTCGACGCCAATTGGGGCGTGCACGGCACCATCCGCAAGAACGTGTTCCGCTGCGACTAGGCGGGGCGGCGGCGTCGCGATGAGCCGGCTCGTGGTCGGACATTGTTCCGTGTGCCTGACGATGGCACGGGGGTTGCTTGGTTTTGGCCAGGAAGGCCGAGCCATGAGTCTGCGTCCCTACTCCAGCGAGTCCTATTGCGAAGGCGAGCGCCCGGAAGCCTGGCGCGACGTGCTTGCCTCGCTGGGCTTGCAGCCTGCGGCGGCTGCAACCAGCCATGCGGGCCACGCCACTGCCGTGCGCCGTAGTTCCGAGGGCGTGACGCTGGCGACGCTGTCGGCCGGCCCGCAGGCGGTGACGGCCCAGGCGGAGGCGCATGGGGATCATCCGTTGGTCCTGCTGCCGCTCGAGGATGGCCTCTCGCTGAAGACCGCGGCGGGCCATCAGATCATCGCCGCTGGCCATCTGTTGTTGTTGCCGCGGGCGAGCGGCTGGAGCCTGTCGTTCGCGCGCGATTTCCGCGCGGTGGTGCTGTCCGTGTCTTGCGATGCCGCGCGCAGCCGGACCGTGGGACCGCGGCTCACCGAGGTTCAGCAGATCGCGCCGAGCGGCTTCGGCGATATGTTCATCCGGATGCTGGAGAGCGCCGCAGGCCATCTCGAAACTCTGTCCGACGCCGAGTGGCCGGCGGCCGCGCAAGGCCTTGCGGATTTAATGCCCGCGTTGATGCGGCAGGCGCCGGCAACATCCGACTTGAATGCAGGCAGCGCCAGCAAGGCGGCGACGTTGCAGCGGCTGTGTCAGGCGATCGAGCGCCGGCTGGACGATCCGGATCTGACGCCGGCCAAGGTCGCGGCCGCCGAAGGAATCTCGGAGCGCTATCTGCAGAAGCTGTTCGGCGGCACCGGCTCCAGCTTCACGCATTATCTGCGCGAACGCCGGCTGCAGCGCACCTGCGCGGACCTCGCCAATCCGGCAGAGGCGCATCACTCGATCTCCGAGATCGCGTTTCGCGCCGGCTTCAACGACTCGGCGCATTTCAGTCGCGCTTTCCGGCATCGCTTCGGCGTGTCGCCGCGGGAGTATCGGCAGGCCGAGGCGGAGCGTCACGCCGCGACCGCGGCCGCCACCGCGCAGCGCGGCTGGCCGCAGCAGGCGCTGGTGCAGCTCCGCAATCAGCCGGCAAGGACCGCGGCGCGTCGGCCGGCCGCGGAGTTTCCGGCGTCGGACTTCTGTGCCGAAACGACGCCGCAGCATCATCACCTCACGGCCGACGCATCGCGCGTGCATTGGGGCTACTTCAGCCGCTCGCTGCCGCCGCAGATCGAGATTGCGTCGGGCGACACCATCACGATCGAGACCCTGACGCAGCATGCCTCCGACGATCCAGAGCGGATGATCAGCGGTGATGCTGGCGCCGAGAGCGTGTTTCACTGGACGCACGATCAGAAGAACGTCGATCGCCGCGGCGCCGGCCCGCTCGACGCCTCGATCTACGGCCGTGGTGCCGGCGAAGGTTTTGGTGTGCACATCTGCACCGGGCCGGTCGCAGTGAAGGATGCGCAGCCGGGCGACGTACTCGAGATCCGCATCCTCGACATCGTGCCGCGCGCCAGCCGTAATCCCGACTTCAAGGGCCGGGTGTTCGGCAGCAGCGTCGCGGCGTGGTGGGGCTATCATTACAAGGAATTCCTCGCCGAGCAGCACGCCCACGAGGCGGTGACGATCTACGAGATCTTCGCCGACGAGGCGGCGCCCTATGCACGCGCCGCGTACTCGTATCGCTGGGCCCCGCAAGTCGATCCGTTCGGCACGGTGCACGCGACCTACGACTATCCGGGCGTGCCGGTGCAGCCGTCCTCGGTGCGGCGGCGTCACGATGTGCTCGACGGCGTGCGGATTCCGCTGCGGCCGCATTTCGGCGTGATCGCGCTGGCGCCGCGCGAAGTCGACTTCGTCGACTCGGTGCCCCCCGCTTACTTCGGCGGCAATCTCGATAATTGGCGGCTCGGCAAGGGATCGACGATCTATCTGCCGGTGTCGGTGCCGGGCGCGCTGCTGTCGGTCGGCGATCCGCACGCCGCACAAGGTGACGGCGAGCTCGGCGGCACCGCGATCGAGTGCTCGATGACCGGCACTTTCGAGGTGATCCTGCACAAGAAGGGCGAATTCGCCGACAAGCCGTTCGCCGATCTCACCTACCCACTGATCGAGACCGCGACCGACTGGGTGCTGATGGGCTTCAGCCACCCCAACTACCTGGCCGAATTCGGCGCCAAGGGCCAGAGCGAGGTCTATGCGACGTCGTCGCTCGATCTTGCGATGAAGGACGCGTTCCGGAAGATGCGGCGCTTCCTGATGAGTATCAAGGGACTGACCGAGGACGAGGCGATCGCGCTGATGTCGGTCGCGGTCGATTTCGGCGTCACCCAGGTGGTGGACGGCAATTGGGGCGTCCACGCCATTCTCAGCAAACAGGTGTTCGCCGACGCGCGCGCCTGATCTTCATCTCACGAAAGGCCTGTCTTGAAGTTTCACATGATCCCCGGCGGACCGAAGCCGGTCGCGCCGTTCAGCCACGCCGTGGAAACCGACGGCTTCGTCTTCGTCACCGGCCAGATGCCCGACACGCCTCTGACGCCCGGCGTGCTGCCCGACGGCATTGGCGCGCAAACTCGTGCGGTGATGGAAAATCTGCGTGTCGTGCTGGCCGGCCTTGGCCTCGGTCTCGAGCACATCGTGATGAGCCGGATCTATCTCACCGAGTTCAAGCGCGACTATGCCGAGATGAACGAGACCTATCGCAGCTACTTCCCGCAGGATCGTCTGCCGGCGCGCACCTGTGTCGGCGTCACCGGTCTTGCTTACGACGCGCTGATCGAGATCGATCTGGTCTGCCGCCGGCCGGAGTGAACGCTAGGCCGGCCGTGCGGCGAGCGCCTGCAATGCCACGCCGGATTCGTCGGCGTGGATCAGGGCGCTGAGGTCGAAGGCTTCACCCCGGATCTGCGACAGCGTCGCCAGCGCGCGGTCGCGGTCGCCCTCCAGCAACTGGCCGAAATGCGTCACGGCGGCATTCGGCTTGCGCTGCCGGATCGCCTTCAGGGTCGCCGCCATCAGGTCGGCCGAGGCCAGCCGGATGTCGCGGGTCTGATAGTCCAAGGGCGATTTCCAAATCATCGTCCACACCGTCTGATTGGCGAGATCAGTCAGCAATTCGACCAGCAGCTCGTTGCCGGAGCCGCGCGCGATCGTCTTGACGGCCCGCGTCGTCGTCCGCGCGAACGCGATCGGATCGTCCACATCGACCTGCGCCTTCAGTTCGTCGCACCGCCGCGCGAGCGTGTCGATGTAGCTCTCGACCGGCGCCGTCGCCATGGTGCGCACCGCCAGCGTCGACAGCGCAGTGCGGACGTTGAACAGATCCGCGACGGATTTCAGCGACACCGGTTTGATGTAGGCGCCGCGCCGCGGCAGCAATTCGACGAGGCGCCGGCGTTCGAGAATCCGGATCGCCTCGCGGATCGGGCCCCGGCTGACGCCGAATTCCTGCGCCAGATCGATCTCGACCAGTCGCGCCCCGGCCTTGCGCCGGCCGGAAACGATCTCGGCGCCGAGCTCCTCCGCCACCTGGTCCGGCAGCGTACGCGGCGCAAAACGACGCTCGGTTCGGCCGTCCCTCGCAGTCGGCGAACTGCGATCCATCGTTCCCAAAGCGCTCTCCCGTCGGTGCGTCCGTGGCGCGGGACAAAGTAGCGCAATCGTCAATTGTTGACAATCGACAATCTGTGCCGTTTGATTGGGGTGTCGCGCGCCGAAATCGGCACCAAGCCGAAAGCGCGACGAACCGCGGCCCGGAGCCGCGGACGGGAGGATGACGATGGCGATCACGACAGCGCCGGCATGTGCCCGGCCAACCCCGCGGCCCGGCTTCGAACGCCTCGTCGCCGGACGTGTGTGGTCGTCCCGCGCCCCGCGCTTCATCCACCAACCTTCGCATTGTCGCGGCGAATGACGGGGCAGGTCGAACCCCACACGTCGCGGCAAGCTCCGTCGCTCCACGGGCGATCGGCCGCTCTCGCGCAGCCTTTGCTCGACGTCCGCAATCTGTCGCTGTCGTTCACGACCGCTCAGGGCGCTCTGCCGGTCACCCGCAATGTGAGTTTCTCCATCGCCCCCGGCGAGCGCGTCGGCCTGGTCGGCGAAAGCGGCTGCGGCAAGACCGTCACCGGCCTGTCGCTGCTGCGGCTGCTGCCGACGCAGTCGGCCCGTATCGCCGGCGACGTGCTGTTCGACGGCACCGATCTGCTGAAGCTGTCGCCGCGGCGGATGCGCGCGGTCCGCGGCCGCGACATTGCGATGATCTTCCAGGAGCCGATGAGCGCGCTCGATCCGGTGTTCACCGTCGGCGATCAGATCAGCGAGGCCTATCGGGTCCATTTTCCGGCCAGCAAGGCCGAAGGCCGCGAACGCGCCATTGCGGCGCTGCGCGAGGTCGGCATTCCGGCGCCGGAGCGGCGCTGCGACGAGTATCCGCATCAGTTGTCGGGCGGCATGCGCCAGCGCGTCATGATCGCGATGGCGTTGATCTGCAAGCCGAAGCTGCTGATCGCCGACGAGCCGACCACGGCGCTCGACGTCACCGTGCAGGCGCAGATCACCGATCTGCTCCGCTCACTGAGCGAGCGCACCGGCACCGCGCTGATCTTCATCACCCACGATCTCGGCGTCGTCGCCGAGACCTGCACCCGGATGATCACGATGTATGCCGGCGAGGTGGTCGAAGATGCGCCGGTCGACGATGTGCTCACGCGGCCGCGTCATCCCTACACCTCGGGGCTGCTGCGCTCGCTGCCCGGCCTGAGCAAGCGCCGCGGCGTACTGTCGTCGATCCCAGGCCGCGTGCCGTCGCCGCAGTCGATGCCGGCCGGCTGCCGGTTCCGCTCGCGCTGTGCGCACGCCGTGCCGGGTTGCGAGCAGGAGCAGCGCATGATCGCGCTGACACCCGATCACGCCGCGCGTTGCTGGCGCACGCCGGAGCTCGAATTGCCTGGAGCGGTGAACTGATGGCCGCTCCGCGTCGCGATGTTTCCGAGGCCGGCATTCTGGCGGTGCGCGATCTGCGCATTCTGTTTCCGTCGCGCGACGGCCGCGACACTGTCAAGGCGATCGACGGCATGGATTTCGCCGTGCAGGCCGGCGAGACCTTTGGCGTGATCGGTGAGTCCGGCTCCGGCAAGACCACGCTCGGCCGCGCGCTGGTGTCGCTGCTGCGGCCGACCGAAGGTCAGATCCTGCACGACGGCACCGATCCCGAACGACTCGGGGCGCGGGCGTTCCGGCAGCATCGCCGCGACTATCAGATCATCTTTCAGGATCCCAACGCCGCGCTCAATCCGCGGATGCCCATTATCGACAGCGTGGTCGAGCCGCTCGAAATCCTGCGCGAGGGTGACGCGACGTCGCGGCGCCAGCGCGGCATCGCTATGCTGGAGCGGGTCGGTCTCGCCGCCGAGGCGGCCGATCGCTATCCGCACCAATTGTCCGGCGGGCAGAAGCAGCGCGTCAACATCGCGCGGGTGCTGATGCTGCGCCCGAAGGTGATCGTCTGCGACGAGGTGGTCGCGGCGCTCGACGTCTCGATCCGCGGCGACGTCCTGAACCTGTTCGCCGATCTGCAGCGCGAATTCGGCCTGACCTACGTGTTCATCACCCACGACATCTCGGTGGTGTCGCATATCTCGGACCGCATCGCCGTGACGTATCTCGGCAAGCTAATGGAGCTCGGGCCCGCCGAAGACGTCATCGAGCGGCCGCTGCATCCCTATACGCGCGCGTTGCTGTCGGCCGAGCCGATCCCGTTGCCGTCGCATCTGCGGGTCGATCGCCGCATCATTCTCGAAGGCGAGATCCCGAGCCCGGTGGCGCCGCCGTCGGGCTGCCGCTTCCGCACGCGCTGTCCCTCGGTGCAGCCGCGCTGCGCCGACGAGATACCGGACTGGCGCGAGGTCCGGCCCGGGCACCGCGTCGCCTGCCATTTCGCGACGGCCGACGGGCCGCCGCCGAACAATCAGCCGGCGCAAGCCGCATCCTAATCATCATCGGGAGGACAACCATGCGCGTATACGATCTGGGCGGACGAACCCTGCGGCGCCGTGACATTCTGGCGCTGATCGGTGGCGGCGTCGCGGCCGGCGCACTCGGCCTGCCGGCGCAGGCGCAGGAGCCCAAGAAGGGCGGCGTGCTCAAGGTCGCGGCGCCCGCCAACCCGTCGTCGCTCGATCCCGCGACCGGGGGCGCCGGCTCGGATCACAGCATCCTCTGGACGATGTACGACACGCTGGTGGAGTGGGACTACGAGACGCTGAAGCCGAAGCCCGGCATGGCGAAATGGTCGTATCCCGACGCCAACACGATGGTGCTCGACATCACCCCCGGCATCCAGTTTCACGACGGCACCCCGATGGACGCCGAGGCCGTGAAGTTCAACCTTGATCGCAACCGCACCGATCAGCGCTCCAACATCAAGCCGGATCTCGCCAGCATCGATCAGGTGGACGTCACCGGCCCGCTGCAGGTGACGCTGAAGCTGAAGAACCCCGACACCGCGCTGCCGGCGATCCTGTCGGACCGCGCCGGCATGATGGTGTCGCCGACCAACATCAAGGCGCTTGGCAACGAAACCGACCGCAAGGCGGTCGGCGCCGGGCCGTGGAAGCTGGTGCGCTGGAACGACAACGAGATCATTGTGGTGACGCGCCACGAAAACTACTGGCGCAAGGGCCGGCCGTATCTCGACGGCATTGAATTCAACATCATCACGGAGAACGCCACTGCGTTGCGTTCGGTGGTGGCCGGTCAGAACGACATGGCGTTTCAGTTGCCGGCGCGCCTCAAGCCGGTGATCGAGCGTGCCAAGGATCTGACCATGGTCAGCTCGCCGACGTTGTATTGCATCCAGGTGTACTTCAACTATGCCCGCGCGCCGCTCGACAACCTCAAGGTTCGCCAGGCGATCAACTTCGCGTTCGACCGCGACACCTTCGTCAAGGCGGCGCTGAGCGGGCTTGGCGAGCCGGCGCGGATGACGCTGCCGAGTTCGCACTGGGCCTACAACAAGGACGTGGCCAACACCTATCCGCACGATATCGCCAAGGCGAAGCAATTGCTGGCCGAGGCCGGCTACAAGGATGGCATCGATCTGACGATCGGCGGCTACACGGATCAGGATTCGGTGCGCCGCGGCGAAGTGATTCAGGATCAGCTCGGCAAGGCCGGTATCCGGGTGAAGTTCACCCGCGGCACCATTGCCGAAATCAGCGCGCAGTTCTTCGCGCAGGAGAAGAAGTTCGACCTGCTGGTGTCGGCCTGGACCGGGCGCCCGGATCCGAGCATGACCTACGGGCTCGGCTTCGACAAAGGCGCCTACTACAACGCCGGCCGCACCGCCGATCCAGAGCTGTCCAAGCTGATCCAGGAAAGCCGCGCCAGCGAGGATCTCGCCAAGCGCGCAGAAGTGTTCGCGAAGATCCAGCGCATCACGGTCGAACAGGCGCTGTCCGCGCCGCTGGCCTTCCAGTTCGAACTCGACGCGCTGTCGTCCAAGGTGAAGGGCTTCAAGCCCAATCTGCTCGGCAAGCCGAAATTCGAGAACATCTCCCTCGCGTGAGCGAACGGCGCCGCAGGCTCTGCGGCGCCCGCGCCGGATCGAAACCTCATGTTGAACGCCGCACGACTTCACATCATCGGCCGCCGGCTGCTGCAGGCGATCCCGGTGGTGGTGCTGTCCACCTTCATCGTGTTCGGCCTGCTCAAGCTGGTGCCGGGCGACGTCGCGGTGACGCTCGCCGGCGACAACGCGTCGGAACAGCGGATCGCCGAGATCCGTGAGCTGTACGGGCTGAATCAGCCGTTCCTGCTGCAATACGGTTCGTGGTTGGGGAAGGCCGTGCAGGGCGATCTGTCGAACTCGCTGGTGTCGAACGAATCGGTACTGGCCTCGATCCAGCGCTGCCTGCCGCACACGCTGCTGATCGTGGTGCTGGCGCTGCTCACCGCGCTGCTCATCGGCGTGCCGCTCGGCATCGCGGCGGCGACCAAGCCGGGCTCGTGGATCGACAGCATCGTGATGGCAATCGCGTCGCTCGGCGTCGCGGTGCCGAACTTCTGGCTCGGCATGCTGCTGGTCGCATTCTTCTCGCTGCAGCTGGGCTGGCTGCCGGCGACCGGCGCGGTGTCGTTCTTCAAGGATCCGTGGGCGTCGCTCAGTCACGCGATCCTGCCGGCCTTGGCGCTCGCGTCGGGCGGCATCGCCGAGGTGGCGCGGCAGCTGCGCTCGTCGCTGGTCGAGATTCTGTCGTCGCAGCAGGTGCGGACCCTGCACGCCAAGGGCCTGCCGCCGTCGTCGATCCTGTGGCGCCATGGCCTGAAGAACGTCAGCGTCAATCTGCTCACGGTGATCAGCCTGCTGGCGAACCGGATGCTGGCCGCGACCGTCGTGGTCGAGGCAGTGTTTGCGATTCCCGGCATGGGCGGCCTGATCGTCAATGCCGCGATGCACCGCGACTTTCCGGTGGTGCAGGGCGTCGTGTTCACCATGGTGCTGATCGTGGTGTCGCTCAATCTGCTCACCGACATCCTGTACAGCGTACTCGATCCGAGGATCGCCTCATGACCGATCTGGCGATGACGGCGCCGCACCGGCCGCGGCGGGTGCGCAAATTCCTTCGCTGGTTCGTGTCCGACATTCGCGGCGCGATCAGCCTGACCGTTCTGCTGGTGCTGTTCGTGGTGTCGGTGCTGGCGCCGTGGCTCGCGCCATATGATCCGCTGGCGCAGGACGTCAACGCGTCGCTGGCGCCGATGTCGGCGGAGCATTGGCTCGGCGCCGACGATCTCGGCCGCGATACGCTCAGCCGCTTGATCCACGGCGGCACGGCGTCGCTGTATGCAAGCTTCCTGGCGGTGGCGATCGCAGTGCTGATCGGCGTGCCGGTCGGCGTGCTCGCCGGCTATCTCGGCGGCTGGGTCGACACCGTGATCAGCCGGGTGATCGACAGCTTCCTGTCGTTTCCGGCGATCGTGCTGGCGATCGCCGTCACCGGCGCGCTCGGCATCGGACTCACCAACGGCATGATTTCGGTCGGCATCGTGTTCTCGCCGCAGCTCGCGCGGCTGGTCCGCGCCCGGACGCTGGTGGTGCGGCACGAGCTCTATGTCGACGCGGCGCGCTGCTTTGGCGGTTCGACCACGCGCATCCTGTGGCGGCACGTGCTGCCGAATGCGATCCAGCCGGTGATCGTGCAGGTGACGCTGCTGCTCGCCGCGGCGCTCTTGGCCGAAGCCAGCCTCAGCTTCCTCGGGCTCGGCATTCAGCCGCCGGATCCGAGCTGGGGCGCGATGCTGGCGCGCGCCTATCAGAACATGGAGATTGCGCCGGAGCAGATGTATCCGCCGGGTCTGGCGATCCTGTTCACGGCGCTGGCCTACAACACGCTGGGCGAATCGCTGCGCGTCGCGCTCGACCCGACGATGAAGCGCAATTGAGACAAGCAAGAACAACAAGGATCACACCATGAGCGCCAGCGCCGCCGAAGCCGATTATCTCGCAACCCTGCACGACCTTTGGGCCAAGGCCTGGCCGAAGGGCCTGCCGACCGAGCCGCGCTATCCGCACGGCGAGATCGCACTCAGCGAGTATCTGCGCGCCTGGGCGAAGCGCGCACCGGAGCGGCCGGCCGTGATCTTCTACGGCCACGTCACCACCTATGCGGAGCTCGATCGGCTCAGCGACCGGTTCGCCGCGCTGCTGATGCAGAAGGGCGTGCGCAAGGGCGACCGCGTCGCCGTGTTCCTGCCAAACTGTCCGCAATTCCACATCGTGTTCTTCGGCATTCTTAAGCTCGGCGCGATCCACGTGCCGGTCAGCCCGCTGTCGCGCGCGTTCGAGCTGTCCTACGAACTCAACGACACCGATGCCGAAGTGATCGTAGCGCTCGATCAACTCGCCTCGGTGGTCGATCAGGTGCGTGGCGAAACCAAGCTGCGCGAGGTGATCGTCACCAGCTTCGCGGACGTGATCCCGGCCGCACCGACGATCCCGGTGCCGGACTCGGTCGGCGGGCCGCGTGTCGCGGTCGCCGGCGCGACCGATCTGCTGCCGACCCTGGCGGCCATGCCGACGCCGGAGCCGCTGCCGCCAGCGTCGCTCGACGATGTCGCGGCACTGAACTACACGGGCGGCACCACCGGCATGCCGAAGGGCTGCGTCCATACCCAGGGCGACATGGTGTACACCGCCGCCGCCAATCACGGCATCTCGGTCGTCGCCGACGAGCGCAGCGTGTTCCTGTCGTTCTTTCCCGAGTTCTGGATCGCCGGCGAGAACTTCGGCCTGATCTTCCCGTTGTTCGCCGGCGCGACGCTGGTGCTGCTGGCGCGCTGGGACGCGCTCGGCGTGCTGTCGGCGATCGATCGCTACAAGGTCGGGGTGACCGCGATGCCGGTCGACGGTGCCGTCGAGCTGATGGACCATCCGCGCTTCAAGGAGTTCGACCTGTCGTCGCTGAAGCAGGTCCGCGTGGTCTCCTTCGTCAAGAAGCTCAACCCCGATTATCGCAAGCGCTGGAAGGATCTCACCGGCACGATCCTGACCGAAGCCTCGTGGGGCATGACCGAGACGCACACGTCGAACACCTTCACGGTCGGCTTTCAGAGCGATGACTTCGATCTGAATTCGCAGCCGATCTTCGTCGGCCTGCCGGTGCCGGGCGCCGAATTCAAGATCACCGATTTCGAAACCGGCGAGCTGGTGCTGCTTGGCGGCGAGGGCGAGATTCGCGTGCGCACGCCGTCACTGCTGAAGAGCTATTGGAATAAGCCCGAGGCGACCGCGCAGTCGCTGGTCGACGGCTGGCTGCGTACCGGCGACATCGGCACCATCGATCCGCAGGGCTTCCTGCATTTCCTCGGCCGGCGCAAGGAGATGCTCAAGGTGAAGGGCATGAGCGTGTTTCCGCCGGAGATCGAAGCGCTGCTCGGCCAGCATCCCAAAGTGCTCGGCTCCGGCGTGGTCGGCCGTGACGATCCGGGCAAGGGGCAGGTACCGGTTGCGTTTATTCAGCTCAAGCCTGAAGCCGAGGGCAGCATCACGCCGGCCGAGTTGCAGGCCTGGTGTGCCGAGCGGATGGCGGTCTACAAGGTGCCGGAGATCCGCATCATCGACGCCCTGCCGATGACCGCGACCGGCAAAGTGAAGAAGCAAGAACTCGACGCCAACGCGCGCTGATCGCGCGGCGGCGCTGCCGATGATTGGGGATGAGGAAAGTCGCATGTCGTTCCGTAAATTACTGATCGCCAACCGCGGCGAGATCGCGATCCGCATCGCGCGGGCCGCCGCCGATGCCGGGCTTGCCAGCGTGGCGATCTATCCGTCCGACGATGCGGCCTCGCTGCATCTGCGCATCGCCGACGAAGCGCGCGAGATTCCGGGGCGCGGCGCAAGGGCTTATCTGGATATCGAGGCGGTGGTCGAAGCCGCAAAGGCGGCGCATTGCGACGCGCTGCACCCCGGTTACGGCTTCCTCAGCGAGAACGCGGATATCGCCCGGCGATGCGCGGAGGAAGGTATCCGGTTCATTGGTCCGTCGCCCGAAGCCTTGAGGCTATTCGGTGACAAAGTTGCGGCACGGCAACTCGCAAAGAAGTCGGGAGTGCCAATCATTGCCGGCACCCAGGGGCCGTCGACGCTGGACGACATCCAGGCGTTCTTCGCCTCGCTCGGCGATCGTGCGGCGGTGATGATCAAGGCAATGGCGGGCGGCGGCGGTCGCGGCATGCGCGTGGTCGAGCGCGCCGAGGATCTCGGCGAAGCCTATGCGCGCTGTCAGTCCGAAGCCAAGGCGGCGTTCGGCAGTGATGGGGTGTATGCCGAGCGGCTGATCCGCAATGCGCGGCACATCGAAGTTCAGATCATCGGCGATCAGCACGGTGCTATCAGTCATCTGTGGGAGCGCGAGTGCACGATCCAGCGCCGCAACCAGAAGCTGGTCGAGATCGCGCCGAGCCCGTCGCTGAGCGATGAGTTACGGGCGCGGATCGTCGAGGCGGCGGTGAAGCTGGCGACGGCGGCGAACTACGACAGTCTCGGCACCTTCGAATTCCTGGTCGATGGCGACGGCGGTGACGGCGAGGGCGCGTTCGCGTTCATCGAGGCCAATCCGCGGCTGCAGGTCGAGCACACCGTTACTGAAGAAGTCCTCTCGGTCGATCTGGTGCGCTCGCAGATCGCGGTGGCGGGCGGCGCGACGCTTAGTTCGCTCGGGCTCGATCAGGCGAACGTGCCGAAGCCGCGCGGCTTCGCGATTCAGCTGCGCGTCAACATGGAAACGATGGATGCGAGCGGCGCCACGCATCCGAGCGGCGGCACGCTGAGCGTATTCGAGCCGCCGGCGGGACCGGGCGTGCGCGTCGATACGTTCGGCTATGCGGGCTACAGGACCAGCGCGGCGTTCGACTCGCTACTCGCCAAGGTGATCGTGCACGCGCCAGGACAGTGGGCCGACGCCGTCGCCAAGGCGGCGCGGACGCTGCGCGAATTCCGCATCGCCGGCGTCGAGACGAATAGTGCGTTGCTGCAGGCGATCCTGGCGCATCCGGACTTCAAAGCCAATCGCGTCAGCACCGCGTTCATCGATCGGACCGTCGCTGACTTGGTCGCCGCCGCAGAGAAGCTCGGTACGCCGCTGGTCGCGCTGCCGGGCGGAGAAGCGCAGCAATCGCACAGCAAGGCGGCGGCCGAAGCCGCGCCGGAAGGCGCGGTGTCGATCGTCGCGCCGCTGCAGGGCACGGTGGTGGCGATCACCGTCGCGGAAGGCGACGTGGTGCGGCCGCATCAGCAACTTGCGGTGCTCGAATCGATGAAGATGGAGCATCTGGTTACGACCGAGCAGGGCGGCCGCATCCGCCGCATCGTCACCGCCGATGGCGTGACGCTGATGCAGGGCGAAGCGATCCTGTATCTCGAGCCGCTCGACGTCGAGGGCGATCTGGCCGCCGAGGAAACCGAGATGGATCTCGACGCGATCCGTCCCGACCTCGCCGAAGTGATGGCGCGGCAGGGCAACACGCTCGACGAGAACCGGCCGGACTCGGTCGGGCGCCGGCGCAAGACCAATCAGCGCACCGCGCGCGAGAACATCGCGCAGCTCGTGGACGAAGGCTCGTTCATGGAATACGGCAGCCTGGCGATCGCCGGCCAGCGCCGCCGCCGCGCGCTCGACGACCTGATCAAGAACACGCCGGCCGACGGTCTCGTCGCGGGCGTCGCCACCGTCAACGCCAAGCAGTTCGGCGAGCACGACGCGCGCTGCATGGTGATCTCCTACGACTACACGGTTCTGGCCGGCACCCAGGGCCACATGAACCACAAGAAGATCGACCGGATGCTGACGCTGGTCGAGCAATGGAAGATGCCGCTGGTGTTCTACGCCGAGGGCGGCGGCGGCCGTCCCGGCGACACCGACCGGCTCGGCCTCACCGGGCTCGACGGGCCCTCCTTCGTACAGTTCGCCAGGCTGTCGGGCCTAGTGCCGGTGATCGGCGTCGTCTCCGGCTATTGCTTTGCCGGCAACGCCGCGATGCTCGGCTGCTGCGACGTGATCATCGCGACGCAAAACGCCTCGATCGGCATGGGCGGCCCGGCGATGATCGAGGGCGGCGGCCTCGGCGTGTATCACCCGGCCGAAGTCGGCCCAGTATCGTTCCAGTCGCCGAACGGCGTCGTCGACATTCTGGTCGAGGACGAGGAAGAGGCGACGCGGGTTGCGCAGAAGTATCTGTCGTATTTCCAGGGGCCGGTCGCCGAGTGGCGCGCCGCGGATCAGCGGCTGCTGCGCCGTGCGATCCCGGAAAACCGGCTGCGCGTCTACGACATCCGCGCCGTCATCGAGCTGATCGCCGACGAGGATTCGGTGCTGGAGCTGCGCCGCGACTTCGGCATCGGCATCGTCACCGCGTTCATTCGCATCGAGGGCAAGCCGTTCGGGCTGATCGCCAACAATCCAAAACATCTCGGCGGCGCGATCGATGCGCCGGCCGGCGACAAGGCGGCGCGCTTCCTGCAGCTCTGCGATGCGTTCGACATTCCGATCGTGTCGCTGTGCGATACGCCCGGCTTCATGGTCGGGCCGGAAGCGGAGAAAACGGCGATCGTCCGCCACGTCGCGCGGATGTTCGTCACCGGCGCCAGCCTCACCGTGCCGCTGTTCGGCATCGTGCTGCGCAAGGGCTACGGCCTCGGCGCGCAGTCGATGATCGGCGGCGGCTTCCACGCCTCGTTCTTCACCGCGGCGTGGCCGACCGGCGAGTTCGGCGGCATGGGGCTGGAAGGCTATGTCCGCCTCGGCTTCCGCAAGGAGATGGAGGCGATCGCCGATCCGGCCGAGCGCGAGGCGTACTACAAGGCCAAGGTCGCCGAGATGTACGCCAACGGCAAGGCGACCTCGATCGCCTCGGTGTTCGAGATCGACAACGTGATCGATCCGGCGGAGACGCGGCGCTGGATCATGGCCGGGCTGCGCTCGGTGCCGACCCCGCCGCAGCGCGAGGGCCGCAAGCGGCCCTGCATCGACGCATGGTAATGGAGCAAACGATGAGCACAGCCGCTTTCGATACGCCGATCGAGGACACCGGCGCCGCGCTGGTCGGGCCGTGGCGGCAGCCGCGGCAGATGCTGCATGCGCAAGTGTACGATTCCCACGCCTCGATCCACGACGACGCCACCGCACAGAAGCTCGGCTTCAAGGGCGGCACCATCGAAGGGCCGACGCATTTCAGCCAGTTCGCGCCGCTGTGCGAAAGGCTGTGGGGCAACGAGTGGTTCGAGACCGGCTGCCTGTCGGCGCATTATCGCAATGCCGCGTTCGAGGGCGAGGAGGTGCAGGCGATCGTCGACAAGCCGGCGAACGATGCGCGTCACACCACGGTGCGCATGGTCAAGCGCGACGGCACCGAGGTGCTGCGCGGCAGCGCGTCGGTCGGCGCCGACGCGCCGCCCTCGGCGCTCGATCAGCGGCTGACCGAACTGAAGCCGCTGACCGACGCCGTGATCCTGCGCGACATCACCGTCGGCATGACCACCGCGCCGCAGACCGTGAAGATGGATGCCGACCAGCACATGGGCGAGCTGTATCCGTTCTCGCTGGCCGACAAGCTCAAGGTGATCACCGAGCCGTCACCCTATTATCACGCGACATCGCCGTGGGGCCGGCCGATCATTCCGATGGAGATGCTGAGCGTGCTGTTTCAGTATCTCAGCAAGCAGGACGGGCTGCCGGTGCGCGGCCCGGCGGTCGGCCTGTTCGCCGATCAGGAAATCCGGCTGATCGCCGGTCCGCTGTTCGTCGGCGAAAGCTACCGCATTCAGCGCAAGGTCGTGGCGCTGTCCGGCAGCAAGCGCACCGAGAGCCTGTGGGCGCGTACCGAAGCCTTCGACAGCGGCGGCCGGCTGGTCGCCACCATGCTGCTCAATCTGGCCACCCTGAAGGAGTCCTACGCGGCTTACGCGCAGGAATACGCGGCGCTGCAGCGACGCGCATAGCAGGCCGGGCGGCGACGGGTCGCCACCGCCGCCTCAACCGAGCTCCTGCCGCACGACGCGGGCGGCGTCGCACATCGCCTTGAGCTTGCCGAAGGCGGTGGCGCGCGGCATGTATTTCATGCCGCAATCCGGCGCGGGGACGAGGCGGTCGGCGGCGACGTATTTCAGGCCGTCGCGAATGCGGCGTGCCACGGTGTCGACGCTCTCCACATCGGGATCGCCGAGGTCGAGCACGCCGAGCATGATGGTCTTGGACGACAGGTCCTTCAGCACGCCGAGATCGAGCTTCGGCTGCGCCGCCTCGATCGAGATCTGGCTGGCGATGGTGTCGTCGAGCTCGGCGAGAAACGAATAGCCGGCCGGCTTGTTCGAGCCGGGCACCACCGCCGCGTAGCCGAAGCACAGATGCACCACCGTCGGCACGCGGATGCCCTGCAGCGCGCGGTTGATCGCCTTCACGGCGTAGCGCTTGGCGACCTCCGGATTGTTGCGCACCCACGGCTCGTCGAGCTGGATCACGTCGGCGCCGGCGGCCTGCAGCTCCAGCGCCTCGGCGTTGACCGCTTCGGCGAACGCCATCGCCAGTTCCTCGTCGTCCTTGTAGTACTCGTTCTTCGCCTGCTGGCTCATCGTGAACGGGCCGGGCAGCGTGATCTTGGCAGCGCGGTCGGTGTTGGCGCGCAGGAACTGCATGTCGTGCAGCTCGATCGGCCGGCTGCGCTTCACCGGCCCGACGACGCGCGGCACCGGCGTCTTGGTGTTGCCGGTGCGGGCGACGATGATCGCCGGGTTGTCGGCGTCGATGCCGTCAAGCGCCGTGGCGAAGCGGTTGGAGTAGCTCTCGCGGCGGATCTCGCCGTCGGTGACGATGTCGATGCCGGCGCGCTCTATGTCGCGGATCGCCACGATGCTGGCGTCGTCCTGGGCCTCTTCGAGATGCTCGGCCGGCAGCCGCCACATCTCGTGCAGGCGCGTGCGCGGCACCGTCTTCGACAGCATCGCCCGGTCGACCAGCCAGTCCGGCTGCGGATAAGAGCCGACCACGGTGGTCGGCAGCAGGTGAGTCGGCATCGGCACGCAGGGATTCCTTCTTGTTGCTTGTTGGTCTGCTGGTGCGGATCAGGCGGCGCGGCTCGCCGCGGCAGGCTTTTCGTCGATCACCGGATTACGCAGGATGCCGATGTTGGAAATCTCCACCTCGACGACATCGCCGCCCTTCATCCACAGCGGCGGATTGCGATAGGCGCCGACGCCGCCGGTGGTGCCGGTGACGATGACGTCGCCGGGGACGAGCGTGGCGAAGGTCGAGCAATAGGCGATCAGCGCCGGCACGTCGAACACCAGGTCGGAGATCGGCGCGCGTTGCACCTCGACGCCGTTCAGCCGGGTGATCAGTGTCTCCTTGCTGATGTCTTCGATCTCGTCGGTCGTCACCATCCACGGGCCGAAGCCGCCGGTGCCGACGAAGTTCTTGCCCGGCGCGAATTGCGAGGTGTGGCGTTGCCAGTCGCGGATGCTGCCGTCGTTGTAGCAGGCATAGCCGGCGACGTGGTCCAGCGCCGCCTCGGGCGCGATCCGCCGTCCGGCCTTGCCGATCACGATCGCCATCTCGCCTTCGTAGTCGAACCGCTCGGATTCCAATGGCCGGATCATCGGCTGGCCGCTGCCGACCTGGCTGTTGGCGAAGCGGGTGAAGATCATCGGATGCGGCGGCGTCGGATGGCCGCTCTCGGCGAGGTGGGTGGCGTAGTTGACGCCGATACAGAAGATCTTGTCGGGGTCGGGAATCGTCGGCAGCAGTTCGACGTCGTTCAGCGCGTAGTCCGGCCGCTCGGTGGCGAGCTTGCGCAGCTCGCCGAGCGCGCCGCCGGCGAGCAGCGCCCGCAGCGTCGGAAAGGACGTCAGCCGCCTGCCGGCGTCGACGATGCCGGCGTCGGTGACGATGCCGTAGCAGGCGCGGCCTGCGGCCTTGAAGCTCGCGATCTTCATGTCGGGGCACTTTCTTCGATCGAGGAGACGTAGTCGTGAATCGGCAGGACGACGGCGCCGCTGCGGATCGGCACGCAGTCCGGCGGAAATTCCTGGCGGAAGCGGGCGCCGTTCGCCGCGGCCGCGTCGAGGAATCGTTCGAGATGCCGCATCGCGCCGGTCGGCAGATCGTGCAGCACCATCAGCGTCCAGGGCTGCGCCCGGCACTGCGCCAGCGCGCGCGCGACCCAGCCGTCCGGATCGTCCCAATCGCGCGGGATCGCGTTCCACAGCACGCAGCTGTGCCGATGACGTTCGAGATGGCGCACCACCGAGGGCTTCAGCAGCCGGTCGTCGAGATTGCCGCCGCCGCCGAACGGCCTGAACCAACGCTGCGGATGCGCCAGCTCGCCGATCGCCGCTTGGGTCCGGCCGATCTCGGCCTCGGCCGTATCGGCGCCCGGCTGCTCGCCGAGCGGAACGCTGTGCGTGTAGGTGTGGTTGCCGATCCAGTGGCCGGCCTCGTGGGCACGGACGGCGAGGCCGCGCCGCACCGGATCGGCGAGCTTCTCGCCGATGACGAAGAACGTCGTCTTCAGCTCGCGCTCGGCCAGAATGTCGAGCACGCGTTCGGTGACGCCGGGCTCGGGGCCGTTGTCGAAGCTCAGCGTCAGATCGAACATGCGATGTCCTTCACGTCGCCGGCTGCAGCCGGCCGCGGGCGATCTCCTCGTCGGCGTCCTGCCCGGCGCGGGTGCCGGTCTGCCAGATCGCGGCCTTGCGCTCGATCCAGCGCACGCCGGCGCTGAACGCGATGGTGATGGCCAGCACCAGCAGCACGCCGGCGAACACGTGCGGGCTGTCGAGAACGGTGCGATAGCGCGAGATCAGAAAGCCGATCCCGGCGGACGAGATCAGCATCTCGGACACGACCACGCCGACGATCACCAGCGCGCCGCCGACCCGCAGGCCGGACAGCACGGTCGGGATTGCGGCCGGGATGATGACGCGCAGCAGCCGCTGGCTCGGCGTCGCGCCCATGCTGCGCGCGGCCATCACCAATTGCGGATCGATGGTCTGAATGCCCGCCGCGGTCGACAGCATCGTCGGCAGCAGGCCGTAGATCGCCGCGAATGCGATCTTGGATTCCGAGCCGATGCCGAGCCACACGGTGAACACCGGGTACAGGATCACCAGCGGCACGGCGTAGAGGCTGGAGACCATCGGCATCAGCAGGATGCGCGGCGTGCGCAGGCTGCCGATCACGGCGCCAAGCAAGATGCCGCCGCCGCAGGCGATCACCATGGCGATGGCGACTTCGTACAGCGTCACCGCCAGCGCGTGGCCGTATTCGGCCGCGTCGGTCCAGCCGGCCACCAGCGTCTTCGACAGCGGCGGCAGGAACAGCTCGGCGACCAGGCCGCTGCGCGGCAGCAACTCCCACAGCACCAGCAGCGCGAGAACGATCAGGCGGCGAAGCGTGGCGGCGCGCATCGGTCAGGCCGACTTGCGGATGTGGCGCCAGATCTGGTCGCGCAGCGCACCGAACGCATCGCCGCTCAGCATCTCGTAGGTCCGCGGCCGCGGCAATTGTACTTGGAGGTGATCGACGATGCGGCCGGGACGCGCCGACATCACGATGACTTCGTCGGCGAGATACACCGCTTCGGTCAGGCTGTGGGTGACGAACACCACGGTCCTGCCGGTCGCGGCCCAGATCCGCAGCAGCTCGTCGCCCATCGTCATCCGGGTCTGCTCGTCGAGTGCGGCGAACGGCTCGTCCATCAGCAGCACCGGCGGATCCTGTACCAGGCCGCGCGCGATCGAGACACGCTGCTTCATGCCGCCGGACAATTCGTGCGGGTGACGCTTGCCGAAATTCTCCAGCCCGACCAGCTTCAACGCATCCTGCGCCTTGGCGCGGCGCTCGGCCTTGGCGACGCCGCGCAGGCTGAGCGGGAATTCGACGTTCTCTTCGGCCGTCAGCCACGGAAACAGGCTGGCTTCCTGAAACACCACGCCGACGCGGTTCGGGTCCGGCTGAGTGATCGGCGTGCCGTTGATGTTGATCGTTCCGCTGGTCTGCCGGCGCAGTCCGGCCATCATCATCAGCAGGGTCGACTTGCCGCAGCCGCTCGGCCCGACCAGCACGACGAACCGTCCCGGCTTGATGTCCAGCGACACGTCGTCGAGCGCGACGATGTCCTGCGACCGGGTCTTGAAGACCTGTCCGACATTGCGGACGGCGATCGCGCCGGCGCGCGGCGCCGGTCGCAGCGGAGTCACGTTCGCCAGTGGCTGCATCGCGTTTCCACCCATCTGATCAGTTCGTTGAACGTCATGGCGATCGCCGCAACCATCACCACGCCGGCGAGCAGCTGCTTCATCTGGAAGTTCTCGCCCCAGATCGCGATCTGGTGGCCGATGCCGTCCGGCGAGGCGTACATCTCGGCCAGGATCACGCCGGTGAGATTGAAGATCATGGCGATGCGCAGCGCCTCGAGCAGCACCGGCAGCATGCTCGGCAGATACACCCGCAGCGCGGTCTGGGCCGGCGTGGCGCCGTAGGAGCGCGCCACGGTGAGGTGCTCGACCTTGACCGATTCGACGGCGGTGGCGGTCGACATGATGACGATGAAGATCGTCGAGAAGAAGCCGAACCCGACCTTCTGGGCAAAGCCGACGCCGAACACCAGGATGAACATCGGCAGGAAGATCGACTTCGGGATGCTGAAGGCGAAGAACAGCAGCGGCCGCGTCACCTCGCCGAAGTAACGGTTCTCGGCCATCAGCAGGCCGATCACCACGCCGGCCGGCACCGCGAGCGCGAAGGCGGCGAGGACTTCGCTGGCCGTCACCATCAGGTCCTTCTGCACGCTGGCGCGCTGCAGCAGTTCGATCAGCGTCGCGAAGACTTCGGAGGCCGGCGGCAGCAGCCGTGGATTGACCAGGCCGGTGCGCGACAGCGTCTCCCACAGCGCCAGGATCGCGACAACGATCGCGATCCGCGCCAGCTGGATGGCGAGCTTACCCGCCATGTTATGGCTTGGTCGGGACCGGCTTGAACCTGGTCGAGATCACATCCTCGACCGGCACCAGATCCTTGACGCCTCCGAGCCTGGCGAGATCGAGCGACAGCTGCACCGCGGCCGGCACGTTGGCGGCGCTCATGCTGCCGTCGGTCTCGAGCTTCATGATGGTCTGCTCGTACTCCATCGCGGCAATCTCCGGCGGCATTTCGTAGAGCTCGGAGATCAGCTTGATGGTGACGTCGCGGTTGGCGCGCATGAAGCGCACCGCGCCGTACAGCGCGTTGAGGGCCTTCTGCACCACCTGCGGTTTGGATTCGGCGAAGCGGTCGAGCACGATCCAGCCGGCAGTGAGATTCGGCGGCACCGCGGTCGCGTAGTCCAGGATGGTCTTGGCCTCGCCGGATTTTGCGATCTGGAAGCTGAGCGGCGAATACACCACGGCGGCATCGACATTGCCGGCCAGCAGATTGGGAACGAGACCGCCGCCGCCGAGCGGCACGCGGTTGAACTCGACCTTCTTGTCCTGACTGGTCCACTGCGCCAGCAAATCCGAGCCGGAGCCCGCCGCCGTGATACCGACCTTCTTGCCTTGCAGGGCATCGACGGTCAGCGCCGACTTGGCCGGCACCATCAGCTGCCAGCCGAAATTGCCCATCGTGGCGTTGGCGACGACGCGTGACATCACGCCCTTCTTGCGGCCGGCCGAGACCAGCGACGGCGGATCGAGGATGATGTCGGACGCGCCGGCCGCCATGCCCTCGAAGGTCTCGGCGCCGCTGCGATAGATCGTCAGCTCGGCCTTGAGGCCTTCTTTCTCGAACAGCTTCTGCCGTACCGCGGTTTCGGCGACGGTGGTTGGCCAGAACGTCTTCGTGGGAAGGCCCACCCGGATGGTTTCGGCAGCGGCCGCCGGTCCGGCGAACAGAACCGCAGCGGCGAGTGACGAGAGCGCCAGCCGGCGAGACATCTTCATTGGTCTTTCCTCCCACATGTTTGTCGTTCGCCGGAGTTTTCTCCGGTCGATCAGTGCGCCGCGCTCACCTCCGCGATGCGGAAAGCCGCGAGCTCGACGAATTCCTTGGTGACGCTGAAGTGCAGCGCCAGCGCGCGCACCGCCGCCTCGGCGTCGCGATCCAGCACCGCGGCGACGATCGTGGCGTGCTCGGCCTCGACGTCGCGGGTCTTGCCGATCTCGCGCCGGATCGACAGCCGTCGGTAGCGTTCGCTCTGCTCGTGCAGCACGTCGCGAAAGCCGAGCAGCCAGGGCGATCCGCAGGCGCTGACCAGCGCGCGATGAAATACGCGATGCCGGATCATCCACTCGTCGTGATGCGCAGAGGCGTCGTCCGGGTCGCGATACTCGACGGCCTTGAGGGCTTCCCATGCCTGCCGCACCGCGATCGTCCAGCGCTCGTCGCCGAGCTCGATCGAGCGGCGCAGCGCCAGGCCTTCGATGTCGATGCGGGTGCGCGTCACGTCGGCGAGGTCGCCGAGCGACACCGGCGTGACGCGGAAACCGCGCTGGTCCGAGGCCTGGACGAGCCCGTCCGCCGTCAGGCGAGACAGTGCTTCGCGCACGGCGGCGAGACTGACGTCGAACTGCTTGGCGAGCGCGGCGATGTTGAGCTTTTGTCCCGGCAGCAGCCGGGTCGCCAGGATGTCGGCACGGAGACGTTCGTGCAGCGCGGAGGTCAGGCTCCGCGGCCCGCCGCTGACGGTCTCTGAAACGCGCAGTCCCATCCCGTTCATGCCGTGAGCATGTCCACGATGCCGGTGAGCGTCAATCAAAATCGAAAATCGATTTTCGCGGAGGCGGCATGCGGCTGAGCAGCACGCTAATTTGTCAGTTCGCGATGGTGCGGTGCCGTAGTTGCACTGCACGCGTGGGCCTCCTCGCGCTTGATGAAGTATCAGCCGCTCGCAGCTAAGAGAAATGGTCTCTCCCCGCCTCCCCACGTCATCGCCGGCTTGCCCGGGCGACCCAGTATGGCAGAGCCTTCGCGACGAAGTAGTAGGCGCTCTGGGATGCTGGATCACCCGCATTCGCGGGTGATGACGGTGGGGGTGGGGCGGCGCCGCTAAATGACGGAGCGCGCATATGTCGGCCGATACAAGAGTTGAGCGGGCCTGCAGAAGGTGAACCGGCCAAGAAAAGAGGCTGCGCGGATTGCGCAGCCTCTTTGATAGTGTGGTCGGCCTGTTACTTACTGCAGGCCGATCGTGGTCAGGTCCTGGAACCAGTGCTGCGCCTGCACGAAGCTCTTCACCTTCGGCGACAGCGCGTGCGGGTTGGTGTCGTGCACGACCCAGACCAGCACGGCGTCATCGACGATCTGGGCATGCGCCTGCGCCAGCAGATCGTCCTGCTTGGCGGGGTCGAACGTGGTCTTGGCCTCGTCGATCAGCGCGTCGACCTTCGGGTTCTTGTAGCCGCCCCAGTTGACGCCGACCGGCGCGACCTGGCCGGAGTGGAAGAACCGCACGATCGCGTAGAGCGGATCGGAGGTGACGTAGGCGATGTTGTTGGCGGTGATGCCCGCCATGCTCTCGTCGGCCGCGCCCTTGCGCCACGCGGTGTACAGCACTTCGAGTTCGACGACCTTGAACTCGACGTCGATGCCGATCTCCTTGAAGCTCTGCTGCAGGAACTCGTTCATCGGCAGCGACAGCATCTGGCCGGTGCCGCCGGTGGCGATGATGAAGGTGGTCTTGAGCGGCTTCTCGGGCGAGTAGCCGGCTTCCTTCACCAGCCGTTTGGCTTCGGCGAGATCGTACTTGATCTTGAAGGTCGGCTTGCCGAACCACGGGCTCGACGGGTCGACCTGGCCGATCGCCGGCTTGGCGAGGCCGTTCATCAGTCCGACCACGGCGTCCCGATCGATCGCGAGGTTAAGCGCCTTGCGCAGACGGATGTCGGTCCAGGGCGAGCCCGGTAGCATGCTGAGGTGATAGTTCCAGACATGCGGCGTGACGTTGTCGACGATCTTCATGCCGGCCGCCTTGATCTGGGGCACCGCATCGGGCGCCGGCGTCTCGATCAGGTCGACCTGCCCGGCGAGCAGCGCGTTGGTGCGGGTCAACGCTTCGGGCATCGGCACCAGGATCAGCTTGTCGGTCTTCGGCAGTCGGGACTTGTCCCAATAGTCGTTGTTCTTCGTCAGCTCCGCGAGTTCGCGCGGCACCAGCTTGGTCAGACGGAACGGCCCGGTGCCGGACGGTTGCGCCGCGAACTTGTCCCAGTCCTTGCCGACCTTCTCGTATTGCGCCGGGCTCGACACCAGGAACCACAGCATCTGATACGGGAAGAACGAGTCGACCGCCTTGGTGGTGATCTCCACCGCATAATCATCAATCTTGGCGTAACTCTTCACCGACGGCAGCCGGGTCTTGACCTGCGCGCTCTGACGCTTGTCGAACTGCGGTGCCTTTTCGTTGAGCACCTTGTCTAGATTCCAGACCACCGCGTCGGCGTTGAAGTCGCTGCCGTCGTGAAACTTGACGCCCTTGCGCAGCGTGAAGCGCCATTTGGTCTTGTCGGACTCGTCGACCTTCCATTCCGTCGCGAGGCCCGGCACCAGCTTGCCGGGGCGGTCCGCCACGTTCATTTCCCAGGCCACGAGCGGATCGTAGATAGTGTAGCCGGTGAACTGATAGCCGCCTGCACCGCGGTCCGGCTGGCCGGTTGTCAGCGGAATATCGGCCATCGAGATGCCGTAACGCACCACGGACTCGGCCCGCGCAGGGGCGGACACGCCCGCGCCGGCGAGCATCGCGGCCAGCATCAACACACTTCCAAGTCGCTTCATCGCAACTGATCTCCTCATGACGATGACGCGGATGCTTGCAATGCGAATGCCAGTTCAACCCGCATGGGACACGAGGTCGCAATTATTTGTGTGCCAACGATCCTGCCGCTTTGGATGGCACACGCATTGCATAATGCAGCGCATAAATTAGTCACACGGGAAGTTTCCAGCATGCGTCACCTTCGTGTCCTCCGCCGCACCACCGCGCTGCTCGCCCTGACCACTGTCAGCGCGGTCGCCCTGCCGCAGATCGCCTTGTCCGAAACCGTGTTGCGGATCGGCATGACGGCCGCGGACATTCCGCGCACGCTCGGTCAGCCCGATCAGGGCTTCGAAGGCAATCGCTTCACCGGCCTGACGATGTATGACGGCCTGACGATGTGGGACCTCTCGTCGGCGACGAAAGCCAGCGTCGTGATTCCGGGCCTCGCCACCGAGTGGAAGGTCGAGGACGCCGACAAGACCAAGTGGATCTTCAAGCTGCGCCCCGGCGTCACTTTCCACGACGGCACGCCGTTCAATGCCGACGCCGTGGTGTGGAACGTCGACAAGGTGCTGAACAAGGAGGCGCCGCAGTTCGACGCCAGCCAGGTCGGCGTCACCGCTTCCCGCATGCCGACACTGGTGTCGGCCAAGAAGATCGACGACATGACGGTCGAGCTCTCTACCAAGGAGCCCGACAGCTTCCTGCCCATCAACCTCACCAATCTGTTCATGGTCAGCCCTTCGAAATGGCAGGTGTTCTATGAGCGCGCTGAGGGCGCCGACGCCAAGGCGAAGTCGCAGGCGGCGTGGGCCGCCTTCGCCAAGGACGCCGCCGGCACCGGCCCGTGGAAGATGGCGAAGTTCACGCCGCGCGAGCGGCTCGAACTGGTGAAGAACGAGAACTACTGGGACAAGGCGCGCGTGCCGAAGACCGACCGCATGGTGCTGCTGCCGATGCCGGAGGCCAATGCGCGCACCGCGGCGCTGCTCGCCGGTCAGGTCGACTGGGTCGAAGCGCCGGCGCCCGACGCTGTGAAAGAGATCGAGGGTCGCGGCTTCAAGATCGAGAAGAACGAGCAGCCGCATGTCTGGCCGTGGCAGTTCTCGCGCATCGAAGGCTCGCCCTGGAACGACATCCGCGTCCGCAAGGCCGCCAACCTGTGCATCGATCGCGAAGGCCTGCGCGACGGCCTGCTGGCGGGCCTGATGGTGCCGGCGACAGGCACGTTCGAGCCAGGCCATCCGTGGCGTGGCAATCCGTCGTTCCAGATCAAATACGATCTGCCGGCGGCGCAGAAACTGATGAAGGAAGCCGGCTTCGGACCGAGCAAGAAGCTCAGCGTCAAGATCCAGACCTCTGCGTCCGGCTCGGGCCAGATGCTGCCGCTGCCGATGAACGAGTATCTGCAGCAGGCGCTGGCGGAGTGTTACTTCGACGTCAAGCTCGACGTCATCGAGTGGAATACGCTGTTCACCAACTGGCGCCGCGGCGTCAAGGATCCGTCCGCTAACGGCAGCGACGCGGTGAACATCACCTATGCGGCGATGGATCCGTTCTTCGCGCTGGTGCGCTTCCTGCAGTCGTCGATGGCGCCGCCGGTGTCGAACAACTGGGGCTTCATCAACAACCCGAAGTTCGACGAACTGGTGAAGAAGGCGCGGACCTCGTTCGACGAGAAGGAGCGCGACAAGGCGCTGGCGGAGCTGAACGCCGCCTCGATCGACGACGCGGCATTCCTCTATGTCGCCCACGACGTCGGCCCGCGCGCGCTGAGCCCGAAGATCAAGGGCTTCGTCCAGCCCAAGAGCTGGTTCGTCGACTTTTCGCCGGTGTCAATCAGCCAGTGAGCAAAGTCCATCGTCATTGCGAGGAGCAACGCGACGAAGCAATCCAGCGCCGTGCACTGTGCTTCAAGATTGCTTCGCTTCGCTCGCAATGACGGACAGGCAGTGCGTTGACATTCGACGAGTGCGTCGGTGGTCCGCGCGCACTCTTTCCACGTCATGGCCGGGCTTGACCCGGCCATCCACGACCTCAGGCACACTGCTTGCGTCCGTGGATGCCCGGGACAAGCCCGGGCATGACGAAGGAGGGGTTTCCGATCAGGAAATCCCGCCGTCTTCTCAAGTCGTGCCGTAAGGGACAACCGTGCTCGTCTACATCGCCCGCCGCCTCGTTTATGTGATCCCGATCGTGATCAGCGTCGCGCTGGTCTGCTTCATGCTGGTGCATATCACGCCCGGCGATCCGCTGGTGGCGGTGTTGCCGGCGGACGCGTCGCAGGAGCTGGCGGCGCAGCTGCGCGCCGCTTACGGCTTCGACAGGCCGCTGCCGGTGCAATTCGGGCTGTGGCTGTGGAAGGCGCTGCACGGCGACCTCGGCAATTCGATCGCGACCGGCCGGCCGGTGCTGGCCGAGGTGCTGCGTGCGGTGAGTAACACCGTGACGCTGGCGATCGCCGCGGCGATCATCGGCTTTTCGTTCGGGCTGTTGTTCGGCCTGTTGGCCGGTTACTTCCGCGACACCTGGATCGACAAGGTCTCGACCTCGATCGCCATCGCCGGCGTGTCCGTGCCGCATTACTGGCTCGGCATGGTGCTTGTGATCATCTTTTCGGTGCAGCTCAACTGGCTTCCTGCCGTGGGCGCCGGGCCGGGCGGCTCTGGGCAGTGGGCGTGGGACTGGGCGCATCTGAAATATCTGGTGCTGCCGGCGATCACCACCTCGGTGATCCCGATGGGTATCGTCACCCGCACGGTGCGGGCGCTGACCGGAGATATCCTGTCGCAAGATTTCGTCGAGGCGCTGCGCGCCAAGGGCCTGCGCGAGACGCAAGTGTTCCGCCACGTGCTGAAGAACGCCGCGCCGACCGCGCTGGCGGTGATGGGGCTTCAACTCGGTTACATGCTCGGCGGCTCGATCCTGATCGAGACGGTGTTCTCCTGGCCGGGCTCCGGGCTGTTGCTCAATTCCGCGATCTTCCAGCGTGACCTGCCGCTGCTGCAGGGCACGATCCTGGTGCTGGCGCTGTTCTTCGTGTTCCTCAATCTGGTGGTGGACATCGCGCAGGCCGCGATCGACCCGCGCATCAAACGCGCCTGAGCCGGGAGGATTCGATGACCACACTCACCGACACCGCCGTGCAGACCGCGCCGGCCGGCCCCTCGCGCGGCTATTGGGCGACGGTCGGCCGCCGCCTGCTGCGCGACAAGGTCAGCATCGCCTGCGCGCTGATCCTGCTCTTGATCCTGCTGTCGGCGATCTTCGCGCCGTATCTGCATCTCGCCGATCCGTATCAGGGCTCGATGATCCGCCGGCTGAAGCCGATCGGCACGCCGAACTATCCGCTCGGCAGCGACGAGCTCGGCCGCGACATGCTGGCGCGCCTGATCTATGGCGGCCGGCTGTCGCTGCTGATCGGCATCCTGCCGGTGATCTTCGCCTTCGTGCTCGGCACCTCGCTCGGCCTCGTCGCCGGCTATGTCGGCGGCAAGGTCAACACCGCCATCATGCGCACCATCGACGTGTTTTACGCCTTTCCGTCGGTGCTGCTGGCGATCGCGATCTCCGGCGCGCTCGGCGCCGGCATCACCAATTCGATCGTGTCGCTGACCGTGGTGTTCCTGCCGCAGATCACCCGCGTCGCCGAGAGCGTCACCACCGGCGTGCGCAACATGGATTTCGTCGAGGCCGCGCGCGCCTCGGGCGCCGGCCCGTTCACCATCATGCGTGTGCACATGCTCGGCAACGTGCTGGGGCCGATCTTTGTCTATGCGACGGGTCTGATCTCGGTGTCGATGATCCTGGCGGCCGGCCTGTCGTTCCTCGGCCTCGGCACCAAGCCGCCGGAGCCCGAATGGGGCCTGATGCTGAACACGTTGCGCACCGCGATCTACGTCAACCCGTGGGTGGCGGCGCTGCCCGGCGCGATGATCTTCGCGGTGTCGATCTGCTTCAACCTGCTCAGCGACGGGATGCGCAGCGCCATGGATATCAGGAGCTGACATGACCGAGATTACGGACGTACCGGATCGGCTCGAACCGATCGAGGATCTGGGCGGCGCGGCGCAGCCGCTGCTGCACGTCAAGGGGCTGACCAAGCACTTCCCGGTGCGCGGCGGGCTGTTCGGCGCGGCCAAGACGGTGCGGGCGGTCGACGACGTCACCTTCGCCATCGCCAAGGGCGAGACCGTCGGCATTGTCGGCGAGTCCGGCTGCGGCAAGTCGACCACGGCGCGGCTCTTGATGCATCTGATGCCGCGCAATGCCGGCGACATCATCTATGACGGCCGCGCGGTCGGCCGCGAATTATCGCTGCGCGAGCTGCGCCGCGGCATGCAGATGGTGTTTCAGGACAGCTACGCGTCACTGAACCCGCGCCTGACGATCGAAGAGTCGATCGCGTTCGGCCCCAAGGTGCACGGCATGGCGGATAGCACCGCGCGGGCGCTGGCGCGCGAGCTGCTCGGCAAGGTCGGGCTGCGGCCCGAGACGTTTGCCAATCGCTATCCGCATGAAGTTTCCGGCGGCCAGCGCCAGCGCGTCAACATCGCCCGCGCGCTGGCGCTGTCGCCGCGGCTGGTGATCCTGGACGAAGCGGTGTCGGCGCTCGACAAGTCGGTCGAGGCACAGGTGCTCAATCTCCTGGTCGATCTCAAGCGCGAATTCGGCCTGACTTATTTGTTCATCAGCCACGACCTCAATGTGGTGCGCTACATCTCCGACCGCGTGCTGGTGATGTATCTGGGCGAAGTCGTCGAGCTAGGGCCGGTGGATCAGGTCTGGGATCAGCCGGCGCATCCCTATACGCGCGCGCTTCTGGCCGCGATGCCGTCGTCCGATCCGGACAAGCGCACGGAGGTGCCGCCGATCTCCGGCGATCCGCCGAACCCGATCGATCCGCCGGCGGGCTGCCGCTTCCACACCCGCTGCCCGTTCGCCGAGCCGCTGTGCGGCGCAACTTCGCCGAAGCTGACCGCGCTGGACGCGAGCGGCCATCAGGCGGCATGCTTCATGGCGATTCCGGGCTCCGGCCACAGCCGCGCCCCAAGAGGAGAAACCGCCCAATGATCAAACCCGCCCCGTCCGTGATCAAGCCGATGGCCGAAATCGCCGGCCTGCCGGTCAACGACGAGGTCGCCGCGCGGATCGCCAATTCGATCGGCCCGGCGTTCGAAGGCTTCGCGCCGATCGCCGGCACGCTGCCGTTCGATCTCGAACCGGCGAGCTACGTCGCCGTGCAGAACGAGTCCGCCCGATGAGTTCGTCCGATCCGGCGCTGCTGACGCTGACCGAAGTGGCCGCCGCGCTCGCGGCGAAGAAACTGTCGTCGCGTGAGGTGACGCAGGCGTGCCTCGATCGCATCGCCGTCGCGCAGCCGAAGCTCAACGTCTTCATGTCGATCGAAGCGGACAGCGCGCTCGCTGCTGCCGACGCGGCGGATGCTGCGCTGGCGCGTGGTGACAGCAAGGGCGTGCTGCACGGCGTGCCGCTCGCCCACAAGGACATGTACTACGAGGCCGGCCATGTCGTGACCTGCGGCTCGAAGATCCGCAAGGACTACGTCGCGACCACGACCTCGACGGCGCTGCAGCGCCTGAAGGACGCCGGCACGGTGCGGCTCGGTAGCTTGCAGATGTCGGAATTCGCCTATGGGCCGACCGGCCACAACGCGCATTACGGCGCGGTCGGCAATCCCTGGTCGCCCGCGCATATCACCGGCGGCTCGTCGTCGGGCTCAGGCGCCGCAGTTGCCGCGCGGCTGACCTTTGCGGCGCTCGGCTCCGACACCGGCGGCTCGATCCGGATGCCGGCGCATTTCTGCGGCGTCACTGGACTCAAAACAACCGTCGGGCTGATCAGCCGCGCCGGCGCGATGCCGCTTTCGCAATCGCTCGACACTGTCGGCCCGCTGGCGCAGACCGCCGAGGATTGCGCGCTGCTGACCGGCCTGATGGCCGGCGTCGATCCGGCCGATCCGACCACCTCGACGCGCGCAGTGCCGGATTATCTCGCGGCGACCCGCGGCTCGCTGCAGGGCATGACGATCGGCATTCCGAGCGCGTTCTATGTCGAGGATCTCGACGCCGAGGTCGCGCGCGTGCTGGACGAGACCAAGGCGACGCTCGCCCGCGAAGGCGCGCGCGTCGTTGAGGTGACGCTGCCGGAGCAGCGCCAGCTCACCGCGGCGAGTCAACTCGTGCTCGCCGTCGAAGCCGCGGGTTTCCATGCGCAGTGGATGCGCGAGCGGCCGCAGGATTACGGCCCGCAGGTGCTGATGCGGCTGCAGAACGCGCTCGGCGTGCCGGCGCTGAGCTATCTCGAAGCACTACGCTGGCGCGGCGTGGCGCTGGCTGAATTCGTCGCGGCGATTGCCGGCGTCGACGCCGTGCTGGCGCCGGTGTCGCCGGTGCCGGCGCCGACCATCGAAGAGAGCGATGTCGGTAACAGCCTGAACGCCGAGGCGGTGATTCAGCGGCTGACGCGCTTCACCCGGCCGATCAACTATCTGGGCCTGCCGGCGCTGGCGGTGCCGTGCGGCTTTGCGGCCAGCGGCCTGCCGATCGGGCTGCAGCTGTTCGGCCGCGCTTTCGACGAGGCGACGCTGCTGCGCATCGGCGCAGCCTGGCAGCGCGCCACCGACTTCCACACGAAAGTGCCGGAGCCCGCATGAGCAATCTCGTCGAGGTCCGCGATCTCAACATCCGCTTCGGCGGAGATCGCACCGTCCATGCCGTCAACAATCTCAGCCTGACGCTCGGCGAGGGCGAAGTACTGGGCCTGCTCGGCGAATCCGGCTCGGGCAAGAGCGTGACGCTGCGCGCGCTGATGCGACTCCTGCCGAAGAAGCGCACCACGATCACCGGCAAGGTCGAGGTGATGGGCCGCGACGTGCTGGCGATGGACGACGACGCGCTGTCGAACTTTCGCGGCCAGGCGGTGTCGATGATTTTCCAGGAGCCGGCGCTGGCGCTCGACCCGGTCTACACCATCGGCCAGCAGATCGCCGAGACGGTGATGCGGCACGAGGGCAAGAGCCAGAAGGACGCGATGGCGCGGGCGCTGGAGATGCTCGAAGTCGTGCGCATTCCGTCGGCGAAACGGCGGCTCGAGGCCTATCCGCACGAGATGAGCGGCGGCATGCGCCAGCGCGCGATGATCGCATTGGCGCTCGCGTGCCGGCCGAAGATCCTGCTCGCCGACGAGCCGACCACGGCGCTCGACGCCACGGTGCAGATCCAAATTCTTTTGCTACTCCGAGAGCTGCAGCGCGAGTTCGGCATGTCGGTGATCTTCGTGACCCACGACATCGGCGTGGCGATCGAGATCTGCGACCGCGTGGCCGTGATGTATGCAGGGCAGATCATCGAGCAGGGCACGCTCAGCCAGATCGTGCGCACGCCGCTGCATCCCTATGCGCAGGGGCTGCTCGCTTCCACCGTGCACGGCGCCAAGCGCGGCGCGCGGCTGGAGACGATCCCCGGCGCGCCGCCGTCGCTCGACAAGGCGCCGACCGCCTGCTCGTTCGCGCCGCGCTGCGCCCACGCCCAGCCGCGCTGCACCGAAGGCCTGCCGCCGGACGTGCAAGTCGGGCCGGGCCGCACCGCGCGCTGTGTTTTGGTGGAGCCGGCGGTGGCGATGGCGTGAGATGGTCCGATCTGGGTCGATGCCGAGTTCGTAGAGATCTCGCTCTCCACCCGCACAACCGTCATCCTGAGGTGCGAGCGTAGCGAGCCTCGAAGGATGAAGCGACGGGGGCTGTGGTCCATCCTTCGAGGCCCGGTGCACCGCGCATGCGCGCGGCGCATCGGGCGCCTCAGGATGACGCTGAGCGAGTGGAGAGCGTGGCGGTTGAGGAGGCCTGCTTAGTTGGCCTCAGCGACCGATGCCGCGGCTGGCTTCGATGAGCTTCACCGCCACCTGCAGCGTCAGGTTGGCCGGCATCGGCACGCCGAGTTCGGCGCCGCGGCGCGCCACAAAGCCGTTGAGGAAGTCGATCTCGCCGGGCTTGCCGCGGGCGAGGTCTTGGGCGGTCGAGGATTTCTGGCTTGGCATCATGCCGGGCAGCGCCAGCACCTTGTCGTGCAGATCGTCCGGAATGCTGACACCGCTGGCGCGCGCCACCGCGATGCATTCGGCGACCACATTGCGGACCACCTCGCGCGTGCCCTCAACCTGCATCAGCGGGCCGTAGGGCAGGTCGGCGATCGCCGACAACGCGTTGTAGGCGCAGTTCAGGATCAGCTTCGACCACAGCGCCTGATCGATGTCGGGCACCACGGTGGTGGAGATGTTCGCGGCGGTGAGCGCCGCGGCGATCGCGTCGCTCTGCGGCGAGGCGCCGATCAGGAGGTCGCCGCGCCCGTGATGCAGCACATGACCGGGGCCGGCCATCTCGGTGCCGACATAGACGACGGTGCCGATCGCCGGGCGGCCGATCGGGCCCGACAGCCGCTGCGGATTGTCGACGCCGTTCTGCAGGCTGAGCACGGCGGTGTCCGGCTTCAACCGCGGCGCCAGCGCCGCGCCGGCCGCTTCAGTGTCGGCGGATTTGACGCAGACCAGCACCAGATCCGGCGGCTCGATCGCGCCCGGATCGGTCGCGGCCTTGAGCGGGATGAAACGCCGGCCGGCCTTGGTTTCGAGCAGCAGGCCCTTGGCGTTGATCGCCTCGACATGGTTCGGTCGGCCGATCAGCGTCACGTCGTGGCCGGCCTCGGCCAGCAGCCCGCCGAAATAGCACCCGACGGCGCCCGCTCCCATCACCACGACTTTCATGCGCTGCTCCTCCTGCCTGTTGTCGGGGAACGGTTCTGAAGCGCCCGGCCGCCGGCCGCAACCCGCTGTCCGCGCAGGCGACCATTTGCGCATTGCAGGGGCGAACCATTGGGCAACCAATGCTTCTTATCATCGGCGTTCACCGACAGAGGATCACCGCGTGCATATCGACCTGAACCCGAAACTGGATTTCCGCGACGTGCTGATCCGGCCGAAACGCTCGGTGCTGTCGTCGCGGTTCGAGGCCAATATCAATCGCACGCTCGGCTTCCGCCACGCCCGGCGCGAATGGACCGGCTTTCCGCTGATCGCCTCCAACATGGACACGATCGGCACGCTGGAGATGGCCGAGGCGTTCCGGCCGTTCGGTGCGCTAGTCGCCCTGCACAAGTTCTACGATCCGGAGCGGCTGGCCGCCTATCTCGACAAGTACGAGGATCCGAACGTCTTCCTGACCGTCGGCACCGGCTCGGCCGACTGGGAGCGGCTCGCCGCGGTGAAGGCCAAGACCAAGGTGCCGATGATCAATATCGACGTCGCCAATGGTTACACCGAGGCGTTCGTCCGCGCGGTGTCGAAGCTGCGCGACGAGAATCCCGACGCCATCATCATGGCCGGCACGGTGGTGACGGCGGAGATGACCGAGGCGCTGGTGATCGCTGGCGCCGACATCGTTCGCGTCGGCATCGGCTCCGGCTCGGTGTGTACCACGCGCGATCTCACCGGCGTCGGCTATCCGCAGCTCTCCGCGGTGATCGAATGCGCCGACGCCGCGCACGGCCTCAAGGGGCATGTCTGCTCCGACGGCGGCTGCACGGTGCCGGGCGATCTCGCGAAGGCGTTCGGCGGCGGTGCGGACTTCGTGATGCTGGGCGGCATGCTGGCCGGCCACGACGAATGCGGCGGCGAGCTGAAATATGCCGAGCAGGATGGCCGCAAGGTGCCGACCGGTATGGTGTTCTACGGCATGTCGTCGGCGACCGCGATGAACAAGTATCACGGCGGCGTCGCCGATTATCGGGCGGCGGAGGGCAAGACCGTCGAGGTTCCGTATCGCGGCGAGGTGCGGGCGACGGTGGAGACCATCGCCGGCGGGCTGCGCTCGGCGATGACCTATATGGGCGCCGAGAAGCTGAAGGAAATCCCGAAGCGGACCACCTTCATTCTGGTGAACGCGCAGCGCAACACCGTGTTCGATCGCTGACCTGCGGCGCTTTCTGCCGTCTGTCGGAATTCGTCCGGCGCGGATCAGGGTTGTGCTTGCCTGCGCGCGGCCAGATGGCATTGTGCGCCGGCGCGCCGCGGCGCGCGGGAAACGCCTCAGACAAGATCGAACAAGAGCCAGGCCATGGACTTCGCCCTCACCGACCAGCAGGAAGCCATCCGCGATGCGATCGCCAAGATCTGCGCCGGCTTCGACGACGCCTATTGGCTGAGGAAGGATCGCGAAGGCGGCTTCCCGCACGACTTCCACAAGGCGCTGGCCGACGCCGGCTGGCTCGGCATCTGCGTGCCCGAGGCTTATGGCGGGTCGGGCCTCGGCATCACCGAAGCCGCCATCATGATGCGGACGATTTCGGAGTCGGGCGCCGGCATGTCGGGCGCCTCGGCGGTGCATATCAACGTGTTCGGCCTCAACCCCGTCGTGGTGTTCGGCACCGAGGAGCAGCGCCAGCGCATGCTGCCGCCGATGGTCGAGGGGCGCGAGAAGGCGTGCTTCGCGGTGACCGAGCCGAACACCGGCCTCAACACTACCCAGCTCAAGACCCGCGCGGTGCGCAAGGGCGACCGCTACGTCGTCAACGGCCAGAAGGTGTGGATTTCGACCGCGCAGGTCGCGCACAAGATCCTGCTGCTGGCGCGCACCACGCCGTTGGAAGAGGTCAAGTCACCGACCCACGGCCTCAGCCTGTTCTACGCGGATCTCGATCGCACCAGGATCAAGGTGCACGAGATCGAAAAGATGGGCCGCAAGATCATCGACTCCAACGAGCTGTTCTTCGAGGACTTCGAGATTCCGGTCGAGGACCGGATCGGCGAGGAGGGCAAGGGCTTCCACTACATCCTCGAAGGCATGAATCCGGAGCGCATCCTGATTGCCGCCGAGGCGGTGGGGCTCGGGAAGCTGGCGCTGACACGCGCGGCCGAGTACGCCAAGACGCGGATCGTGTTCAACCGGCCGATAGGCCAGAACCAGGCGATTCAGCATCCGCTGGCGAAGAACTGGGTCGAGCTCGAAGCCGCCTGGCTGATGGTGATGTCGGCGGCGTGGCAATACGACCAGGGCATGCCGTGCGGCGCGGCCGCCAATGCGGCGAAGTACCTCGCCGGTGAGGCCGGCTTCTCGGCCTGCGAGCAGGCGGTGATGACCCATGGCGGTTTCGGCTACGCCAAGGAGTATCACGTCGAGCGCTATCTTCGCGAGGTGATGATCCCGCGCATTGCCCCAGTCAGCCCGCAGCTCGCGCTGAGCTTCATCGCCGAGAAAGTGCTGGGGCTGGCGAAGTCGTACTGATCACGACAACATTTCGTCGTGGTGCGGCGGCGGCCGCTCGCCATCGTCTCCAGGAGACGCGATCACGGCGAATGGAACCAGCGCAGGACGAGGCCCGCGGTCTGTCGTTGTCGAGCCTCGCGCGCGTGACGAATTTGCCACGTCGCTCGCGCCGTCTGCACGATTTGGATGCATTCCAACTGCCGTCCGGCTGTCAGCCGCAACCGATGTGATAGTTGTCGATCCCTGGTTGGTACGGGGATCGACATGAAAGCGGTGACGTCGGGGCGCTTGGCTCGCAGCGTAGTAGTCAAGGCGTTGATCTGTTCGAGCGCGTTGGGATGCAGTCTGCCGCTCGGCGAAGCTCGGGCGCAGTCCGGGCGCGATCTGCCGGCCGTCACCGTGGATGCGCCAAAGCCGCAGGCGGCACGCCCGGCAACGCCGACGCGGCGCGCGACCCGGGCGACAACGGCGACACGCCGTGCCGCCGCACCGGACCGCCAGCAGCCGGCACAGCCTGTTGTCAGTTCGGCCAATGCCGGCCGGGGTGTCGAGCGCGCCAATGGCCCGGTGGTCGGCTATCTG
Organism: Rhodopseudomonas telluris; assembly: GCF_042432815.1. Lineage (NCBI taxonomy): Bacteria > Pseudomonadati > Pseudomonadota > Alphaproteobacteria > Hyphomicrobiales > Nitrobacteraceae > Rhodopseudomonas > Rhodopseudomonas telluris. Next base: position 620,356 of record NZ_JBHLWM010000003.1, read on the forward strand.
GCCAATCAGAGCGCGACCGGAACCAAGACCGACACGCCGATCCTGCAGACGCCGCAGTCGATCTCGGTGGTGACGCAGGACCAGATCCAGGCGCAAGGCGCGCAGAACGTCGTCGAGGCGCTGCGCTATACGCCCGGCGTCACGCTCGATACGTACGGCGCAACGACGTTCTTCGATTCGTTCAAGCTGCGCGGCTTCGACGTGCCGCGCTATCTCGACGGGCTTCGGCAGCCGGTCGATCCGGGCACGCAATTCGCCTTTCCGCGCATCGAAACCTACGGGCTGGAGCGGCTGGAAGTGCTGCGCGGGCCGTCCTCCGGACTGTACGGCCAGACCGATCCAGGCGGTTTGCTGAACATGGTGAGCAAACGGCCGACCGCTTCTGCGCAGCACGAGGTGGTGGGCACCTTCGGATCGTTCGAGCGGTTTCAGGGCGCGTTCGACAGTTCGGGGCCGATCGACAAGAACGGCGAGTTTCTCTACCGCATCGTCGGGCTCGGTCGCAGCACCGACGGGCAGCAGGACTTCGTCCACGAGAACAAGGCCTATATCGCGCCGAGCCTGACCTGGCGGCCGACCACCGATACGTCGCTCACGCTGCTGTCGCACTATTCCAACATCAAGGCCGACGGCTGGCAACAATACGTGCCGGGCGGCGTCTCGCTGCTGTCCAATCCGTTCGGCCGGGTGCCGTACAGCCGCTATCTCGGCGAGCCGGGCCGGGACGGCTACACGCTCGAACAGTTCTCGGTCGGCTACGCGTTCGAACATCGCTTCGACAACAATCTGCAGTTCAGGTCCAATCTGCGCTATTTCGACGTGTCGCAGGATCTCGGCGGCGTCCGCTCCGAAGGATTGCTGGCCGACAACCGCACGATGCTGCGGTCTTACAACTACGTGAAATCCGGCGCCCAGAACGTCGCGCTCGACAATCAGCTGCAGGCCGATTTCGCGACCGGTCCGCTGAGCCACAAGGTGCTGGCCGGCTTCGACTATCAGCGCCAGACCGCGAAGTCCGACTATCGCTTCACCATGATCTCGTCGATCGATGCCTTCGCGCCGGTTTACGGCGCGTTCATTCCGTCGGCGGCGTCGCTGTCGCCGTTCATCGCCACCAACACCACGTCGAGCCAGGCCGGCCTCTATCTGCAGGATCAGGTCAAATACGACGGCTGGACGTTGACGCTGACCGGCCGGCAGGACTGGGCGCAGGCGGAGACGGTATCGACCGGCCTGTTTCCGGCTGCCGGCACCTATCTGCAGAGCGACAAGGCGACCACCGGCCGCGTCGGCCTGAACTATCTGTTCGACTTCGGCCTGTCGCCCTACGTCAACTACTCGTCGTCGTTCGTGCCGACGTCCGGCACCGACCGCTTCGGTAACACCTTCAAGCCGACCACCGGCGAGGGCGGCGAGATCGGCGTCAAGTTCAAGCCGTTCGGCTCCAACCTGATGCTGACCGCCGCGGTGTTCGACATCACCCAGAAGAACGTGCTGACGGCCGATCCGGCCAACATCGTGTTCAGCGTCCAGACCGGACAGGTCCGGGTTCGCGGCTTCGAGTTCGAAGCGCGCGGCAACGTCACGCGCGAGCTGGAGATCGTCGGCGGCTACAACAAATACGATCCGCGCGTCACCTCCGCCAACGACGGCACGGTCGGCAATTATCTTCTCAACACCGCGCTGGATCAGGCCTCGCTGTGGGCGAAATACACCTGGTACAATGGGCCGGTCGCGGGCCTCGGTATCGGCGCCGGCGTCCGTTATGTCGGCACCAGCTACGGCGACGCCGCCAACACGATCCTGATCCCGAGCTACACGCTGTTCGACGCCGCCATCAGCTACGACTTCCAGTATCTGCGGCCGGACCTGAAGGGCTGGAGCGCGCAGGTCAACGCCACCAATCTCGGCAACCACTACTACGTGTCGTCGTGCGTGACCGGTCTGGCCTATTGCGGTCTCGGCGCCGCGCGGACGGTGCTGGGCACGTTGAAATACGCCTGGAACTGACGCACGAAGAGATTTAGGCGCGCGGATCTATCCGGCGTGCGCCTCGGTCTCTCTCCGGATCCCGTCGCCGGCGAGGCGCGGCGATTTGACGAAGGACGGGCCTTGCGGATCGGCGCCGCGCCATTCGCGGCGCCAGGCGTTCGGCGTGGTGCCGGTGTGGCGGCGGAATAGTCGCGACAGATGCGCCTGATCGCTCAGTCCGCAGGCGAGCGCGATCTCGGACAGCGTCATGTCGCTGGTTTGCATCAGGGTCTTGGCGCGCTCGATCCGGCGCTCGATCAGGAAGTGGCGCGGTGCGACACCGACGCTCTGCTGAAACGCCCGCGCGAAATGTCCGGGGCTGAGGCCGGTCAGCCGGGCGAGATCGCGAACGCGCAGATTGCCGCCGAGGCGGCGCTCGACATGCAGCAGGACGCGGTTGAGCTTCCACCGCGCGAGGCCGGGGCCGCTGCTCCGCTGCGGGTTGTCGCCTGCCGGCGCATGCCGCGCCTGGACTTCCCGGAGCAGCATCGCGGCCCGGGCGATGCACGTCCGTGCCACGATCGGATTGCCTCCGACGGCGGCCGAGGCTTCTTCGAGGAATTCGGCGATCGATACGAAGGGGTCGGCCGTCGTCTCCCCCGTGATGTCTGTTGGCCGCTCCATGGCGCTCTGGCCTTCCATTCGCCGCCATTGCCGAGCCCGGCGATGGCTTCTCGTCGTGCGGCATCCTTGACGGTGACGCACCAGGAGGAAAGTTGCACGAACGTGCCAGCAATAGCGTGTGTAAGTATCGGTGCTATCACACCAAGGTTTAATGGGCGTCGGCGCTCGCAGCGAGATCGCACGCGCGGCCTCTCAACAGCGCCGCGCGGGTCGGAATCCGAGTTCTCGCTGCGCGACGGAGGCGACGGTGTAAAACCATCGTATGACTTATCGCCCGCTGGCCGGTGCCGCAATGTTTCGGCTCGTGGGCTCGCACTGCATCATTCTTGAGGATGGCAGCATTGACCATCGGCAAGATCGTCGCGGTGATCGATGATGACGAGAACGTCCGTATCGCCATCGTGGCGCTGGTGCGGTCGATCGGCTACGAGGCTCGCGGCTATTCGTCGGCGCAGGACTATCTCGCGTCGGATCTGTGCGGCTCGGCCGGCTGTCTGATCACCGATGTGCAGATGCCGGGCCTCAGTGGTCTCGATCTGCACGCGCGGCTTGTCGCCGAAAGCCGCGACTGTCCGGTCGTCTTCATCACGGCATTTCCCGAAGCGCGAGCGGAGGCGCGGGCCAAGGCGTTCGGCGCGATCGCGTTCCTGAGCAAGCCATTCGACGCGCAGGTGATGGTGCGGTGTATCGAGCAGGCGCTGGCGCAATCCTCCCGGCCTTGACGAGTACTTGCGCCAGTCGGTGAGTAGCGCAGAGGGAGCCGCTCATCCAAGCGTCGGCTCGGCGCGTGCGGCTGCGCGGCTGTCCTTGCGGAAGAGTGTGTATAGCGCCGGCAGCACCAGCAGCGTCAGGATGGTCGACGAGATGATGCCGCCGATCACGACGGTTGCGAGCGGCCGCTGCACTTCGGCACCGGCGCCGGTGGCGATCGCCATCGGCACAAAACCGAGCGAGGCGACCAGCGCGGTCATCAGCACCGGCCGCAGCCGCGTCACTGCGCCTTCGCGCACCGCGTCGATCACCGGCTTGCCCTCACTCCGCAATCGCTCGATGAAGGCGATGATGACGAGACCGTTCAGCACGGCGACGCCCGACAGCGCGATGAAGCCGACGCCGGCGCTGATCGACAGCGGGATGCCGCGCAGCAGCAGCGCCGCGACGCCGCCGGTCAGCGCCAGCGGCACGCCGCTGAACACCAGCAGGGCGTCCGCGACCGAGTTCAGGCTCATGAACAGCAGCAGGAACACGAGCAGCAGCGCCACCGGCACCACGATGGTGAGCCGCTTGCTCGCCGACACCAGCTGCTCGAACTGGCCGCCCCAGCCGATCCAGTAGCCGGCCGGCAGCGTCACCTTCTCTGCCACGGCTTGCTGAGCTTCGGCCACGAACGAGCCGAGGTCCCGTTCGCGCACGTTCGTGGTCACCACGATGCGGCGCTTGCCGTTCTCCCGGCTGATCTGGTTCGGTCCCGGCGCCGCCTCCACGGTCGCGACGGCCGACAGCGGGATGTGCCGCATCTGCAGCGCCTGCGATCCCATCGCGGCCTTGGTGAGGCCCGTGGTTGGCTCCTCGGCCGGCGGCAGCGGAATGGGAATCGCCCGGATCGCCTCGGGACTGACGCGCAGCCGCTCCGGCAGCCGCAGCACGATATCGAAACGGCGGTCGCCCTCGAACAGTTTGCCGACGCTCTTGCCGCCGATCGCCATCTCGACGATGCCCTGCACGTCGGCGACGCTGAGCCCGTAGCGCGACAACGCGGGACGATCGAGCTTGACGGTCAGGATCGGCAGGCCCGCGACCTGCTCGGTCTTCACATCGGTGGCGCCGCGGATGCCCTGGATCGCGGTCTGCACCTGCCTGGCGGCGTTCTGCAGGATGTCGAGGTCGTCGCCGAAGATTTTGACGCCGACGTCGCTGCGCACGCCCGACACCAGTTCGTTGATGCGCAGCTGGATCGGCTGAGAGATCTCGTAGTTGCTGCCCGGGATATCCTCGGCGGCCTTCTCGATCTCCTCGACCAGTTCGGCTTTGGTCTTCGCCGGGTCGGGCCATTCGCTGCGCGGCTTCAGCATGATGTAGCCGTCCGACATCGACGGCGCCATCGGGTCGGTCGCGACCTCGGCGGTGCCGGTGCGGGTGAAGAAGTCCTTCACTTCGGGAAGCTGGCGGACGCGCTTTTCCAGCGCCATCTGCAAGGCGAGCGACTGCGTCAGGCTGGTGCCGGGAATCCGGATCGCGGCCAGCGCGACATCGCCCTCGTCGAGGCTGGGGATGAACTCGCCGCCCATTCGGGTTGCCGCAAAACCGCTCACCAGCGTGATGGCGATCGCGGCGACCACCACGGTCTTGCGATAGATGATGGCACGCGTGAGCAGCGGCAGATAGATCCGCTTGGCGCCGCGCATCACGATGTTCTCTTTCTCCGACACCTTGCCGGAAACGAAGATCGCCACAGCGGCCGGCACGAAGGTGATCGAGAACAGCGCCGCGGCGCCGAGCGCCATCAGCACCGTGAGCGCCATCGGGGTGAACATCTTGCCTTCGACGCCGGTCAGCGTCAGCACCGGCAGATACACCACCGCGATGATCAGCGTGCCGAACAGGCTCGGCTTGATCACCTCGCTGGCGCCGGCGAGGATCGTCTGCATCCGCTCGTTCAGGCTGAGCAGCCGGCCTTTGTCGTGCTGCGCGGCGGCGAGCAGCCGCAGGCAGTTCTCGACGATGATCACCGCGCCATCGATGATGATGCCGAAATCGATCGCGCCGAGGCTCATCAGATTGGCCGAGACCTTGGTCTCGACCATGCCGGTGATGGTCATCGCCATCGACAGCGGAATGATGCAGGCCGTGATGATCGCGGCACGAATGTTGCCGAGGATCAGGAACAGCACGACCACGACCAGCGTGGCGCCTTCCAGCAGATTGGTCTCGACCGTCTTGATGGTGGCTTCGACCAGATGGGTGCGGTCGTACACAGTGCGGGCGATCACGCCGTCCGGCAGCGAGCCTGCTATGTCCTGCAGCTTGGCGGCGACGCGCTGCGCCACGGTGCGGCTGTTGTCGCCGATTAGCAGCATCGCAGTGCCGAGCACGGTTTCTTCGCCGTTAAGCGTTGCCGCGCCGGTGCGCAGCTCGGTGCCCTCGATCACCTGGGCGACATCCTTGATCCGCACCGGAATCCCGCTGCGCGTGCCGACCACGATGGCTTCGATCTCGGCGCTGGTCCCGACCTGACCGGGCGCACGGACCAGATACTGCTCGCCGTTGCGCTCGATGTAACCGGCGCCGACATTGGCGTTGTTGGCGGCGAGCGCGACCATCAGGTCGCGGAAGCCGAGGCGGTAGGCGATCAGTTTGCCCGGATCGGGCAGCACGTGGAACTGCCGCTGATAGCCGCCGATGCTGTTGATCTCGATGACACCCGGCACGTTGCGTAGCTGCGGCTTGATGATCCAGTCCTGTACGGTGCGCAGGTCGCTCGGCGTATAGGGCTTGCCGTCCGCATTGGTGGCGCCGGGCTTGGCCTCGACCGTGTACATGTAGATTTCGCCGAGCCCGGTGGAAATCGGCCCCATCGCCATCTCGACGCCGGCCGGGAGCTGGTCGCGCACCTGCTGAATGCGCTCATTGACGAGCTGGCGGGCAAAGTAGATGTCGGTGCCGTCGTGGAACACGATGGTGACCTGGCTCAGCCCATAGCGCGACAGCGAGCGCGTGTAGGACAGTTTCGGCAACCCGCCCATCGCGGTCTCGACCGGGAAGGTGATGCGCTGTTCGATCTCGAGCGGCGAGTAGCCGGGCGCCTGGGTGTTGATCTGCACCTGCACGTTGGTGATGTCCGGCACCGCATCGATCGGCAGCCGGGTGAAGTTCCACGCGCCGAAGGCGGCGAGACCGAGCGCGGCGATCAGCACCAGCCAGCGCTGCCGGATCGAGAAGGCGAGAATGCTCTCAATGATCATGCTCGGCCTCCCCCTTGCCCATCTCGGCTTTCACCACGAAGGAGTTCTCCGCGACGTAGCGTTCGCCTGGTGAGAGCCCGGCCTTGATCTCGACGAAGCGGGAATCCTGCTCGCCGAGCACGACCGGCCGCGCTTCGAGCGCGTCGTCGGCTTCGCGGACGAACACCACGGTCTTGTTCTCCAGCGTCTGGATTGCACCGGCCCGCACCGCGACCGCGACGTCGCGCTTGGCGAGCACCAGCCGCGCGGTGACGAACAGCCCCGGCCGCAACCGGCTGTCGGGATTCGGCAACACCACGCGCGCCAGCGCGGTTTGCGTGTCGAGCGCGCCGATCGGCGCCAGATAGGCGATGCGGCCCTTGATGTCGCCGCCGCCGTCGTCGGGATCGATCAGCACCTCGTCGCCGATCTTCACGCGCTGAATGTCCTGACGATAGATCGACAGATCGACCCAGATGGTCGTGAGGTCCGCCACCACGAAGGCCGGCTTCTGCTCGGAGGCGTATTCGCCGAGCGAGATCTGGCGATCGATCACCGTGCCGGCCAGCGGCGATTTCAGCTCGTAGCTGGTCAGGCTCTGGTTGCTCTCGATCGACGCCATCGGCTCGTCCTTGGTCACCTGGTCGCCGATCCGTTTGCGGATGGTGCGGACCAGGCCGGGAAAGCGCGGCGTGACTTGAACCAGGGTCTCCTGGTTGGCGCGCAGAATGCCGTTCAGCGCCAGCGAGTCGCTGAGCGTCGCCGGGCCGGCTTCGGCGAAGCTCGCGCCGGCTGCCGCGAGTTTGACTTCGCTGATCAGGATACGATCGGCACCGTGCTCGTCGGGCTCGGCGTGTTGACCCGACTTCTTTTCGCCTTCGGCGGGCTTGCCGTGGGCATGTTCGGTCGGCGTGCCGTGCTCGTCCGGCGCCAGATAGCGCGCACCGAGCGCGCCGGCCGCGGCGGCCAGAATGATCGCGATGACCGTTGCGGTCCTGTTCATCGTGCGCTCCCCCGCGCCAGTGAAAACGGATTGCCGACCAGCCCCTCGATGGTGGCGACGGCGACGTGGAAATTCTGCTGCGCTTCCTGTTCGCGGAGCTGCGCCTGGGCGACGCTGGCCTGGGCGTCGAGCACTTCGAGCAGCGAGAAGCGGCCCTGGCCGTAGCCCTCCGCGATCGCCGCGGCGGCGTCGCGCGCCTTCGGGATCGCGACCTCGCGCAGCACCTTGAGTTCGGCGAGCGCGCCCTGCAGCGAGTCGTAGGCGCGGCCGGCGAGCACGATCAGTGTGTTGCGATTGGCGGCGCGCTCGGCGGCGGTCCTCGCGAGACTCTCTTGCGCCGAGAGGATGTTTCCCTGGTTCTGGTCGAACACCGGGATCGGCACCGACACCGACAGCCGCACAGCATCGTCGTTCGTGTCGTTGTAGTGACGCCAGCCGGCGCTGACACGCACGTCCGGATACGGCTTCAGCCGCGCCAGCAGCAGCTCGGCGTTGCGCTGCGCATAGACCGCGGTCCAGCGCATCAATTGCGGATTGGCGTCGATCGCCTGCACGACGGATTGGAAGCTCGGCGGCCGGCCGCTCGGCTCGAGCCGGCCGGAGACGGTGGAGAATTTCGGCGCGGTGTCGCCCATCAGCACCGCGAGTTCGCGGCGCGCGCTGGCGAGCGTCGCGCGCACCCGTTCGCGATCGGCCTTCACCAGCGCGGAGGCGACTTCGGCGCGGCCGGTCTCGGCCGGCGACGAGGCGCCGGCATCGACCCGCCGCTGCAGCAGCGGCGTCAATTTGTCGATCGCTTCGACCTGCTGATCCAGGATGGTGATGCGCTGCTGCAGGCCGAGCACGCTGACGAAGGCGATCGCCGTCTCGGACAGGATCTCCAGCCGCACAGCGCGACGCTGCACCGCCGCGACCTCGATGCCGGCCTGACCGACCGCGATGCGGGCGTCGCGTTTGCCGAACAGCTCGAACAACTGGCTGATCTGCAGCGTCGACTCGGCCGACTTGGTGCCGCGATAGGCGCCGCTGCCGTAAGCGTTGTCGAGCTCGTAGGATACTTCCGGATTGAGCAGCGTACCGGCCTGGATGCGCTGGCCGGTGGCGATGCCGATATCGCGCTCGGCGGCGGTCAGCCGCGGACTGGCGGCGAGCGCGCGCTGCAGCGCTGACTTCATGGTGAGCGATTGTGCATGGGACACGCCGCTCAGCGCCGGGCTGAACAGCAGTGCCATCGCGCACGCAAGACGCGTGGCGGATCTGACAGACATGGATGAAACCTGATCGACGGCAGAGCGTGGGCGCGGCTGCGCCCGGCGATGGCGGTCAGGTCAGGGTTTTTGGCGGAGGCGGATCGAGCCCGTGGGCGCGGCCAAGCAGCGTGGTGGCGGCGTAGCCGAGCGCGACGTCGTTCGACGTGATCTCCAGCGGCGCCGGCACCGGTGCGGCCGGGACCGACACCGAGAAGCAGCCATGGCAATGATGCCCGGCGAGGGCGCCGCCGTCATGGTGTTGTGCGCCGTCATGCGCAACCGAGACGATCTGCGCGTCTCCGCCCATGCGGGTGAAGTCGACATCGCAGAGATTGTGCAGCAGGCCCGACAGCAGATAAGCGGCCGCCACGCACACCACCGCGAGCGCACGCAACGTGCGCGGGACGCGGAGACGGGATGTCGGCTGCAACTCGGTCAAGCTGGATACTCGGATGACGCGACCGTCTGGTAGCATGTGCGTCGTCCCGGCGTCGAGCCGCAATAGTGTTACGCAGTTCCGGTGAGGCCGGAGGCGCCGCGTGCGTGGAAGAACAGTTCGACCAGCCGCCCCTTCTTGCCGGCGAGCGCGAAGATGCATTCCGGCACTTCGGCGCCCAGTTCCGTCACCGGAATTTTGGTGATGCCGTCTGCACGGCTCGATCCGTGTTCCCACATGAAGCCGATGCCGAGGTGGTTGGCGACGGCTTCGAGCATGCCTTCGCGGGTGTTGACGATCAGCGACGGCTTCGGCCGCAGCGCGGCGTCGCGGAAGGCGCGATCGACGGCCCGCTGCGTCGACGAGTCGCGCGGGCGGAACACCAGCGGAAACGCCGTCAGCTCGGCGAGCGACACCTGCGCCCGGTCCTGCAGCGGATGCGTCGGATGGCACAGCGCCACGACCCGCTGCGTCAGGCAGACCTCGCGGCGAAACCGCGTGTCCTCCGGCACCTCGGGCAGCACGCCGATGTCGACGCGCTGCTCGACCACCGAGGCCACGATGTTGGACCAGCTGCCGATCTCGATCGCGACCTGCACCTTGGGATACAGCCGCTTGAACGACGCGATCAGCGCCATGCCGGGCATCGAATTGCCGAGGCCGACGCGCAGCTCGCCGCCGGCCGGTTCGCCGCGCTGCTGCAGGATCGACAGCGCATCGGCCTCGACCGCCTGCATCTTGCTGATCGCGCCGTACAGCTGCCGGCACAGCGAGGTCGGGATCAGGCTCGCGCCGCTGCGCTCGAACAGCGCCACGCGGAATTCGCCTTCGAGATCGCGCACCAGCTGGGCGATCGCCGATTGCGACACGCCGATGCGACGCGCGGCCGCAGCGAACGAGCCGGTCTCGTACACAGCGTTGACCGCCCGCATCCGCGCCGCCGTCAGCGCCATGTCGTTCTCCAAGCAAAACCTGCGCGGACCATAAGCAAAGCTGTTGACTGTTATGTGACCGTCAGACGCCGGCCTTAGCCACGCTGCGTATGGATCGCAGATGAGGAGCGGCGGCATGGCGACTATCGAACTCAGCGAGATCCGCAAATCCTTCGACGGCACCGACGTGCTGAAGGGCGTCGATCTTTCGATCGAAGACGGCGAGTTCGTCTCGCTGGTCGGCCCGTCCGGCTGCGGCAAGTCGACCCTGCTGCGGATCATCGCCGGTCTCGAAGCGCAGACGTCCGGCGAAGTGCGGATCGGCGGCGAGCCGGTCGACGGCGTGCGGCCGAGCCAGCGCAACCTCGCCATGGTGTTTCAATCCTACGCGCTGTATCCGCATCTCAGCGTGTTCGACAACATCGCGGTGCCGCTGCGGATGAAGCGGCTGACGACGCTGGAGCGGATGCCGCTCCTCGGCCGGCTGCTGCCAAACCGCTACCGCGTCGAGCGCGAGATCCGGCAGGAGGTCGAGCACGTCGCGGCGCAGCTCGAACTCTCGGCGTTTCTCAAGCGCAAGCCGGGCCAGCTTTCCGGCGGCCAGCGCCAGCGCGTCGCGGTCGGCCGCGCCATCGTGCGGCGCCCGGTGGCGTTTCTGTTCGACGAGCCGCTGTCGAATCTCGACGCCAAGTTGCGCGTGCATATGCGGGCCGAGATCGCGCAACTGCACCGCCGGCTGCAGGCGACCTTCATCTATGTCACCCACGATCAGGCCGAGGCGATGACGATGTCGGGCCGCATCGCCGTGATGATCGGCGGCGAGCTGGTGCAGGTCGGCCGCCCCGCCGAGGTCTACGACAACCCGCGCGACATCCGCGTCGCTGAATTCGTCGGCAGTCCGAAGATCAACGTGCTGCCCGGCCAGGTTCGCACCGACGGGCAGGTCGAGGCGTTGGGGCAGCGGCTCGGCGTCGCGGCTTTGGGCCTCGCGCGGCCGTGCCGGATCGGCGTGCGGCCGGAGCGTGTCCAGGTCGGATCCGGGCCGTTCTCCGGCGCCGTAGTGCATGTCGAGAACATGGGCGCCGAAGCATTCGTGCATCTCGGCGTCGACGGCCTCGCGACGCCGCTGCTGGCGCGGATCGGCGACGTCCGCGAGCTGCCGCCGCTCGGCAGCGTGCTGCGGTTCGGCTTCACACCCGATGCGGTACGGCTGTTCGACGCCGGCGGCAAGCGGATCGAGACTCACGCCGCGCCTTCCGTCGTTCGCACGCTGGAGGTGGCCGGTGTCTGACGCGGTCTTCACTCCGGGCAACGTTGCCCTTGCTCGCCCCGTGCCGTCGGCCGCCACGCCCGGCCGCAGGGCACGACCGCATCTGCGCGGCGGCGCTGCCTATGCGCTGGTCGGGCCGGCGATCGTGCTGATGCTGCTGATGCTGATCGGGCCACTGCTCGGAGTCATCGCGCTGTCCTTCACCGATTATCAGCTCGGCGCGCCGTCCTTCGCGTGGATCGGGCTAGCCAATTATCAGGAGATGTTCGCCGACAGGACATTCTGGATCTCGCTGACCAACACGCTGACCTATGTGGTTGTCGTGGTGCCGGGCTCGGTCGTGCTCGGCCTCGGCGTCGCGCTGCTGATCCAGAGCGGCACCGGGCTGCGTGCGTTCTACCGCACCGTGTACTTCCTGCCGGTGATGGCGACGCTGATCGCGATGGCGATCGTCTGGGAGTTCATGCTGCACCCGCAGTTCGGCCTGGTGAATGGCCTGCTGCGCAGCGTCGGCCTTCCCGCGCACGGCTGGCTGCAGGAGCGCGACACCGCGCTGCTGTCGCTGTGCGTGATCGGCGTCTGGCAGGCGCTCGGCTTCAACATGGTGCTGTTTCTCGCCGGCCTCGTTTCGATCCCGAAGCCGCTGTACGACGCCGCCGAGATCGACGGCGCCGGCAGCGCGTGGTCGCAATTCCGGCTGGTCACCTGGCCGCTGCTCGGGCCGGTCACGGTGTTCGTGGTGGTGATCACCGGCATCCGCTCCTTCCAGGTGTTCGACACTGTGCACGTGCTGACCAAGGGCGGGCCGTCCAAATCCACCGAAGTGCTGATCCACACCATGTACATGGAAGGCTTCGAGTTCTTCCGCTCCGGCTACGCCGCGGCGCTGACCGTGGTGTTCCTGGTGTTCGTGTTGGCGCTGACCTTGATCAAGGCCCGGCTCACCGCCCGTCAGGTGCACTACTCATGATCGCGTCATTCAAACTGAACCCGTGGCCGCTGCTGCGTCACGCCGTGTTACTTGCCGGCGCGCTGGTGGTACTGGCGCCGTTCATCTGGATGATCTCGACGGCGTCGAAGCCCGCCGACGAGATCTATTCCAGCGAGCTGCATCTGATCCCGCATCACTTCGCGCTGTGGGAGAACCTGCAGGAGGCGTTCGCCAAGGCCGACCTCGGCCGCTATCTGCTCAACGGTCTGATCGTCACGATCTCGATCTTCGCGCTGCAGATCCTGATCGCGCTGCCGGCCGCCTATGCGCTCGCCAAGCTGCGCTTCCTCGGCCGCGGCACGCTGTTCGCGCTGGTGTTGTTCGGCATCCTCATTCCGCCGCAGGCGACTGCGATTCCGGTGTTCCTGCTGCTGCACAAGCTCGGCGCGCTCGACAGCTACGCGGCGCTGGTGCTGCCGTTCACCATTTCGGTGTTCGGCATCTTCCTGATGCGGCAGTTCTTCAAGACCGTGCCGGATGATCTGATCGACGCCGCGCGAATGGACGGCATCTCCGAATTCGGCATCGTCTGGCGGGTGATGCTGCCGGCCGCGATTCCGGCCGTCACCGCGTTCGGCATCTTCTCGGTGGTGGCGCACTGGAACGATTATTTCTGGCCGCTGATCGTGCTCAACAGCCAGCAATTCTACACGCCGCCGCTCGCGGTCGCGCATTTTCGCAATGCCGAGGCCGGCACCAACTACGGCCCGCTGATGGCGGCGGCGCTGGTGATCATCGCGCCGCTGGTGATCGCCTTCCTGCTCGCGCAGCGCCGCTTCATCGAAGGCATCACCTTGACCGGCCTCAAGTAATCCACGTCCTCTCACACAAGGAGAACCAAGATGTTGCGAACCTGGATGGTGGCGGCGGCCCTCTCGCTCGCCGCAGGCATGGCCCACGCGCAGACCCAGACCGAAGTGGTGCTGCAATATCCTTATCCGGAGCTGTTCAGCGAAACCCACAAGCAGATCGCGGCGGAATTCGCCAAGGTGCATCCGGAGATCAAGGTGACGCTGCGCGCCCCCTACGAGTCGTATGAAGAAGGCACCCAGAAGGTGCTGCGCGAGGCGGTGACCAATCAGCTTCCGGACGTCACCTTCCAGGGCCTGAACCGCATCCGCGTGCTGGTCGACAAGAACATTCCGGCCGAGCTCGACGGCTACATCGCGGCTGAGAAGGACTTCGACAAGCAGGGCTTCCATCAGGCGATGTACGACATCGGCACCGCCGGCGGCAAAGTCTATGCGCTGCCGTTCGCGATCTCGCTGCCGATCGTATATGTCAATGTCGATCTGGTGAAGCAGGCCGGCGGCGATCCGAGCAATCTTCCGAACACCTGGGACGGCCTGATCGACCTTGCCAAGAAGGTCAAGGCGCTCGGCCCGGACATCAATGGCATCACCTATGCCTGGGACATCACCGGCAACTGGCTGTGGCAGGCGCCGGTGTTCGCGCGCGGCGGCACCATGCTGAACGCGGATGAAACCAAGGTGGCGTTCGATGGCCCCGAAGGCCAGTTCGCCATCAAGCAGATCGCCCGGCTGGTGACCGAAGGCGGCATGCCGAATCTCGATCAGCCGTCGATGCGCGCGATCTTCGCGGCCGGCAAAACCGGCATCCACATCACCTCGACGTCGGACCTCAACAAGACCACCCAGATGATCGGCGGCAAGTTCACGCTGAAGACCATTCCGTTCCCGGACGTCGCGAAGCCGAACGGCCGGCTGCCGGCCGGCGGCAACGTCGTGCTGATCACCGCCAAGGACAAGGCCAAGCGCGATGCCGCCTGGGAAGTGGTGAAGTTCTGGACCGGCCCGAAGGGCGCCGCCATCATGGCCGAGACCACCGGCTATATGCCGCCCAACAAGGTGGCCAACGACGTCTATTTGAAGGACTTCTACGCCAAGAACCCGAACAACTACACCGCCGTCAGCCAGCTCGCGCTGCTGACCAAATGGTACGCGTTCCCCGGCGACAACGGCCTGAAGATTACCGACGTGATCAAGGATCATCTCAACTCGATCGTCAGCGGTGCGCGTGCCAAAGAACCCGAGGCGGTGCTCGCCGACATGACCAAGGACGTCCAGAAGATGCTGCCGAGGTCGGTCGGCACCGCGCGCTGATCTCCCGCAGTCGATCTTGATTCTGCATGCGGAGCGGGCGACCGCTCCGCATCTCACCGGAGATCCTCATGAAACTGATCCAGCTCAGCGATATCCATCTCACCACGCCGGGCACCACCATCGGCGGCCGCGATCCGCGGCGCAATTTCGAGCGCGCGCTGACGCATCTGCTGCGCGACCATCACGACGCCGAGCTGATGGTGATCACCGGCGATCTGTCCGACTGGGGCGATCGCGAGGACTATGTCTGGCTGAAGCAGCGGCTCGGCGAATTTCCGATCCCGACCCGGCTGTGCATCGGCAATCACGACCGCCGCGACGTCTTCCTGAGCGTGTTCCCCGAATGCGCCGATGGCGGCTTCGTGCAAGGCGTGCACGACACCTCCGCCGCGCGCTGTCTGTTGCTCGACACGGTCGAGCCGAACAGCCATGCGGGCCGCTATTGTGCTGCGCGGCAAGACTGGCTGACGCGGCAGCTGGACGAGCATCCCGGTCCGTTCCTGCTGTTCATGCATCACAACCCCGTGCCGACACATCTCGGCCCGATGGATCAGATCCGGTTGCTCGATGACGCGGCGTTCCGGAAGATCGTCGGTGCGCATCGTGATCGCATCCGCCACATCTTCTTCGGCCATTGCCATCTGCCGCTGTCGGGCTCGGCGGCGGGTGTGCCGACCTCGTCGCTGCGCGGCACCAATCATGCGTCGTTTCCGCTGTTCTCAGAGACGGCGATGCTGAGCGCCTCCGACCTGCCGGAGTCCTACGGCGTCGCGTTCATCGGCGACGACTACGTCACCGTGCACATGGTCGAGTTCGGCTATGACGGGCCGATCCGTGTCGAAGGCTCGCCGGATTATCACGCGTGGGATCGGGAGACGATGGTCCGATGAAGTTCGTCGTTCTCACCGATACGCATTTCGTCGCTCGCGGCCGGCGCATCTACGGGCTCGATCCCGCGGAGCGGCTGCGCGCCGCGATCGCCTGCATCAACCGCGATCATCCCGAGATCGCCTTCGTGATGGTCACCGGCGATCTGGCGCATTGGGGCGAGGATCCGGCCTACGAAGCGCTCGCCGAGGTGCTGGGCGAACTCAATGCGCCGACCTTTCTGCTGATGGGTAATCACGACAAGCGCGACGGCTTCGCCCGCTACTTCCCCGGCGTGCCGCGCGATCCGAACGGCTTCGTGCAAACCATGCAGGTGTTCGACGCCGCCACCATCGTGACGCTCGATACGTTGAACGAGGACGCGCCCAATCACGCAGGCCTGCTGTGCGAGGCGCGGCTGGCGTTTCTAGAACACGCGCTGACCTCGGCGCCAGCCGACCGGCCGTTGCTGCTGTTCCAGCATCATCCGCCGTTCGACACCGGGCTGCGCTACATGGATACGATCCGGCTCGCCAATCCGGAGGCCGAGTGGGAGGTGATCGCCCGCAGCCGTCGGCCGGACTATCTATTCATGGGCCATCTGCACCGGCCGATCGGCGGCGTCTGGCGCGGCATTCCGTTTCACATCCAGCGCTCGCTCGCCCATCAGGTCGCGTTCGATCTGGTGACGGAAGGCCATATCCCGGGCTCGCACGAAGCGCCCGACTATGCGCATGTCAGCGTCGAGGGCGACCGCATCGTCATCCACCAGCGCTCGTTCCTGTACGACGGGCCGCTGTTTTCGCTGCACGACAAGGCGGCGCTGGATCGCGCGGAGTTCTGAGCGGGTTACACGTCCGGTTCGGTCGTGACATCGGCGCTGGCGATGATGCCGGCCAGCGCCGCCGTCATCATCGTTTCGAGCCGGCCGCCTTCCGTTTCCTGCAGCGGCGTAATGCCGAGCACGGTGCGCAGGATGCCGGTGCCGGCGAGAAGCGCCGTGATCAGCGCCGCGTTGAGCGCGTCGGCATGGCCGAGCTTGGCGGCGAGCGGCTCGACGAAGCTGCGCGATACGACCTCGCGGAGAACCCGGGACGCATCGGCACTCGACAGCGAGTGGATGACGATGTCGAGCGGCCGCACCTGATGCGGCCCATGGCCCTCGGCATGATGAAACAGTTCGTGCGCCAGAGTTGCGGCGAGGTCGTCGGCCTTGCCGGTCAGCAACAGCTCGGGCTTCAGCGTGGCCTCGACGGCCGCGGCGAATAGCCGTTCCTTCGAGCCGAAGCAGCGATGCACATAGGCGACATCGACATCGACGTCGGCGGCGATGTCGCGCAGGCCGGTGGTCTCATAGGACTGCCGCGCGAACCGCAGGATCGCGGCGTCGAGAATCCGGTCGCGCGTCGTGACCTTGAGGGGTGGCGCCTCGCGCAGAGCGGCCTTGGGGCTCAAAGGCGAATTCCTTCGTTGAAGCAACTAACCGAATCTTCAGCATGATGCATGCGGGACACAGCTAACGCGGCTGTGATCAACCGCTGTTGATCTCCCTCAAGGTGCGACTCTGGCATCGCGGCAAAGTCGGTGCGTGCCTGATGCCGAGGATGCGGTCGTTCGCGTCCCGCGATGCGGTGCCGACTGGAGAGAGTGTCGATGACGACGGATTGGAAGCGTTGGGTGATGATCGTCGCCGTCGTGGCGGCGGCAGGCGGAGGCTACGTCGCGTGGCGCACCTTCGGGACCAAGGCGCTGCCACCCGGCATCGCCAGCGGCAACGGCCGGATCGAAGCGACCGAGATCGATATCTCAACCAAGGCGGCGGGGCGCATCCGCGAGATCCTCGTGCGCGAAGGCGATTTCGTCACGGCCGGCCAGGTGCTGGCGCGGATGGATACCGATCAGCTCGAGGCGCAGCGCCGCCAGGCGGACGCGCAGTTGCGGCGCGCAACGATCGGCGTGCAGACCGCGACCAGCCAGGTCAATCAGCGCGAAGCCGAACGCGAGGCGGCGATTGCCGTCGTGGCGCAGCGCGACGCGCAGCTCGATGCGCTGGAGCGCCGACTGGCGCGGGCCGAGACGCTGATCAAGACCAACGCTGTATCGCAGCAGGTGCTCGACGACGACCGCGCCAACGAGCAGGGCGCCAAGGCCGCGGTGGCGGCCGCGAAGGCGCAACTCGCAGCGACCGAAGCGGCGATCAGCGCCGCCAAAGCGCAGGTGGTCGATGCGGGCGCCGCGGTCGATGCCGCCAAGGCGGCAATCGATAGTATCACGGTCGAGATCAACGACAGCACGCTGAAGTCGCCACGCGACGGCCGCGTGCAATATCGCGTCGCGCAGCCCGGTGAAGTGCTTGCCGCCGGTGGCCGCGTGCTCAACCTCGTCGATCTCAGCGACGTGTACATGACGTTCTTCCTGCCGACCGCGCAGGCCGGACAGGTCGTGATCGGCGCAGACGTGCGGCTTGTCCTCGACGCGCTGCCGGACGTGGTAATCCCCGCCAAGGCGACGTTTGTGGCCGATACTGCGCAGTTCACGCCCAAGACGGTCGAGACCGAGGAGGAACGGCAGAAGCTGATGTTCCGCGTCAAGGCGCACATTCCGCAGGAGCTGCTGCGCAAGTACATAGCGCTGGTCAAGACCGGCCTGCCGGGCGTGGCCTATGTGAAGCTTGATGCCAAGGCGCAATGGCCCGCCAAAGTCAGCGGAGCGCCGGTGCAATGAGCGACGCCGCGGCGGGCCCTGCTGTGCCCGCGCCGATCGTCCGTCTCGCCGGCGTCACGCTGCGCTACGGCAAGACGCTGGCGCTCGATGATATCACGCTCGATCTGCCGGCCGGCTGCATGGTCGGACTGATCGGCCCCGACGGCGTCGGCAAGTCGAGCCTGTTATCACTGATCTCGGGCGCGCGCGCCGTGCAGCAGGGGCGCGTCGACGTGTTCGGCGGCGATATCGCCGATGCGCGGCATCGTCGCGATTCGTGTCCGCGGATCGCCTACATGCCGCAGGGACTCGGGAAGAATCTGTATCCGACGCTGTCGGTATTCGAGAATGTCGACTTCTTCGGCCGGCTGTTCGGCCAGGGGCATGCCGAGCGCGCCCGGCGGATCGCCGAACTGCTTGAAAGTACGGGCCTTTCGGCGTTCGCCGAGCGGCCGGCCGGCAAGCTGTCGGGCGGCATGAAGCAGAAGCTGGGGCTGTGCTGCGCGCTGATTCACGATCCCGACCTGTTGATCCTGGACGAGCCGACTACCGGCGTCGATCCGCTGTCGCGCCGGCAATTCTGGGAATTGATCAACGATATCAGGGCGCAGCGTCCCGGTATGAGCGTGATCGTGGCAACCGCCTACATGGAGGAGGCGGAGCGCTTCGACCATCTGGTGGCGATGAATGCCGGGCGCGTGCTGGCGCAGGCGACGCCGGCGGAATTGTTGAGGCAAACTCAAGGCAGCACGCTCGACGCCGCGTTCATCGCGCTGCTGCCCGAAGACGAGCGCCGCGGCTATTCCGAGGTGGTGATTCCGCCGCGCAAGGCCGGTCAGTCCGAGGTCGCGATCGAGGCCGAGCATCTGACCATGCGGTTCGGTGACTTCACCGCGGTCGACGACGTGTCGTTCCGGATCGAGCAGGGCGAGATCTTCGGCTTCCTCGGCTCCAACGGCTGCGGCAAGACCACCACGATGAAGATGCTGACCGGGTTGCTGGCAGCGACCGAAGGCAAGGCGCGGCTGTTCGGCAGCGAGGTCGATCCGAACGACATGTCGGTGCGCCGCCGCGTCGGCTACATGTCGCAGGCGTTCTCGCTCTACAGCGAACTCACCGTGCGGCAGAATCTCGAACTCCACGCGAAGTTGTTCCGGATGGAGCCGGCGACGATCGAGCCGCGTATCGCCGAGATGGTGCGGCGGTTCGATCTGACCGAAGTGATCGACAAGCTGCCGGACGAACTGCCGCTCGGCATCCGGCAGCGGCTGTCGCTGGCGGTGGCGATGATCCATTCGCCCGGCATCCTGATTCTCGACGAGCCGACCTCGGGCGTCGATCCGGTCGCGCGCGACGGCTTCTGGCAGATCCTCTCCGACCTGTCGCGCAACGACAACGTCACCATCTTCGTCTCGACGCATTTCATGAACGAGGCCGAGCGCTGCGACCGCATCTCGCTGATGCATGCCGGGCGGGTGCTGATCAGCGACTCGCCGCGCGCGATCGTCGAGAGCCGCAAGGCCGATAGCCTCGAGACCGCGTTCATCGCCTATCTGGAAGAGGCGATCGGCGCGCAGACCAGGCCGGCAGCAGCTGCTACTCCGCCCGCGCCGGCGACCGAAGCGGTCGCCCAGCCGCGCGCATCGATGCGCAGCTGGTTCGATCCGCGGCGGATGTTCGCCTATACGCGGCGCGAGGCGCTGGAGCTGCGGCGCGATCCGATCCGCGCCACCATGGCGCTGATCGGCAGCGTGGTGCTGATGTTCGTGCTCGGCTACGGCATCAATCTCGACGTGGAGAAACTGACCTTCGCGGCGCTCGACCGCGACGACACCACGATCAGCCGCGATTACATCCTCAACATCGCCGGCTCGCGCTACTTTTCCGAACAGCGGCCGATCACCGACTACGCGGATCTCGACCGAAGGATGCGCAGCGGCGAATTGACCATGGCGATCGAGATTCCGCCCGGCTTCGGCCGTGACGTCTCGCGCGGCCGGCCTGTCGAGATCGGCACCTGGATCGACGGCGGGATGCCGGCGCGGGCCGAAACCGCGCGGGGCTACGCGCAGGCGATGCATCTGGCCTGGCTCAGCCAGAAGGCGCGTGAACTCTACGGCGATGCGGCGATCGCCGGCAGTTTCCAGATCGCGATGCGCTATCGCTACAATCCGGGCATCAAGAGCCTGGTGGCGATGGCGCCGGCGGTGATCCCGCTGTTGCTGATGATGATCCCGGCGATGCTGGCGGTGCTCAGTGTCGTGCGCGAGAAGGAGCTCGGCTCGATCATCAATTTCTACGCGACGCCCACCACGCGGCTCGAATTCCTGATCGGCAAGCAACTGCCTTACGTGTTCCTGGCGATGGTCAATTGCGTGCTGCTGACGGCGTTCGCGATCTTCGCGTTCCAGGTGCCGTTCACCGGCAGCTTCCTCGCCTATGGCACTGGCGCGCTGCTCTACGTCATCATCGCCACCGGCCTGGGCCTCGTGCTGTCGACCTTCATGCAGAGCCAGATCGCCGCCATCTTTGGCACCGCGCTGCTGACGCTGATCCCGGCGCTGCAGTTCTCCGGCCTGATCGACCCGGTGTCGTCGCTGCAGGGGTTTGGTGCGGTGGTCGGCACCATCTATCCCACCACCTATTTCGTCAATATTTCGCGCGGCGCCTTCTCCAAGGGGCTCGGCTTTGCCGACATGTGGTCGTCGCTGGTGCCGCTGATGATCATGGTGCCGGTGCTGCTCGGCGCCGGTGCGGCGCTTCTCAAGAAACAGGCGAAGTGACGTGCGGATCTCCAACATCGTCCAGCTCGGCATCAAGGAACTGCGCGGCCTGCTGCGCGACCCGATGCTGATGGTGCTGATCGTCTACGCGTTCACGGCGTCGATCTATATCGAATCCAAGGCGCTGCCGGAGACGCTCAATCACGCGGCGATCTCGATCGTCGACGAGGATCGCTCGCCGGTGTCGGAGCGGATCATCACGGCGTTCAATCCGCCCTACTTCTCGATCCCCAAGCTGATCACCCAGGCCGAGATGGACAAGCGGATGGACGCCGGGCTCGACACCTTTGCGCTCGACATTCCGCCGGAATTCCAGCGCGACCTGCTGGCCAAGCGCTCGCCCACTATCCAGCTCAATATCGACGCTACCCGCATGACCCAGGCCTTCACCGGCGGCGGCTATGTGCAGGCGATCGTCACCGGCGAGATCAACGAGTTTCTCAGCCGCCACCGCGCCGCCACGTCGGTGCCGGTCGAACAGACGCTGCGCATCCGCTTCAACGCCGAACTGAACAAGGGCTGGTTCGGCGCCGTCAACGAGCTGATCACCGCCATCACCATGCTGTCGATCATCCTCACCGGCGCCGCGCTGATCCGCGAGCGCGAGCACGGCACCATTGAGCATCTGCTGGTGATGCCGGTGACGCCGCTCGAGATCATGATCAGCAAGGTGTGGTCGATGGGCGGCGTGGTGCTGCTCGCGTCCGGCTTCGCACTCGCGGTGGTGATCCAGGGCGTGCTCAGCGTGCCGGTGCAGGGTTCGATGCTGCTGTTCCTGCTCGGCACCGCGCTGCATCTGTTCGCCACCACCAGCATGGGCATCTATCTGGCGACCGCCGCCGGCACGATGCCGCAGTTCGGTCTGCTGATGATGCTGATCCTGGTGCCGCTGCAGGCGCTGTCCGGCGGCCTCACGCCGCGCGAAAGCATGCCGCAGATCATCCAGGACATCATGCTGCTGGCGCCGAATACGCACTTCGTGTCGCTGTCGCAGGCGATCCTGTTCCGCGGCGCCGGGCTCGACGTGGTGTGGCCGCAATTCCTGGCGCTGCTGGTGATCGGCAGCGTGCTGTTCGCGCTGGCGCTGCGCCACTTCCGGCGGTTCCTCAGCGCGTGATGACGATCCCCGCGCCGCAGCGCGCTCCCTCTCCCGCGTGCCGGAGAGGGCTGGGGTGAGGGCGACGCGGGCACAGTGCCTGGGGACCCCCCACCCCCGACCCCTCCCCGCAAGGGGGAGGGGGCACGCGGGCCGCGTTTTCGATCAGGTGGATCACATCGTGCGGCTCGCCCCGCGCCGCAGCGCGCTCCCTCTCCCGCTTGCGGGAGAGGGCTGGGGTGAGGGCGACGCGGGCACAGTGCCTGGGGACCCCCCACCCCCGACCCCTCCCCGCAAGGGGGAGGGGAGCAGGCGGGCCGCGTTTTCGATCGGGTGGATCACATCGTGCGGCTCGCCCCGCGCCGCAGCGCGCTCCCTCTCCTGCTTGCGGGAGAGGGCTGGGGTGAGGGCGACGCGGGCACTGTGCTCGGGGCCCCCCACCCCGACCCCTCCCCGCAAGGGGGAGGGGGGACGAGACGCCGCGTTTCCGAGACGTCGACTGTCCCTTAAACCCCCGCCAGCTCCGGCAGCACGAACGGGCTGCCGGCTGGGTCGGCGCGGATGCTGAGGGCGACATCGAAGACGCGGCCGATCAGGTCGGGCCGCATCACCTCGGCGGGCGAGCCGTCGGCTGCGAGCCGGCCGGCGTGTAGCATCAGAATGCGATCGGCGAAGCGGACCGCGAGGTTGAGGTCGTGCAGGATCGCGATCACCGTGGTGCCCTTGCGGGCGCAGCGCCGCGCGGTCTGGGCGAGGTCGAGCTGGTGGCGGATGTCGAGGCTCGAGGTCGGCTCGTCGAGTAGCAGGATGCCGGGGCCGCGCGTGGCCTCGCTGGTCCAGAGCTGCACCAGCACGCGGGCGAAATGCGCGCGCTGCTGTTCGCCGCCGGACAGCGTGGTGATGTCGCGGCTCCGGAAGTCGGCGAGGCCGACCTCCTGCAGCGCGGCCTCGATCGCCGCCTGCGCGGGACGGCCGGCGAGTTCGCCGGCGCCCATCCGGACGATTTCTTCCACCGTGAACGGGAAGCTGATGGTGATGTGCTGCGCCAGCACGGCGCGGCGTTCGGCGAGGTCGCGCGGCGGGTAGGACGCCAGCTCGCGCGCGCCGAGCCGGATCGTGCCGGAGGTCGGCCGCAGGTCGCCCGACAGCAGCCGCAGCAGCGTCGACTTGCCGGCGCCGTTCGGGCCGACGATCGCGATCAGTTCGCCCTGCGCGATGCCGAGGTCGATACGATCGACCAGCGTCGCGCCGCCGGTCGCGAAGCTCGCCTGGGTCGCTTGCAGCCGGGTACTCACAGCCCGACCAGCTTGCGCTGCCGCAGCAGCAAGGCGAGGAAGAACGGCGCGCCGATCGCGGCGGTGAGAATGCCGATCGGCATTTCGGCCGGCGCCACGATGGTGCGCGCCACGGTGTCGGCCGCGACCAGCATGGCGGCGCCCAAACACGCCGAGGCCGGCAGCAGCAGCCGGTGCGACGGGCCGATCACCAGCCGCAGCAGATGCGGCACGACGATGCCGACGAAGCCGATCACGCCGCAGATCGACACCGCGACGCCGGTCATCGACGACACCAGCACGATCGACAGCAGCTTCAGCCGCTCGACATCGACGCCGGTGTGAAACGCCTCGGATTCGCCGAGCACCAGCAGATCGAGATGGCGCGCCACCTTGACGAACACCAGCAGCGCGATCGCCAGCACCAGCGCGCAGGACAATGCCTTGGCCCAACTCGCGCCGCTGAGCGAGCCCATCATCCAGAAGGTGATGTCGCGGAGCTGACGGTCGTCGGCGAGAAACACCAGCACGCCGATGCCCGCATTGGCGATCGCCGCGATCGCGATGCCGGCGAGCAGGAACAGCGCAATCGAGGTGCGGCCGGCGCGGCTGGCGATACGATAGAGCAGGATCGTGGTGACAAGCGATCCGCCGAACGCGGCGATCGGCAGCAGATGATCCTGCAGGAAACGCAACTGGCTGCCGAGGATCTGGTCGAGCAGCACGATCGACACCGCCGCGGCGAGCGCGCCGCCGCTGGCGACGCCGACCAGCGCCGGATCGGCCAGCGGATTGCGAAACAGCCCTTGCATCAGCGTGCCGGACGCCGCCAGCAGCGCCCCGATGATCGCCGCGGTGACGATGCGCGGCAGCCGGATCGACCACAGCACCATCTGGTCGCGCAGCGCCGGAGCATTGCCGTGCGCGTCCTGCAGCAGCAGCGCGGCGGGCAGCCGTGATAGCGGAATGCCGGCGGCGCCGACGGTCAGCGCCGTCGCGGCGGCGATCAGCAGCAGCATGAGCAGCACCGCGAGCGTCGCGCCGGAGCGCGGCCGGAACGACCGCGCGACACGCCTGCGGCCGATCTCCATTACGCTCATGAGCGGCAGTCGGCGCTCGCCGCCTTCGGGCTGAAGCTGCCGGCCTGCGGGGCGAGCTGCGGATATAAAGCGGCGGCGACGTCGCGCGCCGCAGCGGGCGTGCGCGGACCGAAGCCGAGCAGATACAGCCCGTCCATCGCCAGGAAGGCGCGGTTGGCGCCGGCCGGCGTCAGCGCGAAGGCGGGATGCGCATAGAACGCGTCGGCCTCGAACGAATCGCGGCTGCGCCGGATGGTGATCACCGCGTCGGGCTTGGCGGCGACGATCGCCTCGTCGTTGATGGTCTTGTAGCCGTCGTAACCGTCGATCGCGTTGACGCCGCCGGACAGCTCGATGATCTCGTTGGCGGCGGTGTTGCGGCCGGCCGCCATCGCCTGGCCGTTGACCAGCGACATCACGAACATCACCCGCGCCGGCTTGCTGATTTTTGCGCGCAGCTGCCGGAGCTGATCGAAATCCTGTGCAACGGCGTTGGCGAGGCAGGTCGCGCCGGCGTCGGCTTGCATCGCGTGGCCGATCAGCCGGATCTTGTCGAGCAGGCCCTGCTCGGTGAAGGTCTCGGGAATCGACACCAGCGGAATCTTCGCGGCTTCGAGCGCCTGCATGGTCTGCTTCGGGCCGGCGCTGTCCATCGCCAGGATCAGCGTCGGGTTCAGTCCGATCACGCCCTCGGCGGAGAGCTGGCGCAAGTAACCGACGTTCGGTTTGCCCTTCACGGCTTCGGGCGGAAACGTGCTGGTGGAATCGACGCCGGCGATGCGTTGTTCGAAGCCGAGCGCCACCAGTACTTCGGTGATGGCGCCGCCGACCGCGACGGTGCGCGAGGTGTCGCTGATCATCACGTCGCGGCCGTGGGCGTCGCGCACCACGGGGCCGCCGGCACGAGCCGGGGACGACAGTCCGATCGCCGTCGCGGTCAGCAGCGCGCAGGCCGCGCCAAAGAGCGGGCGGCGCATCATTTGGTCAGGATCAGCTTGTTCTGCGACGTCAGGCGCAGCCGGTACTTGTCGTCGCCATGCGCGATCACGATCTCGCGGCCGGACGAAAACAGGTCGCGGCTCTCGACCTGATTGTCGATCATCTCGATGGCGCGCCGGGTGGTCGGGTCCTGCGGGGCGGCTGCTGCCGTGCCGCTCTGTGTTGCGCGTTCGATCATGAGTGCGTCGCCGATCAGTTGAACTATCAGCGGCCGTTATAGGATCATCCCGCGGGAATGTGTCTTATAATCACTTTAAACGTGTGGTACGTCGCTTGACGCCCCACGGCCGCGTCGTCAAGGTCGTCTCATCGGCGATCCGTCAGGCGGTCGCCCATGGTACTTCGGCCAGCCAGCTCCCTGCGATCCGCAGCGCCCGCCAGCTCCTCATTGATGTTGTGATCGGAATCAGGATGGTCGCGCCGGCCAGCACCTGCGCGGCGCTGCGCGCGCGCCTTGCTGCCGCGCGCCATGACGGCGGAGCGGGGAACGATGACGCGGATGATGAAGGCTTTGGCGGGCGGCCGATCGTCGCAGGTCGGGCACGGCCAGCATGCGGCGCACGGCGCTGCGGTGCGCGTCAGTGATTACTTCGTGCGGGTCGGCTGCGATCCGCTCACCGAGGCGTTCGAGCGCCGCTCGTTCTCGCCGCCGTGGCGCGGCAGCCGGCCGGTCGATAGCGAGAATGTCGAGGCGGTGATGCAGCGCGTGTTCGCGACGCCGCGCGACGAGACCGCGGTGGCGTATCTGCACGTGCCGTATTGCCAGACACATTGTCTGTTCTGCGGCTTCTTCCAGAACGTGTGGCGGCCCGAGGCGGGGCCGGCCTATGTGGACGATCTGCTCGCCGAGCTCGCCGCCAGGGCGCAGACGCCGCTGGTGGCGTCGGCGCCGATCGACGCGGTGTATATCGGCGGCGGCACGCCCTCGGCGCTGGCGGCCGACGATCTGGCGCGGCTGATCGAAGGGCTGCATCGCTATCTGCCGCTCACCGGCGATTGCGAGATCACGCTGGAGGGCCGCTCGTTCGGCTTCGACGTGGCGAAGGCCGCCAAGGTCGCCGATGCCGGCGTGACGCGGCTGTCGATCGGCGTGCAGACGTTTTCGACCGAGGTCCGTCGCCGGCTCGGCCGCAAGCTCGCCGGGCCGGAGGTCGCGTTGTTTCTCGCCGAGCTGGTGGCGCTCGGCCGCACCGCGGTGGTGTGCGACCTGATCTACGGGCTGCCCGGCCAGACGCGCAGCGACTGGAGCCGGGACATCGAGACCGTGGATGAAATCGGGCTCGACGGCGTCACGCTGTATGCGCTCAACATGTTTCCCAACGGGCCGATGGCGATGGCGGTCGAGAAGGGCAAGCTGCCGCCGCCCGCGACGCCGGGCGGGCAGGCGCGGATCTATGCGGATGCGGTGGAGCGGCTGACGGCGCTCGGCTGGCTGCAAGTGACGCAGTCGCATCTGGTGCGCTCGGCGCGCGAGTTCAACCGCTACAATTCGGCGATCAAGCGCGGCGTCACCTGCCTGCCGTTCGGCGCGGGCGCCGGCGGGCAGGCGCACGGCATCCGCTGGCGTAACGTGATGGATCTGGCGCAGCGCCGCGACATGATCGCGCAGCGGCTGCAGCCGGTCGAGGGCGTCGCGCTGGTGCCGGCGGATCATGCCGCGCACGCGATGATCGCGGCGGGGCTCGAATCCGGCCAGCTCGATCTCGCCGCCGTCGAAACGATGCGCCCCGGCTTCCGCGTCGCGGTGGCGCCGCTGCTGGCCAACTGGGTGGCGGCCGGGCTCGGCGATCTCAGCGGCGACGGCTTCCGGCCGAGCTGCGCCGGCTCGTTCTGGATCAGCAACCTGATCAGCGGCCTGCTGGCGGGGCTGCAATCCGCCGCGCTCGGCGCGGATGCGCATGGCTGCGGGATCGCGTAGCCTCGTCGCGGAATTGACGAAGCGCGGGGCGAACGCATGAAGATCCTGATATTCGGCGCGACCGGCCGCACCGGCCGCCCGCTCGTGGCGCAGGCCGCCGCGCGCGGCTGGAGCGTGCACGCCAGCGGCCGCGATGCCGCGCGGCTGCGGGAGCTTGCCGGTGCCGCCGAATCGTCCGTCGCGGATCTCGGCGATGCGGCGGCGGTCGGCGATATCGTCGGGCGGGTGGCGCCCGATGTGATCGTGTCGTCGGTCTGCGGCGCGCTGCCGGATGGGCGGCTGGTCGACGAAGCTGGTAACAACGCGATCTCGGACGCGGCGGCGCGCTTCGGGGTGCGCCGTATCGTGCAGATCTCGTCGCTGGCCTGCGGCGATAGCCGGCCGTTCGCGTCGGAGCGGATCATCGCGGCGATCGGTCCGGTGCTCGACGCCAAGACCCGCGCGGAAGATCATCTGCGCGCGCTCGATCTCGACTGGACCATCATCCGCCCCGGCGGCCTCACCGAAGGCGAGCCGACCGGCAGCGGCGCGCTGTACGCCGATCCGCGCGTCCACGGCCGCATCACCCGCGCCGACTTGGCCGACCTGGTGCTGCGCGCTGTCGCGGCGCCGGCGACGACGCGGCTGATTCTGTCCGCCGTCGATCGGACGACGCTGCCGGCCGAGCCGGCGGACATCCGCGAATTCGCCGGCGCGTAGTAAGCGCCGAGGGCGCTTCTTTATAATCACTTTAATCAGCAGCCGCGCGGCGTTGACCGTGTGGTTGTGCTTCGTTACCAAAATGCAATCCGTTGGCGATTGCCGACGTTCTGCCAGCCAGCCGCCCCCGGGCGAGCCCGCCAGCCGCAATCAACATCACTCGATCGGGGCTGTCATGGTGGGGCTGGGTTCGCGCGTCTGTGCGCTGTTGTTATCTGTATGGGTGGTGGCGCTGGCGGCGCCCGCCGCGGCGCAAACCGCGGCGCCATCGCCTGACTCGAAAAAGCAGAAACCGGTCGCCCGCCAGCAGGCCGCCAAACCGCAGGCCGCAGCTTCCAATCCGCGCGACGCCTATGCGCAGGCCGGCGTCTCCACCCAGTCGCTCGACGCCATCACGGTGGTGGCGACCAAGAACGAGGAGCGCGCCATCGATGCGCTGGCGCCGGCCAGCGCCATCACCGCCGGCCAGATCCAGCAATTGCAGCCGAACCGGCTGCAGGACATCTTCGTTGCGACGCCCGGCGTGTCGTTCCAGGATCGTGGCGACGATCCCTCGACCGCGATCAACATCCGCGGCCTGCAGGATTTCGGCCGCGTCGGCGTCGTGGTCGACGGCGCGCGGCAGAACTATCAGCGCTCCGGCCACAATGCGCAGGGCTCGTTCTTCCTCGATCCCGAACTGATCGGCGGCGTCGACATCGTGCGCGGCCCGAGCGCCAATATCTACGGCTCCGGCGCCATCGGCGGCGTGGTGTCGTTCCGCACCAAGGACATCGACGACGTGCTGCGCGCCGGCGAGCGCTGGGGCGTCGACATGACCGGCTCCTATGGCAGCAACAATGCGCGCGGCCTCGGCTCGATCTTCGGCGGCGTCCGGGTCGATCCCACGGTCGATGTGTTCGGCGGCGCGCTGTATCGCACCCAGGGCAACTACAAGGACGGCGCCGGCACCGAGATCGGCAACACCGGCAACGACATCGCCGGCGGCCTCTTGAAGCTGACGGTGCGGCCCGCCGAGGGCCACGAGGTCAAGATCGGCGGCCTGTTCCAGGACTACAATTACGATATCGGCCAGTTCAACCGCGGCCCGGTGCTGACCGCGGCGCAGCGCGCGCTGTACCAGGGCTCGTCGGTGTACGATTCCAACGTGCGCAATTCCACCGGCACGCTGAGCTGGAAATATTCGCGGCCGGACGACATGCTGTTCGACTGGAACATCAGCCTGTACGGCAACCGCACCGACAACGACCAGACCAAGACCTATCACAACTCGACCAGCGGCTCGGCCTATTGCGGCGCCGGCAATGTCGGCAACAACATCTCCGGTTGCGTCGGCGATCAGCGCGGCTACCGGCTCGACACCATCGGTATCGACGCCAACAACACCACGCGGTTCGAGGCCGGCGACTGGCGCACCGCGGTGACCTACGGTGTCGACGCCTTCAACGACAAGGTCACCACCTGGGATTCTCGCGGCAACTCCAACGTCACCACGCCGAGCGGCGAGCGCACGGTGTCGGGCGGCTTCGTGCAGCTCAAGAACAACTACGCGAGCTGGCTCGAAGTGATCGGCGCGGCCCGGTTCGATCACTACGAGCTGACATCGGCCAACACCACGGCGAGCGGCAGCCGGCTGTCGCCCAAGATCACCATCGGCGTCACGCCGCTGGCCGGGATCACGCCCTATCTCAGCTATGCCGAAGGCTATCGCGCGCCGTCGATCACCGAGACGCTGATCGCGGGCGCGCACGCCACCGGCGGCGGGCCGGCGCTGTTCACCTGCGCGGACGGACGCGGCGGCCTGTTCTGCCTGATCCCGAATGCCGGGCTGCGGCCGGAGGTCGGCAAGAACAAGGAAGCCGGCCTCAACCTCAAATTCAACGACGTGTTCATCGGCGGCGACAGCTTCCGCGGCAAGATCAACGCGTTCCGTAACGACATCGACAACTACATCGATCTGGTGGCGTCGACCCCGCAGGTGTCGAATCTCGGCCCGAGCTTCGGCCTCTACAGCAAGTATTATCAGTATCAGAACATCCCGCGCGCGCGGATCGACGGCGTCGAGGTCGAGACCGCCTACGATGCCGGGCTGTGGTTCGTCGGCGTCTCGGCGTCGGTGCTGCGCGGCACCAACCCGGACACCGGCATCGGCCTCGCCTCGGTGCCGTCGCGCAAGGTCGTTACCTCGGGCGGCCTGCGGCTGCTCGACCGACAGCTGACGATCGCGGCGCAGTGGGCGTCCTATGCGGCCAACACCAATCTGCCGTCCGGCTATCTGCCGGCGACGTCCTACGATCTGGTCAATCTCAATGTCGCCTACCGGCCGACACCCGACATGACGCTGAGCTTCTCGGTCGACAATCTGCTCAACAATTACTACCGGCCCTACGCGATTCCGGGCTCGTCGTCCGACGGCACGTCGCAGAACGACGTGCTGTTCAGCAGCCCGGGGCCCGGCATCGTCTACAAGGGCGGCATCAAGGTGCATTTCGGCGGCGCCTAGCATTTGGCCGCCCGCCGCGTGGCGGGCGGCCAATCCATCCAACATGGCAGGGGAGACGAGATGTTTATTGCGATGAACCGGTTTCAAGTGAAGCGCGGCGCCGAGCAGGCGTTCGAAGCGATCTGGCAGTCGCGCGAGTCCTATCTCAGCGAGATGCCGGGGTTCGTCGAATTTCATCTCCTCAAGGGGCCGATCGCCGAGGACCACACGCTGTATTCGACCCACACCACCTGGGCCGACAAGGACGCGTTCGACGCCTGGACGCGGTCCGAACAGTTCCGCCGCTCGCATGCGCGCGCCGGCAACGACACCGGGCAGAGCCTGTATCTCGGCCATCCCCGGTTCG
This sequence comes from Rhodopseudomonas telluris, assembly GCF_042432815.1. Lineage (NCBI taxonomy): Bacteria > Pseudomonadati > Pseudomonadota > Alphaproteobacteria > Hyphomicrobiales > Nitrobacteraceae > Rhodopseudomonas > Rhodopseudomonas telluris. The sequence continues at coordinate 651,224 of NZ_JBHLWM010000003.1, forward strand.
AGGGTTTCGAAGTGCTGCGCACCGAGCGCAATGCGGCGGCGGCCTGAACGGGAGACGCATGATGGCGATATCGGTCGTGAAATCCGCCGCCGCCGATCTGAAGGCGCAGATGCAAGAGAATCCGGCCGCGGTGATCGAGGACGTCGCGCGGCAATGGGGCGTGTCGCCGCGCGACGTGATCGAGGCGCTGCCGGCCGGCATGGCGCGGCTCGGGCCCGGCGCCGGCTTCGTGGCGGCGATGAACGATATCGCGGGCTGGGGCGAGGTGACGCTGATCGTGCACAGCGACGACGCGATCTTCGAATTCACCGGCGCGGTGCCGCCCGGCGAGATCGGCCGCGGTTACTTCAACCTGGCACAGCCCAAGGGCCTGCACGGCCATCTGCGCCACGAGAACTGCGGCGGCGTGGCATTCGTCGAGCGCCCGTTCATGGGCAAGGCGAGCGCCTTCGTGGCGTTCCTCAATCGGAGCGGCGGCATCATGTTCAAGGTGTTCGTCGGCCGTGACGACAAGCGCGAATTGCGCGCCGACCAGTTGGCGCGGTTCCGCGCGCTGGCCGATCAGCTTGGCGGGGAGACGGTTGCGTAGTCGCGCCCATATCGCACGGCGTTGCGGCGCTTGCGCCGCTACGCTGGTCGCCGGGGTTGCGCTGCTGCCCGCGCCGGCGGTCGCGGCGGCCGAGATGGTGACGCTGCCGCGTGACCTGTCGCCCTGGGGGATGTTTCTCGGCGCCGATGTCGTCGTCAAAGCGGTGATGATCGGGCTGGCGCTGGCGTCGCTCGCCGCCTGGACCGTGTGGCTGTCGAAATCGATCGAACTGCGCCGCGTCGCCGCGCAGGCTCGGCGCGGGCTCGGCCTGCTGGAGAACGGCACTACGCTGGCGCAGGTCGAAGCCGACTGCGGCGAGGCGGCCGATGCGGTGTCGCAGATGATCCGCTCGGTCGCGCGCGAGGCGAGTCTGTCCGGCGGCATGCAGGACGAGGGGTTTGCCGACCGCGTCGCGCTGCGGCTGGAGCGCGTCGAGGCCGCGGCGGCGCGACGGATCGCGATCGGTACCGGCCTGCTCGCCAGCATCGGCGCGGTGGCGCCGTTCGTCGGGCTGTTCGGCACGGTGTGGGGCATCATGAATGCGTTCGTGGGAATCTCGAAAGCCAACACCAGCAATCTCGCCGTCGTCGCGCCGGGCATCGCCGAGGCGCTGCTGGCGACCGCGCTCGGCCTGGTCGCGGCGATTCCCGCGGTGGTGATCTACAATCATCTGTCGCGGCGCATCGCGTCGTATCGGGCGCTGCTCGGCGACGCCTCGGCGCAGTTGATGCTGCTGATCAGCCGCGAAGCCGCGCGCCCGGCGGCGCGGCCCGCCCGCGCGGTGAGATAGCAGATGGGCGCCAGGCTCGGCACACGTCGCGCCGGCGACGACGAACTCGCCGAGACGCACGAGATCAACGTCACGCCGTTCATCGACGTGATGCTGGTGCTGCTGATCATCTTCATGGTGGCGGCGCCGCTGGCCACCGTCGACCTCGGCGTCGACCTGCCGGCCTCGACCGCCGTGCCGCAGCCGCGGCCGGACAAGCCGGTGTTCGTGTCGCTGAGGTCGGATCTGTCGCTGGCGATCGGCGAGGACAACGTGCCGCGCGGCGCGCTCGGCGCCGCGCTCGCCGCGGCGACGCATGGCAACAAGGACGAGCGGATCTTTCTACGCGCCGACAAGGCGGTCAGCTACGGCGAACTGATGGCCGCGATGAATCTGCTGCGCGACGCCGGTTATCTCAAGGTCGCGCTGGTCGGGCTCGATGGAGGAGGGGAGCGATGAATGCCTGCACGCTGCATGCCTTCCCGGAACGCAGCGGCGCGCCGCGCTGGCTGCTTTCGGCCGCGGTGATCGTCGGCGTCCACGCCGCCGCCGTCGCCGCCGCGCTGGCCACTTACGCACATGATCAGACGCCGGGCGAGGCGACGCCGGTGGTGATGATCGATCTCGCGCCGATCACCGCTGCGCCGCAGGCGAGCCCGCTCGATCTCGCGCCCGGTCCGACCATGCAGGAGGCCGAAGCGCCGAGCGCGGAGCCGGAGCTGACCACGCAGGCCGCGGTGACGCCGGAGATCGCGCCGACGCCCGTTCAACAAACAGCGCCGGTGCCGCTGCCGCCGGAGGCGAAGCCGCAGGCCGACAAGCCGGAGCGGGCGGCGGAGAAGCCGAAGCGCGTGCCGCCGACGCCGCAGCGTAGCGCCAAGCTGCATCCGTCCGAACAGCCGCCGGCGCCGCGCAGCAGCGCCGCGCCCAATGTCGAGCATCGCGCGCGCGACGCGATGGCGGCGGCGGCCGGCGCCATGGCGGCCGCCGTGCTGCCGTCGTATCGGCAGCGCCTCGCCGCGCATCTGCAGCGCTACAAGCGTTATCCGGCCGAAGCTCGCGCTGCCGGCCAGCAAGGCACCGCGACGCTGGTGTTCACCGTCGGGCGCAGCGGGCAGGTGCTCAGCGCGAGTCTGGCGCGTTCGTCCGGCAATGCGGCGCTCGACGCCGAGACGCTGGCGATGGTGCGCCGCGCCGAGCCGCTGCCGGCGTTTCCGCCGGAACTCACGCAGGTGTCGCTGCGCATCTCCGTCCCGGTCAGCTTCTCGGTGAGATAGAGACGCGCAGCGTCGCGGCTCAGGCCGGCTGCAGGCCGAGCGCCTGCGCGCTCTCCAGCCACACAGGGAGCTCGCGCTGATACAGCTCGTTGCTCTCCTTGGCGCCGAGCGCCGGCTCCAGCATGAAGGTCGCGAGCGCGGCCTTCACCTTCGGATCGTCATTGGCGGCGACGCACAGCTTGCCGAGCCGCTCGACGATCGGCTGCGGTGTCGCCTTGGGCACCGCGAATCCGGTGAAGCCGCTGACCTTGAAGAACTTCGCGGTCGCGCCCTGCTCGGGCAGCGTCTTGATCTGCGGCAGCGCATCGACCTTCTTGGAGTTGACGGCGAACACCGTGCCGCGGTCGCTTTCCAGCACCGGCTTCGCGGCCGTGTAGCTGCCCATCGCGACGTCGAGCGAACCGTCGAGCATCCCGGTCCACATCGGCGCCTCGCCGCGATAATGGATCGGCTCGATGTTGAGGCCGTATTGCTTGTTGAGCTCGTTGATCGTCATGTGCGGCGCCGAGCCGGCGCTGTAGGTGCCGAAATTGACCTTGCCGTTGTTCTTGCGCGCATAGGCGACGAAATCGTCCAGCGTCTTGATGCCGTGCTTCGGATTGGCGACCAGCAGCAGCCCGCCGCCGGGGATCGCGCTGACCAGCGTCAGATCCTTGTCCATGTCGTAGCCGGGGTTCTTCATCATCACCCGGTTCATCATGTAGGTGGTGGAGATCGAGCACAGCAGCGTGTGGCCGTCGGGCTCGGCTCGGGCGACTTCGGCGGTGCCGATCGAGCCGGAGGCGCCGGCTTTGTTCTCGATCACCACGGTCTTGTCGACCTGCTTTCCGATGTAGTCGCCGAACGCGCGCGCCAGCAGATCGGTCTGGCCGCCCGCCGGATAGCTGCAGATCAGTCGGATCTGGCGGCTCGGCCATGGGGTTTGCGCCGAGGCGCCGCGCGCCACGAACGGCAGCGCCAGCGCCGTGGTGCCGGTCGCGATGAGACGGCGCCGCGTGATGATTGCAGACATGGTGGTCCTCCCTGTTTTTTCAGCAAGGCTAGCGCAGCGCTGACGGCGCAGCCATCGAGCGATGCTGTGACCTTTTGCCACCACGCTCCCTTGCATCCCGCAGCGCGGCACGGCGTTGGCGATCGGGCACAATTCAACCTTCGGAGCTGATCTTGCGCGTAGCAACAACGCGACAGCGGCATGCGTATTTCAACCTCAGCGCGCAAGCCCCGGCAGATCCATCGCGGGGAGCGCGATGATCGCGCCGTATTGCGGCGCTGCGCCGCTGCCGGCCGAGTGGCTCGGGCGCTGGAATCTCGATCCGATGCTGCTCGTCGCGCTCGCGTGCGGCGCGGCGCTGCATCTCGGCGTGCTGATGCGGGAGCGCGCGCACGATCGCGATGCCAGGCTCGTTCTCGCCGGCAGCGCATGGACGTTGATGGTGCTGCTGTTCGTGTCGCCGCTCTGCGCGCTGACCTCGGCGCTGTTCTCGGCGCGGGTCGCACATCACGTCGTGCTGGTCGCAGCGGTGGCGCCGCTGCTCATTCTGTCGTTGCCGCAACGTCTGGCGACGCTGCGGATGCCCGGTTTCGCCGGCAGCGCGGCGTTCGTGCTGCATATGGTGCTGCTGTGGCTGTGGCATGCGCCGGCGCCGTATGCGGCGGCGCTGGCCGATCCGCGGATGTTCTGGGGCATGGAGCTGAGCCTGCTCGGCAGCGCGCTGCTGCTGTGGCTTGCCGTGCTGACGCCGGCGGCGCGGCTCGGCGGCGCGCTGGCGCTGCTGCTCGGCTCGGTGGTGCAGATGGGCCTGCTCGGCGCCGTCATCACCTTCGCGCGGACGCCGCTGTACGACGCACATCTCGGCGTGACGCCCCCGTGGGGACTGTCCGCGCTGCAGGATCAGCAACTCGCCGGGCTGATCATGTGGGTGCCGGCGGCGATCCCCTATCTGATTGCGGCGCTGATGCTGCTGGTCGGCCGGTTCGGCGCGGGCGTCGCCGATGACCCCGCGCGATGATTGCGTGGCTGAAGGCGATTCACATCACCGCGCTGATCGTGTGGTGCGGCGGCCTGCTGGTGCTGCCCGGCCTGTTCGCGCGCCGCAGCCGGCTGAACCGCCGCGATGCGGCCGAGCTGCATCGCTACATCCGGACCCTGTTCATCGCGCTGGTGTCGCCCGCGGGCTTTCTGGCGGTGGTGGCCGGCACGGCGCTGCTGTTCCTGCGCGAGGTGTTCACCACCTGGATGATGCTGAAGCTGCTGGCGGTCGGCCTGTTGGTGATCATTCACATGCGGGCCGGCTACGTGCTGCTCAGCGTGTTCGAGCCGGAAGGCGACTACGCGCCGTGGCGGCGCTGGGTGATGACCTGCGTGACGATCGCGGTGATCGGCGTGATCCTGGTGCTGATCCTGGACAAGCCAGCGATCGAACACGCCGACGTGCCGGCGTGGTTGCGCACGCCGGGCGCGCTTCAGTCGTCGTTCGAGACCATCAGGCCGATGCCGTGATCGAACACCAGCTTGCCGCCGTGCCAGCCCGCGATGCCGACGAACACCGAGCCGAGCGCCGACATCATCAGGCCGACCGGCAGGATATTCTCGTGATCGTACAGCCGCAGGCCCCAATTGGCGCCGGCGATCGACACCAGCATGACGCCCGCGATGGCGTGCATCCAGCTCGCCACGCGCTTGCGGATGCCCTCGACCAGCAGGAGCTCGGCGGTGCCGGCGAGGCTGGCGGCGACGCCGAGCCAGAACGCGAAGCCGCTCGCCCACAGCCCGGCGCGCGCCCAGAACGGATCTGCGCCCCACCAGTAGAACACGTCGCAGCCGAGCGTCGCGATCACCAGCGCGATCGGAAACGACACCATCATCGCGTGGATCGGATGGCCGGCGAGCGCCACGATGGAGTTGGTGTCGTAAGCGCGGACTTCTTCCAGAACGGTCTTCGGCATTATGCACCTCGCACCAGCCTAATGCCCCGACGACGCGCTTGGTTCACATCGAGCGTCGTCGCGACCGGAGCGCTGCTGGCCGGCTGCACCGGGCCGCTGTCGACGGTCGATCCGGCGGGACCATCGGCCGCGGCCATCGCGTCGCTGTGGTGGGCGATGCTGATCGGCGCCACGCTGCTGTTCTGTCTGGTGATGGCGCTGCTGCTGTGGGTGTTCGTCAAGCCTGCGACAGATGGCAAGGCGTCGCCGAGGCTGTGGCTGATCGGCGGCGGGCTGGTGCTGCCGGCGCTGGTGCTGACGCCGCTGCTCGGTTACGGCCTCTATGTCGGCGAAAAGCTGCTGGCGCATCCGCGCGCCGATGCGCCGGTGCGGATCGACGTGCTGGTGCGGCAATGGGAGTGGACGTTCCGCTATCCCGGGCCGGACGGCGCGCGGGTGTCGGTGAATGAACTGCATCTGCCGGTCGGCCGCGCCGCCGATCTTCACGTCAGCACCGCCGACGTCATTCACGGCTTCTGGATTCCGCGGCTCGGCGGCAAGGTCGACGCGATCCCGGGGCACACCAATGTGGTGCGGCTGTCGGCGTCGCAGCCCGGCCGCTATCGCGGCGTCTGCGCTGAGTTCTGCGGCACCGGCCACACTGTGATGGACTTTGCCGTCGAGGTGCACGACGGCGAGGCGTTCGAAGCCCGGCTCGACAAGCTCCCGAAGGATACACCATGAGCGCGTCGCGCCACGAGACGCCGGCGCCCGCGACCAGCGCGGTCCGTCTGCACAGGCAGCTCGAAGCGGTGTGGGGCACGCCGCCCGGCTGGGGGCGGCTCTCCGCCGTCAACCACACCATCGTCGGGCGGCGCTTCATCCTCACCGCCTTCGTGTTCTTCGGCGTCGGCGGCGTGCTGGCGATGCTGATCCGCGCCCAGCTCGCGACGCCGCGCAGCGCCTTTCTCGAGCCCGGACTCTACAATCAGATCTTCACCATGCACGGCACGGTGATGATGTTCCTGTTCGCCATCCCGATGTTCGAAGGGCTGGCGATCTATCTGCTGCCGAAGATGCTCGGCGCGCGCGACATGGCGTTTCCGCGGCTCGGGGCCTACGGCTACTGGTGCTATCTGTTCGGCGGCTCGATCCTCTTGATCGCGATGGCGTTCGGGCTGGCGCCGGACGGCGGCTGGTTCATGTACACGCCCCTGAGTTCGAAGGCCTACACGCCCGGCATCAATGCCGACATCTGGCTGATCGGAATCACTTTCGTGGAGATCTCGGCGCTGTCGGCGGCGGTCGAGATCATCGCGACGATTCTCAAGATGCGCGCGCCCGGCATGTCGCTCGACAAGATGCCGCTCTTGGCGTGGTATCTGCTCGTCACCGCCTTCATGATGCTGTTCGGCTTTCCGCCGCTGATCCTCGGCTCGGTGCTGCTCGAGATCGAGCGCGCCTTCGACCTGCCGTTCTTCGACGCGGCGCGCGGCGGCGACTCGCTGCTGTGGCAGCATCTGTTCTGGCTGTTCGGCCACCCGGAGGTCTACATCATCTTCCTGCCGGCGGCCGGCATGGTGTCGACCATCCTGCCGGTGCTCGCGCGGCGCGAGATCATCGGCTACGTCTGGATCGTGGTGAGTATCGTGGCGCTCGCCTTCCTCAGCTTCGGGCTGTGGGTGCACCACATGTTCACGGTGGGCATTCCGCATCTGGCGCTGGCGTTTTTCTCGTCGGCCTCGACCGCCGTCGCGGTGCCGACCGCGGTGCAGATCTTCGCCTGGATCGGCACGCTGGCGGCCGGGCGGCCGCAGCTCAAGCTGCCGATGCTGTATCTGCTCGGCTTCTTCTCGGTGTTCGTGATCGGCGGGCTCACCGGCGTGATGCTGGCGATCGTGCCGTTCAACTGGCAGGTCCATGATACGCACTTCGTCGTCGCGCATCTGCACTACGTGCTGGTCGGTGGCTTCATCTTCCCGATGCTGGCGGCCGCGTATTACTGGCTGCCGCACTTCACCGGCCGCGTGCCGCGCCACAGCCTGGGCGTGCCGGCGTTCTGGCTGATCATCATCGGCTTCAATCTCACCTTCCTGATCATGCACTGGACCGGCCTGCTCGGCATGCCGCGCCGCATCAGCACCTACGGCGCCGACACTGGCTGGGAGTGGCTCAACCTGGTGTCGTCGATTGGCGGCTTCGTGATGGCGATCGGCTTCGCGCTGTTCACCGTCGACGTCGTCATGCACTGGCTGCACGGCAAGCGCGGCCCGCGCAATCCGTGGTCGGCCGGCACGCTGGAATGGGCGATGCCGACGCCGGCAGCGAGCTACGCCTTCGCGTCGCTACCCGATGCGGCGAGCCGCGCGCCGCTGGCGGACCAGCCCGATCTGGCCAATCACCTCGCGCGCGGCGGCGGCTATCTCGGCTTCGTCCGCCACGGCTGGCTGGAGACGCTCGGCGTCGACGTGATGTCGGGGCGGATCGAGCAGATCGTGCGGCTGCCGTCGCCGACGATGCTGCCGCTGATCACCGCGTTGGTGACAGGCGTGTTCTTCGTCGCGGTGCTGTTCAAGCTGTACTGGCTCGCGGTGCTGGCGCTGCCGGCGATCGCGGCGATGTTCCTGACCTGGACGCCGGAGTCGGGCGAGCGCAGCGATCAGGGCGAATTGCCGATCGGCAACGGCGCGCGCGCGGTGCTGCACAGCGAGGCCGCGTCGCCGCCGTCGCTGTGGGCGATGGGGCTGACGCTCGCCGCCGACGCGACTGCCTATGCGTCGCTGGCCTTCGGCCTGCTGTTTCTCTGGGTGGTGGCGCCGAACTGGCCGCCGCCGGCGCTGATCGCGTGGGCGCCGATCGGCGCGGCGCTGACCGCAGGCGGTGCGCTGTTCGCGGCGCTCGCCGGCGCCGCGGCGACGTCGCGGCGTGTGATCGGCAGCGGCGCGCGGCGTGAAGGCGCGCTGGCGGTCGCCGTGATCGGCTACGGCGCCGCGTTGGCCGGGCTCGCGCTCGTCATCGCCGCGGTGCCGGACCCGACGCGGCATGCCTATGCGGCCGCCACGCTGGTGATCCTGCTGTATGTCGGGTTGCACGTCGCGGTCGGCGCCGTGTTGGCCGGCTTCGGCATCTGGCGCAGCCGCACCGGCTATGTCTCGGCGCGGCGCAGCGTCGATCTGCGGATCGGCAAGCTGTGGCACGCCACTACGGCGGCGTTGGCGGTTGGCACGCTGCTGATCGTCTACGGCCTGCCGCTGGTGATGGGAGCGCCGCGATGACCCGCGCGCCGACGCATCCGTCCTCGCTGCTGCTGATCGCCGCCGGCTTCATCATCTGGGCCCTGGCCTTCACGCTGCTGTATGGCGGGCTGTCGGTCGGCTGCGCATTCGGCTGGCAGAGCAAGATGATCGCGGGCGGCAATTTGCTACGCGTCGTGCTGCTGGCGATCTGGTCCGTGCATCTGGCGGCGCTGATCGGGCTGCTGATCTATTGCGTGCGGCTGCCGCGCGGCGACGCGACGCCGGCCTTCACCCGCAAGGTCGCGATCGGATCGACCGCGGCGGCGCTGGTGGCGACGGTGTGGATCGGCGTCGCGATCCCGGCCTTGTCGCAGTGCCTGTGAGCCGCGGCGGCGAGGTCAGGTCAGTTCGCTGAAGCCTTTGGCGGCGCTGATCAGCGCGATCACGCCCAGGCTGACGATCGAGACGCGGCGATGCAGCTTTTCGCTGCCGTAGCGGAAGCCGAGTTCGCCGATCCATGTGCCGAGGAACGTCACCGGCAGCGCGATCACCGACAGCCACAGCACCGTGGGAGTCGCGAGGCCGACCAGCGCGATGCTGACGAAGGCCGAGATCGAGGTGACGAGGAAGAACACCAGCAGCGAGGCGCGCGCCGCGACGGCGCGGAACGGGCCCGACATGTAGTACACGATCGCCGGCGGCCCCGGCATCGCGGCGAGGCCGTTGAACAGGCCGGCCATCAGGCCGACCAAGGCGGTCACCGGCCGCGACGGCACCACGGCGAGCGCGAAGCCGCGGCCGAGCATCAGCACCGCAATGGCGATGATCACCGAGATGACGATGCGCGCCACCGGCGCCGGCGCGATGCTCAGCGCCAGCGCGCCGAGCGGTGAGCCGATCACCGCCCCGGCGATCAGCCAGCGCAGCGACGGCCAGTGGCAGTCGCGCCGGTTGCGGCGCAGGTCGTTCAGCCCGCTCAGCAATTGCAGCAGCACGGCGATCGGCACCGCGGTGGCGGGCGGCATGAACAGGCCCATCAGCGGCACCGCCGCCATGGCAAAGCCGAAGCCGGTGAAGCCGCGCAGCAGCGACGCCGCGGCCACCGCCGCCATGGTTTCGGCGATGATCCGCGGCGACGGCAGCGCGCCGGCGAGGCTCGCCTGCGTCGCGGCGATCAGGTCCTGCATGATGGCGTTCACCGCATGTCGATGACGACGGTCTTCTTCTTGGTGAAGTGCTCGAGCATGGCTTCCAGCGAGGCTTCCTTGCCGAGGCCCGACTTCTTGAACCCGCCATAGCTCAGATTCGGCTGGATCGTCAGGTTCTGATTGACCTGGACGTAGCCGGCGTCGAGCCGCTGCACCGCGCGCAGCGCCGTGCGCAGATCGTGGGTCCAGACCGTGGCGGCGAGGCCGAAATCGCTGTCGTTGGCGCGGGCGATGACGTCGTCCTCGTCGTCCCAGGGCTGCACGCAGACCACCGGGCCGAAGATTTCCTCGCGCATCAGCGGCGAATCCTCCGGCAGGCCGGTGACGATGGTCGGCTGCAGATAAAGCCCGTCCTTGAGATGGCTGGCGCGCGGGATCTCGCCGCAGCGCGCCACCTGGGCGCCGGCGGTGCGTTCGCCGAGCGCCAGATAGGATTCGATCTTCGCCTTCTGCCGGGCCGAGATCACCGTGCCGATATCGGTCGCTTCATCGAGCGGATCGCCGATCACCAGCTTGGCCAGCGCGTCCTTGAGCTGCGCCACGAAGGCGCCGATCAGCGTGCTGTGCACGTAGATGCGGCTCGCGGCGGTGCAGCTCTGGCCCTGGCGGGTGAAGCGCATGCCGGCGATCGCGCCGGCGATCACGCGCGCCATGTCGGCGTCCGGATAGACGATCATCGGGCTCTTGCCGCCGAGTTCGAGGCTGACCGGAATGATCCTGCGGGCCGCCGTCTGGTAGATCAGTTCGCCGACCGCCTGCGATCCGGTGAACGTCACCTTGGCGACGGCCGGATGCTCGACCAGCGCCGAGCCGCAATCGCGGCCGGTGCCGCAGATCACGTTGAGCACGCCGGACGGCAGCAGCTCGGCCATCAGCCGCGCCATCTCGATGGTGGCGAACGGCGCTTCTTCGGACGCTTTCACCACCACCGTGTTGCCCGCCACCAGCGCCGGGGCGATCTTCAGCATCATCAGCACCAGCGGCACGTTCCACGGCAGGATCGCGGCGACGACGCCGAGCGGTTCGCGGCTGGTGTAGGTGAGGATCTGCGGATCGAACGGCAGCGTCTCGCCCTTCAGCTCCGATGCCAGCCCCGCATACATCGTGGCGATGTCGATCGCGGTGGCGACTTCGCCGCGGCATTCGGTGCGGATCGCCTTGCCGGTCTCCAGCGCCAGCACGGCGGCGATCACGTCGCTACGCGCCGCGATGGCGCGCGCCGCCTCGGCGATCAGCTTGCCGCGCTGCCGCGCCGGCGTGTCGGCCCAGCCGGGAAACGCCGCCGCGGCGGAGGCGACCGCGCGAGCGACGTCGTCGGCCGTCGCGGCGGGAGCGAGGCCGAGCACGGCGCCGGTGGCGGGGTCGAGCACCTCGAGCGTGGCGCCGGCCACGGTCGGAACCAGCGCATTGCCGATCAGGTGACGGCCCTGCAGTTGCGTGAACACGTCCGACACGGCGGGCGCGATGGCGGGATTGATGCGGGTGGCGATGTTGATCATCGCATCACCTTGGCGATTGCGCTTTCGGCGCGAAGGTCCAGCCGGGGCCAAGCCGTTGGGCCAGTTGGCGGCGGCGATTCTGGCCGCAGACATCGCGGCATCTGGTTCTAAGCACGCCCTGCGGAGCGTGACAGCCTGTGCTCGAAGCTGCCGGCCGATCCGCGCCATCATCACGGAGACGCCCCTGCGCCCACCATGATGGAATGTCCTCGCTATGTCGGAACTTGATACTCAGCGTCTGCGCCAACTCGAACTGCTGTTCGCCGCCTTCAATCGCCACGACGGCGCCGGCGTGATGGCCGCAATGACCGACGACATCGTGTTCGACGCCGCCGCGGGTCCCGAGGCGTGTGGCCGCCGCATCAGCGGTGCCGCCGACGTGCGCGCCGCGTTCGAAACGACTTTCGCGACCTTCCCCGACGTGAGCTGGGAGTGCACGCGCCACGCCGTGTTCGGCGACCGCGGCATCTCCGAATGGATTTTTCGCGCGACGGCGAAAGACGGCTCGCGCATCGAGGCCGAAGGCGTCGACCTGTTCGGCTTCCGCGGCGACAAGATCGTCAGCAAGAGCGCGTTCCGCAAGGATCGCCCGGCGCTGCCCGCCAAGGGAGCCGCATGATGAACCGGCCGCTGAAGACGCCGCCGCTGGCGGCCTACGACCCGCATTACGATCCGCTGGTCAGCGACGGCCCCGGCCACAACCGCGACTACGCGCCGACCTACTGGCATGCCACCGCCGGCGTACCGCCGGAGGACGACGGCCCGGTCACCGGCGACATCGATGCCGACGTGGCGATCGTCGGCTCCGGCTACACCGGCCTCGCCTGTGCGATCTTTTTGGCGCGCGAGCATGGCCTCAAGCCCGTGGTACTCGAAGCCAACCGCGTCGCCTGGGGCTGCAGCACGCGCAACGGCGGGCAGGGCCAGAACGCCGCCGGCCGGCTGACGCGCTCGCAATGGATCGCGCGCTGGGGCGTCGATGTTGCCAAGCGGCTGCACGGCGAAATCCGCGACGGCTTCGAGACCTTCGAGGAGCTGGTGCGGCAAAGCGCGATCGACTGCGAACCGCAGCGCGGCGGGCATCTCTACATCGCGCATCGCCAGCGCAATCTCGACAAGATCTCCGCCGAAGCCGCGCTGCTGCGCGACACCTTCGGCGAACAGACCCGCGTGATCGGCGCCCAGCAGCTCCGCAGTGAGTATCTCAACGAGGCCGAAGCGGTCGGCGCGGTGCTCGAGCCGCTCGGCACCGGCGTGCATCCCGCCAAGCTTGCCTTCGGCTATCAGCAGATGGCGCGGGATCTCGGCGTCAAGGTGCATCCGGCGAGCCCGGTCGCCAACATTCAGCAGCAGGGCGGCAAGCTGCTTCTGCGCACGCCGGGCGGCACCGTCCGCGCCCGCGCGGTCGGCATCGCCACCGGCGCCTACACGGCGCCCGGCCTGACGCCGGCGCTGCGAGGCCGCTGCATGCCGATCCTGTCGAACTCGATCGTCACCCGGCCGCTGACCGCCGCCGAACTCGAAGCCACCGGCTTCAAAACCAAGCTGGTGCTGACCGATACGCGGACGCTGCGCTACTACTATCGCCTGCTGCCGGACAACCGCATCCAGATCGGCAGCCGCTCGTCGATCACCGGCGCCGACGCCGACGCGCCGAAGCATCTGCAACTGCTGATCGACGGCCTGCACCGCAAATTCCCGGCGCTGCAGGGCATCGAGATCGACTACTCGTGGTGGGGCTGGGTCGACGTCAGCCACGACATGATGCCGCGCATCTTCCGTCCCGATCCGCAGACCAACCTGTTCTACGCGCTCGGCTACGGCGGCAACGGTGTGTCGTATTCGGCGCAGGCCGGCCGCCGCATGGCGCAGATGATCGCCGGTCAGCACTTCAAGGGCCAGGACCTGCCGATCTTCACCTCGCCGCTGCCGACCCACACCTTCGAACCCTTCCGCCGCTTGGGCCAGCGCATGCTGTATCGCTGGTACCACCTCAGGGATGAGGCGGCGTAAGAGCGCGTCACGTCTAGTACGCCCTCTCCCCGTCATTGCGAGGAGCGAAGCGACGAAGCAATCCACGCCGCGCATGTGGCGCTGGATTGCTTCGCTGCGCTCGCAATGACGTGGGGCAGGCGCACTCCCTTTTAAACAACCGACTGATTACTCCCTTGCGCTCTTCATTCGCGAGACCAGCAGGTCCGCCACCATCCGGCATGACGGCGAGATGTTGCGCGAGGCGAGCTGGACCAGCGTCACCTGCGTGGCTTCCAGGCGCGGATCGCGCAGCGGGACGGCGACGAGGCGCCCCGCGGTGATCGCCGGCATTGCGGTGTCGCGCGGCAGGAAGGTGGCGAGGTCGGTGCGCCAGGCCAGCATTTGGGCGAACGCCAGCGAATTGGTCTCGCTGCTGATCTCCAGCCTGATCTTGGCGGTGGCGCAGGCGCGATCGATCTCCTGGCGGATGCCGAACGAGGGATCCGGCACCACCACGCGCAGCCCGGCCAGTTCCTTGACGGTGCAGGACTCCCGTGTCGCCAGCGGATGGTTCGGTGCGACGATCAGGCACAGCGACTGCCGCATCCGCGCAAGTTCGATCAGGTCGCGCCGCGGCGCGCGGCCGAACACCAGGCCGAGATCGACCTCGTTGCGGCCGACGATCTCGGCGACCGCGCGCGAGCCGAGCACGGTGGTCGAGACGAAGATGCCCGGATAGTCGGCAGACAGCTCGATCAGGAAGTTCGACAGAAAGTTGGACAGCATGCCCTCGACGGTGGCGAGCTTGATCTGGCCGCGACGCATCGTCTCGAATTCCTGCACCCGCGCCCGGATGCCGTCGAGCAGGCTGCGATTGTCGACCGCGTAGCGATACACCAGCCGGCCGGCGTCGGTGAGCACCATGCCGCGGGCGTTGCGCTCGAACAGCTTGACCGACAGCTCTTCCTCGATCGCCTGGATCTGCCGGCTGATCGCCGACGGCGCGATCCGCAGCGTCGCGGCGGCCTGCTTGATCGAGCCGGCTTCTGTCACCTCGCGGAAATAGCGGATCGCCGTGGACTCGATCATCGCTGTGTTTCCTTGTCTTTTCGCATGCCGAAGATTCCGGCAGTGCGTGGCTAGTGTTCGAATTATTCGATCCGAGACCTCGAAATTCAATGCTTTTATTCGAACGGGTGGTTTGGCACAGTTGTACCCAGCCATCACCGCCCCTGGAGACTTCCGCATGCTTCACACGTGGGTTGCTCGCTGCGTCCGCCTTTCTGTCCCGCTCGGCCTCGCCGTGCTGACGTCCGGAATACACATCGCCGCAGCGTCGGCCGACGACGTGATCAAGATCGGCGCGCCGCTGCCGATCACCGGGCCGCTGGCGCCCGAGGCGATCAAGCAGCAGCAGGGCTACAATCTGTGGGCCGAGCAGGCCAACAAGGCCGGTGGCATCAATGTCGGCGGCAAGAAGTACAAGGTCGAGATCGTCTACACCGACTATCAGTCGAACACGCCGCGCGCCGTGCAGGCGAGCGAGCAGCTGATCACCCAGAACAACGTCAACTTCCTGTTCGGGCCGTTCGGCTCCGGCGCCGCCAAGGCCGCCAGCACCGTCTCCGAGAAATACAAGGTGCCGACGCTGGCCGCGACCGCGTCCTCGGTGCAGGTCTACGACCAGAACTACAAATATCTGTTCGGCACCTTCACGCCCAACGACACCCTGACGACGCCGCTGACCGAGATGGTCAAGGCCAAGGTGCCGGAGGTGAAGAAGATCGCCATCCTGGCCCGCAACGATCTGTTCCCGCTGGCGATCGCGCAGGAGATGGAGAAGTCGGCCAAGGCTGCCGGCTTCGAGGTAGCGTATTTCGAGAAATACGCGATCGGCACGCTCGACCATTCGGCGACGCTGTCGTCGATCAAGGCACTGGCGCCGCAGTGGATCTTCGTCACCGGCTACACCAACGACCTGCTCTTGGTGCGCAAGCAGATGGCCGACCAGCAGATCAAGGCGCCGGTGGTGTCGATGATCGCCGGCCCGGCCTATCAGGAGTTCATCGACGCGCTCGGCAAGGGCGCCGAGAACGTCTCGTCGGCGGCCTGGTGGCACCCGGCCTCGCAATATGAAGGCAAGGACATCTTCGGCTCGACCGCCAATTTCGTGAAGCTGTTCAAGGAGAAGTACAACAGTGAACCGGACTACGCGCACGCCTCGGCGGCGCTGTGCGGCGCGCTGTTCCAGATCGCCATCGAGAAGGCCGGCTCGACCGACCGCGACAAGGTTCGCGACGAACTCGCCAAGATGGACGTCGTCACCTTCTTCGGCCCGGTGAAATTCGGCGCCAACGGCCAGATCAATTCGCTCGACCCGCCGGTCTTCCAGATCCAGGGCGGCAAGCCGGTGGTGCTGTTCCCGCAGGCGATCAAGCAGGGTGAGCTGAAGGTGGGCGTGGAGTAAATCGCCGGTCCATCCACTGCCTCTCCCCGTCATTGCGAGGAGCGAAGCGACGAAGCAATCCATGCCACGCATGGGGTCCCTGGATTGCTTCGCTACGCTCGCAATGACGGGGCAAAGGCCTCGTTCAAAAAGCTGACGCTGCGCCTCGACGTTCCTCGTCTCCTAACCAAGTGAACCCGCACTCATGCAAGCCATTCAGATCCTGATCAACGCGCTGGTGCTGGGCAGTCTCTATGCCTGCATCGCGATCGGGTTCTCGCTGGTGTGGGGCGTGCTCAACGTCATCAACCTGATCCACGGCTCGTTCATCGTGCTCGGCGGCTACCTGGCGTTCATGCTGTACCAGTCGCTGCATCTGTCGCCGTGGTACGCGATCTTCGTCGCGGCGCCGCTGTTCTTCGCGTTCGGCTACGTCATCCAGCGGTTGATCCTCAACCGGGTGATCACCGCGCCGGTGCTGGTGACGCTGACGCTGACCTTCGGGCTCGACCTGATCCTGAACAATGCGATGATCTATTTCTTCACCGCCGATTATCGCAAGATGATCCTGAGCCCGCCGCTCGGCTCGCTGGCGTTCGGCGGCGTGGTGGTGCCGGTCGACCGGCTGATCGCGACGGTGACGGCGCTGGCGCTCACCGGGCTGTTGTATCTGCTGCTGCGCCGCTCCAAGGTCGGCCGCGCCATCGTGGCGGTGCGGCTCGATCGTGACGCCGCGGTGCTGATGGGCGTGCACGTGCCGTCGATCTACGCGGTCGCGTTCGGGCTCGGCGCCGCGCTCGCCGGCTGCGCCGGCGTGCTGATGGCGCTGATTTTCCCGATTTCGCCGCTGACCTCCTCGACCTTCCTTGGCAAGGCCTTCGTGGTCTGCGTGCTCGGCGGCCTCGGCAGCGTGTCGGGCGCGCTGGCGGGCGGGCTGCTGCTGGCGCTGGTCGAGAGCGTCGGCGCCACCTATCTCGGCCCGGCGCACGCCACCACGCTGTCGTTCCTGCTGCTGATCATCTTCCTCATCTTGCGCCCGCAGGGCCTGCTCGGCCGAAAGGGCTTCGAATGACCCGCAGCCATTTCGCCCTCCTGATCCTGATCGCCTGCGTGGCGGCGTTGCCGCTGTTCGGCGGCGCCTATGCGCTGCGGCTCGGCACCATCGCCTGCATGTATGCGGTGCTGGCGCTGTCCTGGAACATCGTCGGCGGCTTCGCCGGCTATCCGTCCTTCGCCACCGCGGCGTTCTTCGGCTTCGGCGCTTATTGCACCGGCGTGCTGATGGGCAAGGGCTTCCCGATGGCGCTGGCGCTGGTCATCGCCGGCGTGCTGGCGCTGACCGCCGCCGGCCTGCTCGGCGCGATTTTGCTGCGGCTGCGCGGGCATTATTTCGCGATCGCCAGCCTGTCGCTCGCCGAAGTGCTGCGCGAACTCGTCAACAACGCCACCGACCTCACGGGCGGCGGCATGGGGCTGAACATCCCGCTAGCCTCCGGCGCCGGTGTGATGGCGGAGGCGACGTATTACTTCTACACGATGTGGGGCGTGATGCTGCTCACCGCCCTGATGGTGATCGCGGTCGCCAATTCCAAGCTCGGTTTCGCGCTCAACTGCATCCGGCAGAACGAAACCGCCTCCAGCATGGTCGGCCTCAACACCACGCTCGCCAAGGCCGCGGCGTTCGGCCTGTCGGCCTGCTTCGTCGCCGTGGCGGGCGGCATCTACGCCGCCTGGGTGCACTATATCGACCCGTCGGACGTGTTCGACATTCTCTATTCGGTGAAGCCGATCGTGATGGCGCTGATGGGCGGGCTCGGCTCGCCGCTCGGGGTGGCGTGCGGCGCGTTCCTGTATCTCGGCCTCGAGGAAGTGGTGTGGCGCAACTACACCCACATTCACACCGGCGTGCTCGGCGTGCTGATCGTGCTGCTGCTGTTGTTCCTGCCGCACGGCCTGACCTCGCTGCGCGCCGACCGGCTGTGGCGGAGGACCAAGCATGTCTGAGCTGCTCCGCCTCACCGGCGTGTCGCGCCGCTTCTCCGGTCTGCAGGCGCTGCGCGACGTCAACCTCTCGGTCGCGCGCGGCGAAGTGCTCGGCCTGATCGGGCCGAACGGCGCCGGCAAGACGACGCTGGTCAACACCATCTGCGGCGTCACCCCGGCGAACACCGGCAGCGTCGTGTTCGACGGCAAGGACATCACCCGGATCAAGACCTATCAGGCGGCGCGTCTCGGCCTGTCGCGCACCTTTCAGATCGTGCAGCCGTTCGCCGAATTCTCCGCGCTCGACAACGTCGCCGCCGCGGCACTGTTCTCGCAGCCCGGCGCCAGCCTGAAATCGGCCCGCGAGGCGGCGCGCGAGCATCTCGCCTTCGTCGGTCTCGAAGCGCAGGCCGAGCAATCCGCCGCGACGTTGACGCTGGCGATGCGCAAGCGGCTCGAACTCGCCAAGGCGCTGGCGATGAAGCCGAAGCTGTTGTTCCTCGACGAGGTCAATGCCGGCCTCAACAGCGCCGAGGTCGAGCGCGCCACCAAGCTGATCCATCAGCTCGCCGCCGACGGCATTACCATCGTGATGATCGAGCATCTGATGAAGGTGGTGCTCAACGTCTGCACCCGCATCGTCGTGCTGCACAACGGCCACCCGATCGCCGACGGGCCGCCGCGCGAGGTGATCAGCAACCCGGCCGTGGTCGAGGCCTATCTCGGCCAGCAATACGCGCAACGGACCGCCCGCCATGGTTGAGAATCTGATCCTCGAAGCCAAAGGGCTGGATGCCGGCTACGGCGAAATCCAGGTGCTGTGGGGCATCGACCTCGCGGTGCGCCGCGGCGAGATCACCGCGCTGATCGGCTCCAACGGCGCCGGCAAGACCACGCTGATGCGGACGCTGTCGGGCCTGATCGCGGTCCGCTCCGGCGTCTATCGCTCCGAAGGCCACGACCTCGCCGGCCGCAGCGCCGCCGAGATCCTGTCGCACGGCATCGTCCACGTGCCGGAAGGCCGGCGGCTGTTCGGCGCCATGAGCGTCGAAGAGAATCTGCTGATGGGCGCTTACCTGCGCGAGGCGGGCCGCGCCGAGATCAAGCGCGACCTCGATCAGGTCTACAGCACGTTTCCGAAACTGCGCGAGCGCCGCAATCAGCAGGCCGCCACGCTGTCCGGCGGCGAGCAGCAGATGTGCGCGATCGGCCGCGGCCTGATGAGCGCGCCGTTGCTGTTGATGATCGACGAACTCTCGCTCGGCCTGTCGCCGCTCTTGGTCGAGCAGCTCGTCGAGGCGCTGCGCGTGCTCAACAAGGGCGGCACCTCGATCCTGCTGGTCGAGCAGGACGTCACCATCGCGCTCGATCTGTGCGACCGCGCCTTCGTGATGGACATGGGCCGCATCGTCCGCGAGGGCTCGGGCGAGGAGCTGCTGGCCGATCCGATCGTCCGCGACGCCTATCTGGGCGTGCTGCAGGAATGACAATCCGAAGTTTCACTTGCTGATCGAAAGAGGAATCATGATCGAGACCGTCGAAGCCCCGAACAGCGGCTATCGCTATATGCCGGGCGTTTTCCAGTATTCCTGCGGCATCGCCGCGCTGCCGGGCTTCGCCATCGAGCGCGTGCGTTTCGCCAATCCGGTGCCGCTCAAGCAGGGCTTCGCCAGGATCGCCGAGATCCTGAAGGAGGCCGGCCGGCCGCTGACCGCGTTCGGCGCCTGCGAGCTGCGCTCGCCC
The DNA here is from genome assembly GCF_042432815.1 of Rhodopseudomonas telluris. Classification (NCBI taxonomy): domain Bacteria; kingdom Pseudomonadati; phylum Pseudomonadota; class Alphaproteobacteria; order Hyphomicrobiales; family Nitrobacteraceae; genus Rhodopseudomonas; species Rhodopseudomonas telluris. The sequence goes on from NZ_JBHLWM010000003.1 coordinate 670,873, forward strand.
GCGCCGTTCACCGAAGAGGGCTTCGTCGCCTTCAACGAGATCTACATCAAGACGCTGGTCGATTGGGGCATCATGCAGGACCGCGTCAATCCGATCGCGCGCAGCAACGTCTGTCCGGCGATCGATCCGCCGGCGGAGCCGAGCTTCTACGCGTTCTCCTACACGGTGCCGGCCGACAACGCGCCGAAGTCGTTCGTGATCGCCGGCAGCGGCGAGGCGCCCGAAGGCAAGGGCAATTACCGCGACCACACCGTGGCGCTCGGCGACACCAGCCCGGCCGGCCTGCAGAAGAAGGCGCAGTTCGTGCTCGGCGAGATGGAGCGGCGGATGAGCGCATTCGGCGGCACCTGGGCCGACATCACCGGCGCGCAGCTCTACACCGTGCACGACATCCACCCGTTCCTGGAGAGCGAGCTCGGCAAGCGCGGCGTGTTTCGCCACGGTCTGACCTGGCACTTCAACCGCCCGCCGGTCGAGGGCCTCGACTACGAGATGGATTGCCGCTGCGTGCATCGCGAACGCGTCGTCTGATCGGGAAGGTCGAACTCATGAGCAGCAGCCGGGCCCCGCAACGCGTCGCCATCGCCGGGCTCGGCGCCATCGGCGCCGCGATCGCACGTGAACTCGATCGCGGCCAGGGCGGCCTGACGCTCACTGCGGTCGCCAGCGGCAGCCCGGAGAAGCATCGCGAGTTCCTCGCGAGCTTCCGGTCGCCGCCGTCGGTCGTGCCGCTCGATCAGCTCCACGCCCACGCCGATCTGGTGATCGAGGCGGCGCCGGCCAGGCTGCTGCGTGCGATCGTCGAACCGTTCGTCAGTGGCGGCAAGACCGCGATCGTGCTCAGCGCCGCGGCGCTGCTGCAGCACGAGGACTTGATTGATCTGGCGAAGGCGAACGGTGGCCAGATCGTCGTGCCGACCGGCGCGCTGATCGGCCTCGATGCCGTCACCGCCGCTGCGGTCGGCACGATTCACTCGGTGCGGATGATCACCCGCAAGCCGGTGGACGGCCTGCGTGGCGCGCCGTTCATCGTCGACAACGGCATCGATATCGACGGCTTGAAAGAGCCGTTGAAACTGTTCGAGGGCACCGCGCGCGAAGCCGGCAAGGGCTTTCCGGCCAATCTCAACGTCGCGGTCGCGCTGTCGCTCGCCGGCATCGGGCCGGACCGCACCATGGTGGAGATCTGGGCCGACCCGAGCGTCACCCGCAACACCCACCGCATCGAGGTCGATGCGGATTCGGCGCGGTTCTCGATGACGATCGAAAACATCCCCTCCGACAACCCGCGCACCGGCCTGATCACCCCGCTGTCGGTGATCGCACTGCTGCGCAAGCGGGGCGCCGCGCTGCGGGTGGGGAGCTGATCGTTCCAGCCCCACCGACACGCACTGCGTCCTCATCCTGAGGAGCCGCGAAGCGGCGTCTCGAAGGATGAGAGGCCACGGGTGCCGCGGCCCATGGTTCGAGACGGCGCTGCGCGCCTCCTCACCATGAGGCCGTGTGTGTGGCGAGGTCTGAATCGCCACCTCGCTGACGTCAGATCATTACACTCCGTCCCATCAGCGCGTCATGGCCGGGCTTGATGTTCAGCCCGGAGACATGACCGACAGGTGTTCGGAGACATAGTCGACACATCATAG
>NZ_JBHLWM010000004.1:0-363145 GCF_042432815.1 Rhodopseudomonas telluris
GGCGGGAAAAGTGTCGGTGATGTCTCCGAACAGGCGTCGACTATGTCTCCGGGCTGAACACTTGTCCCGGCCATCCACGTCTTTCCTGCATTTCCGTCAGCAAGACGTGGATGCCCGGCACAAGGCCGGGCATGACGGGTGGAGAGGCGGTGCTCCCTCTCCTGGCCGAGTGCACGTCGAACACCTCGGGTGACGCTCGACAAATTGCGTTAAGTTCCGGCAGCCGACTCAATCACCAAGAATTGCCGCGGGCACCACCCCGGCGGCGACCGGAGGATGCATGCAGTTTCATCTCGACGGCTTTGTGCCGGGCGATCCGTCGATCGCCGATGCGGCGGAGCGTGCACCCCGCCCCGGCGCCGATGGAAGCGTGCCGGCCGAGGTCGATGTGCTGATCGTCGGCTGCGGCCCGGCGGGACTGACGCTGGCGGCGCAGCTCGCGCAATTTCCCGACATCACCACCTGCATCGTCGAGCAGAAGACAGGGCCGCTGCAGTTCGGCCAGGCCGACGGCATCGCCTGCCGCACCGTCGAGATGTTCGAGGCGTTCGGCTTCAGCGAGCGCGTGCTCAAGGAAGCGTGCTGGATCAACGAGACGACGTTCTGGAAGCCCGACGACGCGCAGCCGGCGCACATCGCGCGCAGCGGCTGGGTGCAGGACGTCGAGGACGGGCTGTCGGAATTCCCGCACGTCGTGCTCAACCAGGCGCGGGTGCACGATTTCTACCTCGACGTGATGCGCCGCTCCGCCGCCAAGCTTGAGCCGTACTACGCGCGTCGCATGGTCGCGTTGCAGCCGCCGGAGGACGGCCATGATCCGGCGCAGCGGGTGACGGTGACGCTGGAGCGGCAAGACGCGATGCATCAGGGCATCACCGAGACGATCCGCGCCCGCATCGTGGTTGGCTGCGACGGCGCGCGCAGCGCCGTGCGCGGCGCGATCGGCCGCCAGCTTCGCGGCGATTCCGCCAATCACGCCTGGGGCGTGATGGACGTGCTCGCCGTCACCGACTTTCCCGACATCCGCTGCAAGGCGCTGATCCAATCGGCCGAGCACGGCAGCCTGCTGATCATCCCGCGCGAGGGCGGCTATCTGGTGCGGCTCTATGTCGAGCTGACCCGGCTCGACGCCGCCGAGCGCGTCGCCAACCGCAAGCTCGGCCTCGACGACCTCGTCGCCAAGGCGCAACGCATTCTGCATCCCTATCGGCTGGACGTGAAGGAAGTGCCGTGGTGGTCGATCTACGAAATAGGCCAGCGGCTCACCGACAAGTTCGACGACGTGGCGGAGGACCAGATCGCCACCCGGCTGCCGCGCGTCTTCATCGCTGGCGACGCCTGCCACACGCATAGTCCGAAGGCCGGCCAGGGCATGAACGTCTCGATGCAGGACGCCTTCAACCTCGGCTGGAAGCTCGCCGCGGTGCTGCGCGGCCGCGCCACGCCGGCGCTGCTGCACAGCTACTCGGCCGAGCGCCGCGCCGTCGCCAAGGAGCTGATCGATTTCGATCGCGAATGGGCGGCCCTGCTGGCCTCGGCCAAACACGACGGCGCCAGGGCCGATCCGGCCGAGACCCAGCGCTACTTTGTGCAACACGGCCGCTACACCGCCGGCACCGCCACCCACTACGCGCCGTCACTCCTCACTGGCCGCGACGCGTATCAGCACCTCGCCACGGGCCTCAAGGTCGGCACCCGGTTTCACTCGGCGCCGGTGATCCGGCTTGCCGACGCCAAGCCGCTGCAGCTCGGCCACGTCGCCCGCGCCGACGGCCGGTTCAGGCTCTACATCTTCGCCAACGCGGACGACCCTGGCGATCCCGGCTCCGCGATCCATCGTTTGTGCGGATGGCTCGCCGACGACGATGCCTCGCCGCTGCGCAAGTATCGGCGGGCTGGCGACGACATCGATGCGACGATCGACGTGCGCGCGGTGTTTCAGCAACATCATCGCGATCTGTCGATCGGCGCGATGCCGGCGCTGCTGCTCCCCGCCAAGGGCAGGCTCGACCTGACTGACTACGAGAAGATGTTCTGCCCGGATCTGAAGACCGGCCCGGACATCTTCACGCTGCGCGGCATCGACCGGACCGCGGGCTGCATCGTGGTGGTGCGGCCGGACCAGTACATTGCGCAGGTGCTGCCGCTGAGCGCCACCGCAGAGCTCGCGGCGTATTTTGACGGTTTCCTGGTGAGCTAACGCCAGCTGCGCAGACCCGCATTCGGTACGCAGCCGCGCCGATATGCCGCCTTGTACGAGCTTGGGCAGCGGGCGAAAATGTTGACATCCGGCTTGGCGCGCGTTGGTCGTCTCGCGTCCCTTTCCTCGCCGGATCCGCCGCTGCGAGGCCTTGCCCTTGCATCGCCGATGCAATCCTGCAAACGCTATCGTCTGTCGGCCGAACATCACGCTCGGCGATTGTCGCTTTCTGCACACGTTGCACTCAGGGAGTCGATGCAGCTCGCTCTGATCGTTCTGATGCCGCTGCTCGGCGCCGTGCTGCCCGTGGTCGCGATCCGGGCCGGCCGCAATGCCTGCGCGCTGACGACGGGCGGAATCAACCTTGCGGCGCTGCTGCTGTTGTTGGCGCAGGCGCCCGCAGTGATCGCCGGCCAAACTGTGCGCTACAGCACCGAATGGGTGCCGACGCTCGGGCTGTCGTTCGGCTTCTTTCTCGACGGGCTCGGGCTGTTCTTCGCCGCGCTGATCCTCGGCATCGGCCTTCTGATCATCATCTACGCGCGGTTCTATCTGCATCGCGACGATCCGATGGGGCGGTTCTTTGCGTTCCTGCTGCTGTTTCAGGGCGCGATGCTCGGCATCGTGCTCAGCGACAACATCCTGCTGCTGGTGGTGTTCTGGGAGCTGACCAGCCTCAGTTCGTTCCTGCTGATCGGCTATTGGAGTCATCTGCCGGAGGGGCGCCAGGGCGCCCGGATGGCGCTGGTGGTCACCGGCGGCGGCGGGCTGCTGCTGATCGCCGGGATGCTGCTGCTCGGTCAAGCGGCGGGCTCCTACGAACTCACCGAGATCCTGCAGCGTGGCGACGCGATCAAGGCATCGCCGCTGTATCTGCCGATCCTGCTGCTGGTGCTCGGCGCGGCCTTCACTAAGTCGGCGCAGTTTCCATTCCACTTCTGGCTGCCGCACGCGATGGCGGCGCCGACGCCGGTGTCGGCCTATCTGCACTCCGCCACCATGGTCAAAGCCGGCATCTTCCTGCTGGCGCGGCTGTGGCCAGTGTTGTCCGGCACCGAAGCTTGGTTCGCGATCGTCGCCACCACCGGCCTCGTCACCATGCTGATCGGCGCCTGGATCGCGCTGTTCAAGGACGATCTCAAGGGCATCCTGGCGCATTCCACCGTCAGCCATCTCGGGCTGATGACGATGCTGCTCGGCTTCGGCACGCGCTTCGCCGTGATCGCCTGCATGTTTCACATCCTCAACCACGCCACCTTCAAGGCCGCGTTGTTCATGAGCGCCGGCATCGTCGATCACGAGACCGGCACGCGCAGCCTGCGCCGGCTCGGCGGGCTGGCGCGGCTGATGCCGATCAGCGCGGCGCTGGCGCTGATCGCCGCCGCCTCGATGGCCGGCGTGCCGCTGCTCAACGGCTTTCTCTCCAAGGAGATGATGCTGGAAGCCGCCACCGATACCAGCGTGTTCGGCAGCGTCTGGATCGTGCCGGCGGCGGCGACGCTCGGCGCGCTGCTGTCGGTCGCGTACGCCGCGCGGTTCGCGTTCGGGACTTACTTGGGCCGCCCGCGCGCGGAATTGGACCACCATCCGCACGATCCGCCGTTCGGGATGTGGGCACCGGTCGCCGTGCTGGTGATCCTGGTGGTGGCGATCGGCGTCGCGCCGCAAGTCCTCGCGGGCGACATTGTCGAACGCACCGCACAGGCGGTGGTCGGCGCCGCAGCGCTCGACTTTCATCCGCTGGCGATCTGGCACGGCCTGACCTGGCCGCTGCTGATGAGCGCGATCGCACTGGCCGGCGGCCTCACGCTTCTGCTGGTTCATACGCCGCTCGAGACGTTGCGCGGCGCGCTGCCGCGCCCCGACGCCAAGGCGATGTTCGATGCCGTGATCGCCACGGTGGTGCGCGCATCGCGCTGGGCGATCCGCCGGCTGCATACCGACTCGCTGTCGCGCTATCTGGCGGTGATTGCCGCGACCATCCTGATCGTCGGCGCCGCGGGCTTCCTCGGCGGCCGTTATGAATCCGGCACGCGGGCGATGCTGCCGGTCAATCTGCCGGCGCTGGTCGGCTGGCTGCTGCTGGTTGCCGCCAGCATCGCCGTGATGGCGTTCCATGTGCACCGCCTGCTGGTGCTGATCCTCAGCAGCGTCGCCGGGCTGATCGTGTCGCTCACCTTCATGCAGTTCTCGGCGCCGGATCTGGCGCTGACGCAGATCTCGGTCGAAGTCGTCACCGTGATTCTGCTGCTGCTGGCGCTCAATCTGCTGCCGAAGCTGACGCCGACCGAGCCGCTGTCGCACCGGCTGCGGAGCGGCCTGATCGCCGGCGTCGGCGGCATCGCAGCGGCGGCGCTGGCTTATGCGGTGATGACGCGCGACGGCAGCTCGATCTCGGCCTATCACTTGGCGCAATCCAAGCCCGGCGGCGGCGGCACCAATGTGGTCAACGTCATCCTCGTCGATTTCCGCGGCTTCGACACGTTCGGCGAGATCATCGTGCTGTGCATCGCCGCGCTGGTGATCTACGCGCTGCTCGCCAGCGCGCTGGAAGGCGCCGCGGCGCGCCGGCTCGACGCCATGCGCCAGCGCAACGATTCGGCCGATGCGCATCCGCTGCCGCTGGTGGTCGCCGCGCGCGTGCTGCTGCCGCTGGCGATCACGGTCGGCGCCTACATTTTTTTCCGCGGCCACAATCAGCCGGGCGGCGGCTTCATCGCCGGCCTGATCGTGGCCATCGCCATCATCATGCAGTTCATGGCCAGCGGCTACGCCTGGAGCGCCGAGCAGCGGCGGATCGACGGCCATCGCCTGATCGGCGCCGGCGTGCTGATCGCCGCCGCCACCGGGTTCGGCGCCTTCGCGTTCGGGCGGCCGTTCCTCACCAGTTCGTTCGGCTATTTCCATTTGCCGCTGATCGGCGAGATCGAACTCGCCACCGCGATGCTGTTCGACACCGGCGTGTTCCTCACCGTGGTCGGCACCGTGGTGCTGTCGCTGTCGCAGATCTCGCGCGTCGAGCGCCGCGCCAAGCGCGGGCCGGCGCCGGTCGGCCCCTCCGACATCACGGTGACGCGCGGCGCCGCGTCGCCCGCACAGGAGGGCTGAATGGAAATCCTGGTCGCGAGCGCCATCGGCGTGCTGACGATGGCGGGCCTGTATCTCGTCCTGTGCCGGCACGCCTTCCCGGTGATCATCGGCACGACGTTCCTGTCCTATGCGGTGAACCTGTTCCTGTTCGCGATGGGACGGCTGGCGATCGACAAGGCGCCGATCATCGGCAAGGGCGCCACCGATTATGTCGACCCGCTGCCGCAGGCGCTGGTGCTGACCGCGATCGTGATCTCGTTCGGCATGACCGCGCTGGTGGTGGTGCTGGCGCTGCGCGGCTTCCTCGAAAGCGGCAGCGAACGCGTCGATTCCGGCGACGAGCGCGAGCACGAGGCGGGCCGATGACGCATCTGATCGTCGCCCCGATCGTGCTGCCTGCCGCCGTCGCGGCGTTCCTGGTGCTGGCGCTGCGCCACGATCTGATCGCCCAGCGCATCGTTTCCGGCGTGGCGACGCTGGCGCTGCTGGCGCTCGCGATCGCATTGTACGCGACGGTATCGGACGGCGCGCCGCAGCCTTATCTGCTCGGCAATTGGCGCGCGCCGTTCGGCATTGTGCTGGTGCTGGACCGGCTCGCCGCCACCATGCTGCTGCTCACCGCGGTGCTCGCGACCCTGGTGCTGATCTACGCGATGGCCGGCTGGGACAGAGCCGGCCGGCACTTCCATCCGCTGTTTCAGTTTCAGCTGATGGGCCTGAACGGCGCGTTCCTGACCGGCGATGTGTTCAATCTGTTCGTGTTCTTCGAGGTGATGCTGATCGCCTCCTACGGGCTGATGCTGCACGGCGGCGGGCCGCGGCGGCTGCGCGCCGGGTTCAACTACGTGGCGATCAATCTGATCGGCTCGACACTGTTCCTGTTCGCGGTCGGCCTGATCTACGCCGTCACCGGCACGCTCAACATGGCGGACCTCGCCGGCAAGGTGGCGCAGGTCGCGCCCGCCGACGAGGCGCTGCTGCGGGTCGGCGCGCTGCTGCTGCTGCTGGTGTTCGCCCTGAAGGCCGCTTTGGTGCCGCTGCAATGGTGGCTGCCCTCGGCCTACGCGGCGGCGGCCGCGCCGGTCGCGGCGCTGTTCATGATGATGACCAAGGTCGGCGCCTATTCGATCGTCCGGGTCTACACCGTGGTGTTCGGCGCCGATGCCGGAAGCGTCGCCGATATCGCGACGCCCTGGGTGGTGCCGGCGGCGCTGGCGACGCTGCTGCTCGGCGCGGTCGGCGTGCTGGCAAGCGCGTCGCTGACCGGGCTGGTGTGCTTTGCGATCGTGTGGTCGATGGGCTCGCTGCTGCTGGCGCTCGGGTTGTTCGATCAGGCCGGCCTGGCCGCGGGCTTGTACTACCTGCTGCATTCGACGCTGAGCGGCGCGGCGCTGTTCCTGCTCGCCGATCTGGTGATCGCGCAGCGCGGCCGTCCCGGCGACCGTCTGTCACCGGCGCCGCCGATGCCGCACGCCAATCTGCTCGCCGGCCTGTTCTTCGTCGCGGCGATCGCCATCACCGGCATGCCGCCGCTGTCGGGCTTCCTCGGCAAGCTGCTGATCCTCGACGCCACCTGGCGCAGCCCGCTGGCGGTGGCGAGCTGGTGCATCGTGCTCGGCACCAGCCTGATCGTGATCATCGGCTTCGCCCGCGCCGGCAGCACGCTGTTTTGGAAGGTCGCGCCGAAGCCTTCGGAAGAGATGACGGCGCCGGCGCCACGCATCGCGCTGCAGGCCGGCGTGATTGCGGCGCTGCTCGGCGCCACCGTGCTGCTGGCGCTGTTCGCCGGCCCGGTGACGCGCGATCTCGCCGCCACCGCACGACAGGCACTCGACGTGTCCGCCTATGTGCGCGCCGTCGATCCGGCGTCGCTCGCCGTGCTGTCGCAGGAGGGCGCGCGATGACGCGCCTGCTGCCACATCCGATCCTCACGCTGCTGATCGCGGCGGTCTGGGTGGCGCTGATCAATTCGGTCTCGCTCGGCACCGCGCTGCTCGGCCTGATGCTGGGCGTCGCCATCCCGCTGTTCACCGGCCCGTATTGGCCGGTGCGCCCGTCGATCAGCCGGCCGCTCAAGATCGTCGAATACATCTCGGTGGTCGGCTGGGACATCGTGGTGTCGAACATCCAGGTCGCCGTCTGGGTGTTGGTCTGGCCGACGGCGCGGCTGCAGACCCGCTACGTCGTGGTGCCGATCGAGCTGACCTCGCCCGAGGCGATCGCGCTCCTGGCCGGCACCATCACCATGACGCCCGGCACGGTCAGCGCCGATCTGGCCGCCGACGGCAGCGCTATCCTGGTGCATTGCCTGCACACCACAGATCCCGATGACACCGTGGCGCAGATCAAAACCCGCTACGAACGCCGGCTGAAGGAGATCTTCGGATGATCGCGACCGCGTGCCTGATCGCCGTCTGCATCATCGCCGCCGCGGCGCTGATGAACCTGTACCGGCTCGCCAAGGGCCCCGACGTGCTCGACCGCATCCTGTCGCTGGAGACGCTGACGACCAACACGATCGGCCTCGTCGTAGTCATCGGCATCTGGTACGGCACCAGCCTGTATTTCGAGATCGCGCTGCTGTTCGTCGCGGTCGGCTTTCTGTCCACCGTCGCGTTCTGCAAATATTTGCTGCGCGGCAACGTGATCGAGTAAGCGCGATGGCGTGGCTCAGCGAACTCCTGGTGTCGGCGCTGATCCTGATCGGCGCGCTGTTTCTGTTCGTCGGCTCGTTCGGGCTGGTGAAGCTGCCCGACATCATGCAGCGGCTGCACGCGCCGACCAAATCCACCACGCTCGGCATCGGTGCGCTGCTGATCGCCTCGCTGCTGTATTTCGCGCTGATCCGCGGCGACGTATCGCTGCACGAATTGCTGATCACGCTGTTCCTGTTCCTGACCGCGCCGATCACCGCCCACATGATCTCGAAGTCGCACATCCTGCGCAACAACGCCCTGCAGCAGCATTTGCCAAAGCCGCCCGGTGAGCGCGGTTGGGCCACGCTGGATGCCCCTGCGCGGCGCGAAGCGCAGCGCCATCAGGTGCCGAAGCCTTAGGGCAAACGTTGCGCGCTTCGGCGGGAAGGATCGGCGAGCCGCCAGCGCGTGGTGGGCCGTGGAGGTTACCTGGCGCGAAGATGCTGGGTCATCACGTCGCCGAGGCGCTGGATGCCGACTTCGATACGATCGGTGCGGATCGAGGAGAAGCCGAGGCGGAAGCAATGCCGGCTCGCGGTCTCGTCCATCGAGAACACCGCACCGGGCTCGATCACCACGCCCTGCGCCAGCGCGGCCTGCGCCAGCGCGGTGGTGTCGGTGCCGGGCGGGCAGGCGATCCAGTAATTGGTGCTGCCGGGGCCGCGCGAGAACGTGCAGTCCGGCAGATATTGCGGCAGCAGCCGGTCGAGCAGCTTGGCACGCTCCAGCAGCACGCGGCCGACCTGCTGCAGGTGCGAGCGATAATGGCCGAGGCCGATGAACAGCGCGGCGACGCGCTGATTGTTGAGCGGCGGATGGCGCAGCATCAGCCGGCGCAGCGCGCGGAGTTCGCGGATCACCGGCGCCGGCGCCACCACGTAGCCGAGGCGCAGGCCCGGCGCGAGCGCCTTCGACAGGCTGCCGACATAGAGCACGTTGCTGGCGTGATCGAGGCTCTTCAGCGGCGGCAGCGTCGCCGCCTCCGGCATCAGCTCCCCTTCGTAATCGTCTTCCACCAGCACGACGTCGCCGGTCTCGGCGGCCTTGAGCAGTTCAAGCCGCCGCTGCAGCGGCATCACGGTGGCGGTCGGGCATTGATGGCTGGCGGTGACGTAAGCCAGCGCGCAGCTCTGGAAGGTTTCGTCCGGCAGCAGGCCCTGCGCGTCGGAGCGCAGCGGCAGAACGTCGGGCGTCAGCATCCGGAAGATGTTGCGCGCGTCCGGATAGCCCGGCTCCTCGATGCCGACGCGGGTGCGGTCGTTGATGAACAGCGTGGCGATCAGATACAGCGCGTGCTGCGCGCCGATCGTCATCATGATTTCGTCGGAGCGCGCATGAATACCGCGGCGCGGCAGAACCTGAAGCTGGAGTTGCTCGATCAGCGCCGGATCGTCTCCGTCGATCAGATCGCGCGCCCAGTTGTTGATTTCCGGGACGCTGAGCGCGGCACGCGCCGATTCGCGCCAGTCGTTGGTGGGAAACAGGCTCGGATCGAACTGGCCGAAGATGAAAGGATAAGGATGGGCCTGCCAGTCGGCGGGCTTGACGATGTTGCGGTGCGCGGAGGGTTGCACCGCGTAGCGCGCCGTCCAATGTTCATCGCCCCGGCTCGCCACCTCGACAGGCTTGCCGCCGCCGGAGGCCAGCTTCTTGGACAGGCCGGCGACGAAGTAACCGCTGCGCTGCCGCGACACCAGGAAGTTCTGATCGACCAGCTGTTCGTAGGCGATCACCACGGTGTTGCGCGACACCTTCAGCACCGCCGCGAGATCGCGGCTCGACGGCATCCGCATGCCGAGGGGCAACCGGCCGTCCTCGATCGCCGTCACGATGATCTGGCGGATCTGCAGTTGCAGAAACGAGCCGCCGCGGTCCATCCCGCGGAACAACGCGCCCCAGAATAACGCATCGCTGTTGCCTAAGGATGCGGCATTTGCTGAAGGATCAAGCGCGCTGGTCCGCGGCGCTTCCTGGCAACTGAGCTGTGCGAGTTTTCCCAAGACGATATAACCTACTCAACGCGGGCGGATCCCATCGGCTGGAATCCAAGTATGTCGGTTTGCGATTAAGAAGCAAGAAGTCTGCCAGTGAGCCCGGCGCTGGGCGGATGGGTGCTGGCTCCATTCGTCCGGGGCATCTGGCGCTAGTGCGGTCCGGTCGATCGCTCCACGCTCGCAACTGCAAGTTCGAAAGGCTCAGCAGCGTGAATCACGATACCGTCGTCTATTCGGCCCGCAAGATCATCACCATGAATCCGATGCGTCCGTTCGCGACGCATGTTGCAGTGCGTGATGGACGGATCGTGGCGACCGGAACGGCGGATGAGTTGTGCGCCGGCGGTGCGCGGCTCGATAATCGTTTCGCCGACAAGGTGCTGATGCCGGGCTTCGTCGAAGGCCATGCCCACATCATGGAAGGCCTGATGTGGAAGCAGCCCTATGTGGGCGCATTCGATCGGCGCTCGCCGGAAGGCAAGCTGGTCGCCGGCGTGCCGGACATCGAGGCGATCGTTTCGCGCTTGCAGCAAGCCGAAGCCGAGATGCCGGATGATAGCTCGCCGCTGTATGCATGGGGCTTCGATCCGCTGCATATCGGCGGCAAGATGCTGAGCCGGCAGGACCTCGACCGGGTGTCGACCAAGCGTCCGGTGCTGGTGGTCCACGCCTCGTTCCACATCAACAACGTCAACACCGCGACGCTCGAGCTTGCCGACCTGCTGCACGCGACGGATATTTCCGGCGTGGTCGCCGGCGCCGATGGCCTTGCCAGCGGTGAGCTGCAGGGCATCCCGGCGCGGATGCGGCTGTTCCGCGCGCTCGGCCACAACCCGATGGCCGGCGCCATCACCGAGGCGGATGTGCGGCGCTACGCGGCGTCGTCCTGCGTGCAGGGCGTCACCACCATCACCGACCTGCACAACGACCTCAACGATCCGACCATCGAAGTCTATCGCAGCGTCGCCAGCCAGGACGATTTCGGTGTCCGCCTGGTGCCGGCGCTCGCCGCGGTGTCGCATACGCCCGAGCAGGCGATCGCCAAGCTCGAGGCGCTGCGCGCGCACGCCGGCCCCAAGCTGCACTACGGTATCGTCAAGCTGGTGGTCGACGGCTCGATCCAGGGCTTCACCGCGCGGCTGCGCTGGCCCGGCTATCACAACGGCGCTGCCAACGGCCTGTGGTACATCGCGCCGGAGGAATTGCCGCGGCTGGTCGACAAGTATCACCGGGCCGGCGCTCAGCTGCACATTCACACCAACGGCGACGAAGCGACCGAAGCCGCGCTCGATGCCATCGAGGCGGCGCAGATCGCGGCGCCGCGGCCGGATCATCGCCACACGCTGCAGCACTGCCAGATGGCGGACGCGGCGCAGTTCCGGCGCATGAAGAACCTCGGCGTCTGCGCCAATCTGTTCGCCAACCACATCTACTACTGGGGCGACGCGCATTACGAGCTGACGATGGGGCCGGAGCGCGCGTCGCGGATGGATGCTACCGGCACCGCGCGCCGCATCGGTGTGCCGTTCGCGATCCATTCGGACGCGCCGGTGACGCCGCTGGCGCCGCTGTTCACCGCCTGGTGCGCGGTCAACCGCATCACCTCGGGCGGCCGTGTGCTCGGCCGTGAGACCGAGGCGTTGACCGTCGAGCAGGCGCTCGCCGCCATCACGGTCGACGCCGCCTACACGCTGAAGATGGATCATCTGGTCGGCAGCATCGAAACCGGCAAATACGCCGACTTCGTCGTGCTGGAAGACGATCCGCTCAGCGTGGCGCCGGAGACGCTGAAGGACATCGCCATCTGGGGCACCGTGGTCGGCGGCATGGTCCGGGAGGCGCCCCGCGCATGAGGAAAGCGACCGCGACCATTCCAGTCACGGTGATCGGCGGCTTCCTCGGCGCTGGCAAGACCACGTTCGTCAACCATCTGCTCGCCACCGGCGGACCGCGCACCGCGGTGCTGGTCAACGATTTCGGCGAGATCAATGTCGATGCGACGCTGATCAAGGGCCACGACGGGACCACGATGACGCTGACCAACGGCTGCATCTGCTGCAGCATCGGCACCAGCTTCATCGAGACGATGTGCGAGGTGCTCGACGCCGAGGTGCCGTTCGAGCGCATCGTGATCGAAGCCAGCGGGGTCGGCGATCCGTGGAAGATCGCCGAGATCGCGCTGATCGAACCGACGCTGCGGCTCGACCGGGTGATCGTGCTGGCAGACGCCAGCCGGATCGCCGCGCTGATCGACGATGCGCGTGTCGGCGCCACCGTGCGCAGCCAGTTCGAGCGCTGCGATGTCGTGCTGCTGAGCAAGACCGATCTGGTCGACGCGGCCGCGCTTGGCGCCGCCAGCGCCGCGGTGCTGGGGCTGCGCCCCAGCCTGCGCATCGTCGCGACGACGCGCAATTCTCTGCCGACGCTCGACGCGCCGGCGAAAGCCTCGACGTTTCGCGCCGATTCGCCGGCGGCCTCCGATCACAGCGCGACGTTCCGGAGTTTTGCGTATCGCCGGGACGGCGCGTTCGATCGCGGGCGGATCGCCGGCGCGGTGGCGGCACTGCCGCCGGAGTTGCTGCGGCTGAAGGGCTCGTGCCGGCTCGACGGCGAGGATGCGCCGCAGGTGTTTCAGATGGTCGAAGGTGTATGGTCGTTGTCGCCGGCTGATCAGCCCGATACGGCGGGCATCGTCCTGGTCGGCGTCGGCACGGCCGATCTGCCGGAACCTGCAGTGCTCGATGCGATCCTCGACCGCGCGCTCGCGGCCGGAGCCGCCGCGTGAGCGGCGCACCCACTTGGTTTGTTTCTTCGATGCGCAGCGTCTGCGTATCGATCGCTGGCAATCTCGACCCCTCATGGCGGAGTTCAAATCGATGATGTTGACGAAGCGGTCCTTTGTTGTCGGAGCTCTCGGGGGCGTGGCCCTGATGGGCTTGCCGTTGGAAACGCGCGCGCAGTCCGCCGGCAGCGGCGGCACGCTGGTGATGGGCTCGACGCAGGTGCCGCGTCACTTCAACGGCGCGGTGCAGTCGGGCATCGCCACCGCGATGCCGAGCACGCAGATCTTCGCCAGCCCGTTGCGCTACGACGACAACTGGAATCCGCAGCCTTATCTGGCGAAGTCCTGGGAGGTTGCGCCCGACGGGCTGTCGGTGACGCTGAAACTGGTCGACAACGCGCTGTTTCACGACGGCAAGCCGGTCACCTCCGAGGACGTCGCGTTCTCGATCATGACCATCAAGGCCAATCACCCGTTCAAGACCATGCTGGCGGCGGTCGATAGCGTCGAGACGCCGGATCCGCAAACGGCGGTGATCAAGCTGGCGCATCCGCATCCGGCGCTGCTGCTGGCGATGTCGCCGGCGCTGATGCCGATCCTGCCCAAGCACGTCTATGGCGACGGCCAGGACGTCAAGACGCATCCGGCCAATCTCAAGCCGGTCGGCTCCGGTCCCTACAAGCTCGCCGAGTACAAGCAGGGCGAGTACTACACGCTCGAGAAGTTCGACAAGTTCTTCATCCCGGGTCGGCCCAAGCTCGACAAGATCGTGGTGCGGCTGATCTCCGATCCGAACGCCCTGATGGTGTCGGCCGAGCGCGGCGAGGTCCACGCGGTGCCTTATGTCACCGGCGTGCGCGACATCGAGCGGCTGCAGAAGTCGCCGAACATCACCATGACCGACAAGGGCTTCGCCGGTCTCGGCGCGCTGAACTGGCTGGCCTTCAACACCAAGAAGAAGCCGCTCGACGACGTCCGCGTCCGTCAGGCGATCGCCTATGCGGCCAATCGCGACTTCATCGTCAGTAAGCTGATGGGCGGCAAGGCGCTGCCCGCGACCGGCCCGATCGCGCCGGGATCGCCGCTCGAGGAGAAGGCGGTCGAGACCTACAAGCTCGACATCGCCAAGGCCACCAAGCTGCTCGACGAGGCCGGGCTGAAGCCGGACGGCAACGGCACCCGCGCCACGCTGACCATCGATTACATCCCGGGCAATGACGAGCAGCAGCGCAACATCGCCGAATATCTGCGTTCGGCGCTGAAGCGGATCGGGATCAATCTCGAAGTCCGCGCCGCACCCGACTTCCCGACCTGGGCACAGCGCGTCGCCAATTTCGACTTCGACCTGACGATGGACACGGTGTTCAACTGGGGCGACCCGGTGATCGGCGTCGACCGCACCTATCTGACGTCGAACATCCGCAAGGGCATCATCTGGTCGAACACCCAGCAGTATTCCAACCCGAAGGTCGACGAGATCCTCGGCAAGGCCGCGCAGGAAACCTCGCCGGAGAAGCGCAAGGCGCTGTATTCGGAGTTCCAGAAGATCGTGGTGTCTGACGTGCCGATCTACTTCATCAACGCCGCGCCCTACTACAACGCCTTCGCCAAGGGGCTGAGCGCGCTGCCGACCACGATCTGGGGTGTCGCGTCCCCGCTCGACGAAATCTACTGGGCAACCCCGCCGAAGACCTGATCCGGACAGCCGCGAACCAGCACCATGACGCTTCTCACCCATCTGTTCGGAAAACTCGCCAACGCCGCGGCGCTGCTGCTCGCGGTGCTGGTGCTGAATTTCTGCCTGATCCATCTGGCGCCGGGCGACCCGGTGCAAGTGATCGCCGGCGAGATGGGTGGGGCGTCGGCCGAGGTGATCGCCGAGTTGCGCGCCAAATACGGGCTCGATCAGAGCCTGCTGACGCAGCTCTTCACCTACCTCGGCAAGGTGCTGCACGGTGATTTCGGATACTCCTACTACTTCAACCAGCCGGTGCTGCAGCTGATCGGCCAGCGGCTGCCGGCGTCTCTTTATCTCGCACTGTCGTCGCTGTTCGCCGCGGTGGCGATCGGCACGCTGCTCGGCGTGATCAGCGCGCGGCGGCCCAACGGCCTGCTGAGCCACGGCGTCACCGTGCTGTCGCTGGCCGGTTACGCCGCTCCGGTGTTCTGGACCGGGCTGATGCTGCTGCTGTTGTTCGGCTCGGTGTGGCCGGTGCTGCCGGTCAGCGGCATGGCCGACGTGGTCAATCCGAAATTCGGCTTCGCCTACGTGGCCGACGTGTTGACCCATCTGGTGCTGCCGTCGCTGACGCTGGCGCTGGTGTTCCTGGCGCAATATTCCCGGCTGGCGCGGGTCAACATGATCGACGTGCTGTCGGCCGACTATGTCCGCACCGCGCGCGCCAAGGGCCTTCCGGAAAGCGTGGTGATCTTCAAGCACGCGCTGCGCAACGCCTTGATCCCGATCGTAACCGTGGTCGGTCTGCAGTTCGGCAATCTGTTCGCCGGCGCCGTGCTGGTCGAGACGGTGTTCAGCTGGCCCGGCATGGGGCGGCTGGTGTTCGACTCGATCCTGCGCCGCGACTACCCGACCCTGATGGCGGTGCTGTTCTTCTCGGCCGTGATGGTCATCGCCGCCAACATCATCACCGATCTGGTGTACCGCCTGATCGATCCACGGATCCGCGCGGGAGCCCGATGAGCACGCTCGACCAGACCCTGATCGTGACCCCGCCTGCGCCCGTCGCGCCGGTGACGATCCCCGCCACGCCGGCGGTGTCCCCCGCGAAAGCGGCGTTCCGCCAATTCATGAAGAGCCCGTCCGGCGTCGCCGGCGCGGTGCTGCTGATCCTGCTGGTAGCGATGACGCTGGTCGGGCCGTGGGTGTATTCGATCGATCCGCTGGAGATCGTCGGCCTGCCGTTCACGCCGCCGTCGGCCGATGCGTGGCTCGGCACCGACTATCTCGGCCGCGACGTGCTGGCCGGCCTGGTGCATGGCGGCCGCGCGACGCTGACGGTCGGCGCGGTGGCGGCGCTGATCACGATTGCGATCGGCGTCACCGTCGGGGCGCTGGCCGGCTTCTTCGGCGGCTGGATCGACAGCCTGCTGGTGAAGATCGCCGAGTTCTTCCAGGTGTTGCCGCCGCTATTGTTCGCCATGGTGCTGGTGACGCTGTTCGGGCCCAAGCTGACCACCATCACGCTGGCGATCGGCGCGGTGAGCTGGACGTCGGCGGCGCGGCTGACGCGCGCCGAGTTCATGCGGCTGCGCGATCTCGATTTCATCAAGGCGTCGCGCGCCGCCGGTGCCGGAAATCTGCATCTGATCCTGCGGGTAGTGCTGCCGAACGCGCTGCCGCCGATCATCGTGTCGGCGACGCTGGCGATCGGCGTCGCCATCCTGTTCGAGGGCGGCCTGAGCTTCCTCGGCCTCGGCGATCCCAACACGATGAGCTGGGGCCTGATGATCGGCCAGAACCGCAACTACGTACTCGACGCCTGGTGGGCGGTGACGTTCCCCGGCGCCGCGATCTTCCTGTCGGTGCTGGCGATCAGCCTGGTGGGCGACGGCGTCAACGATGCGGTCAACCCGCGGCTGCGACGGAGGTGATGATGGCGCCGGTGCTCGAAGTCGACAAGCTCAGCGTCAGCATGACCGATCGCCGCGGCGATCTGGTACCGGTGCTGGAGAATCTGTCGTTCACGGTCGAGAAGGGCAAAACCATCGCGCTGGTCGGCGAGAGCGGCTGCGGCAAGAGCATGACGGCGCTAGCGATCATGCGGTTGTTGCCGGAGGGCTTTGTCGTCACCGGCGGCCGCATCCTGCTCGAGGGCGAGGATCTGCTGACAGCGCGGAGCAAGCGGATGCGCGCGCTGCGCGGCGACGCGGTGTCGATGGTGTTCCAGGAGCCGATGACGGCCCTCAATCCGCTGTACACCGTCGGCGATCAGATCGCCGAGGTGCTGTATTATCACCGCCGCATGAGCCGCAAGGACGCAACCGAGCAGGCCGTGCAGTTTCTCAAGGCGGTGCAGATCCCGGCCGCCGAGCAGCGCGCCAAGGCCTATCCGCACCAGTTGTCCGGCGGCATGCGGCAGCGGGTGATGATCGCGATGGCGCTGGCCTGCAAGCCGAAGCTGCTGATTGCCGACGAGCCGACCACGGCGCTCGACGTCACCGTGCAGGCGCAGATCTTCGATCTCCTGGCCAAGCTGCAGGACGAGACCGAGACCGCGATCGTGCTGATCACGCACGATCTCGGCGCGGTCGCCGAACTCGCCGATGATATCGCCGTGCTGTATGCCGGCCGCTGCATCGAGACCGGCCCATCGCACCAACTCGCGGCAGCGCCGCGCCATCCCTACACCCGCGGGCTGCTCGGCTGCGTGCCGCATCTCGCCGTTGGCGTCGCCAAGCCGGACCACTGGGTCGATCTTGGCGAGATCCCCGGCATGGTGCCGTCGCTCGGCCAGCGCGGACCGGACTGCGCCTTCCTGGCGCGCTGCGCCAACGCCCGCGAGGTCTGCCGCTCGCGGCCGCAGCCGCCGCTCGGCCCCATCGCGCCGGGCCACACGGTGTCGTGCTGGCGTGCCGAGGAGATCGCCGCATGATGCACCCCCATCCGCTGCCGCAGAACGGCGATCCGTATCTGCTCGACGTCAACGACCTCGTGGTACATTTCCGTGCCGGGAAGAAGCGGCCGTGGGGCAAGCCGTCTTTCGTCCACGCGGTCGACGGCGTCAGCTTCCGCGTCAAGCGCGGCACCACCTTCGGCATCGTCGGCGAGAGCGGCTCGGGCAAATCGACCACCGCGCAGGCGATCATGCGGCTGGTGCCGTCGACCTCCGGGCAGATCGTGTTTCGCGGCGAAGACATCATGCCGCTGACCGGCGAGCCGCTGCGGCAGGCGCGCAAACATCTGCAGATCGTGTTTCAGGATCCGTTCTCGGCGCTCGATCCGCGCCGCCGCGCCGGCGACCAGATCCGCGAGCCGCTCGACCTCTTGAACATCGGCACCCGCAGCGAGCGCGACGCGCGGGTCAAGCAACTGCTCGCCGAAGTCGGCCTTCCGCCCGAGGCGGCCGACCTGTTCCCGCATCAGTTCTCCGGCGGCCAGCGCCAGCGGCTGTGTATCGCCCGCGCGCTGGCGCCGGAGCCCGAACTGATCGTCTGCGACGAGGCGGTGTCGGCGCTCGACGTCGCCATCCAGGCGCAAATTCTCAATCTCCTGAAGAAGCTGCAGCGCGAGCGCGGGCTGACCTACATCTTCATCTCGCACGATCTCGGCGTCATTCAGCAGTTCTGCGACGAGATCGCCGTGATGTATCTCGGCAAGGTGGTGGAACAGGCGCCGGCCTCGACGCTGTTCACCGCGCCGCGCCACCCGTACACGTGGTCGCTGGTGTCGGCCGCAGTGCCGCCGGGCCCGCTCCGCGACGAGCTGAAAGCGAAGTACCTGGTGAAGGGCGAGCCGCCGTCGCCGGTCGATCCGCCGCCCGGCTGCCGCTTCGCCGGCCGCTGCCCGTTCGTGATCGAACGCTGCCGCGCCGACCTGCCATTCCTCGATGCCACCGGCCCGGAGCACTTCGTCGCCTGCCACCGCAAGGACGAACTCGGCGTCCCGGACTTCACGCCGCGCGTGGCGAGCGGGCCGATCGGTTAGTTGCGACGCTCCCTATAATCATCCGTCATGGCCGGGCTCGTCCCGGCCATCCACGTTCCCAGGCAAGGTGCTTGCCGCAAGACGTGGATGCCCGGGACGAGCCCGGGCATGACGGAGTTTGAAACGTGGGTAGTTAGAGACGTCTCCTTGTCGTCCGGAGCACAGGCGCCGCGACGAAGGAGCCGATCATACCTTCGCGTCGAGCAGGGCCTTGCTCATGTCCCGGTCGGCTTTGAGCGTCGCGAGGTTGGCGGTGTAGCTGTATTTGGCGACCATCTGGCCGATGAGTTCCTGCGCCAGATCGACATTCGGCGCCGCCACCAGGCCGTCCGCATTGGCGAAGGATGCCTGCGGGTCGGAGACCGGGACGGTGGCGGGGGAACTGGCCGTCACGCTGGTCTGGGTGCCGCCGCCGGGAGTGGCCGTCTGGTTCACCTGTAGGGGCTTGTAGGCCTGCTGGGCACCGGCCGGCACGGTGCCGTTCGGGCCGGGCAACGCGCCGGTCGATTGCTGATTGGCGACATTGCTGGCCGAGACTTCCAGGCGCCGGGTCGCGGCATTGAGGCCGGACACGGCGATCGACGAGATGCTGGACATGGCGCGCTCGCAGCGGTGGATGTCCCGGAACCTAACCCCGACAGCCCGGAACGATCCGTTCACCCCGCAGCACGAACTCGCCGCATCGGCTTAACCACTCGTTAACGTGATGGCCGCTTCACGCGGCTCCGGCCGCAGGTGTCGCGTCGGTCGGGCGAACCGGCCGTCGACGCAGCTTGCGGCGTGCCCATAGCAGCAGGCCGGTGACGAGCAGGCCCGCCAGCACCACCGAGACGATCACGTTGAGCGTGCCGGAGATCAGCGCCGACCAATTGCCCTCGTGCAGCAGCCGCGGCCAGTTGCGCGGCATCGGCGCTAAGCCGTCGGCCGTGAACGAGTAGAAGCGCAGCTCGCCGTTCTCATAGATCCGCGCCATCATCCGCTGGCCGCGCTGCGCGAGCATCGCCAGATGCGCCAAATCGTGGTCCTGAGCCAGCACGCGGACCGCCTGGGCGAGCGGCAGTGACGGCCGCAGCGGCGGAGGGGGCGGGCCGGTCAGCGTCCAGCCGAACGCCATGAACAGGCCGGTGATCGGGCTGAGCAGCAGCAGCGGCAGCGTGAACCATGCCGCGCCCTTGTGCCAGCCGGCGAGGCTGTTGCGCAGCCGCGGCAGGCCCATCAGGATGCCGATCACCATGATCACCACCATGGCGATGGTCGAGCCGATCACCAGCCAGTCGTAGCCGAGCAGATGCTCGTGGGTGCGCCGCGCCCACAGCAGCAGGTCGCCGAGCCGGTCGGATGCCGCCGCCGCCTCGCCGCTGGCGAGATCGATCGTCGGCGCATCGACGCCGAGTAGCCGCATCTGCTGACCACTGGCGTTGATGCTCAGTCCGCGTGCCTGGCCGGCCGGATCGTAGCGCTGCAGCAGCCCGACCATGCGGTCGGCGTCGACCATGCCGGCCGGCAGTCCGCGGCTTTGAATGATCGGCTCGGCGGACAGGATCAGGCCAGTCAAGATCAGGGCGATCAGCGGCAGCGCGAACACGAACGTGGTCCAGCGATGCAGCTTGAGAAGCAGAACATTGTTCATTGAAATATCCAGTCGGAGCGTCGTCCGCGTGTCGGGCCGGCCGCGGCACGGCCAGCCGGGAGAGCGGGACCCGACCCGCCATATCTCGACCTTCCGCTTGCTTAGACCTGCCAAGCTGTCGGTCGCATGACAAGCCGGCGCGTAACGGTCTCGCGAGAGTACATCAAACGCCCGGTTTGATCCGTGGCGAATCACAAACGACTGTTCGGCGCCGTCGGAGCGGATCTCCAATTGGCCGAACTACACTTTGTCCGGGATGTGCCGGACGAGCTCCAGTCAACTAAGTGCCGTCCTCCATTCAGTTCCGTGAACTCGTTTTAGTATGATTGATTGCCCACGGGGCGGCTTGGCTTCATGCCGCGCTGCGGTGAAATTCCGCGTTTCTTCAGATCAATACGCATCGGTATCGGCTCGCTCACTGGGGCGGCTGGAGCAAAGTCAGTGCGAGGTTTGCGATCAATTCATGAACCGCGAACCGTCTTCGTTGGTCCGGCATTTAGTCTGACTAAACTTGTGCCTGTTGAATTTTCCACGTGTTGCTACGATGCTTCGGTAAGACCGGTATCGTGCAAACCAAATTGGTATGGAGGTAGTATGCGCTCCTCAACGATGATCCTGCTCGGCTCCGTTGCCCTTGTTGCTGCACTCGCGGTCAACGACCGCATCGGCGGTCCGCGCGCCGTGCTGATCGAGCCCGCCGTTGCGGCGACGCCGGTGGCACCGCCGCCGCCCCCTGCGTTCCGAACCGTGACGTCGTCGTCGTGCTCGGCGAACGGTTGCCCGACCACCTGCGAAGCCGATGAGGCGCTGATCTCGGCGATCTGCATCGGCTCGACGGGCGCGAAGTTCAGCGAAAGTCTTCTGGTGGAGAACGGGCAGATCACGGCAAGCTGTGGCCCGTCTTCGACCGCCATCGTGGTGTCCTGCGCCCGCAAATAAGCGCCGCCGGCACGTCTCATCGAGGGCTGCGCGGCCGGCTGTCCGGCGGCGGAGCCCTCTGCAGTATCAAGGGTCAAACCGATGCAAAAATGGTTCGTCGCACTTGCCGTCGCAGTGCTGATCGTCATCGGCTTCGCCGCCGGACCGATGTCCGTCGTCGTCGCCTTCCTGTCGTTCTGGGTCACGCTGTATCTGGTGTGGGCCTATGAGCTCGGCTTCAAGGATACCTGGGCACGCTACGGCCTGCATCGCGTCAAGCCGCCGTTCTGGGCGGAGGAAAACAAGGCTTGGTTTCTGCCGATCTTCGACGACCGGCTGAAGGTCCTGAAGGCTGCCGCGGTGGCGCTGCTGATCGTGGCGTTCAGCCTGATGCTGCCGGTGTCGGTGGTTCGGATCGCCACGCTGATCGTGCTGGCCTGGTACGTCAGCGAAATCTACCGCGCCCAGAAGACGACCGATCAGCTCGACCGGGCGCGCTTCAACTGACGGCTGCCGGCTGGTCGATCTGCTGATTAGCCATCTTGGCAAATCGCCTCCGCCGCCGCTGGACGGCGGCGGCGATTTGAACATCAATATGCAAAGCGCCGAGTCTGGAGGAGATTGCGATGGCAGATACCAAATCGTCCGATGTCATTCTCAACATGATGTCGAAGAATCTCGAGCAGGCGCGCGGCGCGATGAACAACTATTTGCAGTTCATCGAAAAGAGCCTGTCGGTGACGCCGGTCGGCAGCAGCAGCCAGGCCAACGCGCTGAAGAGCTATGTCGAGCGCAACGTCGAGGCGACTTTCGACTTCTCTCAGCAATTGCTGCACGCCAAGGATTTCCAGGACGTCGTGCGGATCCAGACCGAATTTTTGCAGACGCAGTTTCGGGTGCTCACCGATCAGGCCAAGGACGTGGTCGAGATGACCAAGCCGACCGTGATCGTTCCGGGCGATGGTTAGGTCAGCGCCGAAACGCTGAGGCGGTGTGCGAAGTGGACGGTGCCTGGAAAAGGCCGCGCCGCAGCAATTTTCGAGCAAGGGAACAAACAGCGCAGCGATGACTTGCTCATCGCCTCGTCAATTTCCGTTCGGAACTCGGTCCATGTTGAAGGTCGTTGGTTCAATTGTTTGCATGCTTCTGCTGGTCTCCGCCGCTCAGGCGCAATCCGGTCGGCCAGACCCTGGCTGCGGCCGCGACGTGTCGCGCTTCTGCCGCGCCGTGATGGATCAGGGCGATGGCGTGATCCTGGGGTGTCTGCAGAAGAACCGCGCACGGCTCAGCAAGACCTGCGCCAAGGTCCTGACCGACCACGGCCAATAAGGCTCAGGTCGAGCCGCCGCTGACGCCGGCGACCGGCAGCACTTCGGTCGCGGCCGCGCGATCCGGCGATTCTTCTTTCCACCGCACCGAACCGAACGGCCGCTCCAGCATGCGACGGACGCGGATTTCCTCCGGCCCGCGGTGAAATGCCATCGCACGCTGGTGAAGCGCACGGTCATCCTGGGTCGAACGGTTGCGCTGGCGCAGATAGTCCAGCCAGGTCGGGCAGTGATAGCGCTCGGTCCACACTTCCGGATCGCCGATATCGCGGGCGATCGACCAATCATAAGCGCCGTTGCGCTGCCGGCTGAGCTGCACCTGCTGCATCACGCCATAAAACGAACGGGCGTCTTCGGCGGCGATCCGGTACTCGATCTCGATCACCACCGGCCCGCTGCGCGGCGTCACCGCCAGCTTGACCTCCGGATCGGCCAGAAGATCGGCATCGGCGATCTGCGTCCCGACCGATGGCATCCGCAGGAACAGGCCGAGCAGCGTCGACACCAGCATCGTGGCGGCGGAGATCAGCATCGACAGCTCGACGCCCGCCAGATCGGCGACGTGGCCCCACAGCCAGCTTCCGATCGCGACACCGCCGGCGATCGAGGCCTGAAAGGCCGCGAGCGATCGCCCCGCCACCCAGCGCGGTGCCGAGAGCTGCACGCCGATATTGAACAGCGCGATCGCCAGCATCCACACCGCACCCGCGACCACCAGCGCCGCCGCGGTGAGGATTGCCGAATGGCTGAGCGCGATCGCCGCCAGCGCCACGCCCATGATCAGCGTGCAGGCGCGGATTGCGCCTTCGCTGCCGAGCCGCTCGCGCGCGGATCCGACATTGAGCGCGCCGATCACGGCGCCGACGCCGAAAGCGCCGAGCAGGATGCCATAGGTCTCGGCGCCGCTCTTGAGCACGTCGCGGGCCACCAGCGGCATCAGCGCCAGCACCGAGGAGCCGGCGATGCCGGTAATCAGCGTGCGCGTCAGCACGATCCGAATCGAGGGCGAATTGGCGATGTAGCGGACGCCGGACACGATCGCGCGGTTGAGACGCTCGGGTGGCAGCCGCGGCGGCTCGCTGACGCGCCGCCACAGGAACAGCACCAGCAGCAGCGGCAGATACAGCACCGTGTTGGCGGCGAACGCCGCCACCGCACCGGCCGCGGCCACGATGATGCCGCCGACCGCCGGGCCGAAGCTGCGGGCGATATTGTAGCTGATGCCGTTCAGCGCCACCGCCGCCGGCAGCGCGTCGGGCGGCACCTGTTCGGAAACGGACGCCTGCCAGGCCGGCCCGAACAGGGCCATGCCGAGGCCGATCACGAAGCAGAAGCCGAGCAGAATTTCCGGCGTCACCAGGCCGAAATGCGCCAGCACCGACAGCGCGACGGCGCCAGCGAGGCCGAGCGTCAGCGACACCAGCGCGACGCGGCGGCGGTCGTACATGTCGGCGATCGCGCCGGCCGGCATCGCCGCCAGCATGATCGGCAGCATCAAGGCGGTCTGCACCAGCGCCACCTTGTCGGCCGACGACGTCATCTGCGTCATCGCCCAGGCGGCGCCGACGCCGTTGATCATCAGGCCGAGGTTCGACAGCAGGCTCGCCAGCCAGATCCGCCGGAACAGCGCATAGCGCAGCGGCGCCGCGACGCCGCCTGCGGAAAAAGCGCCTCCCTTCGACCTGCCCGTCATCAAAGCCTTCCCTTCGGGGGTTATCCTCGCCATGCCCGGCGCGGAGCCGGTGCAGTGATGCCTGCGAACCTCCGCGCCTGTCCAGTGCCAAACGGCCGCTTGAACCGGGCCAAGCGCCTGCTAGGCTTCGTAAAAATCCGGGGAGAAACGCATTTGCCGACCACCAGGCGGACCATCTTGAAGTCGCTCGGCGCCCTGCCGCTGCTGATCGGCGTCCCGCCGCTGCGTGCGCTGGCGCAAACCGGGGCCACGCCTGCGGCCGATGCGACCATCCCGCCGATCCTGTTCGTCCACGGCAATGGCGATCACGCCGCCCTCTGGATGAGCCAGATCTGGCGCATGGAATCCAATGGCGTTGCCCGCCGGCGGCTGGCGGCGCTGAACTTCACCGATCCGCTCGCGCGCAACGACGACACCGTGGCCCAGCCGGATCATTCCTCGACCGAGGACCAGCGCCGCGAGCTCGGCATGGCGATCGCGGATCTGAAGCGGCGCACCGGCGCCGACAAGGTCGCACTGGTCGCCAGCTCGCGCGGCGGCAATGCGGTGCGCAGCTATCTCAAGGCCGGTGGCGCCGGCGATGTCAGCCACGCGGTGCTGTGCGGCACGCCGAACCACGGCGTCTTCGCCTGGGATGCCGGGCTCGGCAACGAGTTCAACGGCAAGGGACCGTTTTTGCGCGGCCTGAACGAGGGCGACAGCGAAGTGACGGCCGGCGTCGCGTTTCTGACGCTGCGCAGCAACGGCCAGGACAAGTACGCGCAGCCGGACGGCCGATTTCTCGGCAAGCCGGGTACGCCGACAGGGATCACCGCGGAGGGGCCGGAGCTGCGCGGCGCCACCAATCTGGTGCTCGGCACGCTCGATCATCGCGAGCTGGCCTTCCACCCGCGCGCCTTCCGCGAGATCTACAAATTCATTGCCGGCCGCGAGCCGGGCGTGATCGCAATTACGCCCGAGGCGACCGTGCAGCTCAGCGGCCTCGTCACCGCGACGCCCGGCGGCGTGCCGACCAACCGGCCGGTCGCGGGGGCGCGGGTCGAGGTCTATCGCGTCGCGCCGGACAGCGGCGAGCGGATCGGCGACGCGCTCTATGACGGCCGCAGCGGACCCGATGGACGCTGGGGGCCGGTCGATACCCAGCCGCCGTGGCCGCTGGAATTCGTGCTGAGTCAGCCCGGCGAACTCACCACCCACATCTATCGCTCTCCGTTCCCGCGTTCGTCCGACGTCGTGCATCTGCGCGCCGCCAAGCCGGCGGCTGCACCTGCAAGCGATGTCGGCGCAGTGGTGATGCTGTCGCGGCCGCGCGGTTACTTCGGTCTGCCGCGCGATATCGTGCTGCTCGACGGCAAGCAGCCGACCGATATCAAGCCCGGCGTGCCGACCGACTCGCTCACGACAGTGGCGATCCCGGCCACCGAGGTCGGCCGCGCGGTGGCTGGCCTGTTCAACGAGGAGCGGATCGTGGCGCGGGCGTGGCCGCTGGCGGAAAATCGCGTCACGGTGGCGGAACTGACCGGTTGAGGTCGCGAGGCTGCCGGCCTTTCCGGCGCCCGGATTGCATCCTACCTTCAGCCTTGGGGTGGAACCGAACGTCAGGAGTGCGCCGTGAGCCTAGCCGAGTCTTTCGACCTCGCTGATCGTGCGCCCTTGGTGCCGCCGACGCCGCCGCGCGCGCCGGAGGGCATGACCGCGCTCGGCCGGCTCGCCGCGATCCGCCACAACGCGATCGCCAGCTGGGGCCAGCGCGCCTACGAAGACGACGTCATCAAGGGCCGGTTCTTCAATCACGCCAGCTACATCCTCAACCGGCCGGACGACATCCGGCATGTGCTGATCGACAACTACGAGAACTACACCCGAACCGCCGCGGGCATCCGCGTGCTGCGGCCGATTTTGGGCCAGGGCTTGTTGCTCGCCGAAGGCCGCGCCTGGAAGCATCAGCGCCGCGCGCTGGCGCCGGCGTTCACGCCGCGCGCAGTCGGCACGCTGGTGCCGCATATGATCTCGGCGACTGAGGAGATCATCGCCGAGTTCGCGCGCGGCGCCGGCGCGCCGGTCGATCTGCGCGAAGCGATGCAGCGGCTGGCGCTGGAGATCGCCGGGCGCACCATGTTCTCGTTCGAGATGGGCCAGCACGGGCAACAGCTGCGCGACTTCGTCATCGAATACGGCATGAAGCTGGCGAGCCCGCGCTTTCTCGATCTGCTGCTGCCGCTCGGCTGGCCGAGCCCGCAGGATGTTTCGCGTGCGTTCTTCCGGCGCCGGTGGACGAAGTTCGTGCGCGAGCTGATCGCCGCGCGGCGCGCCGCCGGGAAAAGCGAAGGCGCACCGCCGCGCGATCTGTTCGACCTGATGGTCGCGGCGCGCGACCCGGAAACTGGCGAAGCCTTCTCGGATGATCAACTCGGCGATCAGGTCGCCACCATGATTCTGGCCGGCCACGAGACCACCGCGACCGCGCTGTTCTGGGCGCTGTACATGCTGGCGCTCGATCCGGAGACGCAGAACGACGTTGCCGACGAGGCCCGCGCGGCCGGCCAGACGGACGCGCTCGACAAGCTGCCGTTGACCCGCGCCGTGCTCGACGAGACGCTGCGGCTGTATCCGCCGGCCTTCCTGATCGCCCGCGCGGCGGCCGGACCCGATACGGTGGCCGGCGAGTCGATCCGCAAGCATGACGTGATCCTGATCGCGCCGTGGCTGCTGCACCGGCACGAAAAGCTGTGGGACAATCCGAACGCCTTCATGCCGGCGCGCTTCCTGCCCGGCGCGACGCCGCCGGACCGCTTCGCCTATCTGCCGTTCGGCGTCGGGCCGCGAGTCTGCATCGGGGCACATTTCGCGTTGGTGGAGGCGACGCTGGCGCTGTCGCGCATCGTCTCTGCCTTCCGGGTCGAGCTGATCGACCGCGCCCCGGTGATGCCGATCGGCGTCGTCACCACCCAGCCGGATCGCTCGCCGGCATTCCGGCTCACCCGCCGCTGATCAACCCGGCGTCACTTGGCCACAGGCCGGACGTCACCTAGATGAGGCCCATGACCGACGTCCGTCCGCTTTACGCCGTGCTGCGCCAGACCACAGATCCCCGCGTCGTGGATGCGATCGCCGAGCTGATCGCGAGCGGCGAGGAGCGCGATCTCAACCGCATCAACCTGCTGGAATTCGCCGGCCGCACCGGGCTGGACGAGGAGAAAGTAATCTCCGGCTTTCTGCACGCGGCCCAGCTCGGCCTGTTCGACATGAGCTGGAATGTGCTGTGCCCGGGCTGCAGCGGCGTGCTCGACAGCCATCCGTCGCTGAAGGCGCTGCGTCACGAGGAATACATCTGCGCGCTGTGCGCCAAGGGCTACGAGGCCTCGCTCGACGATCAGGTCGAGGCCGCCTTCACGGTGCATCCCTCGGTGCGCCGCATCGGCGCCCACGATCCCGACAAGCTGTCGCTGTGGGATTACACACGGCAGATGTACTGGAGCTCCGGCATCGAGATCGACGAGCAGGTGCTGGCGCGCCTGTCGGACCAGGACACGCTCGCCGCGGTCGAAATCGCGCCCGGCCAGACCGCCGAGCTGTCGCTCGAGCTGCCGGCGGAATTCATCATCGTGTTCGAGCCGGTGACGCATGCGGCGCAGTTCATCGATGTCGCCGGCGAGCGCACCGACGAGGTGCGGTCGATCTCGCTCAGTTACGACCGCAGCCATGCGCTGACGCCGACGCAGTCGCTGCGGCCGGGGCCCGTGAAGCTGACGCTGACCAACAATGCCGAAACCCGCGTTCTGCCGGCCGTCTGGGTCGCGGCCGACGCGCTGCATACGCTGCTCGGCAAGCGCAAGCCGATCCTCACGGCGAAGCGGATGCTGACCAACCAGACCTTCCGCGACGTGTTCAAGGCCGACAACCTCACCGCCGATCAGCGGCTGAAGATCACCTCGCTGACCTTCCTGTTCACCGATCTCAAGGGCTCGACCGCCTTGTATCAGCGCGTCGGCGATCTCGCCGCGTTCGATCTGGTGCGGGCGCATTTCCGCGCGCTGCTGGAGATCATCGCGGCCGAGAAGGGCGCGGTGGTGAAGACCATCGGCGACGCCGTGATGGCGACGTTCAATCGCCCCGAGCACGCGCTCGCCGCCGCGTTGCGGATGCGCAAGGCGATGGACGCGCTCAACGAAGAGCGCGGCACCAAGGATCTCGTGGTGAAGATCGGCATCCACGAAGGACCTTGCCTCGCGGTGATGCTCAACGACCGGCAGGATTACTTCGGCCAGACCGTCAATATCGCGGCGCGCGTGCTCGGTCTTGCCACCACGCAGGCGATCCACCTCACCGGGGCGGTGATTGACGCACCGGCAGTGACCAGGATTCTTGATGAGCAGGCCATCGCGCCGATCGAGAAGCATGCGGCGCTACGCGGCATTGCCGACAAGGTGCTGGTCTATGAAATTCCTTAACGCATTGGCGACATTGACAAAGTGTCATCTTGACCAGTGGAACCGCCCCCGATTGCCGACGTTACGATTCCGCGTCATAGAACGAGCCTGGTCTCGTCCCCCTGCGAAAGTTCGAGAGCGATGCTGGATAAACTGCGCCAATTCATTTCCGACGTGGTCTCGCCGACCGCGCCCGACGAACTGAATTTCGACGATGGCGGCTATCGTCTCGCTGCTACCGCATTGCTGATCCACGTCATTTCGCTCGACGGCGAACCGTCCGACGTCGAGCGCCGCAAGCTGCATTCGTTATTGGAAACGCGCTTCAACCTCGACGCCGCGACCGCGAGCCGCCTGATCGAATCCGCCATGCTGGTCGAAGGCGAGGCCGTCGATCTTTACCACTTCACCAGCGTGATCATGCGCTCGGTCAACGAGGAAGGCCGGCTGCGCATCATTGAAATGATGTGGGAGCTGGTGTTCGCGGACGGCAACGTCACCGAGTTCGAGGAGAACGTGGTGTGGCGCGCGGCCGACCTGCTCGCGGTATCTTCCCGCGACCGCATCAACCTGAAGCGCCAGGTTGCCGCGCAGCAGGTCGAGACCGACCCGGCGAGCTAACCCGCCGCTACTTATTACCGAATTGTCATGATCGCCCGAACTGGCGCTGATTGCCTGCAGTTCGCTGCGTCTCGGGCCCTGAAGTGACCCTGATCCAGCGAACGGCCTTGCACGCTGCTTGCATCTTGCCTAAGGCCTAGCGATGATCCGGTGGCCATGCGGCCTCCTATGCAAGAGTTCTGAACGTGACTGAACGGGTGACTTTGATTACGGGCGCATCGGCCGGTATCGGTGCGGAACTGGCGCGGATCTTCGCGGCGAATGCCCATCGGGTCGCTCTGGTGGCCCGGCGGGCGGACCGGCTGGAAACGCTGGCCGCCGAGATCAAGGCCGCAGGCGGCCCCGAACCCATCATCATCGCCTGCGATCTGGCGCGGCCCGAGAGCGTCGACGAGATCGTCGCGAAGCTGGCCGAGGCCGGAGTCGAGGTCGAGTATCTGGTCAACAACGCCGGCTACGGACTGTTCGGCCGGGCCGCCGAGATGGACCGTTGCGACCAGCTCGGCATCATCGATGTCAATGTGAGGGCGCTCACCGACCTGTCGCTGCGCTTCGCCGACAGCGTCGCCAGGCTGCGTGGCGGTATCCTCAACGTCGCCTCGATCGCCAGTTTTCTGCCGGGCCCCGGAATGGCGGTGTACTACGCTTCCAAGGCGTATGTGCTGTCGCTATCCGAGGCGCTGCATCAGGAGCTCGGCAAGAAGGGCGTTCGGGTCACCGCGATCTGCCCGGGACCGGTGCCGACCGAGTTCCAGCTTCGCGCCGGCTTCGAGCCGGGGTTCGATTCGGCGGTCCTCAACGTCTCGCCGAAGGAAGTTGCGCGGCAGGGCTATCAGGGGCTGATGAACAACAAGCGGCTGGTGCTGCCCGGGTTCGGCGTCAAGATCGTGCCGTTCCTGCTGCGCTTCTTCCCGCGCGGCTTCATCCTCGCGGCGGCCGGCGCCTATCAGCAGCGCCAGCGCTGAGCCGATCCTTCCAATCCGGCATCGATCTGCTTTAGTCTCTCGGCAAGCGTCGGCATTAACGACCGGCGCAGCAGGGGAGGCCGGATGACCAGCGAGGATTTCGCGCGGCTGCTGGAAGAGTTCACGCGCTCGGCCGAATCCGGCGATGGCGCACGCTTCGCAGCGCATTTCACCGAAGACGCGGTGTATCACGACTATATCTACGGTCCGCATACTGGACGCGCCGAGATCGCGCGCATGATGCAGGACCTGTTTCACCGCGACGCCGCCGACTATCGCTGGGAGATGTTCGACCCGGTGTGCGACGGCACGCAGGGCTACGCCTGGTCGCTGTCGAGCTTCACCTCCACCATCGCGGAGTTCGCAGGGCGCCGCGTGGTGATCGACGGCATGAGCCGGTTCGTGCTGCGCGACGGGCTGATCGCCGAATATCGCGAGTCGGTGAACGGCGGCGTGGCGATGCAGCAGCTCGGCGTCGCGCCGGAGCGCATGGCCAAAGTCTTCGGGCGCTGGGCCGGATGGTTGCGGGAGCGGCCGGAAACCAAGGCTTATCTCGCACGCCCGAAAGGAACGCGCCTCGGCTGACCAGCCCGCACGACTTCATCAAGACGGCCCACATCAAGGGCGCAACAAATAGCAAGAAAGGGAGACACGCCGATGAGCACCGAACACATTCTCTATGAGGTCGCAGACCGCATCGCCACGATCACGCTGAACCGGCCGGACCGGATGAACGCCTGGACGCCGGTGATGGAGCGCGAGGTGCGCGAGGCGATGGAGAGCGCGGCGGCGGATCCGCAGGTGCGGGTGATCGTCCTGACCGGCGCCGGACGCGGCTTCTGCGCCGGCGCCGACATGGAAGTGCTGCAGAAGATCGACCCCGCCGACATCCGTCGCGCCTCCGCGCTGCCGGCCTTCGACATGAACCGCCGGCCCGACTGGCAGACCCGCTACGCGTTCTACCCGGCGATCGGCAAGCCGATTATCGGCATGCTCAACGGCGCCACCGCCGGCATCGGCCTGGTGCACGCGCTGTATTGCGATGTCCGCTTCGCCGCCGACAGCGCGGTGTTCACCACCGCCTTCGCGCGCCGCGGCCTGATTGCCGAACACGGCATTTCGTGGATGCTGCCGCGGATCGTCGGCCACGCCAACGCGCTGGATCTGCTGCTGTCGGCCCGAAGGGTCTCGGCCGACGAGGCACTGCGGATCGGGCTCGTCAACCGGCTGTATCCGGTCGATCAGTTGCGCGAGCAGACCTACGCGTATGCGCGCGACCTCGCCGACAACGTCTCGCCGGCGTCGATGCGGGTGATCAAGCGTCAGCTTTACGAAGTGCCGTTCCAGACGCTGGCCGAAGCCACCATCGAGGCCAACCGCGAGATGACGCTGTCGCTGGCCAGCGAAGACTTCAAGGAAGGCGTCGCCAGCTTCGTCGAGAAGCGCCCGCCGCAATTCCGGAGCGCGTGAAGCTCGTCGCGTAAGCGGCGCCTGAGATTAGGGAACCTCTTCGTCACTCGTCATGCCCGGCCTCGTGCCGGGCATCCACGTTTCAACGGCAGCGGCGCGCAAGACGTGGATGGCCGGGACAAGCCCGGCCATGACGGACTACGTGACGGCCTCGTCGACCAATAAATAGCATGGATACGGTGCTGGGATCGTCGCTGCGCGCGGCCGGCTAGTTCAGCGGCCCCTCTTCGCCCTACGGGCTACGTCGCGGCAGCCTTCGCCACGATGGGCAGGCTTGCCGAGCCGAAGCTGGCAAAGCCAGCGAAGGCTGGTGGAGCCAGGCGGGATCGAACCGCCGACCTCGTCATTGCGAACGACGCGCTCTCCCAGCTGAGCTATGGCCCCTCCGCGGTCGGTGCGTGAAGCACCGATCAGCGAACGCCGCCATTTACAGTGCCGACGAACGCCAAGTCAAGGACGTGCGGCAGCTTCTGACACGTCATTGTCATCGGGCTTTATTGCCCTGAGTTCCCTTGTTTGGGCGGGTGCGAACCGATATTTACGGCACAGCCTTTCCGCGTTCGAACCCGCGAGCTTTTCCCCGCCATGCGCGCCATTCTCGATATCATCCTCATCATTCTCGATCTCTACATCTGGCTGCTGATCGCCTCGGCGATCCTGTCCTGGCTGATCGCCTTCAACGTCGTGAACACCCGCAACCAGTTCGTCTCGGCGGTGTCCGAATTCCTCTACCGGATCACCGAGCCGTTGCTGGCGCCGATTCGGAACCTGCTGCCCTCGCTGGGCGGCCTCGACATCTCGCCGATCATCCTGATCCTGATCATCATGTTCCTGCAGCGGGTGATCACCTATTACATCTACCCGGCGGTGTTCTGAGCCGCTGACCGGGCGGCTCTGGAGTTTCCATGGCTGAGGCTTGGCGGTATTCTGCTCAGGGCGTGGCCGTGGCGGTACGGGTCACGCCGCGGGGCGGCCGCGACGATATCGACGGGCTGGAGACGCTGTCGGATGGCCGCAGCGTGGTGAAGGTCCGGGTCCGGGCGATCGCCGACGGCGGCGAGGCCAACCGGGCGGTGATCGAACTGCTGGCCAAATCGCTCGGCGTCGCCAAGCGCGACGTCCGGTTGCTGTCGGGGGCGACCTCCCGGCAAAAGCAGATCGCGATCGACGGCGATCCGAAGAAGCTCGGCGAGGCGTTGCGCCAGTTGACGGCGGCAAAATCCGACTGAGCCGATCGAACGGGAGGCCCTCGAGGGCGCAAGGCATTCGCCTCTCCGGCCGGAGAGGCTTTTTGTTTCGACTCGGAGGGGGACGACAATGACTGCTCGGATCATCGACGGAAAAATCATCTCGGCCGAGCTGCGCGCCCGCGTGGCCGCGGAGGTGACGCGGATTAAGACCGATCACGGCATCACGCCGGGTCTGGCGGTGGTGCTGGTCGGCAGCGACCCGGCCTCCGAGGTCTATGTCCGCTCCAAGCACAAGCAGACCCAGGAAGCCGGCATGGCCTCGTTCGAGCACCGGCTGCCGGCCGATGTGCCGCAGGCCGAGCTGCTGGCGCTGATCGCCAAGCTCAACGCCGATCCGGCGGTGCACGGCATCCTGGTGCAACTGCCGCTGCCGAAGGGCCTCGATTCGACCGCGGTGATCGACGCGATCGATCCGGCAAAGGACGTCGATGGCCTCAACCCTACCAATGCTGGCCGGCTCGCTTCGGGCCTGTTCGCGCTGACGCCGTGCACGCCGCTCGGCTGCATCATCATGGCCAAGCAGGTGCATGCCTCGCTCGAAGGCATGAATGCGATCGTGATCGGCCGCTCCAATCTGGTCGGCAAGCCGCTGGTGCAGCTGCTGCTCAACGAGAACGCCACGGTGACGATCGCGCATTCGCGCTCGCGCGATCTGCCGGCGTTGTGCCGCCAGGCCGATCTGGTGTTCGCTGCGGTCGGCAAGGCCGAGATGGTCAAGGGCGACTGGATCAAGCCGGGCGCGACCGTGATCGACGTCGGCATCAACCGCACCCCGTCGCCGGACGGCGGCAAGGACAAGCTGCTCGGCGACGTCGCGTTCAACGAGGCGAAGGAAGTCGTCGGCGCGATCACGCCGGTGCCGGGCGGCGTCGGGTTGATGACGGTGGCGTGCCTGCTCGTCAACACCGTCCGCGCCGCGAGCGCGATCCACGGCCTGCCGAAGCCGGCTGTGTAACTCGACAACGACTCCGTCATTGCGAGGAGCGAAGCGGCGAAGCAATCCAGAGCCGCGCGCTGGCCGCCTCTGGATTGCTTCGCTTCGCTCGCAATGACGTGGAAAGGCTTCCGCCTCAGCCAGCCGTCGCCTGCATCAGCCTGACGTAGAACCGGATCATGTCCGCGTAGTTCTGAATGCTCAGGCGTTCGTTGGTGCCGTGGAAGCGCTTGAGGTCCTCGGAATTGGCGCGGACGGGCGAGAAGCGGAAGATGTTGTCGGCGATGTCGGCATAGTGCCGCGAATCCGTCGCCGCGATCATCAGTCCCGGCGCCACGACGACGTCCGGGAAGGTTTCGCGAATGGTGCGGTTCAGCGTGGCGTAGGAGCGGCTCGCGGTGCCGGTCACCGGCGGCGGGTCGAAATTGCCGTCGAACGGCTTGATGTCGATCCGGTCGTTGGCGACTGTGGCGCGGACATGGTCGGTGATGCTGGCCTGGGTGTCGCCCGGCAGCAGCCGGAAATTGACGCTGGCCTCGGCGACGCCGGGCAGCACGTTGTCCTTGTCGCCGGCGTTGAAGACGGTGAGCGCCGTCGAGGTCTGCACCATCGCGGCGGTGGCGCCGCTCTTGGCGAACTCGCGCAGCAGCAGCGGTCGGAACAGCCAGAGATTCGACAGCACCACCCGGTTGAAGCCGCGCATCTCCGGCGCCAGCGTGTCGAACATCTCGGCCACCGAGCCGCGAATCCGCATCGGCAGCCGGTTGTCCTCGAGATGCGTCAGCCCCGCCGCCAGCATGCCGATTGCGGTGTCGCGCGGCGGCATCGAGGAATGGCCGGGCGTGCCGCGGGCGGTGAGCACCAGCGTGGCGTAGCCCTTCTCCGAAACGCCGATCAGCGCGGCCGGCCTGTCGAGGCCCTTCATCACGCCTTCGGTGATCAGCAGGCCCTCGTCGAGCACGAAGTCGAGCCGGACCTTGCGGGACGCCAGCAGCTCGGCGATCTGCCGCGCGCCGCGCAGGCCGGAGACTTCCTCGTCATGGCCGAACGCAAAGTAGATGGTGCGTTTCGGTTTGAAGCCTTGCTTGGCCATCAGCTCGGCAGCTTCGAGGATCGCGTAGAGGTTGCCCTTGTCGTCCCACGAGCCACGGCCCCAGATGAAGCCGTCGGCGATCACGCCGTCGAACGGCTTGTGCGCCCAGTCGGGTTCGGTGCGCGGGGCGATCGGCACCACGTCCTGGTGCGCCAGCAGCGCGATCGGTTTGGCATCCGGGTCCGTGCCCTGCCAAGTGTAGAGCAGGCTCTTGCCGTTCACGACCTCGCGCCGGGCGGCGGCATGCAGCGCCGGGAAGCTGCTCTGGATATGCGCCTGCAGGCCGCGCAGCGCGTCGGCGTCCTGCTCGGGATTGAGGAAGTTGGAGATGGTCGGGAAGCGGATCGCCTCCGCCAGCCGCTGCGCCGCGCCAGATTCATCGACGGCGATCGGCGGCACGGCGTCGACCGCGATCTGGCGCGAGGGTTGCCGGTAGGCGTTGTAGGCCAGCACCGCCGCGAGGGCGGCGACCGCGACCAGCGCGATCGCCACGATATTGCGGACCCATTTCAGCAGACGGCGCATCGCAGTCTCCCTGGTGTCCGCTGCAGGCGCCTCAAGCCTTGGAAGCTTTGGCGGCCTTGGCGCGCTCGATGCCTTCGAGGATCAGCTTGTGGGCGTCGTCGGCGCCGCCCCAGCGCAGCACCTTCACCCATTTGCCCGGCTCGAGATCCTTGTAGTGCTCGAAGAAGTGCTGGATCTGCTGCAGGGTGATGTCGGGCAGGTCGGAATAGGTCTTGATGCGGTCGTAGCGCTGGGTCAGCTTCGATGACGGCACCGCGATGATCTTCTCGTCGTGGCCGGCCTCGTCGCTCATGAACAGCACGCCGACCGGGCGCACGCTCATCATCGCGCCGGGCACGATGCCGCGGGTGTTGGCGACGAGCACGTCGCAGGGATCGCCGTCGTCCGACAGGGTGTGCGGAATGAAGCCGTAGTTCCCCGGATAGCGCATGGCGGTATAAAGAAACCGGTCGACAACCAGCGTGCCGGCGTCCTTGTCCATTTCGTATTTGATCGGCTCGCCGCCGACGGGGACCTCGATGATCACATTGACATCATGAGGCGGGTTGACGCCGACGGGAATTGCGTCGAGGCGCATCGGGTACTCCGGGTGATAAGATTACAGGGGCATCCCGAATAGCCCGAGCCCGGGCCGTTCGCCAGCGCAAACGTCGCCGGTGCCGGGCGAAAATAACGTCAGTTGCTCCAGGCGAACGCCACCTTGTCGAGCGACTTCTCGCCGAACCGCTCCGACGAGCGCGCCACCATCCGGCCGCCGAGCGCCCGGTAGAACTCGGTCGCGGGCTCGTTTTCGGACAGGGCCCAGATCACCATGCTCTTGAGGCCGCTCTGCACCAGATCGCGGCGCGCGGCGGCAAACAGCCGGCCGCCGAAACCGAGACCCTGGAATTCCGGCCGCAGATAAAGCTCGTAGATCTCGCCGTCGAAATGCAGGCTGCGGGCGCGGTTGCGGCCGTAATTGGCGTAGCCGGCGACCTTGTCGCCGAAACACAGCACGCTGACACGGCTGCCCTTCCGGATCGCCGAGTCCCACCACGTCGGGCCGCGGCGATTGATCAGCTTTTCCAGCTCGGCCCCAGGGATGATGCCCTGATAGGCGGAGCGCCAGGCCTCGTCATGGGTGGCCGCGACCGCGGAAGCGTCCGCAGCCCTGGCCGGCCGAACCTCGATCAGCGTTGTGCTCATGACGCCGATCAAAGCAAGTCAGGGCCCCGGCTTCAAGGTCCAACCTTAATTATCGGTTAACATGTGGACTTTCTGCACCACACGAGACGTATCTGTTCCGAAATCGAACAGCCGCACAACCGCGAGCATTGCCGCGCCGCAGTATGAACAATGCGGTGATGCGCTACGATACCGGTGTCGGGTCGAGCAGTTCGCGCGCGGCCCGTTCACCCGAATCGCGTGCGCCATGGGCCGTGGAGAAGAACTGCGGCGACGTGGCTTCGCCGGCGAAGAACAGCCGGCCGTCGACCGGCGCGGCCAGCACCGCGCGGGCACCGGCATGGCCGGGCCGCGCGTGGGAGCAAGCGCCGCGCGCGAATGGATCGTGGGCCCAGCGCGACTCCGCGAGCGGCGTCAGCTTGCGGCGGATGTCGTTGCCGAGCAGCTCGGCGATCTCGTCGATCGCCTGCGCCGCGAAGGCGCCGTCGCCGGCGTCTTCCAGCTCGCGGGCGAAGCGGCCGCCGAAGAATCCTTCGATGCAGTCGTGGCCGAACGGCCGCAAGTGATAGGTCCCCATCGCGGTGCGCATGGTCGCGGCGCGCAGATTGCCGTCGGCTGGAAAGCCGTTGGGGTCGGACAGCTTCAGCATCACCTTGTCGTCGACGCCGAGCGGCAGGTTGCGCGCAGCC
Organism: Rhodopseudomonas telluris; assembly: GCF_042432815.1. Taxonomy (NCBI): domain Bacteria; kingdom Pseudomonadati; phylum Pseudomonadota; class Alphaproteobacteria; order Hyphomicrobiales; family Nitrobacteraceae; genus Rhodopseudomonas; species Rhodopseudomonas telluris. Next base: position 37,138 of record NZ_JBHLWM010000004.1, read on the forward strand.
TCGATCTTGGTTGGTAGTTCGGGTGTGAACCGGATCGTCTCGTCGGCGATCAGATTGGTCGGCACGGTGATAATCACTTTGCCGGCCGTCAGCGTGCCCTGCGTGGTTGTGAGTTTGATGCTCAGTCCGCTGTGGTCGATCAGCTCGACCGCGCAGTTGAGCACCACGGGGCAGGGCGCCCCATAGGCGGCGACCAGCGAGCCGTAGCCCTCGCGGATCCGCCAGTTGATCCCGGTGTCGCGATAGGCTTCGAGATCGTGGATCGATACGCGATCGAGTTCGGCGCCGTTCACATAGGTCGACACCGCGTCGATCATCGGATTCCAGGGATCGCCTGGCACGAGCAGGGTGGCGGCCGGTGCGTCGGCCTTCTTCTTCGACGCGCGCCAGACGCGGTCGTAGAACTTGTCGATCGCCTTGCCGAAGGCGGCGCGCTCGCGCTTCGGAAACACGTCGCCGAAGCTCGCTTCGCCCCACGGCGGATGCGTCTTGTCGATGGCGATGCCGAGCTGCTTGGCGATGCCGACGAAGGAGTTCTCATTCGCCGAATGCAGCCAGCCGCAGCCGACGTCGAATGCGATCTCGGGCGTCACCATGCGGGTGAAAGCGCGGCCGCCGATTCGGTCACGCGCTTCCAGCACGATCACCGACAGGCCGGATTGCTCCAGCGCGCGCGCCGCGCCGAGCCCGGCGGCGCCGGCGCCGATGATGGCGACGTCGATGGAGGAAGGGAAATTCTGCTCAGACATGGGTCGATCTTAACATGCGCGTCACGGCACTTCGATGTCGTGGAACGCGCCGGAAACGACAATGCCCGGCACGTGGCCGGGCATTGAGTATTCGGAAGTCGCGAAGGTTCCTAAAGATCAGGCGACCGCCTGCTTGCTCTTCTCGGCGCGCTTGCGCTCGTTGGGGTCGAGCAGGCGCTTGCGCAGCCGGATCGACTTCGGCGTGATCTCGACCAGCTCGTCGTCCTCGATATAGGCCAGCGCCTTTTCCAGCGTCATGCGGATCGGCGGGGTCAGGCGGACCGCCTCGTCCTTCGAGGTGGTGCGGATGTTGGTGAGCTGCTTGCCCTTGAGCACGTTGATCTCGAGATCGTTGTCGCGGGTGTGCTCGCCGACGATCATGCCCTTGTAGACCTTCCAGCCCGGCTCGATCATCATCGGGCCGCGATCTTCCAGCTTGAACATCGCGTAGGCGACCGCCTCGCCCTGATCGTTGGAGATCAGGACGCCGTTGCGCCGGCCCTGGATCTCGCCGCGATACGGCAGGTAGTTGTGGAACAGCCGGTTCATGATGGCCGTACCCTTGGTGTCGGTCATCAGTTCGCCCTGGTAACCGATCAGGCCGCGGGTCGGCGCGTAGAACACCAGGCGCAGACGATTGCCGCCCGACGGCCGCATCTCGATCATCTCGGCCTTGCGCTCGCTCATCTTCTGCACGACGACGCCGGAGAATTCCTCGTCGACGTCGATCACGACTTCCTCGACCGGCTCGAGCAGCTGGCCGTTTTCGTCGCGGGTCAGAACGACGCGCGGACGCGACACCGACAGCTCGAAGCCTTCGCGGCGCATGTTCTCGATCAGGATCGCGAGCTGCAATTCGCCGCGGCCGGACACTTCCATCGCGTCCTTGTCGGCGGATTCGACGACGCGCAGCGCGACGTTGCCTTCGGCTTCGCGCATCAGGCGGTCGCGGATCAGGCGGCTGGTGACCTTGTCGCCTTCGGTGCCGGCGAGCGGCGAGTTGTTGACGATGAACGACATCGAGACGGTCGGCGGATCGATCGCCTGGGCCTGGATCGGGGTGTCGACCGCCGGATCGCAGAAGGTGTCGGCGACGGTGCCCTTGGTGAGGCCCGCGATTGCGACGATGTCGCCGGCTTCGGCGATGTCGAGCGGCACGCGCTCGAGGCCGCGGAACGCGAGGATCTTGGTGATGCGGCCCTGTTCGACCAGCTTGCCGTCACGCGACAGCACCTTGACGGCCTGGTTCGGCTTCAACGTGCCCGACGCGATGCGGCCGGTGATGATGCGGCCGAGGTAGGGGTTGGCTTCGAGGATGGTACCGAGCAGGCGGAACGGGCCGTCTTCCACCACCGGCGGGTGGACGTGCTTGAGCACGAGCTCGAACAGCGGCTTCATGCCTTCGCTCGAATCGCCGTCCGGCTTGTCCGACATCCAGCCGTTCTTGCCCGAGCCGTACAGGATCGGGAAGTCGAGCTGCTCGTCGGTGGCGTCGAGCGCTGCGAACAGGTCGAACACTTCGTTGACGACTTCGGTGACGCGCGCGTCGGAGCGGTCAACCTTGTTGATGGCGACGATCGGCTTGAGGCCGAGCTTCAGCGCCTTGCCGACCACGAACTTGGTCTGCGGCATCGGGCCTTCGGCGGCGTCGACCAGCACGATCACGCCGTCGACCATCGACAAGATGCGTTCGACCTCGCCGCCGAAATCGGCGTGGCCGGGGGTGTCGACGATGTTGATATGCGTCTCGCCCCACACCACCGAGGTGCACTTGGCCAGAATGGTGATACCGCGCTCGCGCTCGAGATCGTTCGAGTCCATCGCCCGTTCGACCTGGCGCTGGTTGTCGCGATAGGTGCCGGACTGCTGCAGCAGCTTGTCGACGAGGGTGGTCTTGCCGTGGTCGACGTGGGCGATAATGGCGATGTTACGGAGGTTCATGGGCTCTCTGTCGGGTCCTGCGGCCGGTTGCCAAGCATCAGCGCGATTGCAGGCACACCACGGGATGCGCCGGAGGCGCGCCGCAGTCTGCCGATGTCTGAAACGCGCGGGGCAATTCCAAAAAACAGGCCCGGCCAAATGAGGGCCGGGCACTTGCACGCGTTGCGACGCAATATACTCAAAAATCGCGAAAAATCAATGACGGTCGGGACTTTTATGATTTCTCGTGCGCCGTCCAAGGCTTGCGCGGCCCCTGCGGGCCATTCCCCGAGCGCTGATCGAGGTGCGCTCCAAAGGTATTGCCGCGCTGCTCTGCGTTGACCCGAAGTCCCGCTTTTCCTGACAGCTCCGGGGGCGACTCGTGGTGGGGACTTGCCGAAAAATACGTAACGTTATAACATTACATACCCTGGATTCCTCTCCTGAAGGCTTCCCATGATCGACCTTGTGCCGGACTCCGTTAAGTCCGAGCTCCCTCGCACGCGCGCACCCGCGCCACCGAAATCAATCTCAGCGCTCCTGCGGGCCCGCATGGGGATCGCGTCAGCGTCCGCGTTGACAGCCCGCCACGCCGCCCCCTACGGTAGCCGGCGACGGTTCCCGCAAGGGATCAATAGGGAATGCGGTGAGGGTTTTCAGGAATCCGAATCCGCGGCTGCCCCCGCAACTGTGAGCGGCGAGCCTTTCGCCAAGCGCCACTGGGCCAAAAGCCCGGGAAGGCGGCGAAAGGCAGCGACCCGCGAGCCAGGAGACCTGCCGTCGTTCGTGGTCACACGCGAGCACATCGGGCGGGGTGTCCTGATGGGTGTCGAGCTGCAGCGTCCAACGCTGCGGTCAGACCTCGTTCGCGGTGACGTGCCACGTTTGCCGCGAGCAAATTCATGACTCCCGTTCTCAACGCCGCCGGGCGTAACCGGCGCCTCCTGTCGTCCGTTGCCTTGATTTCCCTGATCTGGCCGGCTGCCGGCCATGCCCAGACCGCCACGCGCGGGCTCGATCCGATCGTGGTCGAAGGCCAGAGCGCCCAGCCGTCGAAGCCGCGCGCGGCCGCCAATGCCGGCTCATCGCGCCAGCGTCGCCCGGCCGCGCGTTCCGCCGCGGCACCGGCGCCGGCCCCCACACCAACGCAGGCGGCCACGGCCAGCACCGCCGCGGCGCCGACCTTCAATCTCGGCACCCCGGCCTCCAGTGCGAGCCGGCTCAATCTGACGCCGCTGCAGACGCCGGCCAGCGTCGAGATCATCACCGCCGACACCATCGCCGAGCGCGGCCAGCACAACGTGATCGATGCGGTGACGCAGAACGCGGCCGGCTTCACCGCGAGCCCCGCGCCCGGCAATGGCGGGCTCGCCTTCAACACCCGCGGCTTCACCGGCAACGGCACGGTGATGTCGCTGTACGACGGCACCCGGATGTATGTCGGCTCGGGCACCATGACGTTCCCGTTCGACACCTGGACGGCGCAGCGCATCGAAGTGCTGCGCGGCCCGGCCTCGGTGATGTACGGCGAGGGCGCGATCGGCGGCGCCATCAACGTGATCCCGAAGAAGCCGTCGTGGCTGCCGCGCAACGAGGCCGAGCTCTCGCTCGATACCAACCTGACGCGGCGGCTTGCAGTCGATTCGGCCGGCCCGATCAATCCGAACGTCAGCTACCGGCTCGCCGCGATCGGCAACATGTCGGACGGCTGGGTCGATCGTGACAAGACCTCGAACGTCGCGGTGTCCGGCTCGATCCGGGTGCAGGCGGCCGACAATCTCGCCTTCACGCTGAGCGAGGACTACGCCGACCGCAGCCCGTCGCGCTATTTCGGCACGCCGCTGGTGAACGGCCGGCTCGACGAGTCGCTGCGCTTCCAGAACTACAATGTCGGCGACGCGTCGATCCGCTATCGCGACAACTGGACCCAGCTCAAGACCGAATGGGACGTCGCCGAAGGCGTCTCGGTGAAGAACGTCACCTATTATCTCAGCACACACCGGCACTGGAAGGACGTCGAGAGCTACGCGTTCAATCCGGCGACGGGGCAGATCAACCGCAGCTCCTATATCGAGATCTTCCACGACCAGGAGCAGGTCGGCAACCGCTTCGACACCACGCTGCGCGGCCATCTGTTCGGCCTCGCCAACGAGTTCGTCGCCGGCTTCGACGTCAATCGCATCACCTTCACCCACACCAACAACTCGCCCTATGCGGGCACGTCCTCGGTCACGCCTTACAATTTCGATCCAGGCTATTTCCTGCCGGTGAGCCCGACGCGGCCGAGCTTCCATACGCAGACGATGCAGTACGGCCTGTTCGCCGAAAACCGTCTCAGCCTCACCGATCAGTTGGCGGTGGTCGGCGGCGTGCGATCGGACCATCCGACCGTCGAGCGCACCGACTTCCTGACGCCCTCCAACAGTTTCGAAAAGACTTACTCGGCTCCGAGCTGGCGGGCCGGTCTGGTGTACACGCCGATCAAGGATCTGGCATTCTACGGCCAGTATTCGACCGCGGTCGATCCGGTCACCAACCTGATCACCATGACGGGCGTCAACCGCGATTTCGCGCTGTCGACCGGCAAGCAGGTGGAGATCGGCGTCAAGCAGCAGCTCGCCGGTGGCCGCGCCGAATGGACGCTGGCGGCGTATCAGATCGTCAAGAACAACCTCTTGGCGCGCGACCCGCAAAATCCGGCCAACACCAACCCGCTGCAGATCGGCCAGCAATCCTCGCGCGGCATCGAGGCCTCGGCGGGTTTCAAGGTGACGGAGACGCTGCGGCTCGACGCCAATGTCGCGGTGCTGCGCGCCAAATACGACGACTTCGTCCAGGTCGTCGGCGGCAAGGCGGTGAACTATGCCGGCAACGTGCCGGCCAACGTGCCGCAAGTGGTCAGCAACATCTGGGCGACCTGGGCGTTCGCGCCGGGCTGGTCGGCCAACGCGGGCGTGCAACTCGTCGGTGATACCTGGGCCGACAATGCCAACACGCTGGTGCGGCCGGCCTACAATGTCGTCAACGCCGGGCTGATGTGGAAGCCGGACGCGCAGCAGACGTTTGCGCTGCGCGTCTACAATCTGTTCGACACGGTCTATGCGACCTCAGGCAACACCTCGCAGTGGTTGCTCGGCATGCCGCGCACTGCGGAGCTGTCGTATAACGTGAAGTTCTGACGATGCGCTCCGCCGTGCGGCGGCTGAAGCGGTGGCTGTATCTCGGCCACCGCTGGCTGGGTATCGCCAGCTGCGTGCTGTTCGCGATCTGGTTCGTCTCGGGCGTGGTGATGATGTACGTCGCCTTCCCGAGTCTGACGACGACCGAACGGCGCGCGGCGCTGCCCGATATCGCCTGGTCACGCGCCCTGCTGTCGCCCGACCAGGCGATGGCGGCGGCCGGGCTGTCGCGCTATCCGCGCGAGCTGCGGCTCGCGATGTTGGGCGACGAGCCGGTGTATCGGCTCGCCGGCTGGAAGGGGCCGCGGCAGACGATCTCGGCCGTGACCGGCCGGGCGATCACCGACGTCACGCCCGATCGGGCGCTCGCGGTGGCGCGGCATCATCCCGCCGCGGTGGCGCCGCGCCTGCTCGGCACGGTCGAGCGCGACCAATGGAGCGTGACGGCGCGGTTCGATCCGGACCGGCCGTTGTATCTGGTCGATCTCGGCGATGGGGCCGGCACCGAACTCTACGTGTCGTCGCGCAGCGGCGAAATCGTGCTCGACACCACGCGGCACGAGCGGGTCTGGAATTGGCTCGGCGCGATCCCGCACTGGATCTATCTGACCTTGCTGCGCCAGGACGCGCCGCTGTGGCGGCAGGTGGTGATGTGGATCTCCGGCATCTGCATGGGGACGGCGGTCAGCGGCATCTGGATCGGCTTGCTCCGCGCCGGCCTGCGCCGGCGCTACGCGTCCGGCCGCGTCACGCCGTATCGCGGCTGGATGGCCTGGCATCATGTCGGTGGCCTGGTCGCAGGCGTCGTGGTGCTGACCTGGATGTTCTCGGGCTGGCTATCGATGAATCCGTTCGGCTGGTTCGCCAGTCGCGGCGATCGCAGCGAAGCGCTGCAGCGCTATGCCGGTCACGATGCGCCGACCATCAAGGTGACCCTGCCGACGCGCGACCGGGCCGGCGTGGTCGAGGCCCGCTTTGTCTGGGTCGACGGCTCGGCGTTGATGTTGCTGGCGCATCGCGACGGATCGCAGACCACCGTCGATCCGCTCAGCGGCGCGGCGCGAACGCCGTCGGAAGACCGGTTGTTCGCGGCCGCCGCGCGGCTGCTGCCGGACGCGGCCATGACGCTGCAGCAGCGGCTGGAGCAACCGGACCTGTACTGGTACGCGCATCATCATACGCGCGTGCTGCCGGTGCTGCGCGCAGGCTTCGACGACGCGGCGCAGAGCTGGGTCTATGTCGATCCGGCCACCGGCGAGATCCTCGGCTGGAGCGACCGCAGCGCCCGGGTCCGCCGCTGGCTGTTCAACGCGCTGCACAGCTTCGACCTGCCGCCGCTGATCGCGCATCGGCCGGCGTGGGACGTCGTCGTGATCGTGTTGTCGCTGGCAGGGCTGCTGGTGTCGGCCAGCGGCATCGTGATCGGATGGCGCAGGCTCGTGCGCTGAGCCGGCGTCGTCCTACAGCGTTTCTGCTTGATGAGTTGCTGCGCGTGACACAACGAAAACCTCATGGTGAGGGAGGCGCGCAGCGCCGTCTCGAACCATGGGCCATCGGCACTCTGTGGCCCCATGCTTCGAGACGCCCGGCTTCGCCGGGCTTCTCGGGATGAGGGCTCAGTGCCGAAACGCCGGATTGTTGCAATTACTGGATGAACCGCTTTAGACGACCTGCGGCCGCGCCGGGCGGATCGGCGCGGGCGGTAGAGCGGCGAGCAGCATCTTGCGGTCGGCCACGGCGTTGTGGAACTGCTCCAGCGCGATGCTGAACGCGGTCAGCGCCGCGCTGTCGATCGCGCCGTTCTCGTAGCAGTTCAGCGCGTCGCGCAGGATGGCGTCGGCCTCGGTCTGCATCGCGTCGAGCTCGTCGCAGGAGTCGCAGCGGCGCGCGGTCGCCAGCATGTCGAGCAGCCGGTCGCGCTGCGAGACGTTGGTGTTGCGCTCGTCCTTACGCAGATAGCTGGCGAACCAGGCGCCGATCGAACCCGTTGCCGACAGGCCCATCAGCGAGAACCAGATCAGGTCGCTGTAGCGGTCGAGGAAGCTCTTCTCGTCGCCGTCCACATAGGCGGCGGCGCCGGGCTGCACCGGGATCACCGCATCCTTGTCGGTGTCCGGCGTCTCGATCTTGGCGGCCAGCGGGTTCTCGGTCATCACGGTCTGCCGCGCCGTGAACAGCTGCTGGGTGAACGTCGCGATCGTACTGTCGGGCACGCCGTCGCGCGCCACGATATAGTGCGAGAAGCTGATCGTCTTGACGTCGTCGCTCGGTCGCACCGGCGCGCCGCCGAAGGCGCCGGCCGGAATCGTCGCGGACTCGTAGGTTGGATGATTGGCCGCGAGAGCTTCGGATGAGTCGAGGCCGAGGAACACCGGCTCGCGGCCCGACGCCGCCGTCGCGGCCAGCGCCTCGCTGATCACCTTGCTGTTCAGCGGGCCGGCAGCCAGGAATGCGTCGACCTTGCGGTTCTGCACCGCGTCCGCGACGTCGCTGACCGCGAGCTGCACGCTTTCCACCTTGGCGGGATCGACGCCGTATTGCTGCAGGATCACCCGCAAAAGCCCGGCATTGGCCTCGGTGCGGCCGATCACGCCGACCCGCTTGCCGACCAACTGGGTGATTTCAGTGATGCCCGCCGCCGTCTTGCGCTTGCCGCCGGCGCGTCCGGGCGCCCATAGCACGGCGAGGTTCTTGTGCAGCACAGCCACCGAGCGGGCGTTGCGCGGCACCGGCAGGTCGCCGCGGATGACCGCCAGGTCGGCCCCGCCGGTCCGCAGCGTCGACGCGCTGGCCGCCGGGCCGTCGGTGACGACCGAGCGCATCCGTACGGTGTTGCGTTCGCGCGAGAACACCTGCGCCAGCGCCTGGATCAGACGGACATCGTCGCTGCCTTGCGGCCCGACCGCAATTTTCAACGTCGCCGGGCGCATCGCGAAGTAATAGGCGGCGCTGAGAGCGCCCACCAGCGCGAGAATCGCGGCCAGCGAAATCAGCGTCATTCTCCGGCGCACGGGGCGCGGAGCGGAGTGCAGCAAAGGGTCCACCGGCTCGGTCTCGTCCGTCGACCGGGCGAACAATCGCATGTGCTCCATCCCCGGTCAGACCCCCATATTAGCAGTTCCAATGCGGCTGGTGTCAGTTCCGTTCCGCGCGTCACCAGCGATATGGTGAACGGCGGCGCGGCCCATGCATTGGGCCTTGGATTTGTGGCGAACTCGGCACGGCCGGGCCGTGGCGGATAACGTTGGCGTGAGGAGCGGCGAGATGACGGAGCGATTGACGACGGCGGAGCGGCAGGCGGCGCTGCAAACGCTGGGCGGCTGGCGCGAGACCGAGGGGCGCGAGGCGATTTCCCGCACGTTCACCTTTCGGGATTTCAACGAAGCCTTCGGCTTCATGACGCGGGTCGCGCTCATCGCCGAGAAGAGCGATCACCATCCCGAATGGCGCAACGTGTACAAGACCGTCGAGGTTGTGCTGGCCACCCATGATGCGGGCGGCATCACCCGCCGCGATATTGCGCTCGCGGAGGCCATGAACGCGATCGCGGCGCAGCTCGGCGCCGCCTGAATGCGGCCGCTTGCGGGAGCCACGGCCAAACCCCACATTCTGCAGCGTTCAGGTGAATTCCGCGGGGGCGGAGGGACACGATGACGACGGAACATAGTGTGGGGTTCGAGCCGGCCGACAAGCTCGCGCAGGATCCAGAGACGCTACGCCGCCGGTTCTGGCACAAGATCAAGCGCGTCGCGGCGCATCTACCGTTCGCCGAGGATATTCTCGCGGCCTATTACTGCGCGTTCGACCGCCAGACGCCGCGGCATGTCCAGGTCGCGCTGCTCGGCGCGCTCGCGTATTTCGTGCTGCCGTTCGATTTCGTGCCCGATATCCTGCCGGTGCTCGGCTTCACCGATGACGCGGCGATCCTGGCGGCGGCGCTGCGCATGGTTGCCAGCAACATCACCCCCGCCCACCGCGAAGCGGCCCACGCCGCAATTCAGCGCGGCCTGCAGGACGAGGCCTGATCAGACGGACGGCGTCCGTCTTCACGTTCCGGCAGGTTCCATCATCCGTTCCGTCGCGCGCCTCGCCAGCGCGGCGCGCTGGGCGATCGCATCGCCTGTCAGCGGCGGCTCGGTGCCGAGCAGCGTCTGCAGCTGCGCGAACCCGATCAGTACCGAAAAGAACACGCTGATCAGCGTCGCGATGTCGTCGTGGCGGATGATGCCGCGCGCCGCGGCCTGATCGAAGAACCGCGTCACGGCCCGCATCACCGGCTGACGGCCGTGGACGTCGAGCTCCCGGGCTACGCTGGCGCCGCCACGCCCGGCTTCGGCGATCGCCAGGCGATACATCGCGGTGCGCTCCGGATGCAGGAATTCCGTCAGGAAGCCGCGGCCGAACAGCTCCAGCACGGCGAGAAACTGCGCGCGGTCCTGCGGCTCGGGTAGGTCCGGCGAGGGCTGCATCTTCTGGCTGCCGTAGCGGACCAGCGCCGTCAGGATATCCTGCTTGCTGGCGAAGAAGGCGTAGAGGGTCCGCTTCGAGGTCCGCGCGCGGCGCACGATCTCGGCCGTGGTGGCGGCGTCGAACCCCTTCTCGACGAACACGTCGAACGCCGCCTGCAGGATCGCGGCGCGCCGCGGATCTTCTGTTTTTTCGTTTTGCGTCAACGTCCTGGCTTCGTTCGCCGCAGGTTGCAAGAATCTGGTACCAAACGGTACCAACTGTGCTATAAGCACTGGTACCCGATGGTACCGATCGGCGGGGCCCGTTTCAACCCCACTGATCCGCGAGGAGCCGTCGGCCGCTACTTGGGCGAGGCGACGAGGCGACGAGGCGACGAGGCGACGAGGCGACGAGGCTGCGATGAAAACCTTTCTGACGGTGAAGCTCGTTTTGGCGCCGTTCGCGCTGTTCTGGGCGCTGCTGGCTATGCATCGGCCGGAAGCCGCGATCTGGAGCGGGCTGGCGCTCTCGCTGATCGGCAATCTGTGGCGAGCGCGGCGTCGTGAGTTGTTCGTGCTGGAAGCCGGAGGGTTGGTGCTGTTCGCCGGCCTCGCCGCGCTGCAGCTGATCGACGCCGAGATCGCTGCCGCCCATGCGTTGTGGCTGTCGTTCGCGGGTCTGTCGGCGATCAGTGTGCTCAGCCTGGCGGCACGGCGCCCTTGGACGGCCGATTACTCCCGCGCGGCGCATCCGGAGGCGGCCGCCACCCCGCAATTCTTCGTCGTGAATGCTGCGATCACCGCGCTGTGGGCGGTGCTGTTCGGGGCGATCGCGGCTTGTCGCTATATTGGCGCGCCGAGTGAAGTGATCACCGCGATCGTGACGGTCGGCGCGCTGATCTCGATCTTCGGTCCGAAGCTCGCGATCCGCCTCGTGCTGCAGCGGATGGCGGCGTCGCGGGAAAGCTATCGCTGGCCGGCGCCGTCCTTTGACGCCAAGGGCGAAGCCGATTGCGACGTTGCGGTGATCGGCGCCGGCATCGGCGGCCTGACCGCGGCGGCGCTGCTTGCCGATGCAGGGTTGAAGGTGCGGGTGTTCGAACAGCACGTCGTCCCCGGCGGTTACTGTCACAGCTATCTGCGCAAGGCCCATCACCTCGGCAAGCCGGTGCTGTATCGCTTCGACGCCGGTCCGCATGATTTCTCCGGTGTGCAGCCGGGCGGGCCGTTCAATCGCCTGCTGCAGCGGCTGGGCGTCGCCGACCGCATCGTCTGGGAGCGGGTGACGCAGAGCTTTCACACCGAAGCCGGGGCAATCGACGTGCCGCCGGACTGGCGCGATTATGTTCGCGCGCTCGGCGCGCGGTTTCCGGACAGTGCGGCCGGCATCGCGGCGCTGTTTGGTGAGATCAAGGCGATCCTCGACGACATGTTCGCGACCGGCGATGCCAATGGCGGCATTCCCGGTCCGCCGGCGACGCTCGACGAACTGCTGGCGTTTCCGCGGCAGCATCCGCATGCCTACAAATGGATGAACCGGCCGTTCGCCGAGCTGGTCGCCACGCATGTGCAGGACCCGGCGGCGCTCGCTTTCATCAACGGCCTGTCCGGTTATATCGGCGACGGCAGCGAGTCGTTCAGCTGCGCCCGCATGGTGCCGATCTTCGGCTATTACTTCCACGGTGGTTACTATCCGCGCGGCGGCTCGGGCGTGGTCGCCGATGCGCTGGTCGAGGCGATCGAAGCGCGCGGCGGCGAGGTGCGGCTGAAGACGGCGGTGAAGCAGATCCTGGTCGAGAACGACCGCGCGGTCGGCGTGGTGCTTGCCAATGGTGAAGCCGTTCGGGCGCGCGCCGTGGTGGCGAACGCGGATCTAAAGCGTACGTTGTTGGACCTGGTGCCGACTACGGTGCTGCCGCGCGATGTTCGCGCGTGGATGGCCGAAGCGGCGCCGGCGAATTCCTGCTTCAGCGTGCACCTCGGCGTCGATGTCGTGCCTGATCTCGGCCCTTCGACGCATCTGCACGCGCCGATGAAGCTCGGCATCGCGATGATGTCGAAGTGTGATCCCTCCGCCGCGCCGCCAGGCCATGCGATCCTGTCGCTGATCGCGCTGGTGCCGCACGCCGAGGCGCAGAGCTGGTTTCCCCCGGAGGGCGGCGGCAGCGACTATAAAGCGTGGCGGCAGTCGGAGGATTATCTGCGACGCAAGCGCGAGTTCGGCGACCGCATGATCGCCGCGGCCGAGAGGGTGATCCCGAACCTGTCGGACCACATCGTGTATCGCACCGATGCCAGCCCGGTGACCTACGCGCGCTACGACTGGGCGAGCGCCGGGTCGATCTACGGCATGTCCACGGCCGGCCAGCTCAAGGGCTCGAAGACGCCGCTGCGCAATCTGGTGATCGCCGGCGGCGGCAATATCGGTGCCGGTATTGAGGCGGTAGTGATCTCGGGCGCGCATGCGGCCGAGGCGCTGGTGCCCGGACTGCTGGCGCGGGCGAAGGTCGATGTCGGCACTCCCGCCGTCGCGGCGAGGCGAGAACTGACGCCGGCGTGAGCCCGCGTCTTGTCGTTCGTTCGTAGGAACCGGAGGGTGGGCAAGGCGAACCGTGCCCACCCTCTTCAGCCTTGACTGACGATCACTCGGGGCGCGGGCGCTGCGCGTCTTCGCCCATCCTCCTGATCGGTCCTGGTTAGTTACTCAGGGATGCAGAATGACCTTGCCCATCGCCTGACGGCCGGCGAGGACTTTGAGCGCGTCGGCGGTCTGCGCCAGCGGGAAGGTGCGGTCGACGTGCGAGGAGATCTTGCCCTCGGCGGCCCACTTCACCAGCTTCTCGAGATTGGCGCGGTTCTTCTCCGGATTGATCCGCGTCCACGCACCCCAGAACACGCCGCGAATGTCGCAGCCCTTCAGCAGCGCGAGGTTGAGCGGCATCTTCGGAATGTCGCCGGCCGCAAAGCCGATCACCAGGAAGCGGCCTTCCCAGGCGATCGAGCGCAGCGCCGCTTCGGCGTAGCTGCCGCCGACCGGATCGAACACGATGTCGACGCCCTTGCCACCGGTGAGTTTCTTCAGGCCTTCCTTGAGGTCTTCCTTCGCGTAGTTCAGCGTCAGCTCGGCGCCGTGCTGCTTGGCGAATTCCAGCTTCTCGTCCGACGACGCGCAGGCGATCACCTTGAGGCCCATCAGCTTGCCGAGTTCGCAGGCGGCGAGGCCGGTGCCGCCGGCGGCGCCGAGCACCGCGAGCGCCTCACCCGGCTTCGGGCTGGCGCGATCTTCCAGCGCATGTAGCGCGGTGCCGTAGATGATGAAGATGCCGGCGGCGCGGTCGTAGTCGAGATTGTCGGGGATCTTGACGATCGCCGCGGCCGGCAGCGCGATCTTCTCGCGCGCGCCGTTGTGGCCGCAGGACGCGGCGACGCGATCGCCGGGCTTTAGATCGGTAACGCCTTCGCCGACGCTCTCGATCACGCCCGCGACCTCGGCGCCCGGCGAGAACGGAAACGGCGGCTTGATCTGGTACTTGCCCTGGATCATCAGGATGTCGAAGAAATTCAACGCCGCCGCCTTGATGGCGATCACCGCTTCGCCGGGGCCCGCGACCGGATCAGGAACCTCGGCATAGTCGAGTTCGTCGGGACCGCAATATTGGGAGCAGAGAATTGCCTTCATGTATCCACCCGGGTGCGAGGTTTGTGTTTGTCGGTCGTTCTTGCCGGATTTGGCGGCGACGGACAATCGGATTCGGGCCGCGCCATTTGCGGTGCTGTCATTGCCGGGCTTGACCCGGCAATCCATCCGGTTTCGAAGATGATGGATGCCCGGATCAAGTCCGGGCATGACAACATCGAGTGCGACGAAGTCCGCACGAATTCCGCAAAGCGGTTTATCAGGGAGGCGCTCGATGTTCGAAGAAGGTCTGCTCGCCGGCAAACGCATTCTGATCACCGGTGGTGGCTCGGGGCTCGGCGCCGCGATGGCGCGGCGGTTCGCAGCGCTCGGCGCATCGCTGGTGCTGTGCGGGCGGCGCGAGCAGATGCTGCAGGACGTCGCCGCAGAGCTGCGCGCGCGCGGCACCGATGTGACGACGCATCGCTGCGACGTCCGCGATGCCGACGCGGTCGAGGCGATGCTCGATGCGATCTGGCGCGAGGCGCCGCTCGACGTGCTGGTCAACAACGCGGCCGCGACCTTCATCGCCCAGACCGAGCATCTGTCCGCGCGCGCCGCCGATGCGATTCTGGCGCCGACGCTGCACGGCGCGCTGTACTGCACCCTCGGCGCCGGTCGCCGCTGGATCGACGTGGAACGGCCCGGCGTAGTGCTCAGCATTCTGTCCACCTCGACCATCACCGGCCGCGCCTTCACGGTGCCGTCCGCGATGGCGAAGTCGGCGCTGCTGGCGATGACCAAGAGCCTCGCGGTGGAATGGGGGCCGAAGCGCATCCGCACGGTGGCGATCGCGCCCGGCGCGTTTCCGACGCCCGGCGCTTCCGCGCAGTTGCAGCCGCAGGGGCGGAGTGCCGATCCGGCCTCGCGCGCACCCGTCGGCCGTGTCGGCAGCCACGACGAGCTTGCCGATCTCGCCAGCTTCCTGATCTCGGATCGCGCTGGCTTCATCACCGGCGAGATGGTCGTGCAGGACGGCGGCGCGCATCTGCGCTCGTCCGGCGCCGAGGATCTGCTCGCCTGGAGCGACGCCGACTGGTCCGCGCATCGCGCCGCCCGCGTGAAGTCCTGAAGGTACGGCAGCGACCCGCGAGAGGCGCAAAACCGCGGCAAAGCGGCGGTTCGGCGGCTTTTCCGAATCGTCCGGCCCGGCTATTCCGGATGGTGTGAACAGCCCCTGGCCGCAAGCCATTTTGCAGTCACAATGATAAGGGACCAGACTTGCCCATGAACCTGAGGCGAATGCTGATTGCCGCGATGGCGGGACTGGTGGGCTGCGGCGCGACAAGCGTTGCGATGGCGGCTCCTGCGTCCAAGGGAAAGTCGTCGACCTCCGAGGCCCGGCCCGCGGCCACCGGCAGCGTCGTCGGGGCCGAGCCGACCCTGATCGGGCAGTTCGGCACCTGGGGCGCCTACATGGCGGCGCCCAACGGCAAGAAGGTCTGCTTCGTGCTCGCCAAGCCGTCGTCGTCCAAGACCACGCCTGCGGGCCGGCCACGCGACCCGGCCTATGCGTTCATCTCGACCCGTCCGGCCGAGAAGGTGGTCAACGAAGTCTCGGTGATGATCGGCTATCCGCTGAAGCCGGGCTCGGAATCCACCATGGAAGTCGGCGGCGCGTCGTTCGCGATGTACACCCAGGGCGACGGCATCTGGATCAAGAATGCCGCCGAGGAAGACCGGTTGGTCGAGGCGCTGCGCAAGGCGCCGGAAGTCACCGTGAAGGGCGTTTCCGCCAAGGGAACCGCGACCACCGACGTGTTTTCGCTGAAGGGGCTTGCCCAGGCGCTCGACAAAGTCGCGCAGAACTGCGGCGGCTGAGGCTGCCCGATCGGCTTCTGCTGCGATTCGCGGCTTTGCAGAACGGTCGAAAACGCTTATCTGACAGATGATTTTGAGACGCGGATGCCCCGCGTCGGTACCTCATGGTGCGGAGCCCGCGTGAGCGGGCTTCTCGATACCCTGAGAGTGTGACCGACCTCATCCTTTGAGACGCGGCCTTCGGCCGCTCCTCGGGCTGAGGATGCTGTGCTTGTTGCGGGCCGACCGGCCCGCCTGAACCGGACCGCCATGACCCTCGCCGCCGCGCCGCTCGAAAAGACCCCGCTCGAAACCTACGTGCCGCCGGCGAAGCCCTCGCTGGTCGGGCTGTCGCGGGCCGAGATCGCCGACAAGCTCGGCAGCATCGGCGTCGCACCGCCGCAGCGCAAGATGCGGGCGCAGCAGCTCTGGCACTGGATGTATGTCCGCGGCGCCAAGGATTTCGCGGAGATGACCAACGTCTCCAAGGACATGCGTGCGCAGCTCGCCGAGCATTTCACCGTCGATCGTCCCGAAGTGGTCGCCGAGCAGATCTCCGCCGACGGCACCCGCAAATGGCTGCTACGGCTGCCGAGCGGCGACGACTTACAGAAGGCCCACGAGGTCGAGTGCGTCTACATCCCGGAGACCGACCGCGGCACGCTGTGCGTCTCGAGCCAGGTCGGCTGCACGCTGAACTGCTCGTTCTGTCACACCGGCACCCAGCGGCTGGTGCGCAACCTCACGCCCGGCGAGATCGTCGGTCAGGTGATGGTGGCGCGCGACCGGCTCAATGATTGGGTCGATCGCGAAACGCCGAACGGCAACCGCCTCGTCACCAACATCGTGATGATGGGAATGGGCGAGCCCTTGTACAATTTCGACGCGGTGCGCGACGCGCTGCTGATCGTCACCGACAACGAGGGCATCGGCATTTCGCGGCGGCGGGTGACGCTGTCCACCTCGGGTGTGGTGCCGAACATCAAGCGCACCGGCGACGAAATCGGCGTGATGCTGGCGATCTCGCTACATGCGGTCCGCGACGAGCTCCGCGACGAACTGGTGCCGCTGAACCGCAAATATCCGCTGAAGGAACTGCTGCAGGCGTGCCGCGACTATCCGGGCGCCTCCAACGCGCGCCGCATCACCTTCGAATACGTGATGCTGAAGGGCGTTAACGACTCGCTCGACGATGCGCGGCGGCTGGTGCAACTGCTCAAGGGCATTCCGGCCAAGATCAATCTGATCCCGTTCAACCCGTGGCCCGGCTCGAAATACGAGTGCTCGGACTGGGACCAGATCGAGAAGTTCTCGGAATACGTCTTCAACGCCGGCTATTCGTCCCCGGTCCGCACCCCGCGCGGCCGCGATATTCTGGCGGCGTGCGGGCAGCTGAAGTCCGAGACGGAGAAGCTGTCGGTCCGCGAGCGCGATGCGCTGCGCGCGATGGCGATGACGGACTGATGGGCGGCTTTGCCTCATCCCCGGCCGTCGTGCGCGGGCTTGACCCGCGCATCCATCTCCTTCGAATTCGAAGAGGATGGATTGCCGGGTCAAGCCCGGCAATGACGCTGGTTGTTTGGCGTTGGCGGCAACTAATAACCGCCGTCATGGCCGGGCTCGTCCCGGCCATCCACGTTTTGCCGACACGCGAAGGTGCATCATGTCCCTGATCGGCCATCTGTTTGCGATCGCGTTCGGTTTCCTGTTCGCGAGCATCGCCGCGGGAGTCATCGTGGTCGGGGCGATGCTGTTTCCCGAGATCAGCGCCGTCACCGACGCGCCGCTCGATCAGGACACGATGAACATCGTGCTCGGCTTCGGCTTCATCTTCGTGTCCGGCTTCGCGCTGGTGCCGGCCCTGATCGTGGTGCTGGTCACCGAGGCGTTTTCGATCCGCAGCGCGCTGGCCTATGCGATCGGCGGCGGGCTGGTCGGGGTCGGCTGCTATCTCGGGCTGGTGCCGTTCGATCCGGCGACGCTGCATTTCGACGGCATCGTCCGGCGGCATCTCGAAATCATGACCGGCGCCGGCATCGTCGGCGGCCTGGTGTACTGGCTGATCGCGGGCCGCAATGCCGGGCTGTGGCGCGATCCGCCGCGTTCGCGCGCGCCGCTGCAGGCGCCCCCCGGGCGCTCCCAATCTGCGCCCTCGCAGCCGACGCCGCCGGCCGCGCCGCCCCCTGCAGCGTAGCGTCGCGCCGGCTTTTCATCCCCCACCGCCTCGGCTAAACCCCCGCCATGAACCGGACCGGACTTTTCATCGCGCTGGCGTTGTTCGCCGTGATCGGCCTGCTGTTCGGGCTCTATCCGGAGCTCGACATGCAGCTGGCGGCGCTGTTCTACGATCCCGCCACCAAGCGCTTCCCGATGAGCTCGGTCGGCCTCGCGGCGTTCTCGCGCGATGCCGCGATGTGGATCGCCTGGGCGTTCGCGGCGCCGTCGCTGGTCGCCTTCGTGGTCAAGATGGTGCGGCCCGACAGGCCGCTGCTGGTCAAGGGCCGCACCATGGCGTTCCTGCTGATCAGCATCATTCTGGCGGCCGGGATCCTCACCAATCTGACCTTCAAGACCCATTGGGGCCGGCCGCGCCCGGCCGCGGTCGCCGAATTCAACGGCCCGTGGCCATTCAAGGCGTGGTGGGATCCGCGCGGCGCCTGCCCGAAGAACTGCTCGTTCTTCTCCGGCGAGGGCGCCACCGCCTACTGGACCTTCGCGCCCGCGGCGCTGACGCCGCCCTCGGTCCGGCCCTATGCGTATGCGGCCGCCTTCGTGTTCGGCACCGTCACCAGCGGCCTGCGCATGGCGTTCGGCGGGCACTTTTTCACCGACGTGGCGATCGCCGGGCTGGTCACCTTCCTGGTGATCTGGCTGCTCTATGCCCTGATTTACCGCTGGGCCTGGAGCCGGACCAGCGATGCGGCGATCGATGCAGCCCTGACGCGCGCATTCTGGCCGCTGTACCGTTGGCGGCAAAAGCGCCGCGGCCACGACGTCGGCCCCGCGCCGGCCGTCTAGACCGCGATACCAGCGATTAAACGCGTGCCCGGCGGCACGAAGTTTGGTATGCGCGCAGCCGAAACCCGCCTCTGTCGATTGGAAGCTCCATGACCACCATCCTGAAAAGCCTGCCCAAAGGCGAAAACGTCGGTATCGCGTTCTCGGGCGGGCTCGACACCAGCGCGGCGCTGCTGTGGATGAAGCAGAAGGGCGCCAAGGTGTTCGCCTATACGGCAAACCTGGGGCAGCCCGACGAGGCCGATTACGACGCGATCCCCCGCAAGGCGATGGAGTTCGGCGCCGAGAAGGCCCGCCTGGTCGACTGCCGCACCCAGCTCGTCCACGAGGGCATCGCGGCGATCCAGGCCGGCGCGTTCCATGTCTCGACCGGCGGCATCGCTTACTTCAACACGACCCCGCTCGGCCGCGCCGTCACCGGCACCATGCTGGTATCGGCGATGCAGGAAGACGGCGTCAACATCTGGGGCGACGGCTCGACCTACAAGGGCAACGACATCGAGCGGTTCTATCGTTACGGGCTGCTGACCAATCCGTCGCTACGCATCTACAAGCCGTGGCTCGATCAGCAGTTCATCGACGAACTCGGCGGCCGCGCCGAGATGTCGGCGTTCATGACCGCCAACGGCTTCGCCTACAAGATGAGCGCCGAGAAGGCGTACTCGACCGACAGCAATCTGCTCGGCGCGACGCACGAGGCCAAGGATCTCGAGCAACTCGATTCCGGCATCAAGATCGTCAACCCGATCATGGGCGTGCCGTTCTGGCGCGAGGATTGCGCCGTGAAGGCGGAAGCGGTCACGGTGCGATTCGAGGAAGGCCAGCCGGTCGCGCTCAACGGCAAGACCTTCAGCGACGCGGTAGCGCTGTTCTACGAAGCGAATGCGATCGGCGGCCGCCACGGCCTCGGCATGAGCGATCAGATCGAGAACCGCATCATCGAGGCCAAGAGCCGCGGCATCTACGAGGCGCCCGGCATGGCGCTGCTGCACATCGCCTATGAGCGGCTGGTCACCGGCATCCACAACGAAGACACCATCGAGCAGTATCGCATCAACGGCATGAAGCTCGGCCGCTTGTTGTATCAGGGCCGCTGGTTCGACTCGCAGGCGCTGATGCTGCGCGAGACCGCGCAGCGCTGGGTCGCGCGCGCCATCACCGGCGAGGTCACGCTGGAGCTGCGCCGCGGCAACGACTACTCGCTGGTCAACACGCAGAGCCCGAACCTGACCTACGCGCCGGAGCGGCTCAGCATGGAGAAGGTCGAGGACGCGCCGTTCACGCCGGCCGATCGCATCGGCCAACTCACCATGCGCAACCTCGACATCGCCGACACCCGCACCAAGCTCGGCCTCTACGCCAAGAGCGGTCTGCTGTTGGCCGGCGAAGGCACGCACATTCCGAAGCTGGAAAGCGATAAGGGCTGACGCCCCACGACGTCATTCCGGGGCGTTCGCGCAGCGAGCGAACCCGGAATCTCGCAATTGTTGAACGACAGACAGTGCCCCGACCATCGGGATCCCGGGTTCGTACGAGCTGACGCTCGCGCGCCCCGGAACGACGGTTGTCGGAGAAGCACGCGGTCGAGCGGCTCGGCCCCGCGGCGCAGACGCCGCGTACTAAAAACTGCCTATCGCGTTCCGCACCAGCCTTCGCGATGCCCGCCGCCGTAAGCCCGCGCGTAGCCGCCCTCGAGTAACGCCGCCGAGACGTTCGGCGAGCGCTTCGTGGCGACGTCTGCGACGACGCGGCCTTCGTATTTGTCGGGGCCGATGTTGTAGATCGCGACTTCACCCTGGCGCAGCAGATTGCGCAACGCGTCCTTGGCGGCTTCGGCGAGTTGCAGTTCCTTGGCGCATTGCGCCTTCAGCTCCGGCGCGTCGATGCCGCGCAGCCGCACGCGGGTGACGAGGTCGTGCCCGGGCAGCATATGGACGCGCGCCTCGAAGGTGTCGCCGTCGATCGTGTAAAGCACGTCGACCGGATGCCGGATGGTCGGATTGCCCGCCCGCCGCCACACTGCTTCGGCGTCTTGCGGATTGGCCTGAGAGATCGGCGGCCTGGTCCACGGCCAATGGATCCAGTGCCGCGCCGGCAGCATCGTCCCGGCCGCGATGCCGAGCACGAAAACCCAGGGCAGGATCGACGACATCCGTCCGCGCCATGGCAGGCGCGCGATCGGGACGCGATTCGGGCGGGGACGGAAGGACATGGTTCGACGTTAGCGCGAGTCGGGCCGCGCAAGCAGCGAACCGCAATCATCGATTGCAGAAATTGCGTGCCGGCAAATTCGTTGGGAGGTGTTGCGACGGCCGCGCCACTCGGCCGTTCAGAAATCCGACGCGATGCCCTTCACTTCCCAGTCGCCAAAGCGGGTCGGCTCGGGGCCTTTCGGACCCTGGAACTCCTTGGCGCGGGCTTCGGCGTGGCGGGCGGCTTCGACGCGACGGGCTTCGGCTTCCGCCAGCGCGCGCTTGGCCGCCTCCGGCAATTCCTTGCGCGGAGCTTCGGCAGCGGCGGGCGGGGTTTTCGGGTCTGCGTCGGTCATGGCTCGGCCTTTCGTCGTTCCCGCGATCTAAGTCCCGTTATCCTCAGACGCAACATCCGGGCTGTGGCGATTCTTAGAATCGGCATATTCGCCTGCCATCCCTTGCCGGCGCCGCATCTCAGAGCGCGCGGCATCGTCCCTCCAGTGTGATACCTTTCCCTCATGCCTGCTCCAAGATTCGCCCAGCCGTCCGAAGTGCCGGGGCTCGCCGCACGCCGGGTCGCCGCCGATATTCTGGATGGCGTTCTCGGCAAGCGCCGCACGCTCGACGAACAGCTGGAGGGGCCGGCTGCGCATCCGGGACTGAAGACCCTGGCGGACCGCGACCGCGCGCTGATGCGGCGGCTGGTCGCGACGATTCTGCGCCGGCTCGGCACGCTCGATCATGTACTGGCCCGGATGCTGGATCGCGGTGTGCCGACCGATGCGCCGCGGGCGCGCAGCGCGCTGCTGATCGGCGCCGCGCAGATTCTCTGGATGGACGTGCCGGATCACGCCGCCGTCGATCTGTCGGTGCGGCTGGTGCAGTCCGACCGCCGTGGCGCAAAATATACCGGCCTCGTCAACGCCGTGCTGCGGCGCTGCGCCCGCGAGGGCCAGCCGCTGGTGGACGAGGTCGCCGGCCAGGCGCTGGATGTGCCGCAATGGCTCATGGCGCGCTGGAGCGCGCATTACGGTGAAGACGCCGCGCGCGCCATTGCGGTGGCGATCAGCCATGAGCCGTCGCTCGACATCACGGTCAAATCCGATCCGGCGCATTGGGCCGGCCGGCTGTACGGCGAGATGCTGCCGACCGGCACGGTGCGGACGCTGTTGCAGGGCTCGGTGAAGATGCTGCCGGGCTTCGACGATGGCCAATGGTGGGTGCAGGACGCCGCGGCGGCACTGCCGGCACGGCTGTTCGGCGATCTCGCCGGCAAGGCGGTGGCCGATCTGTGCGCCGCGCCGGGCGGCAAGACCGCCCAACTGGCGCAGGCCGGTGCCCGCGTCAGCGCAATCGACCGCTCGCCCGCCCGCGTCGCGCGGCTGCGCGAAAATCTGGCGCGGCTGTCGCTCGAGGCCGAGACCAGCGTCGCCGACGCCACCGAATGGCGGGCCGATGCGCCCGGCAGTTTCGATGGCGTGCTGGTCGACGCGCCCTGCGCCTCGACCGGTACGATTCGCCGCCATCCCGATGTCGCCTGGCTGAAGCAGGAGGCCGATATCGGCGCGCTGGCGGCGGTGCAGAACCGGTTGCTGCACAAGGCGGCGGCGCTGCTGCGGCCCGGCGGCACGCTGGTGTACTGCACCTGTTCGCTGGAGCCCGAAGAGGGCGAGCAGGCGATCGCCAAGCTGCTCGCCGAGGAGCCGGGCATGCGCCGCGTCCCGGTGGCGCCCGACGAGGTCGCCGGCCTCGCCGAATTCATCACGCCGGAGGGCGATGTGCGGACGCTGCCGTCGCACCTGCCTCATGCCGATCCGCGGCTCGCCGGAGTCGACGGCTTTTACGCGGCGCGGCTGACGAAGTCTCTGTAATCTCTCCGAAAAGCCGGCCGTCCGCAGGCCGCCACACAGCTCCGGAAGTCGTCCGTCCACACTCCGCCCATCGGCAGGGTGTGCGGTGGCCGATTCCGGACTAAAAGGATTCGAAACGAATTTTCGTTAATCCGAGGTTGCTTTGGTTCACAACATCCTTTCGTGTCCGCTGCGCAGATGTCCTCAGAGCTGTTTCCATCAGAGCTGGCTTCATCGACTGCGTCCTGGCGCGCGAAGGTCGTCGACATCTTGCTGAATCTGAACGCCGCTGGTCGACGATCGCACAAAGTCGATGCGGGCCATGAACCGGGAGCCCTAGCACGCGTGTCATCCGTTCACCGCCGAGGGATCTCGAGCCTGGTCGTGGGCCGCTTCGCGCGGACCATGGTGGCGCGTGCGTCCGGCGGCTCGGCGGCGCTGACGCGGCTGTGGCCCGGCCGGACCGACCGGCTGATCATCGCGCCGCACGATCTGCGCACCGCCGACGCCACTCGCGCGGCCGAGATCTATGCGGGCCGCTTCGTGTTCGCCGGCAAGATCGTCACCTCGCACGGCCGCTCGATCTTCGAGATCGAGCCGCCCTCGGATGACTGGGAAGCGGCCCTGTTCGGCTTCGGCTGGCTGCGCCATCTGCGCGCCGCCGACACCGCGATCACCCGCGCCAACGCCCGCTCGCTGGTCGACGACTGGCTCGGCAACATGGCGCGGCATCGCCCGGTCGGCCGGCGTCCGGAAGTCACGGCGCGGCGGGTGATCTCGTTGCTGTCGCAGGCGCCGCTGGTGCTGTCCGACACCGACGGCAAATTCTATCGCCGCTATCTGCGCGGCCTGACCCGTGAGATCCGCGCGCTGCGCCACGCGCTGCTCGACGTTTCGGACGGCGTGCCGCGGCTGCAGGTGACGATCGCGCTGTGCTACGCGGCGTTGTGCCTCGCCAATCAGGCGCGCAATATCCGCGCCGCCACCAAGCGGCTGTCGGAAGAGCTGCAGCGCCAGATCCTGCCGGATGGCGGCCACGTCTCGCGCAACCCCGGCGCGCTGATCGAGCTGCTGATCGACCTTTTGCCGCTGCGCCAGACATTTGCGGCGCGCAATATCGCGCCGCCGCCGGCGCTGCTGAATGCGATCGACCGGATGATGCCGATGCTGCGGTTCTTCCGCCACGGCGACGGCGCCATCGCGCTGTTCAACGGCATGAGCGCCACGCCGTCGGATCTGCTGGCGACGCTGCTGGCCTATGACGACAGTCACGGCACGCCGATGCCGAGTATGCCGCATTCGGGCTATCAGCGGATCGACGCCGGCACCACGCTGGTGATCGTGGATGTCGGCCCGCCGCCGCCGGCGAATGTCAGCCAGGACGCGCATGCCGGCTGCCTGTCGTTCGAACTGTCGTCGGGCGCGTGCCGGATCGTCACCAATTGCGGCATGCCGGGGACCAATCGCGAGAGCTGGCGCGGCTTCGCGCGCTCGACCGCCGCGCATTCCACCGTCACCTGCCACGACACCTCGTCCTGCAGCTTCGTCGAGCGCACGGCGATGAAGAAGCTGTTGCAGGGCGCGCCGATCGTCAGCGGCCCGAGCCAGGTCGAGAACCGCCGCGAGGCGGTGGCGAACGGTGTGCTGCTGACCACCTCGCACGACGGTTATCGCGACCGGTTCGGCGTGCTGCATCAGCGCGTCATCATGGTGAAGCACGACGGCAGCCGGGTCGACGGCGAGGACACGCTGGAGCCGGCGCAGGGCGGCCGCCACCGCGCCGCGCAGGCCGACTACGCGCTGCGCTTCCATCTGCATCCGCAGGTCAAGGCGAGCCGGCTCAGCGACGCCAAGGGCGTGATGCTGGTGCTGCCCAATCGCGAGGTCTGGACCTTCGAGGCGGCCGACGACAAGGTCGATCTCGAGGAGAGCGTTTTCCTGGCCGGCAATGACGGGCCGCGGCGCTCGGCCCAGATCGTGGTCCGGCAGAATTCGATCGAGGCCCCCAACGTGCGCTGGAGCTTCGTCCGCTCCAATTCCTCGCCGCAGGCCACCAGCGCCCGCCGCGCCGCGCGCCGCGAGCCGGAGCTGCCGCTCTAGATTTCCCGATGGTATTTCCTCACTGTCCGGGGTAGCCGTTGCCTCTTTGAGGGCCGGGCACCGGTCGGGCAAGCGAGTGAGCATGGCAGACGGCATTCAGGCCGACATCGATGCGGTGCAGCGGATCGACGCCGTCCCGCTGATTCTGGAAGTCGTCTGCCGCACCACCGGGATGGGGTTCGCCGCCGTCGCGCGCGTCACCGATAGCCGGTGGGTGTGCTGCGCGGTGCGCGACGAGATCGAGTTCGGCCTGGTCCCGGGCGGTGAACTTCAGGTCGAGACCACGATCTGCCACGAAATCCGCCAGAGCCATCAGGCGGTGGTGATCGACCATGTGGCCGAGGATGCGGTGTTTCAGAGTCATCACACGCCGGCCCAATACGGTTTCCAGAGCTACATCTCGATGCCGATCATGCGGGCGAACGGCGAGATGTTCGGCACGCTGTGCGCGATCGACCCGCGGCCGGCGCGGCTGAACACGCCGCACACCATCGCCACCTTCAAGCTGTTCGCCGAACTGATCGGCACGCATCTCGACGCGCTCGATCGCCTGCAGACCTCGGAAGCGCACCTGCTCGATGAACGCCAGACCGCCGAACTGCGCGAGCAGTTCATTGCGGTGCTCGGCCACGATCTGCGCAACCCGTTGGCGGCGATCGACGCCGGCACGCGCGTGCTGGAGAAAGCGCCGGCGCGCGCCCCGGAAGTCCTCGGTCTGATGCGCAACGCGGTGGCGCGGATGTCGGGGCTCATCGACGACGTGATGGATTTCGCGCGCGGTCGGCTCGGCGACGGGCTGTCGCTGCGCAACCAGTCGTTGCAGCCGCTGCTGCCGCTCGTCGAACAGGTCGTTTCCGAACTGCGCGCGACCGCGCCCGATCGCGACATCGAGCTGCATGCCGATCTCGCCGTCCCGGTGAGCTGCGACGCCGGCCGGATCGCGCAGCTGTTGTCCAACCTGCTCGCCAATGCGGTGACCTATGGGGCGCCGGATCAGCCGGTCCGCGTCGTGGCCCGCTCCGACGCCGAGCTGTTCGAACTGTCGGTCAGCAATGCCGGCGAGCCGATCCCGGCTCCGGCATTGAAGCGGCTGTTTCAGCCGTTCTATCGCGGCGAGGTCGAGCCGGCGAAGCAGGGGCTCGGCCTCGGCCTGTACATCGCCTCGGAGATCGCCCGCGCCCATGGCGGCACGCTGTCGGCGACCTCGACCCCTCAGGAAACCCGCTTCGTCTTCAGCATGCCGGTGCGCTGACGCGGGCATCCGCGTGCGACGCAGGCCCGACCTGCGCCGTCAGCGACCTTGGTCGCCGTTGTCGCCACCGGCGAAAACTGCTAACCAGACGGCGTTTCGCGCGACTGGCGACCAAGGATGGAGCACCATCGGGGAGCGCGGAATGGATCTGCCGCGCGCCTGGGCACAGCTTTCCTAACGACACAGGATCTTGCCCCATGACCCAGACTCCCCGCCGCGTCACCCGCGCATTGCTGTCCGTTTCCGACAAGACCGGTCTGATCGATTTCGCCCGCGCGCTCGCGGGCCACGGCGTCGAACTGGTCTCGACCGGCGGCACCGCCAAGGCGATCGCCGCCGCCGGCCTGCCGGTGAAGGACGTCTCCGAGCTGACCGGCTTCCCCGAGATGATGGACGGCCGGGTCAAGACGCTGCATCCGAAGGTGCATGGCGGCCTGCTGGCGATCCGCGACAACGACGAGCACAAGCAGGCGATGGCCGCGCACGGCATCCCGCAGATCGATCTGCTGGTGGTGAATCTGTATCCGTTCGAGGCCACCGTCGACAAAGGCGCCGGCTACGAAGACTGCATCGAGAACATCGACATCGGCGGCCCGGCGATGATCCGCGCCGCCGCCAAGAACCACGACGACGTCGCGGTGGTGGTCGAGGCCAATGATTACCAGGCGGTGCTCGACGAACTGACTGCGAACAAGGGCGCGACGACGCTGACCCTGCGCAAGCGCCTCGCCGCCAAGGCCTATGCGCGCACGGCCGCTTATGATGCGGCGATCTCCAACTGGTTCGCGCTGCAGCTCGAGCTTGAGGCCCCGGATTTCCGCGCCATCGGCGGCCGGCTGATCCAGTCGCTGCGCTACGGCGAAAACCCCCACCAGACCGCGGCGTTCTACGCCACGCCGGAGAAGCGCCCCGGCGTCGCCACCGCGCGCCAGGTGCAGGGCAAGGAGCTGTCCTACAACAACATCAACGACACCGACGCCGCCTATGAGGCCGTCGGCGAGTTCGACGCCAAGCGCACAGCGGCCTGCGTCATCGTCAAGCACGCCAATCCCTGCGGCGTCGCCGAGGGATCGAGCCTGCTCGACGCGTATCACAAGGCGCTGGCCTGCGATTCCGTGTCCGCGTTCGGCGGCATCGTCGCGCTCAACCGTACGCTCGACGCCGAAGCGGCGCGCGCCATCACCGAGATCTTCACCGAAGTGATCATCGCGCCGGACGCCACCGACGAGGCGATCGCGATCGTCGCGGCGAAGAAGAACCTGCGTCTGCTGCTGGCAGGCAGCCTGCCCGATCCGCGCGCCAACGGCCTCACTTACAAGACCGTCGCCGGCGGCCTGCTGGTGCAGTCGCGTGACAATGCGGTGGTGGACGACATGGCGCTGAAGGTCGTGACCAAGCGGCAGCCGACCGAAGCCGAACTGCGCGATCTGAAATTCGCGTTCCGCGTCGGCAAGCACGTCAAGTCGAACACGATCATCTACGCCAAGGATCTCGCCACCGTCGGCATCGGCGCCGGGCAGATGAGCCGTGTCGACTCCGCCCGCATCGCCGCCCGCAAGGCGCAGGATGCGGCCGAGGCGATGAAGCTCGCCGCGCCGATGACCAAGGGCTCGGTGGTCGCCTCCGACGCGTTCTTCCCGTTCGCCGACGGCATGCTGGCCTGCATCGAAGCCGGCGCCACCGCGGTGATCCAGCCCGGCGGCTCGGTGCGCGACGACGAAGTGATCAAGGCCGCCGACGACGCCGGCATCGCCATGGTGTTCACCGGCACCCGGCACTTCCGGCACTGACGCGTTCAGGCGACTGAGCGAAGTTCCACAGTCGTCTGAAGCAGCTGTCGCAAGCTCAGAGTCGTCATCCTGAGGTGCGCGCGTAGCGCGCCTCGAAGGATGCGGCCACGGTATTTGTGGCCCAT
The DNA here is from genome assembly GCF_042432815.1 of Rhodopseudomonas telluris. NCBI lineage: Bacteria > Pseudomonadati > Pseudomonadota > Alphaproteobacteria > Hyphomicrobiales > Nitrobacteraceae > Rhodopseudomonas > Rhodopseudomonas telluris. The sequence goes on from NZ_JBHLWM010000004.1 coordinate 65,237, forward strand.
CCTTCGAGGCCCACCAGCCCGCGCATAGCGCGGCCCGGTGGGCACCTCAGGATGACGCAGAGTGCGTAGCAGCAGCCCAACGATCGCCATCCCGCTAGCTGATCAAGCCGCCGCACCTTCCTGCTGAGCGTCGCGACGTGTCGTTAGTCGACTCGCCACTGCGTCGGCCAGCTCGTGCAGCACCGTCTCGGTGGTCGCCCAGTCGATGCAGCCGTCGGTGATGCTCTGGCCGTATTGCAGTGGCCGGCCCGGCACGACGTCCTGCCGCCCGGCGACCAGGTTGCTTTCGATCATCACGCCGATGATGCGGTCATCGCCCGCCGCGAGCTGCCGCCCGATGTCGGCCGTCACCTTCGGCTGATTGTCCGGCTGCTTGCTGCTGTTGGCGTGGCTGGCGTCGATCATCAGGCGCGGCGCCAGACCGTTCTTGCCGAGCACCGCCGCAGCGGCGTCCACGCTCGCGGCATCGTAGTTCGGCGTCACGCCGCCGCGCAGGATGACGTGGCAGTCGCTGTTGCCGGTGGTGGCCGCGATGGCGTTGCGGCCGCGCTTGGTCACCGCCATGAAATGATGCGGCTGCGCGGCGGACCTCACCGCCTCTGCGGCGATCCGGACATTGCCGTCGGTGCCGTTCTTGAAGCCGATCGGGCACGACAGACCGGACGCCAGTTCGCGGTGGATCTGGCTCTCGGTGGTGCGGGCGCCGATCGCCCCCCAGGCGACCAGATCGGCGATGTATTGCGGCGTGATCAGGTCGAGGAATTCGGTGGCTGCGGGCAGGCCGAGATTGTTCACGGCCGCCAGCACATGGCGCGCGAGCCGCAGCCCCTTGTCGATCCGGAAGCTGCCGTCGAGGTCGGGGTCGTTGATCAACCCTTTCCAGCCCACCGTGGTGCGTGGCTTTTCGAAATACACCCGCATCACGATCTCGAGCCGGTCGGCCAAGGTCTCGCGCAGCGCCGCCAGACGGCTGGCATAGTCCAAGGCCGCGGCCGGATCGTGAATCGAACAGGGGCCGACCACGACGAGCAGCCGGTCGTCGGCACCGGTCAGGATGGCGTGAATCGCGCTGCGGCTCGCCGCAACGGTGCGCGTCGCGGTCAGCGTACGCGGAATCTCGCCCATGACTTCGTCGGGCGTACTCAGTTCGGTGATCTTCTGCAGGCGAAGGTCGTCGGTGGTGGTCAACACGGCAGTCTGCTCCTTGTGAGGGAGACCTGCCGGCTCAAACGAAAAAGCCGCCAGGTCTGGCGGCTTTTCGGACTTCGATGCTTCAATCTTCAGATCGAGCGAAATCCTCCCGCCGCCAGCGAGCTGCTAAAATAGAAGTACCAGGACGAGGCGGCCGAGTGGATCATGCGGCTCATATAGACCAAGCCGGCGCGTTTGTCCACGGACGGGGTTTCAGACGTCCGCCGAGGGCCGGACCCGGGTCAGCAGCGCCAGTCCGGCGACGAAGAATATAACCAGCACCGCCATGCCGGCCTTCTGGCTCGCGGTGATCGCCGTGACGCTGGCGATCAGCAGCGGGCCGATAAAGGACGTCACCTTGCCGGTGAGGGCGAACAGGCCGAAATACTGCGCGATGCGGTCGCGCGGCGCGATCCGGATCAACAGCGTGCGCGACGCCGCCTGCAACGGACCGCCGGCGATGCCGATCAGGCAGCCGAGCAGCAAATAAGCGCGCTCGGCCGGCGCGGCGAACAGCGCGCCGCCAGGCTGCGGCGGTGTCACTTCGACAAACACGATATGCGACGGATCGATCAGCAGGATGCCGGCGATCGCGATCAGCAGCAGCACCATCGAGCCGGCGATCACTCGCTTGGAGCCGAGCGCATCGTCGAGCCGGCCGCCGATGAAGGCGCCGAAGGTCGCGGCGATCGCCAGGATCACGCCGAAGCTGCCGATCTGGATGGTGTTCCAGCCGAAGGTGCCGGTGGCGTAGATGCCACCGAACGCGAACAGCGAGACGAGCCCGTCGGTGTAGATCATGTTGGCGAGCAGGAAGGTGGCGAGCGAGCGCCGGCGCGGCAGATCGCGCAGCGTCTCGCGGAGTTCGCGCAGGCCCTCGCGCACCGCGGCTCGCGCTTTCAGCTTCGCGGGAAAATCCGGCGTCAGCAGAAACATCGGCAGCACGAACACCACGAACCAGATGCCGGTGAGCGGTCCGCTGATGCGGTCGCCTTCGTGCGTCGCCGGATCGAGGCCGAACAGCGGTGTGAAGCCGAGCAATGTTTTGCCGCTGTCCGGGCTCGCCGCCAGGAAGCCGAGTACCAGGATCAGCGACAGGATGCCGCCGACATAACCGGTCGCCCAGCCGGTGCCTGATAAGCGGCCGATCTTTTCGGGCGGGACGAGATTCGGCATCATCGCGTTGTTGAACACGGTGGCGAATTCGACCCCGACGGTGGCGAGCGCATAGGCGATCAGCAGCGGCAGGATCAGATGCGAATCGCCCGGCTTGCCGAACCACATCAGGCACGAGCCGATCACCAGCAGCGCGCCGAACAGCGCGATCCACGGCTTGCGCCGGCCGCTGGCATCGGCGACCGCGCCGAGCACCGGCGAGGCCAGTGCGATCAGCAAGCCGCTCGCCGCGGTGGCGAAGCCCCACCAGGATTGTCCGGTGGCCGGATCGGGCGCGACGTAAGTGACGAAATAGGGCGCGAAGATGAAGGTGGTGATCAGCGTGAAGTAAGGCTGCGCCGCCCAGTCGAACAAGATCCAGCCGAGCACGGCGGGGCGCGACGGATAGGTTCGCGGCGCAGTGTCCGGTGCACTCTCCGCGACGATCGATGACGCCATCTTGTTCCGTTCCTGCTGCGCCGGGATTTGGCCGGCCCGGCCAATCCCTATAGGATTCGCCGGCGCGGAGCAGCCTGCACCCGCGTCCCCGGAACCCGAAATGAGCAGCATGACGTTTCTTCATCGCACAATCGTGACGGCGTGGACCATCGCCGCGCTGAGCTTCGCGCCCATCGCCGCGTCCGCGCAGGACATGCGCGGCGGCGCGCTGCGCGATCCCGCCTCCGCTAAGGCGGTGGTCGCCCGGCACGGCATGGTGGTGGCGCAGGAGAAGCTCGCGGCCGAAGTCGGCGCGAAGTTTCTCGCGCGCGGCGGCAATGCGGTCGATGCCGCGGTGGCGACCGGCTTCGCGATGGCGGTGACCTATCCGCGCGCCGGCAATCTCGGCGGCGGCGGCTTCATGGTGATCCACTCAACGGCGAAGAATGAGGACGTCGCGATCGACTATCGCGAGACCGCCCCGCAGGCGGCGACGCAGGACATGTTCCTGACGGACGGCAAGCCCGACGCCGACAAGTCGCGCAAATCCGCGCTCGGCATCGGCGTGCCCGGCACAGTGGCGGGCCTGGCGCTGGCGCTCGACAAATACGGCTCGGGCAAGTTCACGCTGCGCGACGTGCTGCAGCCGGCGATCGAACTCGCGCGTGATGGCTTCATCATCGCCGATGACAATGCCGATACGTTTCCGCAATGGCACGCCTGGCTGTCGCGCTGGCCGTCGACGCAGAAGGTGCTGGCGCGCCCGGACGGTTCGGCGCTGCAGGACGGCGACCGGCTGAGGCAGCCCGATCTCGCGATGACGCTGCAGGCGATCGCCGACAAGGGGACAGACGGCTTCTATCGCGGCGAAGTCGCGGATAAACTCGCGCGCAGCATCCGCGAGGCCGGCGGGTTGATCACCACCGACGATCTCGCCAACTATCAGGCGGTGCTGCGCAAGCCGGTGCGCGGCAGCTATCGCGGCTACGACATCGTGGCGATGCCGCTGCCGTCGTCCGGCGGCGTGGTGCTGATCGAGACGCTGAACATCCTCGAAGGCTTCGCGATGCAGGACTACGCGCAGGGCAGCGCCCCGTCGCTGCATCTGCTGATCGAAGCGATGAAACGCGCTTACGCCGACCGCGCCCGCTATCTCGGCGATCCGGCGTTCAGCGATGCGCCGACCGCGAAGCTGCTGTCGAAGGACTACGCGGCGACGCTGCGCAAGGGCATCGACCTCACGCGCGCGACGCCGGCGGCCGACGCGGTGTCGCAGCCCAGGGAGGGCGAGAACACCACGCATTATTCGGTCGCGGACGATCAGGGCAATGCGGTCAGCAACACCTACACGCTGAACTTCAGCTACGGCGTCGGGCTGATTGCCGACGGCACCGGCGTGCTGCTCAACAACGAACTCGACGATTTCACCGCGGCGCCGGGCGCGTCGAATGCCTACGGCCTCGTCGGCTTCGCCGCCAATCTGCCGGCGCCGGGCAAGCGGCCGCTGTCGTCGATGTCGCCGACCATCGTGCTGCAGGACGGCAAGCCGGTGCTGGTCACCGGTTCGCCGGGCGGCAGCCGCATCATCTCGGCGACCCTGCAGGTGATCGTCGATGTGCTCGATTATCGCATGAACGTCGCCGCCGCGGTCGCCGCGCCCCGGCTGCATCATCAATGGATGCCGGACGAAGTCCGCGTCGAAACCGGCTTCCCGGACGCGACCCTCGACGCGCTCCGCGCGATGGGCCACCGCATCGCCGTCCCGCTCGGCCAGACCTCGACCAATACGATCTTCATCGACGCCGCAGGCTTCCACGGCGCCCCGGATCCGAGGACGCGTGGCGCAACGGCGGCGGGGAATTAGTTGGTCTCAGTGAGACATTGGAAGAAAGCCTCTCCCCGCGCGAGGCGCGCTCCCTCTCCTGCCTGCGGGAGAGGGCTGGGGTGAGGGCGCCCCAGGCAGAGAGCTGACGACTTGCTCAAGAAGGCTCGAAGCACGAGCTGCGGCTCGCGGCTGTCCCTCACCCCAACCCTCCCCCGCAAGCGGGGGAGGGAGCTCGTCGGGTGTGCGGCGAGGGCTTCGGCTTACAGGAGTCGCCAACGCCTGCCCGCAAGCGGATGCAGCGGCGCTCTGCTAATCTGTCCGGTGATTTCGACTGGGCGACGAGGAGACGACCATGGCTTCACTAAAAGGCAAGACGCTGTTCATCACCGGCGCGAGCCGGGGCATTGGGCTCGCGATCGCGCTGCGGGCGGCGCGGGACGGGGCCAATATCGCCATCGCGGCCAAGACGGCCGAGCCGCATCCGAAGCTGCAAGGCACGATCTACACGGCGGCCGACGAGATCCGCGCCGCCGGCGGCAAGGCGCTGCCGCTGGTCTGCGATATCCGCGACGAGACGCAGGTGATCGACGCGATCAACCAGACGGTCGCGGAGTTCGGTGGGCTCGACGTTTGCGTCAACAATGCCAGCGCGATCAGCCTGACCAATTCCCAGGCGACCGACATGAAGCGCTACGACCTGATGACCGGCATCAACACCCGCGGCACCTTCATGGTGTCGAAATATTGCATTCCGCATCTGAAGAAGGCCGACAATCCGCACATCCTGATGCTGTCGCCGCCGCTCGACATGAAGCCGAAATGGTTCGCTGCCTCGACCGCCTATACGCTCGCAAAGTTCGGCATGAGCATGGTGGTGCTCGGCTTGTCGGCCGAGCTGAAGAGCGCGGGCGTCGCCGTCAACGCGCTGTGGCCGCGCACCACCATCGCCACCGCGGCGGTCGGCAATCTGCTCGGCGGCGACGCGATGATGCGCGCCAGCCGCACGCCGGAGATCATGGGCGACGCGGCCTACGCGATTCTCACCAAGCCGTCGCGCGACTTCACCGGCCAGTTCTGCATCGACGACAAGGTGCTGTTCGAGGCCGGCGTCACCGACTTCGAACGCTACCGCGTCGATCCGACCACACAACTGATGTCCGACTTCTTCGTCCCCGACGACGACGTCCCCCCGCCCGGCGTCAAGGTGACGCCGCTGCCGATGGGGTAGGGCGACCTGGTGTAGTTAGCTCTCTCTCCCCAAGCACAGCGCGCCCCCTCTCCCGCTTGCGGGAGAGGGTTGGGGTGAGGGCGACGCAAGCAACCACCTCTCGATGTCGATGAAGGGAAGTGGCGGCAAGTGCTGTGCCTGGGGCGCCCTCACCCCGCCCTCTCCCGCAAGCGGGAGAGGGAGCAGGCTGTGCTCGGCGTACGCGATTATTGCTTGAAGCGAGACTGTCCGCCTCTATAGAATCTGTTCCTTACGCCTTGCCGATCTCATACGGCCCGCCCTTGTCCAGCGCGCGTTGATACGCGGGGCGGGCGTGGATGGTGGCGAGCCAGGCGGTCGCCTTGGGATAGCGCGCGTCCAATCCGCCGCGCGAGGCGGCGGCTTCGAGCGGGAAGCTCATCTGGATGTCGGCGGCGGTGAAATCGGCGCCGGCGAAGTAATCGCTCTTCGACAGTTCGCTTTCCCAGAACGCCATGTGCTGCTTGAGCTGCGGATCGACGAACCCGGTCAGCGCGCCGGTCGCGACCGCCTTCACCAAAGGACGCAGCAGGAACGGCGCGCGCTGCGGCATCATCGTGAACAGCAGCTTGAGCAGCAGCGGCGGCATCGCCGAGCCTTCGGCGTAGTGCAGCCAATAGGTGTAGCGCAGCCGCTCCGGCGTCTTCGGCGGCGGGATCAGCCGGCCGTCGCCGTAGGTGTCGATGATGTACTCGATGATCGCGCCGGATTCGGCGATGGTGGCGCCGTTGTCGGTGATCACCGGGGATTTGCCGAGCGGATGCACCGCGCGCAATTCCTTCGGCGCCATCATGTCGGGCTGGCGCTGATAGCGCTTGATCTCGTAGGGCACGCCCAGCTCTTCCAGCAGCCAGAGCACGCGTTGCGAACGTGAATTGTTGAGATGGTGGACGGTGAGCATATTGGTGCGGACCTCGCGCGGCATCTTGGTCCGCGTTCATAGCGCGAAACCGCGCGCCGCGGATGACGATTTCGGCGGCAGGCGCTGCCCCGGCGCGCCGCGCGTCAGAGCGGACGGGCGCCGAGCTGCTCGCGCCAATGCGCCGCGCGGTCCTTGAGCTGGTTGTCGCGCAGATAGCGATCCTCGTCCGGCTCGAACACTTCCAGCGTTTCCAGCGCGAAGGCGTCGGCGCCGTGCGCGGCCCAGGCCTGCTGCAACTCGCGGTTGGGATGGCTGCCTTGCCGCAGCGTGAACCAGATCTTGTTGTGCACCGTGTCGGGATTGAGCGTCGGCCCGATCCATACCGCGTCGGCCGCCGCGCAGCGCAGCGCGAAGATCGCGGCTTTCGGCTTGCGCTCCTTGTAGGCGTTGATCGCCGCCTTGCGGTCGAGCTTGGTCATGGTGGTCCTTCTGCGTCTCTGTGCGCCGCCGTCCGTAGCAGGCAAAGACGGGGCTTGTCAATTTTACCCGGATAAAATATTGGGGGTCATTCGCAGGGAGACGATGCGCATGACCAGCCACGCCATAGGCCCCTACGTCGCCTTTCACGGCGACCGCCTGCTCGCCGAGGGCGACCTCCACGGCGTGGTGTCGGCGATCAAGCCGCTGGTCGATCGCGGCGAACCGGGCGTGCTGGTGTTCGACGCCCGCTCGCAGCAGATCGACTTCGATCTGCGCGGCACGCTGGCCGAGGTGCTGGCGCGGTTGCCGGTCGATCCGCCGCCGGCCGATGAGCCTGTGCGCGATGGCGACGCGCCGCGGGGGCGGGGGCGGCCGAAGCTCGGCGTGGTGGCGCGCGAGGTAACGCTGCTGCCGCGGCACTGGGAATGGCTCGGCCAGCAGCGCGGTGGCGCCTCGGTGGCGCTGCGCCGGCTGGTCGACGATGCGCGCCGTGCGTCGGCCGACGCCGATCGGATCCGCGCCGCGCAAGAAGCCGCGCATCGCTTCATGACGGTGATGGCCGGCGATCGGCCCGACTACGAGGAGGCGGCGCGCGCGCTGTTCGCCGGCGACAGCGCAAAGTTCGCGCGCTGCACGGCGACGTGGCCGGTCGACATTCGCGATCATGCGCGCCGGCTGGCGCAGCCGGCGTGGCCGACGCCGGGTTGATTGCGCCGCACCGACCCGCTAGGCTGCGATGGCATGATGGAAATCATATAAGGCGCCTCGCAGCGCGCCGCCGGAGGAGACCATGCCCACACCCGCCCCGCAATTCCTGTTCGATTTCGGCAGCCCCAACGCGTTTCTGGCGCATGAGGCGATCCCGGCGATCGAGCAGCGCATCGGCGCCAGGTTCGACTACGTGCCGGTGCTGCTCGGCGGCATCTTCAAGGCCACCAACAACAAGTCGCCGGCCGAGACGCTCGCCGGCATCAAGAACAAGCGCGAATTCCACGCGCTCGAGACCGAGCGTTTCGTCAGGCGCTACGCGGTCAAGCCCTATGTCTGGAATCCGCACTTCCCGGTCAACACGCTGAACCTGATGCGCGCCGCCGTCGCGGCGCAGCTCGACGGCGTGTTCGAGAAGTATGTGGAAGCCGCATTCCACCACATGTGGGTGGAGCCGAAGAAGATGGACGATCTGGAGACGGCGGTGGCGTCGCTGAATGCGTCGGGCCTCGACGGCAAGGCGCTGCTGACCCGCGCGCAGGAGCCGGAGGTGAAAGCCAAGCTGATCGCCAACACCGAAGACGCGGTGCAGCGCGGCGCGTTCGGCTCGCCGACCTTCTTCGTCGGCAAGGAGATGTTCTTCGGCAAAGAACAGCTGCGCGACGTCGAGGACATTTACGGCTAGCCTCAATCGACCTCTCCACTCATTGCGAAGAGCGAAGCGACGAAGCAATCCAGTCGCTCGTGGAACGGGCATGGATTGCTTCGCTTCGCTCGCAATGACGGAGCCAGTGGGAGACGCCAACATGACGCCACGCAACGCAACCGTCGCGGTGATCGGGGCCGGGGATTACATCGGCGCGGAGATCGCCAAGAAATTCGCGTCAGAAGGCTTCACGGTGTTCGCCGGCCGGCGCAACGGCGACAAGCTGGCGCCGCTGGTGGCGGAGATCGAAGCCGCCGGCGGCAGGATCGTCGCGCGCTCGCTCGATGCCCGCAAGGAAGACGAAGTGACGGCGTTCCTCAACGATGCCGACGCGCATGCGCCGCTCGAAGTGACGATCTTCAACGTCGGCGCCAACGTCAATTTCCCGATTCTGGAAACGACCGACCGCGTGTTTCGCAAGGTCTGGGAGATGGCATGCTGGGCCGGCTTCGTGTCGGGGCGCGAGTCGGCGCGGCTGATGCTGCCGCGCGGGCAGGGCAAGATCTTCTTCACCGGCGCGACCGCGTCGCTGCGCGGCGGCTCCGGCTACGCCGCCTTCGCCAGCGCCAAGTTCGGCCTGCGCGCGGTGGCGCAGGCGATGGCGCGCGAATTGATGCCGAAGAACATCCACGTTGCGCATCTGATCATCGATTCGGGCGTCGACACCGCCTGGGTCCGCGAGCGCCGCGAGCAGCTGTGGGGCAAGGAAGCGCTCGACAATCCCGACCTGCTGATGCCACCGGCCTCCGTCGCGGGCGCCTATTGGCAGCTCTATCAGCAGCCGAAGAGCGCCTGGACGTTCGAGATGGAAATCAGGCCGTTTGGCGAGAAATGGTGAGCTTCTTCCTTCGGCACGCGCGCATTCGTCGCGGCGCATCGAGGCAACCCCAGGCCACGCACTCGGCGTCTCCGTCATCGCGAGGAGGCGTAGCCGACGAAGCAATCCAGCTCCGTCTACTCCGCTGGATTGCTTCGCGTCGCTCGCAATGACGAGGTGAAGGGCAGCTATGAAGCCGCTGTGCTGGGCGGCCGGCCGACGTGATGCTAAGCCGAGATCCAAACGGGGAGGAGCGGGGATATGCGGATTCTGATCGTCGGCGCGGGCGCCATCGGCGGATACTTTGGCGGGCGGCTGTTGCAGGCGGGGCGGGACGTCACGTTTCTGGTGCGGCCGGGGCGGGCCGCGGAGCTGGCGCGCGACGGTCTCGTCATCAAGAGCCCGAACGGCGACGCGACGATCGCGAATCCACCGGCGCTGCAATCCGCCGCGCTGAAGCCCGATTACGATCTGGTGCTGCTGAGCTGCAAGGCGTTCGATCTCGACGACGCGATCGCCTCGTTCGCCGGCGGCGTCGGGCCGCAGACCGCGGTGCTGCCGCTGCTCAACGGCCTGCGGCATCTCGACGTGCTCGACGCCAGGTTCGGCCGTGACCGCGTGCTCGGCGGCCAATGCGTGATCGCCGCGATGCTGGATGCGCAGCGCCACGTCGTGCAGCTCGCGCCGATGAACGCCATCACGTTCGGCGAACGCGACGGCGGCACCAGCCCGCGCGTGACCGCCATCGCGGCGGCGCTCGGCGCCGCCGGCTTCGACGTCCATGCGTCGCCCGACGTGATGCAGGAGATGTGGGAGAAGTGGGTGTTCCTGGCGTCGCTCGCCGGCTCCACCAGCCTGATGCGGGCGCCGGTCGGCGATATCCTCGCGGCACCGGGCGGCGCCGAGTTCATGCTCGGCGTGGTGGAGGAGATCGGCGCGATCGCCAAAGCCGCCGGCCATCCGCCGCGCGCGCCGTTCATGGAGCGCACCCGCGGCATGCTGCTCGCCGCCGGCTCCAAGCTAACCGCGTCGATGTTCCGCGACATCCAGGCCGGCGCGAAGGTCGAGGCCGATCACGTCATCGGCGACCTGATCGCGCGCGGCGAGGCCGCCGGCCTGCCGGTGGAGCGGCTGCGGGTGATCTACACCCATCTCAAGGCTTACGAGAGCCAACGCGGGTGAGAGGTGCCTCTCAGCTGATACGCCCTCCGACGATCCATCCCTGAATTTCCTCCGTCATGGCCGGGACAAGCCCGGCCCTGACGGGGTGGGTGCGAGTGGCTTTGCCGACAGCGAGGCGCGCACCTTCGATGCGCCCGCCCGCTGCCCGCGCGCAACGATGGGCAACTGGTTATCAGTTGCGTTCGGCGCAACTCATCCCTTGGTCTAAAGCGGCTGTTAAGTGCAGTTGAAAACGCCTCGTACTGGTCCGAGGCGACGCCACGCTACGCGCTTGCTTTGCTGCACTTCCTGCCGAATCCGACAGCCGTTCGCCCCCGGCCCCGCCGACATGGCGCAAAATTATGCAATTTGATTTCGATCAAACGGCCTTTTGGGATTCCGGGTTTGGTGCGACCAACTGCCCCGCCGAGAAAAGATTGATCAGATGAATCAAGCTCTCACAACCAAACGGATCACCCTTGGCGAGGGTGGTCTGACGCTCGTGTTCACCCTGACCACGGTGCTATGCATCTACGCGACGATCTTCGCCAAGGATGCGCCCTTTGCCTTCCACGCTGCTCTCGGCGCTGCCTTCAGCGCCTGGGCCGTCTTCGCGATCATTACGCGCTACAGCCGCCGCACCGGCCTGCCGCCGCAGGAAATCAACGGCGTCCCGAATTACAATCTCGGTCCGATCAAGTTTCTGTCCTTCATGGCGATGTTCTGGGGCATCGCCGGCTTCACGGCGGGCCTCTACATCGCGCTCGAGCTGGCCTATCCGGGGCTCAACGTCGCGCAGTGGGTGAACTTCGGCCGGCTGCGGCCGCTGCACACCTCCGCGGTGGTGTTCGCCTTCGGCGGCAACGTGTTGCTCGCGACCTCCTTCTACGTCGTGCAACGAACCACGCGGGCACGCCTCGCCGGCGACCTCGCGCCCTGGTTCGTCGCGATCGGCTACAACTTCTTCATCGTGATCGCGGGCACCGGCTATCTGCTCGGCGTCACGCAGTCGAAGGAGTACGCCGAACCCGAATGGTACGCCGACCTCTGGCTCACGATCGTCTGGGTTGTGTATCTTCTGATCTTCGTCGCGACGTTGATGAAGCGCAAAGAGCCGCACATCTACGTTGCGAACTGGTTCTATCTCGCCTTCATCCTGACCATCGCGGTGCTGCATCTCGGCAACAACCCGACGCTGCCGGTCTCGCTGCTCGGCTCCAAGTCGTACATCGCCTGGGCCGGTGTGCAGGACGCGATGTTCCAGTGGTGGTACGGCCATAACGCGGTCGGCTTCTTCCTCACCGCCGGCTTCCTGGCCATCATGTACTACTTCATCCCGAAGCGGGCTGAGCGGCCGGTCTATTCCTATCGGCTGTCGATCATCCACTTCTGGGCGCTGATCTTCCTGTACATCTGGGCCGGTCCGCACCACCTGCACTACACCGCGCTGCCGGACTGGACGCAGACCCTCGGCATGACGTTCTCGATCATGCTGTGGATGCCCTCCTGGGGCGGCATGATCAACGGCCTGATGACGCTGTCGGGCGCCTGGGACAAGCTGCGCACCGACCCGGTGCTCCGCATGATGGTGGTGTCGGTCGCCTTCTACGGCATGTCGACCTTCGAAGGTCCGATGATGGCCATCAAGGCGGTGAACTCGCTCAGTCACTACACCGACTGGACCGTCGGCCACGTGCATTCCGGTGCGCTCGGCTGGGTCGGCTTCGTCTCCTTCGGCGCGCTGTACTGCCTGGTGCCGTGGGTCTGGGGCCGCAAGCAGCTCTACAGCCTGCGTCTGGTCAACTGGCACTTCTGGATCGCGACCCTCGGCATCGTCCTCTACATCTCGGCGATGTGGGTGTCGGGCATCCTGCAGGGTCTGATGTGGCGCGCCTACACCTCGCTCGGCTTCCTGGAATACTCGTTCATCGAAACCGTCGAGGCGATGCACCCCTTCTATGCGATCCGCGCTGCGGGTGGCGGGCTGTTCCTGATCGGCGCGCTGATCATGGCCTACAATCTCTGGATGACGGTTCGCGTCGGTGAATCGTCAGAGGCCCAGCCGCGCGTCGCCCTGCAGGCCGCCGAGTAAGGAATAGGTCGATGTCTTTCTGGAATCGTCACAAGATCTTCGAGACGAACTCGATCGTCCTGATCGTGGGTATTCTCCTCGTCATCGCGGTCGGCGGCCTGGTCGAGATCACGCCGCTGTTCTACCTCAAGAGCACGATCGAGAAGGTGGACGGGGTTCGCCCCTACACCCCGCTCGAACTCGCCGGCCGCAACGTCTACATCCGCGAAGGCTGCTACCTTTGCCACTCGCAGATGATCCGTCCGCTGCGCGACGAGATCGAACGCTACGGCCACTACTCGCTGGCGGCGGAGTCGATGTACGACCATCCGTTCCAGTGGGGCTCCAAGCGCACCGGTCCGGACCTCGCGCGGGTCGGCGGCAAGTACTCCGACGACTGGCACGTCTCGCATCTGAAGAACCCGCGGTCGATCGTGCCGCAGTCGGTGATGCCGAGCTACGCCTTCCTGGCCAGCAACAAGGTCGATCCCTCGAGCATCGCCGACCACCTGCGCACCAACCGCGCACTCGGTGTGCCCTACACCGACGAAGACGTCGCCAAGGCTGCGGAAGATCTGAAGACCCAGATCGATCCGGACAGCGCCGGCGCCGCCGATCTCTTGAAGCGCTACCCGAAGGCGGTCGTCCGCAATTTCGACGGCCAGGGCGGCGATCCGACCGAACTCGACGCGCTGGTCGCCTATCTGCAGATGCTCGGCACGCTGGTCGACTTCAAACTCTACAACGAAAAAGCCAATTTGCGCTGAGGTGGAGACATGAAAGCGATCATCTCGGTCGAGAACTTCGTATCCAGCTTCGTCACCGTCTGGTGGACGCCGCTGTTCATGGTGATCTTCTTCGCCATCGTCGCCTACGCGCTGTGGCCGAAGAATAAGACGGCTTTCGACGACGCTGCGCGCATGCCGCTGCGAGAGGATTGATAGGACCATGGCTGACCACGCACATCACGCCGAGATCGACAAGGTCACCGGCACCAGCACGACCGGCCATGAGTGGGACGGGATCAAGGAACTGAACACGCCGCTGCCGCGGTGGTGGATCTGGACCTTCTACGCCACCATCGTCTGGGCGATCGGCTACTTCATCGTCTATCCGGCCTGGCCGCTGATGGACGGCTACACCAAGGGCTTGTTCGGCTACTCGTCCCGCGCCGAACTCGCCGTCGACCTCGCCAAGCTCGATGCGGTGCGCGGCGACAAGATGGCGGTGCTCGCCGCGGCGCCGCTCGCCGACATCGAGAAGGATCCGGCGCTGCTGGCGCTGGCCCGCGCCAAGGGCAAGGTGGTGTTCGGCGACAACTGCGCCGCCTGCCACGGCTCCGGCGCCGCCGGCGGCAAGGGCTTCCCGAACCTCAACGACGACGACTGGCTGTGGGGCGGTTCGCTCGAGCAGATCGAGCAGACCATCAAGTACGGCGCCCGCTCCGGCAACGACGAAGGTCACCAGGGCAACATGCCGGCGTTCGGCAAGGACGGCCTGTTGACCAAGGACCAGATCGTCAACGTAGTGAACTACGTGCGGTCGCTGTCGGGCCTGTCGACCAAGCCGGGCGCCGATCTCGCGGCCGGCAAGCAGATCTTCGCGGAGACCTGCTCGTCCTGCCACGGCGACGAAGCCAAGGGCAATCCGGAGCTCGGTGCGCCCAATCTGACCGACAAGATCTGGCTGTACGGTTCGGATGAAGCGACCATGATCGAGACGTTGACCAACGGCCGCGGCGGTGTGATGCCGGCGTGGATCGGACGCCTCGACCCCGCCACCATCAAGGCGATGGCGGTCTACGTCCACTCGCTGGGCGGCGGCAAGTAGCCGCTGCCCTTCCGGACGGACACCTCGGGTGGCGGGGGCGCCCGAGGGTCCGGACCCGGATATGACGCTACGGAACGAGCCGATGCTCGACGACACAACAACAAAAACGAGCCCCGATATGAACAAGCCGCTGCGCCCGGTCGATTTCACCCCCGACGAGGACGACGGCCCTCTGTATGCGGCGGGCAAGAAGATCTATCAGCAGAGCGTCACGGGGCCGTTCCGACGGACCAAATGGATCCTGATGGCGGTCTGCCTCGGGATCTATTACTTCCTGCCCTTCGTTCGCTGGAATCGCGGTCTCGGTGCCCCCGACCAGGCGGTGCTGATCGATCTCGCCAACAACCGGTTCTATTTCTTCTTCATCGAGCTGTGGCCGCAGGAGATCTATTACTTCACCGGCCTTTTGATCATCGCGGCGGTGGCGCTGTTCCTGATGAACGCGCTGGGCGGCCGTGTCTGGTGCGGCTATCTCTGCCCGCAGACGGTGTGGACCGACCTGTTCTACGCGGTCGAGCGCCTGATCGAAGGCGATCGCCGCGAGCGGATGCGCAAGGCGACCGAGCCGTGGAACCTGCAGCGCGGCGCCGAGCTGGTGCTGAAGCACTCGATCTGGCTGATGATCGCCTGGTGGACCGGCGGCGCCTGGGTGCTGTACTTCGCCGACGCGCCGACGCTGATCAAGGAACTGGTCACCTTCCAGGCGCCGATGGTCGCCTATATCTGGATCGGTATCCTCACCTTCACGACCTACACGCTGGCCGGCTTCATGCGCGAGCAGGTCTGCGTCTATATGTGCCCCTGGCCGCGCATCCAGGCGGCGCTGACCGACGAATGGGCGCTCAACGTCACTTATAAGTACGACCGCGGCGAGAAGCGCACCTCGTTCAAGAAAGCCGCAGCGCTGCGCGCCGCCGGTGAGCACGTCGGCGACTGCGTCGACTGCAACCAATGCGTCGCGGTGTGCCCGACCGGCATCGACATCCGCAACGGACCGCAGCTCGACTGCATCCAGTGCGGCCTGTGCATCGATGCCTGCGACAACGTGATGACCAAGATCGGCCGCCCGACGCGGCTGATCGGCTACGACAACGACATCAACATCCATCGCCGGATGGAGGGCAAGCCGGAGGTCTTCAAGCCGCTGCGCGCCCGCACCGTGGTGTATTCGGCGATCATCGTCAGCATCGGCGCGGTCATGCTGTACGCGCTGATGAACCGCAGCCTGCTCGACCTCAACGTGCTGCACGACCGCAACCCGGTCGCGGTGCGGCTCAGCGACGGCTCCGTGCGCAACGGCTACACCATCCGGTTCCTCAACAAGCGCGGCTTCGACCGGGTCGTCGCGGTCGACGTCGATGGCCCGCCGAACGCCCGCATCCACGTCGTCGGCGCCGATTCGATCACGCCCGACCGGCCGATGATCATTCTCGCCCGCGACACCACCACCGAGCTGCGTGTGCTGGTGGATTCGAACTCGAACGAAGAGATCGCCAAATCGGTTCCGGTGACGTTCCATGTCACCGATATCGGTCTCGGCGAAGTCGCGTCCGCCAAGGACGTGTTCGTCACGCCCTGAGCCGTCACTGGAGTTGCCGCCATGTCCCGTTCGTCCAAGCCCCGCCAGCTCACCGGCAAGGTCGTGCTCGCCTCGCTCGTCGCGTTCTTCGGCGTCGTGTTCGGCGTCAACGGCCTGATGATGACGCTGGCGATCAAGACGCTGCCCGGCACCGAGGTCGACAGCGCCTATGCGGCGAGCCTCGGCTATGAAAACGAGATCGCGGCTGCCCGTGATCAGGAGAAGCGAGGCTGGAAGGTCAACGCCAATCTCGAGCGCCGCCCGGACGGCAAGGCGACGCTGCGGGTCGAAGCGCGCGACCGGGCCGGGCTGCCGCTCGCGGGCCTGTCCTTCGTGGGCCGGCTCGAACGTCCGGCCGACAAGAAATGGGATCGCGAAATCACACTCGCCGAGGTCGGCAGCGGCGTCTACCAGGGCGATTTGGTGGAGGTTCTGCCGGGACGCTGGGATCTGGTGCTGGAAGGCGATCAGAACGGCCTGCGCATGTTCCTGTCGAAGAATCGTCTGAAGCTGGATTGATCGGGACGCTTGGGGGCGCGGGATCAAAGGGTCGCTGCATGTTGATGACGCGGGACTTCTCTCACTACGTCAAGGATGTCGATCAAGATGTCGCGCATCTCGACCTCGCGGTCGAAGGCGTCACCTGCGCCGCCTGCATGGCCAAGATCGAGCGCGGCCTCGCGGCTATACCTGACGTCACGCTGGCGCGCGTCAACCTGACCGACCGCCGCCTCGCCGTGGAGTGGAAGAAGGGCGAACTGGAGCCGGCGCTGTTCATCGATCGGCTCGCCGAACTCGGCTACAAGGCCTATCCGTACGAGCCGGTCCGCGCCGAAGTCGAAGAAGCCGAGCGGTCGAAGTTTCTGCTGCGCTGCCTCGGCGTCGCCGCCTTCGCCACCATGAACGTGATGATGCTGTCGGTGCCGGTGTGGTTCGGCGGCGATCTCAGCCCGGAAGCACGCGACTTCTTCCACTGGCTGTCGGCACTCGTTGTGCTGCCCTGCGCCGCCTATGCGGGCCAGCCGTTCTTCCAGTCGGCCTGGCGGGCGCTCAGCGCCAAGAGCGTCAACATGGACGTGCCGATTTCGATCGGCGTCACGCTGGCGTTGGGCATGTCGCTGGTCGAAACCATCAACCACGCCGAGCACACCTATTTCGACGCGGCGATCATGCTGATCGCCTTCCTGCTCGCCGGCCGCTTCCTCGATCAGAAGATGCGGCAGAAGACCCGCGCGGTCGCCGGCAATCTGGCGGCGCTGAAGGCCGAGACCGCGACCAAATTCGTCGGCACCGACGAGATCGCGGAAGTGCCGATCGCCGCGGTGCGCGCCGGCGACATCGTGCTGCTGCGCCCCGGCGAGCGCTGCGCGGTCGACGGCCACGTCGTCGAAGGCCGCTCCGAGATCGACCAGAGTCTGATCACCGGCGAAACGCTTTACGCAAAAGCCGAGCGCGGCACGCAGGTCTATGCCGGCACGCTGAACATCACCGGCACGCTGCGCGTCCGCGTCGCCGCGGCGGCCGAAGGTACGCTGCTGTCGGAGATCACGCGGCTGCTCGACCACGCGCTGCAGGCGCGCTCGCGCTATGTCCGGCTCGCCGACCGCGCGTCGCAGTTCTATGCCCCGGTGGTGCACGCGACCGCGTTGCTCACCGTGATCGGCTGGGTGCTGGCCGGCGCGAGCTGGCACGACGCCGTCGTCACCGGCATCGCGGTGCTGATCATCACCTGCCCCTGTGCGCTCGGCCTCGCCATTCCGGCGGTGCAGACCGTGGCGTCGGGCGCGATGTTCCGCGCCGGCGTGCTGCTCAATGCCGGCGACGCGGTCGAGCGCGCCTCGGCGGTCGATACGGTCGTGTTCGACAAGACCGGCACGCTGACGCTGCCTGAGCTCGACGTCGTCAACGCCGCCGCCGTGCCGGCCGATGTGTTTCAGCTCGCCGGACGGCTCGCGCTCGCCAGCCATCATCCGGTCGCCGCAGCGGTGGCGCGTGCCTCGGGCGCCAAGGCGCCGCTGCCCGGCGTCACCGAGGAGCCCGGCCGCGGCGTCCGCGCGACGATTGACGGCGAGGAGCTGCGGCTCGGCAGCCCGTCGTTCTGCGGCGCCGACGTCGAGGCCAATGCGATCCTCAGCGAAGACCCGGAAGTCTCGGTCGTCGCCTTCAGCCGCGGCGCGCAGCGCACGGTGTTCGCGGTCCGGCAATTGCTGCGGCCGGACGCCGCCAAGACCATCGATGCGCTGATCAATCGCGGCATCGCGGTCGAGCTGTTGTCCGGCGATCGCGAGCCGGCGGTGCGACACGCCGCCGATGCGCTCGGCGTGAGCGCGTGGCGGGCCGGGGTGACGCCGGCCGAGAAGATCGCCCATATCGAGTCGCTGAAGGCGCAGGGCCGCAACGTCATGATGGTCGGCGACGGCATGAACGACGCGCCGTCGCTCGCCGCCGCGCATGTCTCGATGTCGCCGATCAGCGCCACGCATCTCAGCCAGGCCACCGCCGATCTGGTGTTCCTCGGCAAGGAGCTTGCGCCGGTGCTGGCCGCGGTGGACTATTCGCGCAAGGCGATGAGTGTGATGCGCGAGAACCTGACACTGGCGATCGGCTATAATGTGCTGGCCGTGCCGATCGCGATCGCCGGCTTCGCCACGCCGCTGATCGCCGCGCTGGCGATGTCCGGCTCGTCGGTGCTGGTGATGCTGAATGCGATGCGCGCCCGCCGCGTCCGCCGTGGAGGCAGGTAGATGGAAGTCATGGTGATCCTGGTGCCGTTGGCCCTGGTGCTCGGCCTGCTCGGACTCGCGGCTTTCCTGTGGTCGCTGAAGAGCGGCCAGTATGAAGATCTCGACGGCGCAGCGTGGCGCGCCATTTCCGACGACGACCAGCCGATGCCGCCGCCGGCCCCGAAACGAGGATAAAGAGCGAGGCTGCCATGGCACTGCTCACTTATGTCGATCCGGACGCCCTGATCCCGCGACCTGCTGCGGCCGAGCCGCGCATCGAGGTCCCGCCCGGCAGCGACGACGACGTCAAGGAACGCTGGCTGCAGGCGCAGCCCTGGCCCTACCGCATGTTCGCGCGGTTCTACCGGGCGCTGCGCAAGCTGCAGCCGATGTTCCCGCCGATGTCCTGCTGCTGAGCAGCACGCGTTCGTCGAGCCCCCTCTCCCGGCGTCGCAGCGCGCCCCCTCTCCCGCCCGCGGGAGAGGGCTGGGGTGAGGGCGCCCCAGGCAGTGAGCCGGCGACTCGCGGAGAGGCCGCGGCCCTCACCCGGATCGCTGCGCGATCCGACCTCTCCCGCAAGCGGGAGAGGTTGCGCTGTCCGCGGCGCGAGGTTGGGCAAACCGTCGCAGCACCAAAGCGTTAAGCCCGTTTCATCGGCCTGACGCAGAGCGCGGCTATCAGGCCGGCATTCGCACACCGCGAATCGTCAGCTTCGAGTCAGCAGCCGCCATGTCCCAAGCCGTCGCATCCACCGCCTACATCATCGAAGTCCATTCGCGCGCCGCGGGCATCGTCGTCCGCGACGGCCGCGGCTTCCGCTTCCACGCCGCCACCGACGATTTCACCGCGCTCGACGGCCAGGATTTCCGCTCCGCCGGCGACGCCCACAAGGCCGCCCTGCGCCTGGTCGAAAGTCTCCGCCCCAGCCGTGGCCTCAAGCTTGGCCTCGCTTGAGCCAGCCCGAACAATGGCTGGAATCTGACCCTAACCTTTTCAAATCACGCCCCTTTCGTCCTTGCCCGGCCCGAGCCCGGCCGATGGGAGATCAGGCGCGCCAAGCCGTCTCCTGGAGGACCCGCAGCTCGATGTGCCGCCCAAAAAGGCGGCTTGCGTGAAAAAATCTTCCACGTATGATGCTGCGCATCATTTGATTTGGAAGAATGTTCTCTCATGTCTGACGTCGAGACCCCCGTCGCCGAAACCAGCCGTCGCCTCGATGCGATCGACCGGAAAATCCTCACCGTCCTGCAGCAGGATGCGTCGCTGTCGGTCGCCGAGATCGGCGACCGGGTCGGGCTGTCGTCGACGCCGTGCTGGAAGCGGATCCAGCGGCTGGAGGCCGATGGCGTGATTACCCGCCGGGTTGCGCTGGTCGATCAGGACAAGATCGGGCTCGGCCTGTCGGTGTTCGTCTCGATCGAGAGTGGCGACCATTCCGAGGCCTGGCTCAAGACCTTTGCGGACGCCGTGGCGGCGATGCCCGAAGTGATCGAGTTCTATCGGATGGCCGGCGACGTCGACTACATGCTGCGCGTCGTGGTCGCCGACATGCGCGCCTACGATGTGTTCTACAAGCGGCTGATCAGTACGGTGGCGCTGAAAAATGTCACGTCGCGGTTCGCGATGGAGAAGATCAAATCCGTCACGGCGCTTCCGGTGCCGCCACTGACTGCCGCCTGAGACCGGCGGCCTGACGTGGGATCTCCGCGTCGGTTTGCCGCCAAGTTGAGCATGGCCGATGTCCGGCCGTGATGAACTGGTTAGCATATTGTCCGGAAGTGATCACTTGTGAGCAGGTGCGGCATTGATTAGTTCGCGGTGCGGCGGCAATCGAGTGATCAGTTCCCGATTTTGGGTTTAGTCGATATTAGGAATAGTTCGTCATCTTTTCCTCCGGTGCGGTGACGCCGGGGGCGGGAAACGAATGATCGGTGCGACAACGCGGGCGGCCAAGCTCGGTCCGGAGTCCGGTTCGGATGAGTCCGACGTATCGACGCTGGTCGCGCGGCTGACCTCCGAGGTCAACGAGATCGCCTGCGGCAAGACCAAGTCGATCCAGAAGATCACCAGCCAGATGAAGATCCTGGCGCTCAACGCGTTGATCGAAAGCGCCCGCGCCGGCAAGCAGGGGGCCGGCTTCGCCATCGTCGCCCAGGAGGTGCGCAATGTCGGCGCGCAGATCGAGGAGATCGCGCGCGACCTGGAAAGCCAGCTCACGCGGCGGACCGGCGAGCTGATCCATACGATCGATACGATGAGCGAGCGGTCGCGCGGCGACCGGCTGGTCGATCTGTCGCTCAATGCCGTCGAGCTGATCGACCGCAATCTCTACGAACGCACCTGCGATGTGCGCTGGTGGGCCACCGACTCCGCGGTGGTCGATTGCGCCGCTGCTCCGTCGCCGCAGGCCGTCGCTCATGTCAGCGAGCGGCTGGCCGTGATCCTGGGGGCCTACACGGTGTATCTCGACCTGTGGCTGTGCAGCCTGGACGGCAAGGTGATTGCCAACGGCCGCCCGGAGCGGTTCGACGTGGTGGGCAGCAGCGTCGCCGGCTGCGCCTGGTTCGAGCAGGCACGGCGGCTGCACTCGGGCGACGACTACGTCGCCGGCGATATCGAGCGGATGCCCCAGCTCGGCAACGCCACCGTGGCGACCTACTGCGCCAGCGTGCGGAGCCAGGGCAGACGCGACGGCGCCCCGATCGGCATCCTCGCCATCCATTTCGACTGGGAGCCGCAGGCCAGAGCGATCGTCGAGGGCGTCCGGCTCGACCCGCACGACAAGGCCCGGGTGCTGTTGCTGGATTCGAATTACCGGGTGATCGCCGCGTCGGACGGGCAGGGCCTGCTCGAGGAGCGGCTGGCGCTACGCATCTCCGGTCAGCGGCGTGGCACGTATCGGGACAGCTCCGGAGCGCTGGTCGGCTTCCATCTGACGCCCGGCTACGAGACGTATCGAGGGCTCGGCTGGTACGGC
Source organism: Rhodopseudomonas telluris (assembly GCF_042432815.1). Classification (NCBI taxonomy): domain Bacteria; kingdom Pseudomonadati; phylum Pseudomonadota; class Alphaproteobacteria; order Hyphomicrobiales; family Nitrobacteraceae; genus Rhodopseudomonas; species Rhodopseudomonas telluris. The sequence goes on from NZ_JBHLWM010000004.1 coordinate 87,006, forward strand.
GCTATCATCAGCCGCGGCCAATAGATGTGAGCGAAGCATCAAATTGTATCATTTGATCCGCGGGCGGGTCATCGGCGTGAGCGGTAAAAAGCGATCACGTCAAAAAGTTCCTAAGTGGCTGGATTTCATTTTCATGGCGGCCCTCTAGGCAGGCGGTTCCGGTTCAAATACAAACTCGGGGATTAGGGCATCCGAGTTCAAATGACCGAAGGCATCGCCAAGTCCCGCACCGGCATCGAAGGTTTTGACGATCTCACGCTGGGCGGATTGCCGTCGGGGCGGCCGAGTCTGGTGTGTGGTTCAGCCGGCTGCGGCAAGACACTGTTCGCATCCACGTTTCTGATCAACGGGGCGCGGCACTACGGCGAGACCGGGGTGTTCGTCACGTTCGAGGAGCGGCCGGTCGATATCGTCGACAACGTCCAGTCGCTCGGCTTCGATCTGCAGGGGCTGATCGATCAGGAGCGCATCCTGATCGAGCACATCGCGATCGACCCGACCGAGGTGGCCGAGGTCGGCGACTACGACCTCGAAGCGCTGTTTCTTCGGCTCGAATTCGCGGTCGATCAAATCGGCGCCAAGCGCATCGTGCTCGACACCATCGAGAGCCTGTTCTCGGCGTTTCAGAATCCGGCCGTCCTGCGCGCCGAAATCCGCCGGCTGTTCGACTGGCTGAAGCAGAAGGGGCTGACCGCGGTCATCACCGGCGAGCGCGGAGACGGCAGCCTGACCCGGCAGGGGCTGGAGGAATACGTCTCCGATTGCGTGATCCTGCTCGACCACCGCATCGACAACCAGATCTCCACGCGCCGGCTGCGCATCGTCAAATATCGCGGCACCGCGCACGGCACCAATGAATATCCGTTCCTGATCGACGAAGACGGCTTCAGCGTGCTGCCGGTGTCGTCGCTCGGGCTGAACCACAAGGTCTATGACGACCGGATCTCGACCGGCGTCGCCGACCTCGACGACATGATGTCCGGCGGTGGCTTCTACCGCGGCAGCAGCGTGCTGATCACCGGCGTGGCCGGTTCGGGCAAGAGCTCGCTGTCCGGCAGGATGGCGGACGCCGCCTGCCGCCGCGGCGAACGCGCGTTGTATCTGTCGTTCGAGGAATCCGAAGCGCAGACCGTGCGCAACATGAAGTCGATCGGCACCGATCTCGGCCGATGGATCGAGGCGGGCCAGCTGCGCTATATCGCCGCGCGTCCGACCTTCTACAGTCTCGAAATGCACCTCGCGGTGATGCTCCGCGAGATCGCGCGCTTCAAGCCGAGCCTGGTGGTGCTGGATCCGATCTCGGCGTTCGTCGGCTCCGGCGAACTCGGCGAGGTTCAGTCGATGCTGCTGCGCATCGTCGACTATCTGAAATCCAACGGCATCACCGGGGTTTTCAGTCACATCGCCCACGCGAAGGACGCCGAAACCGACGCCGGACTGTCGTCGCTGATGGACGCGTGGATCCTGCTGCTCAATCGCGAATCGAACGGCGAGTTCAACCGGGAGCTCTACCTGCTGAAGGCGCGCGGCATCGCGCACTCCAACCAGGTGCGCGAATTCGTGATGTCGAATGATGGCATCCATCTGCTCGAGCCCTATCTGGGAGTCGGCGGCGCGCTGACCGGCTCGGCCCGCCGGGCCGAGGAGGCGAGGGTGCGGCTGGCCGAGGCCAATCGCCGCAGCGAGACCGCGCGGATGCAGGATCAGATCGTGCACCGCCGTCGCCGCGCGCAGGCGCAGATCGAAGCGTTGCAGGCGGAATTGGCAGCGGACGAATCCGAACTGAAGCGTATGACGGACGCGGAGGATGCCTATCTGAAGCAGAGCCAGATGGACGCCGAAGCGATGGCATTGGCCCGACGGCTGCGTCGCGCCGGCCCGGACACGAAATAGGAAAGTGGAATGGCCGACCCGATCAAGCTCGTTCTCTACGTCGCCGGCGAAACGCCGAAATCGCTGGCCGCGATCCGCAACCTCGAGAGGATCTGCGCCGAGCATCTGGCCGGCAAGTACAAGGTCGAGGTGATCGACCTGAAGAAGCATCCGCAGCTCGCCCGCGAGCACGGCATCGTGGCGATCCCCACGCTGGTCAAAGAACTGCCGGTGCCGATCCGCAAGATCATTGGCGATCTCTCCGATACGCCGAAGGTGCTGGTGCATCTGTCGGTCGAAGGATCCTGACGTGACGTCGGCGGTCGCGGAGCTCAGCCGGGCCGAACTTGAAGCAAGGCTCGAAGAGGCCGAAGCGACCCTGCGGGCGATCCGCGACGGCGAGATCGACGCCGTCGTGGTCTCGGGCGGCGACAGCGAACAGGTCTTCACGCTCGAAGGCAGCAGCCAGTCGTACCGGACCTTCATGGAGACGATGGACGTCGGCGCCGCTGCGTTCGATGCTGAAGGACAGCTGCTCTACGCCAACGCCGCGCTGTGCATGCTGCTCGGCCGGCCTGCCGGCTCGCTCACCGGCGCGATGCTGATCGAGCTGCTCGACTCGGTTAACCAGGCGAAGTTTCGGCGCCTGCTGGCGCAGGCGGTTCAGCGGCGCGAGACCGCGGAGATTCATCTTCGCGCCGAAGCCGGCGCCCGCAGCCTGCTGCTCACGGGCGCGCCGCTGGATTTCGGCGTCGTGCGCGGCACTGCCATCACCTTCACCGACATCAGCGAGCGCGAGGAGGCCGCGGCGGCGCGCGAATCCGAGCGGCTGGCCCGCGCGATCCTCGCCTCCGCCAATGAAGCGGTGATCGTGTGCGACCGCGCCGGCCGCGTTACCCATCTGAACGGCGCCGCGATACGGATCTGCGCCGCATCGCCGATCGGCAAGATCTTCGGCGAAGCGATCGACCTGACCTTTGCGGACGCAACCGACCTCATGAGCGGCGCCGACATCGTCACCATGGCGATCAGTGGCATGCCGGTGCAGGGCCTCGAAGCCGCCGTGCGCGCGCCATCCGCTGCGATCACCGACGTGATGATCAGCGCCGCGCCGCTGGTGGTGTCCGGCGAGCGGATGCAGGGCTGCGTGGTCACGCTGGTGGACCTGTCACACCGCAAGGCCGCCGAGCGGCGGCAGGCGTTGCTGATGGGCGAGCTCGATCATCGCGTGAAGAACACGCTGGCCATGGTGATGGCGATCTGCGCCCGCACCGCCGCGCACGAGCGCACCATCGAGGATTTTCAGAAGTCGTTTTCCGGCCGGCTGCAGGCGCTGGCGGCGACCCATACGCTGCTGTCGAATTCCTCGTGGGAGAACCTGCAGATCAAGGACGTGCTCGGCGCCGAGCTGGAGCCGTTCGCATCGCTGTCGAGCGGCCGCATCGTGACGGAGGGGCTCGATATCGCGGTCGATGCCCGGATCGCGGTATCGCTCGGGCTGGTGTTCCACGAGCTCGTCACCAATGCGGTGAAATACGGCGCGCTGTCGGTGCCCGGCGGCAAGATTTCGGTGCGGCGCCTCGAAGCGAGTGACGTCGAGGCGCTGACGATCGAATGGCAGGAACAGGACGGCCCGCTGGTGACGCCGCCGACCTCCTCCGGCTTCGGCCAGACGTTGATCTCGCGCAGCCTGGGCAACGGCGGCGCCACGCTCGAATTTCGTCCCGCCGGCGTCGTCTGCCGGATCTCGATCCCGCGCGGTTAGCTCAGCCGATCGGCGGCATCTTGTCGATCAGCTTGTCCAGCGTGACGGGATAGTCGCGCACGCGGACGCCGGTCGCGTTGTACACGGCGTTGGCGATCGCGGCAGCGACGCCGCAGATGCCGAGCTCGGCGACGCCCTTGGCCTTCATCGGCGACGACATCGGATCGGTCTCGTCGAGGAATATCATGTCCTGATGCGGGATGTCGGCATGCACCGGCACTTCGTAGCCGGCGAGATCGTGATTGACGAAAAAGCCGACCTTCTTGTCGACCACCAGCTCCTCCATCAGCGCGGCTCCGACGCCCATCGTCATCGCGCCGATCACTTGGCTGCGTGCCGTTTTCGGGTTGAGGATGCGGCCCGCGGCGCAAACCGCCAGCATGCGTCGCACGCGAATTTCAGCCGTTGCGGCATCGACGCCGACTTCGACGAAATGCGCCCCGAAGGTCGATTGCTGCGCCTTCTTCTGCAGGTCGCCGTATTCGATGCCGTCCTCGGCTTCGATCTGACCGTCGCGCACGGCGTCGGCAAGCGGCACCCGGCGGTTGCCGGCGCGAACTTCGCCGCCTTCGAACTCGGCCTCTGCCGAATTGAAGCCGAGCTTCCGCGCCACCGCTTCGCGCAGCTTGACGCAGGCGGCGTAAACGCCGGCCGTGGAGTTGTTACCACCCCACTGGCCGCCGGAGCCTGCCGAGACCGGAAAGCGCGAGTCACCAAGGCGCACAGATATCTTCTGCAGCGGCAGGCCCATCATCTCGGCCGCGGTCTGGCCGATGATGGTGTAGCTGCCGGTGCCGATGTCGGTCATGTCGGTTTCGACCACCAGCGTGCCGTCCTGTTCGAGCCGGACGCGGGCCGCGGATTTGGTCAGCATATTGTTGCGGAACGCCGCGGCGACGCCCATGCCCACCAGCCACCGGCCGTCGCGGACCGACGCGGGCTGCGGATTGCGCTTGTCCCAACCGAACTTGTCGGCGCCGATCCGCATGCATTCGATGAGCTGCCGCTGCGAGAACGGAAGCTGCTTCGTCGCCGTGCTGTTGCCAGGCTTGCTGGACGCTTCCCCGACGTCCGGCACGACCTGGGTGTCGTTGCGGATGCGGAATTCGACGGGATCGAGTTTGAGCTTCTCGGCGATCTCGTCGATAGCGATCTCCAGCGCCATCATGCCCGGAGCTTCGCCGGGCGCGCGCATCGAATTGCCTTCTGGAAGGTCGAGAACGGCGAGCCGGGTCGCCGTCATGCGGTTTGGGCCGGCATACAGCAGGCGGGTCTGGCTGATCGCGCCTTCTGGCTTGCCGTCTGGCAGGTCGCCCGACCAGCTTTCATGGCCGATCGCGGTGATCTTGCCGTCGCGATCCGCCCCGATGCGCAGGCGCTGGATGGTAGCGGGCCGATGCGTGGTGTTGTTGAACACCAGTGCACGCTGCAGCGTGAGCTTGACGGGCCGGCCCGCGGCACGAGCGCCCAGCGCCGCAAGCACGGCGTCGGCGCGCAGGAACAGTTTGCCGCCGAAGCCGCCGCCGATATACGGCGACACCAGCCTCACATTCTCCTTCGGAATGCCGAGCGTCTTGGCGAGATCCTGAACGCCCCACGCGATCATCTGATTGGACGTCCACACTGTGAGTTTGTCGCCCTCCCACATCGCCGTCGAGGCGTGCGGCTCCATCATGGCGTGGGATTCGTCGGGCGTGCTGTAGGTCTCGTCGATCTTCACGGGTGCGGCCGCAAAAGCAGCGGCGAAATCGCCGACCGATGAGTCGCCGGGATCCGACATCACCTTGGCAGGCTTGGCCGTATCACGCTCTGCCGCCAGATCGAACGTGCCGCGCTCGCTCTGATAGCTGACGTGGACGAGCTGCGCAGCCGCGCGGGCCTGTTCGAACGTCTCGGCGACGACCACCGCGACGGCCTGGTGATAATGCTGCACCTCCGGGCCGGCGAGCAGCTTCGCGGTGTTCTTGCTGCCCTTGTCGAGCTTGCCGGCACTATCGGCGGTGACGATCGCGAGCACGCCCGGGGCCGCTTTCGCGGCGGCCAGATCGATGCTGGTTATCCGTCCTTTGGCGATGGCGGCGCCGACGATGTAGCCATAGGCGGCATTGGGCGCGATGTCGTGGCGTTCATACGCGTAGCGCGCGGTGCCGGTGGTCTTCAGTGGGCCGTCGATGCGATCGACCGGCTGGCCGACGATGGTGAGGCGGTCGATCGGATTGGTCGTGGCGGGAGCGTCGAATTTCATCGGATCAGCCTTTCGCTTCGGCGAGGACGGCGCCCAGCGTTCGCTCGACGAGCGGGACCTTGAATGCGTTCTGCTCGGTGGTGCGGGCGCCGGCGAGGAGCCGCTGCGTCACCGCTTGGGCGCCGCGCGGCATCTCGGACTCGGCCTCTTCGATGCGCCACGGCTTGTGAGCGACGCCGCCGAGTGCGACGCGACCGCTGCCGTCGCGCTGCACGATCGCGGCGACCGAAATCAGCGCAAAGGCGAAGGACGCGCGGTCGCGCACTTTGCGATAGATGTGCGTGCCGCCGAGCGGCTTCGGCAACGTCACCGCGGTGATCAGTTCGCCGGGACGCAGCGTGGTGTCGTCCTGCGGACGGTCGCCGGGCAGGCGATGAAACTCTGCGATCGGAATGCTGCGTTTCGCGCCGTCGCCGCTGACGGTCTCGACCGTCGCGTCGAGGACGCGCATCGCCACCGCCATGTCGCTCGGATGCGTCGCGATGCAGGCATCGCTGACGCCGACCACTGCGAGTTGCCGGCTGTACCCCTGCAGCGCGCCGCAGCCGCTGCCGGGACTGCGTTTGTTGCACGGCTGGTTGGTGTCGTAAAAATAAGGACAGCGCGTTCGCTGCAGCAGATTGCCGGCCGTGGTCGCCTGATTGCGCAGTTGGCCGTTGGCGCCTGAGACCAGCGCGCGCGATAACACCGCATAGTCGCGGCGAACGCGCGTGTCGGCCGCGAGATCGGTGTTGCGCACCAGCGCGCCGATCCGCAAGCCGCCGTCCGGCGTGTCTTCGATCTTGTCGAGACCGATGGCGTTGACGTCGATCAGATGTTGCGGTGCCTCGATCTGCAGCTTCATCAGATCCAGCAGATTGGTGCCGCCGGCCACGAATTTAGCGTTGGGTGTCCGCGCCGCCGCTGCGGCGGCTTCGGCCGGAGACTTGGCGCGCTCGTAAGTAAACGGCTTCATGCCGGCCTCCCTGCGACTTCGGTGATCGCTTCGGCGATGTTGGAGTAAGCGCCGCAGCGGCAGATGTTGCCGCTCATCCGTTCGCGCAGTTCGGCGTTGGTCAGTTCGGGTTTGGCCATCAGGTCGGCGGTGACGTGGCTCGGAATGCCCGCCTTGATTTCATCGAGCACGGCCACCGCCGAGCAGATCTGGCCCGGCGTGCAATACCCGCACTGATAGCCGTCGTGTTTGACGAACGCGGCCTGCATCGGGTGCAGCTTGTCCGGCGTGCCGAGCCCTTCGATGGTGGTGATCTCGTCGCCTTCGTGCATCACGGCCAGCGACAGGCAGGAGGCGATGCGGCGGCCGTCCACGATCACCGTGCAGGCGCCGCACTGGCCCTGGTCGCAACCCTTCTTCGAGCCGGTGAGATGCAGATGCTCGCGCAGTGCGTCGAGTAGCGTGGTCCGCGTGTCGAGTTCCAGGTCACGCGTCGCGCCGTTGACCGTGAATGACACCTTGGCGGTTGTCGGTGCTCCTTCCGCTGCGGCGGGCGTCATGCTCGGCGGCATCTGTGCGCCGGCGGCGCCCGGCTTCGCGCCGAGCGCAATCGTCGCCGCCGAACCCAGCAGCAGGTTCCGCCGGGAAAGTTCGAAGTCGCTGAGTTCCACCATAGGCCGGTCCGTTTCGTCGGAGACAACGTGCCGGTGCAGAACGCCGCGGAGCGCGTATGTTTCCGATCGCGGCAGGTCAATCGCTGGGCAGCCGCGCGGTCGCCGCGGTCGGGCGAGTCACTTGGGCGATACTTAAGCTCTTGGTGGGGAAGATGCGTCAGCCTCCCGCGAGCTGCCTCAGCGGCAGCCGGGCGCTTTCCTTCAGGCGATCGAGCACGATCGAGGAGCGCACATGCGCGACGCTCTGGTGCGGCATCAGCACGTTGTTGACGAGGTCGGACAGGCCTTTCAGATCGCGCAGCACGGCCTTGAGCACGTAGTCCGCGTCGCCGGTCAGCGAATAGGCTTCCTGCACTTCGTCGATCCTGCCGATCAGCGATCGGAACTTCTTGGCGTTGTCGGGCGAATGCGTCGCCAGCGTGATCTGGATGAAGGCGACGACGCCGAAGCCGAGCGCGTCGCCTGCGAGCTCGGCGCGATAGCCGGTGATGATGTTGTCCTGCTCCAGCCGCATCCGCCGCCGCGAGCACTGCGATGGCGACAGCTGCACCCGGTCGGCCAGTTCCTGATTGGTGAGGCGGCCGTCGTCCTGCAGCGCGCTCAGGATCTTGAGATCGAAGGCATCGACAGAAAGCATGCGCAACAGCCATCATTCATGCACGGATCGTGCATGAGTTAGCGCAAGTGGCTCGCATTTGCACGCTTCTTGCGCCCCGGATGGCAGAGGATGCAGACTCAAGAAACAATCCAGAGGAGCCGCCCGATGGGACCCTTTCCGCACGATGCGCAGCCGGCCACGATCAGTGCCGACAATCCGATGGGCACCGACGGCTTCGAGTTCGTCGAATTCGCCCATCCCGATCCGGCGCAGCTTCATGCCCTGTTCCGGCTGATGGGCTTCAGCCTGGTCGCGAAGCATCGCAGCAAGGCGATCTCGGTCTATCGTCAGGGCGACGTCAACTATCTGGTCAACGAGCAGCCCGGCACCCACGGCACCGACTTTGTCGCCGCGCATGGACCGTGCGCGCCGTCGATGGCGTTCCGCGTCGTCGATGCGCAGAAGGCTTATGAGCGCGCGATCGCGCTCGGCGCGGAGCCGGCTGATGTCTCGTCCGCACAGGCGACGCTCGACGTGCCGGCCATCAAGGGCATCGGCGGCAGCCTGCTGTATTTCGTCGATCGCTACGGCGCCAAGGGCTCGGCTTACGAGGCCGAGTTCGAGTGGACCGGTGCGCGCGACGCCCGCCCGGCTGGCGCCGGGCTCTATTACATCGATCACCTGACCCACAACGTCCACCGCGGCCGCATGGATGTGTGGACCGGCTTCTACGCCAAGCTGTTCAACTTCCGGCAGATCCGGTTCTTCGACATCGAGGGTCGCGCCTCCGGCCTGTTCTCGCGCGCGCTGACCAGCCCGGACGGCAAGATCCGGATCCCGATCAACGAGGACGCCGGCGATTCCGGGCAGATCGAAGAATATCTGACGCTGTATCGCGGCGAAGGCATTCAGCACATCGCCTGCGGCTGCCGCGACATCTATCGCACCGTCGAGGGACTGCGTGCGAGCGGCCTGCCGTTCATGCCGTCGCCGCCGGAGACGTATTTCGAAAAGATCGACGCGCGGCTGCCCAAGCACGGCGAGGACATCGCCCGGCTGCAGCAGAACGGCATCCTGATCGACGGCGAAGGCGTGGTAGAGGGCGGCCAGACCAAGGTGCTGCTGCAGATCTTCTCCGCCAACGCGATCGGCCCGATCTTCTTCGAGTTCATCCAGCGCAAGGGCGACGACGGCTTCGGCGAAGGCAACTTCAAAGCGCTGTTCGAATCGATCGAAGAAGACCAGATCCGCCGCGGTGTACTGAAGGCAGATGTGGCGGCGTAGCGCGCTCAGCGTGGCAACGTGGGGCGGTCCAATCTCTCACGATATCAGGACACCCTTCGTCAAACGCTCACAACTAGCACGACCTCATGGTGAGGAGGCGCGAAGCGCCGTCTCGAACCATGCGCCGCAGGCACATGTGGGCTCATCCTTCGAGACGCCCGGCTATGCCGGGCTCCTCAGGATGAGGAGGCAGTGCCGGTGTGATTGCTTCGATCGATGAGCCTACACGTCCACCGTCGCGCTCAGCGAGTTCTCCTGGATGAACTCGCGGCGGGGTTCGACGACGTCGCCCATCAGCTTGGTGAAGATGTCGTCGGCCTCGTCCACTTCGCGCACCTTCACCTGCAGCAGCGAGCGGGCGTTGGTGTCGAGCGTGGTTTCCCAGAGCTGGTTGGGGTTCATCTCGCCGAGGCCTTTGTAGCGCTGCAGGGCGATGCCCTTGCGGCCGGCGTCGGTCACCGCCTCGAACAGGCTGACGGGACCGTGGATCGCGGTCTCGGCATCCTTGCGGCGTAGCACGCCGGGGCGCGGATAGACCTCTTGCAGCACGGCCGCATATTCGTCGAGCTTGCGCGCGTCCGCCGAACCGAGCAGCGCGTCGTCGATCATCGCGACGTCTTTCACGCCGCGCACGGTGCGCTCGAAGTGGAAGCCCTCGCCTTCGACGAAGCGGCCGACCCAGCCGCGCTCGACTTCGTCGGCGAGCGCATCCAGCCGCCGCGCGATGTAGTCCGCGGCGCCATTGGCCTTCTCGACGTCCTTGCTGATTTCGGTGTTGAGCACGCCGGCGATCGCCGCCTGCTCGACCACGCTGCGATTGTAGCGACTGTGCAGATTATGCAGCGTGCCGCGGATCGCGCGCGCGTCCTCGACCAGCGCCAGCAGGTCGCGGCCGCCGCGCACCTCGCCGTTGGCGAGCTTGAAGGCGCAGTCGTCGAGCCCGGTCGAGATCAGATAGTCTTCGAGCGCGCGCTCATCCTTGAGATACTGCTCGGACTTGCCGCGCGTCACTTTGTAGAGCGGCGGCTGCGCGATGTAGAGATAGCCGCCCTCGATCAGCGACGGCATCTGCCGGAAGAAGAACGTCAACAGCAGGGTCCGGATGTGCGCGCCGTCGACGTCGGCGTCGGTCATCAGGATGATCTTGTGATAGCGCAGCTTCGACAGGTCGAAGTCGTCGCGGCCGATGCCGGTGCCGAGCGCGGTGATCAGCGTGCCGATCTGCTCGGACGACAGCATCTTGTCGAAGCGCGCGCGCTCGACATTGAGGATCTTGCCGCGCAGCGGCAGCACGGCCTGGAATTCGCGGTTGCGGCCCTGCTTGGCGGAGCCGCCGGCCGAGTCACCCTCGACGATGAACAGTTCGGATTTCGACGGATCGCGCTCCTGACAGTCGGCCAGCTTGCCGGGCAGCGAGGCGATGTCGAGCGCACCCTTGCGCCGCGTCAGCTCGCGGGCCTTGCGCGCGGCCTCGCGGGCGGCGGCGGCTTCGATCACCTTGCCGACGATGGTCTTGGCTTCGCTCGGGTGCTCCTCGAACCATGCGGCGAGCGCCTCGTTGAGCACGTTCTCGACCACCGGGCGCACTTCCGAGGACACCAGCTTGTCCTTGGTCTGCGACGAAAACTTCGGGTCCGGCACCTTCACCGACAGCACCGCGGTGAGACCTTCGCGGCAGTCGTCGCCGGTCAGCGCGACCTTTTCCTTTTTGGCGTTGTTGTCGGCGTAGCCGGTGAGCTGGCGCGTCAGCGCGGCGCGGAAGCCGGCCAGATGCGTGCCGCCGTCGCGCTGCGGGATGTTGTTGGTGAAGCACAGCACGTTCTCGTGGTACGTGTCGTTCCACCACAGCGCGGCTTCGACCGCGATGCCGTTGAGATCGGCCGCGACCACGATCGGCGCCGGCACGATCGGCTTCTTGTTGCGATCGAGATACTTGACGAATTCGGTGACGCCGCCCTCGTAGCGCATCTCCTCGCGCTTCTCGACCGCGTGGCGCAGGTCGGACAAGAGGATGTTGACGCCGGAGTTGAGGAAGGCGAGTTCGCGCAGCCGGTGCTCCAGCGTGGCGAAGTCGTACTCGATGTGGGTGAAGGTTTCCGGAGACGCGAAGAACGTCACTTCGGTGCCGCGGCGGCCATTGGCGTCGCCGACGACGCTGAGCGGCGCCACCGCATCGCCATGGGCGAACTCGATAAGATGTTCCTTGCCGTTACGCCACACCCGCAGGATCAGCTTGCTCGACAGCGCGTTGACCACCGAGACGCCGACGCCGTGCAGACCGCCCGACACCTTGTAGGAGTTCTGGTCGAATTTTCCGCCGGCGTGCAGCTGGGTCATGATGACCTCGGCTGCCGAGATGCCTTCGCCCTTGTGGATGTCGACCGGAATGCCGCGCCCGTCGTCGCGCACCGTCACCGAGCCGTCGGCGTTGAGGATCACTTCGACCGCGCTGGCGTGGCCGGCGAGCGCTTCGTCGATGGCGTTGTCGACGACTTCGTACACCATGTGGTGCAGGCCGGAGCCGTCGTCGGTGTCGCCGATATACATGCCGGGCCGCTTGCGCACGGCGTCGAGCCCCTTCAGCACCCGGATCGATTCCGCGCCGTATTCGGCGGGGACGGGCGACGGGGTTTCGGCGATCGGCTGCCGGGCGGGTTCAGTCATGCAACAACCTTTGAAGGGTGAAATCGAATCGGCGTGCGACGGCGCGATGAGATGTTCTTTGTGCCACGAAAGACGGGGCGCGCCTAGCCCTAAGTCGTGTGTGACAAGTGATTGAAGATGTAGGATTTTTTCTGCGATTCGCAAGGCACGAAACGGCCGTTTCGAAGGCCGCCGACAGTCGCCGCGGAACCTTGGGTTTCGGCCCGCGGAACAGCGCCGCCCGGGCTCATTTTCGGGGCGAGATGCGGCCGGATTCGACGGTGAAAATCTCGGCGCCAGCGCCGATCTCGGCGAACGCGGCGGGGTCGGCGCCGGTCATCCACACCTGCGCGCCGAGCCGGGCGAGTTCGTCGAACAGCGCGGCCCGTCGGCCGGGGTCGAGATGCGCCACGACTTCGTCGAGCAGCAGCAGCGGCGTGATGCCGGTCATCTCCGAGACGAGCTGCGCATGCGCCAGCACCAGGCCGATCAGCAGCGCCTTCTGCTCGCCGGTCGAGGCGTCGCGCGCCGGCATCGCCTTCGGCGCATAGACGACTTCGAGATCGGTGAGGTGCGGGCCGTCCAGCGTGCGGCCGGCGGCGGCGTCGCGCGGCCGGCTGTCGCGCAGCACGCCGCGATAGCGGTCCTCGACCGCGGTGGCGGGCTCGGCGAGCAACGCGGTTTCCATCCAGCCGTCGAGCATGATCTTGGCCGACGGGAAGGCGGATGCCGCGCCGCGGGCGTCGAGCATCGCGGCGAGCCGCATCGCGGTCTGCCCGCGCATTGCCGCGACCGCGACCGCAAGCTCGGCGGTCTCGCGCTCGATCGCATCGAGCCAATGCGAGTCGGCGTTGCGATAGTCCTCGAGCAGGCGATTGCGTGACCTGAGACTGCGGTCGAGCGCGGAAACGCGGCCGGAATGCTGGCTGTCGATCGCCAGCACCAGGCGGTCGAAGAACCGCCGCCGTTCGGAGGCCGCGCCCATGAACAGTCCGTCCATCGCCGGCGTCAGCCACACCATGCGCAGATGATCGCCGAACGCGGTGGCGGAACCGACCGGCTCGCGATCAATCCGGCAGCGCCGCGTGGTCGGCGCGTCGGCGCGCGGCGGATCGATGCCGGTGCCGAGCGTCGCAAGCCCGAACGCGCCTTCGACCTCGGCCGACACTGCCCAGGAGCCGTCGCCCTCGTTCTCGGCGACATCGTCCAGCGTCGCCCGCCGCAGCCCACGCCCCGGCGACAGAAACGAGATCGCCTCGAGACAATTGGTCTTGCCTGCGCCGTTCGCCCCGACCAGCACGACGCGCTCCGCCGCCGTCGTCAACGAAGCGGCCCGATAACTGCGAAAATGCGTCAGCGACAAGCGGGTGATGCGGGAGGCGGTCATGCAGTCAGTCGGGGGCTCGGGCGTTGCACGGGACTGCAGCTTGCTCTGTCGTCACCCTCCGCGAAAGCGGAGGGTCCAGTATTCCAGAGCGTTCGCGTGCGGCCGAAGCGCTCTGGAATACTGGGTCGCCCGGTCGAGCCGGGCGATGACGTGTGGGGTTGCTGCAGCGCCGCCCCGCTACACCCGCATCGGCATCAGCACGTATAGCGCGGTCTTGGCGTCGCGGTCCTGGATCAGCGTGGGCGAGCCGGGGTCGGCGAGGCGCAGTACGGCGACTTCGCCTTCGATCTGGGCGGCGATGTCGAGCAAATAGCGCGAGTTGAAGCCGATATCGAGCGGGTCGGAGGCGTATTCGACTTCGAGTTCTTCGGTCGCGCTGCCGGAATCCGGATTGGTCACCGACAGCACCAGCTTGCCCGCCGACAGCGCCAGCTTCACGGCGCGGCCGCGTTCGCTCGAGATCGTCGAGACGCGGTCGACCGCGGCCTCGAAGTCCTTCTTGTCGACCACCAGCTCCTTGTCGTTGTTCTGCGGAATGACGCGGCCGTAGTCCGGGAAGGTGCCGTCGATCAGCTTCGAGGTCAGTACCACATTGCCAATGGTGAAGCGGATCTTGCCGGCTGAGAGTTCGAGGCCGATCTCGGCTTCGGTGTCCTCGATCAGCCGCTGGACTTCGCCGACCGTCTTGCGCGGCACGATCACGCCCGGCATCCCGGCGGCGCCGGCAGGCTGCGCCAGATCGACCTGCGCGAGGCGATGGCCGTCGGTGGCGACCGCGCGCAGCTTGGCGTCCTTGGCCGAGCCGGCGGTGTGCAGATAGATGCCGTTCAGGTAGTAGCGGGTCTCTTCGGTCGAGATCGCGAACTGCGTGCGATCGATCAGCCGCTTCACGTCGGCGGCGGGCACCGCGAACGAATGGCTCATCTCGCCGGCGGCGAGATCGGGGAAATCGCTTTCCGGCAGCGTCTGCAGCGTGAAGCGCGAGCGGCCTGCGCGGATCGCCAGCACCGAGCGGTCGCCGTCCGTCTCCAGCACGATCTGCGAACCGTCCGGCAGCTTGCGGACGATGTCGTAGAACATGTGGGCCGGCACGGTGGTGGAGCCCGCCGTCGCGGTCTCGGCCGGCAGCGTCTCGGTGACTTCCAGGTCGAGGTCGGTCGCCTTGAGGGCGAGCTGGTTGCTTTCGGCGCGCACCAGCACGTTGCCGAGAATCGGAATGGTGTTGCGGCGCTCGACCACGCGGTGGACGTGGCCCAGCGACTTCAACAATTGCGCGCGTTCGACCGTGACCTTCATGACAAGACCCGCCTGATCCGTACCCGCATCGTGAGATGGAGTCCCCGGAGGTATGGAGGAGCCGGGCGGCCTGAAACGGCGCCGCGGCACGAGAACCCTGCGGGATGTCGCCCGACCCCGCGGGGGGACCGCAAGGTGGCGTGTTAGGCCGGCGGACGCAAGAGCGTGCCGGCCTTAGGCGTCGGAATTTCCCCGATTTTTCCGTCTGGAGCGATCGGTTCGCGGCGTGGCGGCGGATGCCGCCGGGCCCGAGCCCCGTCTATTCCTGAAGCTGGCGCTTCAGCGACTCGACCTCATCGGACAGCGTGGTGTCCTTGGAGACGAGCCCTTCGATCTTGCGCACGGCGTGCAGCACGGTGGTGTGGTCGCGGCCACCGAAGCGGCGGCCGATTTCCGGCAGCGAGCGCAGCGTCAGTGTCTTGGCCAGATACATCGCCACCTGGCGCGGGCGCACCACATTGGCGGTGCGGCGCGACGACAACAGGTCGGAGCGGCTGACATTGTACTGCCGCGCGACGACGCGCTGGATGTCCTCGATCTTGATCCGCTTCGGCTCCTGCGGGCGGATCAGGTCGCGCACCTCGTGCTCGGCCATTTCCAGCGTCACCGGCTGATTGTTCAGCTTGGAGTGGGCGAGCAGACGGTTGATCGCGCCTTCGAGGTCGCGGCCGTTATGGGTGATGGCGCGCGCCAGATATTCCAGCACCGGCTGCGGCACATCGAAGCTCGCATGATGCGCGCGCGCCGCCACGACGCGCGATTTCAGAATGCCGAGACGCAGATCCTCGCCGAGCGACGCCATCTCGACCACGAGACCACCGGCGAGCCGCGAGCGCACGCGTTCGTCGAGGCTTTCCAGATCCGACGGCGGACGATCGGCCGCGACCACGACCTGGCGGCCGGCGTCGATCAGCGCGTTCAGCGTGTGGCAGAACTCGGCCTGCGTGGTCTTGCCCTGCAGGAACTGCAGATCGTCGATCACCAGCACGTCGATGCCGCGCAGCGCTTCCTTGAAGGCGAGCGACGTCTGCGTCTTCAGCGCGGCGACGAAGCCGTACATGAATTTCTCGGCAGTGAGATACAGCACCTTGCGCTCGGTGCCGGAATTGCCGGCCCAGGTCACGGCCTGCAGCAGATGCGTCTTGCCGAGGCCGACGCCGGAATGGATGTACAGCGGATTGAACATCACCGGATCGCCGCGGCGGCCTTCGGCCACCTGCTTGGCGGCGGCATGCGCCAGCGTGTTGGAGCGGCCGACCACGAAGCTCGCGAAGGTCAGGCGCGGATCGAGCGGCGAACCGCCGAGCGCGTCGTGATTGGAGGCGGCCGGAGTGGTCGCATTGGTGCTGCGCAGCTCGGGCGCCGAGCGCTGCTCTTCGCGGCGATGCTCGGCCGGTGCGGCGGCATCCTTGACGGCCGGAGTGGCGGCGCGCATCGGCGTCCGCACCGTCACTTCGATGCGGTTCACTTCGGGAATCTCGGCCTGCCAGCAGGTCAGCACCTTGTCGGAGTAGTGCGTCTGAATCCAGCTCTTCAGGAAACGCGTCGGCACCGACAGATGCACGCTCTCTTGCTGAATGGCTTCCAGGTCCATGCGGGCGAACCAGCTCGAATACACGTCCTCGCCGACGCTCGTGCGCAGGCGGCCTTTGACGCGAGACCAGCGATCATGTTCCATATTCGACATTTCAGCAGCTTTTCAGATGGAGTGATGTTCAACGCGCGGGCGAAACCATGACGGCTCACGCCACGCCGCGGCGTCGCGAAGCAAACTCCGGACACAGCTCTGCCGTTCGGCAACGTGCCGACGTCAGGACAGATCCGATTTTAGATGGATTGCTTCAGGTCAGCGCGGACTCGACGGAGATCCCGGAGTGCTGGCGCAACAGCGACTGGTGATGGTGGTAGTGGTCGTCGTGGTCAAACAATGGTGCCCCGAACCCTCGGCGTACAGAAATGAAGTGCTGAATTGGTAGCTCATGAAACCTCCCCCTCCTGACGCGCTTGCGCGCGGCAAGATGTCGTCGAGTCAAATCTGCATCCAAGCCGCTGCGCGTTTTTTCAGAACGACCCGTCGGTCCGTCCGGTTGCCGGTGTCGCTGCATCGTTCGCTGGAAACGTTCGCAAGTGAACGCGCCGTACGCTTCAGACACAGCTTCGCCGGTCTCATATTGCTATGAGTGACAACCCGGCTGTCATTTGAAAAACGCCGCTAACACGCATACCGCCGCCGATCTGCATGCCCGCCCTTGGTTCTCAAATCGCGCTGATCTGAAGAGCCGTGGGCGTCGCGGGCGATCTAAGAAATACACGACCTCCCGATGGCCGCAACGGATATGATTCGTCGGAGGGGGGCTTGACGGCGATGCGCCGCGCGCGGCCGCACAAGGCGACTAACAACCGTTGCGGCAAGATTTTGAATCTGTGCGGAGATTCGACGCCGTGCGGGACCGTGACAATTCCATCGCACGCCAAAAAGTATTTCATGAATCCTTTACCTTTGACGGTAGCACGACGGCATTTTCCAAGTGCTCGTCTTCGCTTTGCCTTTAAGTCTCTCGCGAGTCGGACGTTTTTGTGAGCGCTGAAGCAGGGTAGCCGACTCCGATGTTGCACTGCGTAAAGTTCCGAGGCGGATGGCGAGAGCAACTCTGCAAAATTTTCTTCGTGACGTTTCGCCGCTGTGCCGCAGGCGTTTCTGACGTCGGCGCCGCTTGCGTAGGTTGCGTGACGCGAGTGCTTCGTGCGGGCTCGACTTCACCGAAGACGATCGCAAAGCTCAGCGACGTCATGGATGCGAAGTCGTTTCATCACGCCGTCGATACGGTGCGTAGAAGAGATCTCTTCGCCGATGAAATGTGACACGCGTCGTGCGGAGACAACGAGCAGCGCTTAGTGCGGCGAACGCCGCGCGAGACCACAGATGACGCCAGCATGCACATCTGGTCGCCAAGCGGACGCCAAAAATCCGGCAGGGCCGGCACAAAAAAAAGCCCGGCTCAGCCGGGCACGGACAAACGGGTACAGACAAACAGGCTCAGACAACGAGCACAGACAAAAATGCCCGGCCGAGCCGGGCATTGCTGATCTCGATCTTGACGCGGGACTTACTTCCCGAGCTGCGCGATCCGGTGCGCGAGGCGCGACACCTTCCGGCTCGCGGCGTTCTTGTGAACGATGTTGCGCTGAGCAGCGCGCATCAGCGCCGGCTCGGCATTGGCCATCGCCTTCAGCGCGGCCTCGCGGTCGCCGCTGGCGATCGCCTCTTCGACGGTCCGGACCGAACCGCGCATCTGGGTACGGCGCGACTTGTTGACCGCGGTGCGCCGGGCAATCTTGCGAGTCGCTTTCTTCGCGGAAGACGTATTGGCCATGTTCTCTCAAATCCTGCAGCGGCCTCCGCTGCGGAGGGCCGGGCTGATTGGCGGAGCCGCCGTTGATCGGAGCCTCGCCGTGTGTTCCGGATGTCCTGAAGATTGTCCCTGGAGCCGGCGGGCCGAAAATGCCGCATCGCTTCAAAGACGATCGGCGGCAGGGACGCCCCCACCGCCATTGCCGGCCTTATAAAGCCACCGCTTTCCAGCGTCAACGGTCGCGGTGGCCGCATTTGCGGGCGCCCGGCGGGCCACCGTTCGCCGCCGGGGCGGCCAAACCGGCCCGGCAGTCCGGGATAAGTCGCTGGCGAGGTTGTCTTTTGTGCGTCCGCCCGGTAGATGCGGCCACGCACGGTCAATTTCATCGGGGTGGACGATGATCCGCGGGTTCTTTCGACTGATCGGCCTGTTGCTGCTGACCGGGGGGTTCATCTTCCTGGTCTATGACGGCGCGCGCTCGGTGGCCGACAGCTCGCTGCAGCTGACCCGCCTCGGCGAATTCTGGAACGACGTCCATCAGTCGAGCCAGCATGCGTTCCGCCTGTGGGTCGAGCAGTCCGCGCCCTGGGCGTGGGACGGCGTCCGGCTGCTGCTGGCGCAACCGACCTTCGCGGTGCTGGGCATTCTCGGCCTGCTGCTGATGTTGCTGTTCCGGCCGCGCAAGCCGTTGATCGGCTACGCCCGCGACTGACGTTTCGAAACCTGTCGATCGGCGCCTCGATACCTATATTGCAAGTCAGTCGGGAGCCGGGCGCGACAGCGAACGTCGTGCACCGGCTCTCGTTCGAGCAACAGGCCGCCGGGCGCGTGTGAGCGTCGCGGCGCCGGGAGGTGTCCATGTTCTTCATGCGCAAGTCGACCACGATGCCGAGCGCCAGCGAAGCGCTGCCGGGCCGCGCCACGCCGATCCCCACCGCACGCAGCCATTTCGTCAACGGCCATCCGATCCAGCCGCCTTATCCGGACGGGCTGGAGCAGGCGGTGTTTGGGCTCGGCTGCTTCTGGGGCGCGGAACGCAAGTTCTGGGAACTCGGTGACGGCGTCTACACCACCGCAGTCGGCTATGCCGGCGGCTTCACGCCGAACCCGACCTATGAGGAAACCTGCTCCGGCCGCACCGGCCACACCGAAGTGGTGTTGGTGGTGTTCGATCCGAAGAAGATCTCCTACGAGGCGCTGCTGAAGACGTTCTGGGAGAGCCACGACCCGACCCAGGGTATGCGCCAGGGCAACGACGTCGGATCGCAATATCGCTCGGCGATTTACACCTTCGGTGACGATCAGGCGCGGGCCGCGAAGGCGTCGCGCGAAGCCTATCAGCAGGCGCTCGGCGCCAAGCGGTTCGGCCCGATCACCACCGAGATCGCGCCGGCCGGCGAATTCTACTTCGCCGAGGACTATCATCAGCAATATCTCGCCAAGAATCCCGGCGGTTATTGCGGTCTGGGCGGCACCGGCGTGTCGTGCCCGGTTGGCGTCGGCGTAAACGCATAGCGAAGACGCTGCGGCCCGTCCCCTCACGCCGGAGGGGACGGGCTGCGCTAGCGCATTCCCACCACGACCGTCTCTCGTGAGCCCGCCATCACTGAACGATCCGACGGCAGGCGCTCTGTCGCGCGTCACGACGTCCCTGCTCACGGTTTCCCGCCGAACTACGCAGTCGCCAAGAGTTTGTTAACCCTAACGGGGCATAAACGGAGCCGTGTCGTGGAGAGGGAATGGCTCCAGTGCGGTTCGTACCTGCGTTTCGATTGTCGATGATCGCCGTGATGGGCGCGATTGCGCTGGGCGGCTGCATGCGGCGGTCCGGCCCGGTCGCCGTACAGCCCTCCAACACCCTCGACAGCCTAGCTTATGGTGGCCCGGCCGGTCCCGGTCCGGTGGCGTACGCGCCGGTTGCCGGTCCGCAGCCGGAATATCGCCTCGACGCCGGCGATCGACTGCGCATCGTGGTCTACGGGCAGGAAGGCCTCACCAACACCTATGCGATCGATGCCTCCGGCGCGATCACCATGCCGCTGATCGGCAGCGTTCCCGCGCGCGGACGCACGCCTGCAGGTCTTGCCGCCGCCATCACGGCGCGGCTGCGCAATGGTTACATCCGCGAGCCGTCGGTGGCGGTCGAGATCGAGTCCTACCGGCCGTTCTTCATCCTCGGCGAAGTGCTGGCGCCCGGCCAATATCCCTACGTCCCGAACATGACGGTCGAGAGCGCGATCGCGATCGCCGGCGGCTTCACGCCCCGCGCCAAGCGCGACGGCGCGATCCTGACCCATCCGGAAAACGGCGCCCTGGTCCGCGCCCAGGTGCCGCTCGCCACGCCGCTCAGCCCCGGCGACACCGTCATGGTCGGCGAGCGCTGGTTTTAGGGTGGCGGATGAGTCGAGTAACATCGGCTCACCACCCCCGCCGTCTTCGCCGGGCTTGATCCGGCGATCCATCTCACAAAAGAAGCCGCTGCGCGGCGATGGATGCGCGGGTCGAGCCCGCGCATGACGATTGTTTGTGATAACGCGCCCTGAGTGGCGTCAACCGCCGCTCGGCCGCTTACTTCAAATACGTCCCGAAGAAATCCAGGCTGCGCTGCCAGGCGCGGTCGGAGCTTTGCTTGTCGAAGCTGGCTCGCTCGTCGCAGCCGAAGCCGTGCTGAGCCTCGAGATAGACGTGGACGTCGACTTCCGGACGCTTCGCCTTGATGGTCTCGACATCGGTGAGCGGAATGCCGGAGTCCTTTTCGCCGAAATGCAGTTGCGTCGGCACCTTGGGGGCCTCGTCGGCGAACTTTACGATGGCGCCGCCGTAGTAACCGACCGCGGCACTCAGTCCGCTGAGCCGCGTCGCCGCCAGATAGGCGACGGTGCCGCCCAGGCAGAACCCGATCACGCCGACCGGACCTTCGGCCTTGACCGCATCGATCGCCGCCTGGGTGTCGCGCAGCATCGCGTCCCAATCCGGCGCGGCGACGAATTTGCGCGCCACCGCGACTTCCTCCGGTGAATAGCCGCTTTGGAAATTTCGCTCGATCCGGTCGAAAATCGCCGGCGCGATCGCCCGGTAGCCCTGCGCGGCGAAGCGGTCGCAGACCGCGCGGATGTGGTGATTGACGCCAAAGATCTCCTGGATCACCACCACCGAAGCGGCAGCAGCCCCGGCCGGATCGGCGCGATAGCCGCCGAGTTGAAATCCGTCGTCAGCCGTCAGCGTGATGTCGTGTCCCACGAGCAACCCCTGTGTTGGTGGTGATAAGTTCAGATGTGTGATGGTGGCGACGCGGTTACGGCTATTGCCACATCCAGTTGCGTCCCCAGTCGCCCTTCCAGCCGGTCAGCCGACCTTTGCGGAATTGCAGATACAGCCGGTCGCGACGATCGAAGAAACCGCTGCCACCGGCTGTGCGGATCGCCAGGAAGATCTCGTCGCCAGGACGGCCGCCGATATAGTTGAGCGGCGTACCGAGTGCGCGCGACGCGGACGCGGCGTCCATGCCGAACGCGAGCGGTGTGGCATTCGACAGCGTCGCGGTGAAGGGCGGCGCGATCTCCGGCGCCACGAGGACAGGTGCGATCTGCTGCGCCAAAGCCGGCGGCGCGGCGAGCGACGCGAATACCACAGCCACGGCGAACCATCCCGCCGCGCGTGCCGGCGAGGGATGTTCGTCGGTCCCGGTAGGTACGCTGTCTGTCATCGCCATCCCCGTGCTGTGCGGGATCATAGATGTTTTGCACCGCAATGCCGAGAGCGGTCTGGGGCAATTCCGGACAAAACTCGATCAAATTCGTACGGAAAAAACATCCAACATTAAGAATGCCCGTTAAGCACCGGGAACCGATTTCCCGTTAGGGATGTCCAAGACGTGCGTACTATCCAGGCTGGTGATTCATGAATGCTGTAGCCCGACAACCCGCGCCCCGGTCCGAGCCGCGCCGGCGGTTGCTTCTGGCATCCGACCGTCGTGATCAGAGTGCGGACCTCGCCCGGATCCTGGCAGGCGTTGCCGACGTACAGACCATTGCCACCAACCAGCTTCCCGACACGCCGGCGCAGGAATTGTCCGGCATCGTGGTCGATATCAATCTGCGCTCGGCGGAAAGCGTTCAGGCGGTGCGGCGCAAGTTGCTCGGCGGCGGCTATCAGCCGATCCCGCGGCTGTTCGTGCTCGCCGACGAACTGCACCACGGATCGATGCAGGCCTGGGCGCTCGGCGCCACCGACACGATCGCGCGTCCGTTCGATCCGCGCGACTTGCTGTCCCGGATCCGCGCCGCGTTTCCGGATGCGTCCGAGACCACCGAGACCGCTCGCGCCGAGGCGATGAGCAAGGGCGTTGCCGCCGCGCACGGCGTGCTGGTCAAGATCTTCGAGCGGCTGCCGGCCGGCAAGCCGCTCAGCTATCAGGACGTGCTGCAGGCCGAGGCGCCGATCCTCAAGGCGATCAAGCGCACCTCGCTGCGGGAATGGCTCGCCACGGTGGGCCGGCATCACAACGAGAGCTATCGGCTGGCGCTGTTCGCGACCGGCTATGCGGTCGCCTTCGCGCAGCATCTCGGCATGCGTGAGGAAGACCAGCGGCGTCTCACCCGCGCGGCGCTGTTGTTCGACGTCGGCAAGGCGTTCGTCGACGTCGCGCTGCTCGACAATCTCGACGGCCTGCAGGGTGAGCGATTGCAGAAGTTTCGCGAGCATCCGCGCCGCGGCTACGATGCGCTGGCCTCCGAAGGCAGCTTCCCGCGCGAGACGCTCGACGTGGTGTTGCATCACCACGAACTGCTTGACGGCTCCGGCTATCCAGATGGGCTGCACGGCGACCAGATCAGCGATATCGTCCGGATCACCACGATCGTCGATATGTTCACGTCGCTGGTGGCGCAGCGCAAGAACCACACGCCGCTGATGCCGCTGCACGCCTTCTCGGCGATGGAAGCGATCGGCGACAAGATCGACCAGCGCTTGCTTCAGGCGTTCCGCCCGGTGGCGCTGGGCGGCTAGGTCGGGAGCCGGCGGGTTAGTTCACCGACATGCCGTCGAGGGCAAAGGCGCGCCAGCGCCGTGCCCACGCGCGGCCGTGCAGGCCCTGAGCTTTGCCGCAGCGGGTGGGCACGCTTCGCCTGGCCCACCCCACGGGTTTCCGCCCTCGCTCCGCGATCGGCGCACCCGAACTAATCCGCCAGCATCTTCCTCAGTTCAGCCTTCGCCACTTTTTCCAGCGTCGAGCGCGGCATGTCGTCGACGAGACGGACTTCGCGCGGGCGCTTGAAATCGGCGAGGGCCGAGGCGCAGGCGGCGCTGATGCGGTCGGCGAAGTCCGGCGGCGCGGCGGCGACGCCGCCCTGCGGGATCACGAACACCACCGGCACTTCGTCGAGCATCGGGTGCTTCTTGGCTACTACGGCGGCCTCGCGGACGCCCGGCACGGTGATCACCACCTGCTCGATTTCCGACGCCGCGACGTTCTCGCCGCCGACCTTCAGCATGTCCTTGGCGCGGTCGCCGAACTTGATCGCGCCGTGCTGCAGCAGCGTGACGCGGTCGCCGGTGATGAAGTAACCGTCCTCGTCGAAGCTGTCGCGCGTCGCCTGCTCGTTGTGGAGATACTCCTTGAACAGCGACAGGCCGGGCACGCCCTTGATCAACAGGTTGCCGGTGTCGCCAACCTGCGTCGGCGCGCCATCGTCGCCGATCACCCGCAGCGAATATTCCGGCGCGGCGCGGCCGATCGTCATCGGCGTGTTGGGTTGATCGGCTTCGGCGATGATGCCGTGGGTGATGGTTTCGGTCATGCCCCACCAGCCGATCGTCTTGACGCCGAACGAGGCGAACGGCGGCGGTTCGGAGACCGCTGTGCCCCACATCCTGAACTGATGCGACGCTGGCCGCTCCTGCTCGAGCAGGGCCTTCAGGCAGAACGCGATGGTCGAATTCCAGGTGCAGCGCTGTTCGGTCGCGACCTTCCAGAACCGGCTCGCCGAGAACCGCGGCTGCACCACGCAGGTCCCCCCGACCCACAGGCTCGCCAGCATCGAATAGGCCAGCGCGTTGGTGTGGAACAGCGGCAGATAAGCGAGGTGCACGTCGTCGGCGCGCAGCGTCTGGTGCGCGGCGTTGATCTTGGCGCCCCACAGCGCATTGGCGTGAGTCCACAGCACCGCCTTCGGCCGCGACGTGGTGCCCGAGGTGTACTGCACGCTGCACGGCGCGAACGGATCGGTGGGACGGCGTGGCCGGTCGGCGCTGTGGCCAAACAGGCTCTCGAACGAGTCCGTCTTGGCGGCCTTCTGGGCCGGCAGCGGCGAGCCCGGGTCGTGCGAGATCACCGCGATCCAGCGCAGGTTCTTGCAGTTGGTGGCGACGAGGTCCGCATAGGCCGGCTGGGTGATGGCCGCGACGGCGCCGCAGTGACCCGCAAAGTATTCGATCTCGGCGGCGGCCGAGCGGGTATTGGTGGTCACCGCCAGCGCGCCGAGTTCGACACAGGCGAACCAGCTCAGCAGAAACTCCGCGCAATTGTCGAGATGGATCAGCACTGCGTCGCCCGGCTTGATGCCGCGCGCCGCGAGGCCGGCGGCCAGCGCACCGACGCGGTCGTGGAATTCGCCATAGCTCCAGATCCGCGCAGGAGCCTCGAACGGCGCCCAGACGATGAAGGGATGATCGCGCCGCGTCTCGGCGTGCAGCCGCAGCAGCCACGGCACATCCATGCCGGCGAACGGACTCACCACGCCAGGCGCTTCGATCGGATGCGGCATTGCTGTTCTCCCTTGCTGCGCGCTCGGCGCGTTGGCGCGCTTTCCGCCGGCGGCATCGTCCGCGGCGCGCGCATCTCGTTGGTTGCGGCCACCTTGTGCCACCGCGCGAACGCAGGTGCAATTCGGACGGACTCAACGGGCAATGCACGCGCCGCAACGCTGTGTCTCGAACGGGGCGGTTAGTTTCCGCAATGCAGGCTTGTGCTTCTGCCGCACTGCAGCTTGAGCGCGCCGATCGCTCGGCTACACTCGTTCCGCCTCACGGCATTCGGACCGCGCGCCACGACGCGGCCGCACAGGGAGCGAACGATGATCACACGCCGCAGCGCGATCCAGGCGATCGCGATGGCTGCCACGGCGAGCACGCTGCTACCCCGCCGCAGTCTCGCGCTCGACTATCCGACCCGTCCGGTCCGTTTCGTCGTCGGCTATCCGGCCGGCGGCGCCACCGACATCCTGGCGCGGCTGATCGGCGCCAAGCTGTCGGAGCGGCTCGGCCAGCAGTTCGTCATCGAGAACAAGCCGGGCGCCGGCAACAATATCGGCACCGAAGCGGTGGTGAACGCGCCGGCGGACGGCTACACGATCCTGCTGGTCAATCCGGCCAACTACATCAACACCTCGCTTTACGCGAAGCTCAATTTCGACTTCGTCCGCGACGTCGCCGGCGTCGCCGCGTTCAATCGCACCGCCAACGTGATGACGGTCAACAGCCAGGTGCCGTCGAAGACCGTCGCCGAATTCATCGATTTCGTGAAAAACAATCCCGGCAAGGTCAATCTCGCTTCGTCCGGCAACGGCACCTCGGTGCATCTGTCGGGCGAGATGTTCATGGCGATGACCGGGGTGAAGATGCAGCACGTGCCGTATCGCGGCGCCGCGCCTGCGATCACCGATATGCTCGGCGGCCAGGTGCAGCTGATCTTCGACAACATGCCGTCGATCATCCAGCACATCCGCGGCGGCACGCTGCGCGCGCTGGCGGTGACCACGGCACAGCGCTCGGATCTGCTGCCGGACGTCCCGACGCTGGCCGAGACCGTGCCGGGCTACGAGGCCAGCGCGCTGTTCGGCATGGGCGCGCCGAAAGCGACGCCGCCCGAAATCGTTGCCAAGCTGAATAGCGAGGTCAATGCGGTGCTGGCCGATCCGGCCGTCAAGGCGCGGCTGATCGAACTCGGCGGCGCGCCGCTCATCGGCCCGCCGGCGGCGTTCGACACGATGATTGCGGACGAAACCGCCAAATGGAGCAAGGTGGTGAAGTTCGCCGGGCTCAAGGTCGAGTAGCAGCTGGTCGCATCACTGACCCGCGAGGCGAATCGGATCGCGCAGGGCTGCGATCCGGTGCGCCCCTGCGACAATCCATCGTGATAGCAAACCCGGAACGTTCGCTGCAGCGCATCGTTGGCTGCGCATGACGGCACGGTGACGTGCTCGCAACACAGGAGATTTCACGATGAGAGCTTTGGCCTTGACCGCAATGGCAATCGGCGCGCTCGGCGCGACGCAACTGATCACGGCGAAGCCGGCCGCCGCGCAGATCGAATACCCGTACTGCAAGCAAGGCGCGCTGCAGGGCTATCCGGGTAACTGTAATTTCGTCAGCTTCGAGGCGTGCCGCTTCTCGTCGCAGGGCACCGGCGGCAATTGCGTCGCCAACCCGCGCTACGGCGCCTGGGCCGGCGGTCACGGCGCGTACGGCGGCGCCTACGGGGCCTACGGCTACGCGCCGGCTTACGACGGCGGCGACTACTAATCGAAGCGGGAGCGCGGGCGGCTCAGCCGCCGCGCTCCTTGCGGCTGTAGTTCGAAAAGTGCCCCTCGCGCGCCGCGTTGGCGCGGGCGGCCCGAATGACGCCCTTGCTTTTGCCGGGCGGCGCCGGGCGCGACACCATGCGCTCCATCTTGCGGCCGCCACAGTGCGGACAGCGCGGCTTGTCGGAGAACCCGATCAAAAGCTCGCTGTCCTTGTCGCAACTCCCACAATGAAACCCATAAAGCGGCATCGCCGCACCTCCCGCAGCCATTCATCGGCTGCCGGTGCAGAATCCGGACCAAGTTCAGGCGTAAATTATTACCGACCAGCGCCGCCGATCACGGCCAGCAACGCCGCGCCGTAAATCTCCAGCTTCTTGTCGCCGATGCCCGGAATGCCGCGCAGCTCGTCGAGCGAGCGCGGCCTGGCGGCGGCGATGCCGTCCATCGTTGCATCGTGCAGCACCACATAGGCCGGCACGCCGCGGCTCTTCGCCACGTCCGACCGCCACGCCTTCAGCGCCGCGAACAGCTCCGGATCGCCGCTGGTCTCGCGCGGCGTGCCGCCCACCAGGTCGCCACGGCGCGACTTGGCGCGCGGCGGACGCCCGCCGGTCTGCTCGCGCAGCATCACCTGAACGTCGCCCTTCAGCACAGCGCGCGAACTCTCGGTGAACTTCAGCGCGCCGAAGGCCTCGCTGTCCGGCGCGAGATGCCCGAGCGACACCAGCTGCCGGATTACCGCGCGCCATTGCTTTTCGTTGAATTCGCTGCCGATGCCGAACACCGAGAGTTTGTCGTGGCCGAACTGAGAGACGCGCTCGGTCAGTCGGCCGAGCAGCACGTCGATCAGATGCTGCGCGCCGAACCGCTGCCCGGTGCGATAGGCGCAGGACAGCAGCTTCTGCGCCGCCACGGTGCCGTCGATGACTTTCGGCGGCGTGAGGCAGTTGTCGCAATTGCCGCAGTTCTCGTGCGGCGAGGCTTCGCCGAAATAGCCGAGCAGCCTCGTGCGGCGGCAGCCGGTGGATTCGCAGAGCCCGACCAGCGCATCCAGCTTGCCCATCGAGACGCGCTTGAACGCGTCGGAGCCAGAGCTCTCGTCGATCATTCGCCGCTGCTGGACGATGTCGCTGAGCCCATACGCCATCCACGCCTCGGACGGCTTGCCGTCGCGGCCGGCGCGCCCGGTCTCCTGATAATAGGCCTCGATGCTCTTCGGCAGATCGAGATGCGCGACGAAGCGGACGTCCGGCTTGTCGATGCCCATGCCGAACGCGATGGTGGCGACGATCACAACACCGTCCTCGTTGAGGAAGCGGTCCTGATTGCGGGCGCGGATCTCGGCCGGCAGGCCGGCGTGGTAGGGCAGCGCGGTGAGCCCGGACTTGCTCAGCGTCTGCGCGACGTCTTCGACCTTGGCGCGCGACAGGCAATACACCACGCCGGAATGGCCGCGGTGGCGCTCGTCGATGAACGCCTTGAGCTGCGCCGGGGCGTTCTGCTTGTCGACGATGCTGTAGCGGATGTTCGGCCGGTCGAAGCTCGACACGAAGCACGGCGCATCGGTCAGCGACAGCCGCTCGGCGATCTCGCGGCGGGTCAGCGCGTCGGCGGTGGCGGTCAGCGCGATCCGCGGCACATCGGGGAATTTCTCGGCGATCGCCGACAGCCCGACATATTCGGGCCGGAAGTCGTGGCCCCATTGCGACACGCAATGCGCCTCGTCGATCGCGAACAGCGAGATCTTGGCGCGCGCCAGCAGCGCCAGGCAGCGCGGCGTCAGCAGCCGCTCGGGCGCGACGTACAGCAGATCGAGTTCGCCCCTCAGCAATTGCTGCTCGAGCGCGTTGGCCTCGTCATAGGACAGCGTCGAATTCAGCGCCGCGGCGCGCACGCCGGCTTCCAGCAGCCCGGCGACCTGGTCGCGCATCAGCGCGATCAGCGGCGACACCACAACGCCGCAGCCGTCGCGCAGCAGCGCCGGCAGCTGATAGCACAGCGACTTGCCGCCGCCGGTCGGCATCAGCACCAGCGCGTCGCCGCCATCGGCGACATGCCGCACGATCGCCTCCTGCTGGCCGCGGAACCCCGGCAGGCCGAACACATGGTTCAGCGTCGACAGCATTCGGGCGTCGAGGTCGTCGTCGGTTTCCAGGGGCGCGGAGCGGGTCATCGGAGCGGGCGAGAGAGAGGAGCCATAGGGCCCCTATAGCCCATTCCCACCGATTCTGCCCATGAGGCGGCGCGCTTCCCCACGCCGCAGCGAGCCCCCTCTCCCGCTCGCGGGAGAGGGAGCAGGCCGTGCTGCGACGCGGCCTTACACAATCCGCGAGTTGCTGTTGCCCCAATATTTGTCCCGCAGCAGCCGCTTGTAGAGTTTGCCGGTGGGAAGGCGCGGGAGTTCCTCCAGGAAGTCGATCGAACGCGGCACCTTCTGGCGCGACAGCGACTGATTGCAGAACGCGATCAGTTCCTGCGCCAGATCGGCGCCGGGGTCGACGCCCGGCATCGGCTGGATCACCGCCTTGACCTCTTCGCCGAGATCCTCGTTGGGTACGCCGAACACCGCGGCGTCGGCGACCTTCGGATGCGTGATCAGCAGGTTCTCGCATTCCTGCGGGTAGATGTTGACGCCGCCCGAGATGATCATGAAGGTGGCGCGGTCGGTGAGGTGCAGATAGCCGTCGTCGTCGACATAGCCGACGTCGCCGACCGTGCTCATGGTGCCGTCCTCCGAGCGGGTCTCCGCCGTCTTGGCCGGATCGTTGAAATATTCGAACTGCGTCGCGGTCTTGAACCAGATCTGGCCCGGCGTGCCCTTGGGACAAGGCTGCATCCGGTCGTCGAGAATGTGCAGGTCGCCGAACATCACCTTGCCGACCGTGCCGCGATGCGCCAGCCATTCCTCGCTGTTGCAGGCGGTGAAGCCGAGGCCTTCGGTGGCGCCGTAATACTCGTGGATGATCGGTCCCCACCAGGCGATCATCTGCTCCTTGACCTGCGGCGGACACGGCGCCGCAGCGTGGATCGCGACTTCGAGCGACGACAGGTCGTACTTCTTCCGCACGTCCTCCGGCAGCTTCAGCATCCGCGAGAACATCGTCGGCACCAGCTGGCTGTGCGTGACCTTGTACTTCTCGATCAGCGCCAGATACTGCTCCGGATCGAAATGCTCCATGATGACCACGGTGCCGCCGTCGCGGATGGTGAGGCCGACCGCGGCCTGCGGCGCCGAGTGATACAGCGGCGCCGGCGACAGATAGATCATGCCGTTGCGATACTTCCACAGCGCGTTGAGGAAGTGGAACAGCGGCAGCGGCTGTGACGGCGGCTGCTCGGGCAGCGGACGGACGATGCCCTTCGGCCGGCCGGTGGTGCCCGACGAATACAGCATGGCGGTGCCGAGATGTTCTTCGGCGATCGGCGTGTCCGGCAGGCCGCGCGTCGCATCTGAGAGCCCGACAATGCGGTCGCTTTCGGTGTCGCCGTCGACCACGATGCACAGCGTCACCTTCGGGCATTCCTTCAGCGCCTCACGGGCGACGTCGAGCTTGGCCTTCGAGGTGATCAGCGCCCGGGATTCGCTGTTGGTCAGGATGTAGGCAAGCTCGGCCGGCGTCAGATAGGAATTGACGCAGGTGTAGTAGTGGCCGCTGCGCTCGCCGGCGCCGCACGCCTCGAGGTAGCGGTTATTGTTCTCCATGAAGATCGAATAGTGATCGAGCCGCCGCAGGCCGTGATTGTACAACAGGTGCGCCAGGCGATTGGTGCGGGCGTCGAGCTCCGCATAGGTCACGGTCTCGCCGGTGGAGGCCATGATGAAGGCGGGATGATCGGGATGGGTCGTCGCGAATTGGCCGGTGTACATCGTGGTCCTCGTGCTGATGCGTGCCTGACTTCTGGTTTTTGAACGCGTCTAGTCCTCCGCCGTCATTGTGAGCCGAAGGCGAGGCAATCCGGGGGCGTCGTGCACCGGGCCGGATTGCTTCCCCGCTTCGCTGCTCGCAATGACGGAGCCCTTGTTGGCGCGGCTGCCTAAGCCGCCAGTTCCAAAATCTCGCGGACCTGCGCCGGCCCCTCGATCTTGCGCGGGTTGCGCGGCACCCAGGGGGTGCCCATCGCCTGCGCGGCGATATTGTCGAAATGCTCGGGGCAGACACCGACCTCGCGCAGCGAGCGCGGCATGCCGAGCACGCGGATCAGCGCGTCGAGCACGTCGCCGGCGTCCTTGTTCGGGTGGCCCATCGCGGCGGCGACCAGCGCCTGGCGCTCGCGGTTGACGGTCTTGTTCCAGCGCATCACCGCCGGCAGCATCACGCAGGAGGTGTGGCCGTGCGGCACATCGAAGGCGGCGCCGAGCACGTAGCCGATGCCGTGGCTGGCGCCCATCGGCACGCCCGACGACAGCGCGCCCATCGACAGCCAGGTGCCGATCTGGCAATCAAGCCGCGCGTCGAGATCGGCCGGGTCGGCCTTCACTCGCGGCAGGCCCGTCGCCAGCATCGCCAGCCCGCGCAGCGCCTGGGCGTCGCCATAAGGATGCGCCTCGCCCGAGCAGATCGCCTCGACGCAGTGATCCACCGCGCGGATGCCGGTCGACAGGAACAGCCATTCGGGCGTGTGCACGGTGATGGCCGGATCGAGGATGGCGGCGCGCGGCATGACCAGCGGATGCGCGAACTTTTCCTTCACCCGCGTCGCCTCGTTGGTGACGCCCGCCATGGCGCTGAACTCGCCGCCGGAGATGGTGGTCGGCACGCTGATCTGCCGCACCGTCGGCGCCACCGGCGATGGTCGGTTGGCGACGCGGTCCATGTCGTCGACACTGCGAATGTCGTTGGCGAGGCAGATCTGCACCGCCTTGGCGCCGTCGGTGATCGAGCCGCCGCCGATGGTGACGATCAGATCGGCGTTCGCCGCCCGCGCCATCTCGGTCGCGGCGATGATGGCGCTGCGCGGCGAGTGCGCCGGCATCGCGTCGAACACCGAGGCGCAGCGCCCGCCCAGCGCGCCCTGCACCTTGGCGATTTCATCGGTGGTCCGGTTGAGGGTGCCGGAAACCATCAGCAGCGCGCGCTGCGCGCCGATGCGGTCCATCTGCGCGGCGACAGCCTGCGCCGCCGGATCTCCGTAGACGACTTCCTCCATGGCGCCGAAAACGACGCGTCCCTTTTGCACGTTTCTTCACTCCCGCGGTGGCCGCTTTTGCGAGGCCTTGGCGGCGATCCTAGCAGCCGCGCGGCGATCGGGAACAAGAAAAATCGTCGCGCGTCCGGCAGCGCCTGACACGCGGAGCCGGTAAGATGCGACGTTCGGCGAAGATCACCGCCAAGGGGGTTGTGTGGGGCCGGGGCCGCATGGGAAATGCGTGCAGCGCAGCAGGAGACAGGGCATGACCACGGCGGTACTCGGCATCATCGGCGGATCCGGCATCTATGATTTGCCGGGGCTCGAAGACGTCCGCGAGGAGCAGATCGCAAGCCCCTGGGGCGAGCCGTCCTCCGCGGTGCGGCGCGGCAACATCGCCGGCCTGCCGATCGTGTTCATGCCGCGCCACGACAAGGGCCACCGGCTGTCGCCCTCCGACATCAATTACCGCGCCAATATCGACGTGCTGAAGCGCGCCGGGGTCACCGACCTGATCTCGCTGTCGGCCTGCGGCTCGTTCAAGGAAGAGCTGCCGCCCGGCACCTTCGTGCTGGTCGATCAGTTCGTCGACCGCACCTACAAGCGCGAGAGCTCGTTCTTCGGCAAGGGCTGCGTCGCCCACGTCTCGATGGCGCATCCGGTCTCACCGCGGCTGCGCCTGCATCTGGCCGCCGCCGCGGAAGCCGAAGGCATCGCGTTCGCGCGCGGCGGCACGTATCTGTGCATGGAAGGCCCACAATTCTCCAGCTACGCCGAGAGCGTCACCTACAAGCAGCTCGGCTATTCGGTGATCGGCATGACCAACATGCCCGAGGCCAAGCTGGCCCGCGAGGCGGAGATCTGCTACGCGACCGTCGCGATGGTGACGGATTTCGACTGCTGGCATCCGGACCACGACGCGGTCACGGTGCAAGACATCATCCGGGTGCTGACCACCAATGCCGAGAAGGCCAAGAGCCTCGTGGCGCGCCTCGCCCAGGACTTCCCGCGCGAGCACGAACCCTGCCCGATCGGCTCCGACCGCGCTCTGGACACCGCGCTGATCACCCAGCCCGACGCGCGCGATCCGGAACTGTTGAAGAAGCTGGATGCGGTGGCGGGACGGATTTTGAAGGGTTAGGCGGGAGCCGGTACTCCATGACCGAGCTGAGCCAGTCTGCGAAGAACGAACTGCTGAAGCTCTCCGCGGGCTTCATTAGTAATCTCGGGATCGGCCTGATCGCCGCCGGGGTTTTCGCGCCAGGTCTTTCGCTTTTATCGACCAACCCGGTGCTATCCAAGACCGAGTTCCTGATCGTCGGGTTCGGTTGTATCTGCGTCGCCTTCCTTCTACATTTGATCGGAAGAGGCTTTCTGAGGCAGATCCAATGAGCGACGTGCTCTATCTTCTCGCGGTCCCTTCGATGGTCCTGGTTGCGGCGCTGCTTCTGGCTTGGCACGTCAGGCGTGTCGATGGCGCGAAGCCATCGCGGCCGAAGCCGTAACCGGGATATAGGACCAGCATGAAAGTTGACGGCATTCACACCCGCTCCATCTGGCTCCAGCCGGATGGCTGGACCGTGGCGGCGATCGATCAGCGGCGGTTGCCGCATGAGTATGTGATCGCCACGCTCACCAATTGCGACCGCGCGGCGGATGCGATCCGCTCGATGCTGGTGCGCGGCGCGCCGCTGATCGGGGCGACGGCGGCCTATGGCATCGCGCTGGCGATGCGCGAAGACGCTTCCGATGCGGCGCTCGATCAGGCCTACGCCAAACTCATTGCGACTCGCCCGACCGCGATCAATCTGAAATGGGCGCTCGACGAGATGCGCCGCGCGCTGGTGCCGGTGAAGCCGGCCGACCGCGTCGTCGCCGCGTATCGGCGCGCCGCCGAGATCGCCGAAGAGGACGTCGCCATTAATCAGGCGATCGGCGCCAACGGGTTGAAGCTCATCGAGGCGATTGCCGCCACCAAGAAGCCGGGCGAGCGCGTCAATGTGCTGACCCATTGCAATGCCGGCTGGCTCGCCACCGTCGACTGGGGCACCGCGACCGCGCCGATCTATCAGGCGTTCGACAAAGGCATTCCGATCCACGTCTATGCGGACGAGACCCGGCCTCGCAATCAGGGCGCCTCGCTCACCGCCTGGGAGCTCGGCCATCACGGCGTCGACCACACGGTGATCCCGGACAACACCGGCGGCCATCTGATGCAGCACGGCATGGTCGATCTGTGCATCGTCGGCACCGACCGCGTCACCGCGGACGGCGACGTCTGCAACAAGATCGGCACCTATCTGAAAGCGCTGGCGGCGGCCGACAACAAGGTGCCGTTTTACGTCGCGCTGCCGTCGCCGACCATCGACTTCACCATCCATGACGGCGTCAAGGAAATCCCGATCGAGCAGCGCGAGGCCGCCGAGGTCACCGACATGACCGGGCGCACCGCCGATGGCCGGATCGAGACCGTGCGGATCGTCCCGCAAGGCTCCAATGTCGCCAATTACGGCTTCGACGTCACCCCGTCCCGCCTCGTCACCGGCCTGATCACCGAGCGCGGCGTGCTGAAGCCGGACCGCGCGTCGCTGGCCGCGGCGTTCCCGGAGCGGGTGGTGCGCGAGCGGCAGCTCGCCGCCTCCTGACCACTTTTAACCGTCCTAACCCGTCATGGCCGGGCTCGTCCCGCCTGCGGGGCCGGAGCCCCTTCGGCGCGGCGAAGGCCCGGCCATCCACGTCTTGCCGCGCGGTGATGCGTTACGTGGATGCCCGGGATCAGCCCGGGCATGACGGCTGGGGCGGATCTCACGCCTAACATTTGCACCGGCCGCCCCGCGCGGCTGAAGGTCACGCGGGAAACCGCTCGCGTGCGGCGTCGTTGTGGTTATGCTTGGCCCGATGCGCCGGCCCGTTTCCGGCGAAGGATGTGCACGATGACCGACCAGCCCCGGCAGCCCGAGCGGCCGCGTTTCGAACCGGAGATCATTCCGCCCGGCGAGTCCCACGACCCGCGCGGCACGCGGGTGTTCATCGACCAGACCACCACCGAGCAGATCTTCGTCGGCCGGATCAGCCCGCTGCAGATGTTCATGCTGGCGGTGGGTATCGGCGCCGTGATCGCCGTGGTGCTGGTGCTGCTGGTCGGCGCCTTCTTGCTGTGGATCCCGATCGTCGGCCTGTTGATCGCCGCCGGCCTGGTTGCCGGACTGCTGCGCCCGTTGCTGTCCCGCCGCGGCTAGCCGGGCGGCGCCCACCACCGTCTTTGATTTTCCCAGTTTGATTCGGGTCGCCGTTTGAGCCATGTCAGCGAGCCGTCAGGCCTGCGCGCCGATGGTAAGGCCTGACACGCAAGGGGAGACGGGTTTGGCGAACGCACGGTTCCGCCAGCTGCTGACCGGGTTGGTTGTGGCGGCGATCGCCGTGATCGCGCCTGCTTCGGCGCACGATCACGGCGGCCGCCACGATCATGACGAGGCGCGGCTTGCCGTCCAGCGCGGTGAAATCCGCCCGCTCGCCGAACTGCTGACCATCGTCCGCGACAAGCTCCCCGGCGAGATTACCGGCGTCGAAATCGAACGCCATCACGGCCAGTGGCTGTACGAGTTCATCGTCGTCGACAAGGCGGGTCGGCTGTTCGAGGTCTATGTCGATCCGCAGAGCGGCGAGATCCGCAAGACCAAGGAAAAGTGATGCGCGTGCTGGTCGCCGAGGACGATCGCCGGATCGCCGCCGATCTCGCGCGCGGGCTCGGCGCCGCGGGCTATGTGGTCGAATGCGTTGCCGACGGCGAGGACGCCTGGTTTCGCGGCGACACCGAGGACTACGCGGCGATCATTCTCGACCTCGGCCTGCCGCGGCTGGACGGTCTCACCATCCTGAAGCGCTGGCGCGACAACGGACGGCGTACGCCGGTGCTGATCCTCACCGCCCGCGGCAGCTGGGCCGAGCGCGTCGACGGCATCGACGCCGGCGCCGACGATTACTTGCCCAAGCCTTTCCAGATGGAGGAACTGCTGGCGCGGCTGCGCTCGGTTGTGCGCCGCTCGGTCGGCCACGCCTCGTCGGTCATCATGGTGGGCGAGGTCATGCTCGACGAGCGGCAGATGCAGGTGTCGGTGCGCGGCGTGCCGGTGGCGCTGTCGCCGCTGGAATATCGGCTCGCCTCCTATCTGATGCTGCATCGTGGCCGGGTGGTGTCGCAGTTCGAGCTCAATGAGAACATCTACGGCCAGGACGATGCGCACGATTCCAATGCCATCGAGGTGCTGGTCGGCCGGGTCCGCAAGAAGCTCGGCGCCGAGCTGATCGAGACGCGTCGCGGTTTCGGCTACATCGTGCCGGGAGACGGCACGTGACGCGGCATTCGCTGCGGCTGCGGCTGATCGCCGGCGGCGCCGCGGCGATCCTGATCGCGCTCAGCGTCGCCGGCATCGCCCTGACGGTGCTGTTCGAGCGCCACGTCACCCGCACCATCGCGGATGATCTCGAAGTCTCGCTCAAGCAACTGCTCGCCGGGCTGGAAGTCGAGGCCGACGGCCACCTCGTGTTGGCACGGCCGCCGACCGATCCGCGGTTCTCCGAGCCGCTGTCCGGGCTGTACTGGCAAGTCAGCGACGATCACGATCAGCTGTTGCGTTCGCGCTCGCTGTGGGACGACAGGCTGACGGTGCCGATCGATCAGCCCGGCCCCGGCGAGGTGCACCATCACGATATCGCGGGGCCGGCCGGCGCCCGGCTGTCGATCGTCGAGCGCCGGGTGACCCTCACCATCGGGGGCAAGCCGGTGCCGGTTCGTGCTGCCGTCGCGCTCGACCTGGCGCGCGTCGATGCCGCCGGGAAGGCGTTCGCGCGCGACCTCGTCGTCGCGCTCGGCATTCTCGGCGTCGTGCTGGCGATCGCCACCTCGGTCCAGGTGATGCTTGGCCTGCGACCGCTGCGGGCGCTGCGCCAGGGCGTCGCCGATATCCGCGCCGGCCGCAGCGATCGTCTTCCGCAGGCCGTGCCGGACGAAGTGCGGCCGCTGGTCGAGGAGGTCAACGCGCTGCTGGAGGCGCAGGCGCGCGAGATCGCCCGGTCACGCGACCGCGCAGCCGATCTCGCCCATGGCCTGAAGACGCCGCTCGCCGCGCTTGCCGCCGATGCGGCGCGGCTGCGCGGGCGCGGTGAGGACAAGCTGGCCCGCGACATCGAGGCGGTCGGCACCGCGATGAGTCGCCATGTCGACCGCGAACTGGCGCGCGCCCGGCTGCGCGGCGATGTCCGGCGCGGTGCGGTCGCGCCGGTCGATCTGGCGCCGCTGGTCCGGTCGCTGGTGACGATCCAGTCGCGCACCCCGGCCGGCGCGCGGATCGATTACCAGATGCAGATTCCCGACTACACGGCGGTCCGGCTCGATCGCACCGATCTCGCCGAAGTGCTCGGCAATCTGCTGGACAATGCCACCC
The DNA here is from genome assembly GCF_042432815.1 of Rhodopseudomonas telluris. Taxonomy (NCBI): domain Bacteria; kingdom Pseudomonadati; phylum Pseudomonadota; class Alphaproteobacteria; order Hyphomicrobiales; family Nitrobacteraceae; genus Rhodopseudomonas; species Rhodopseudomonas telluris. Next base: position 124,150 of record NZ_JBHLWM010000004.1, read on the forward strand.
GTCATGCCCGCAGCCGGGTCCGGATCGCGACCAGCTGCGACGCCGACGGGTTCTGCATCGCCATCGAGGACGATGGCGAGGGCCTCGACACCGACGCCTCGGCGGCCGTGCTCGGCCGCGGCATCCGCCTCGACCAGCGCGGCGAAGGCGCCGGCCTGGGCCTCGCCATCGTCCAGGATGTCCTCGACGCCTATGGCTGGACGCTCCATCTGTCCCGCTCCGAGCTCGGCGGCCTCAAGGCGAGCTGCAGCACGGTGACCGCGGCGTAGTTGCTTTGGTGCGCGGGGCTCGCCTCCCGCCCCAGGGTCATCGCCCGGCTTGACCGGGCGACCCAGTATCCCAGAGCCCTGTCTCGTCGGCCGTGCGCTCGCCGTGGTCGCTCTGGGACACGGGGTCACCCGCTTTCGCGGGTGATGATGGCCGTGGTGTGGGGCGGCGTCCGGGGCAACATTCGCACCGCTGCCGAAGCGTTGGCCCGAGCCATCCCCCGCCTTGTCATCATCGCGGCGCGCGCTATATCCGGGTTTTCCCGTCACCCTTGTTCAGGATCGAGCTTTCCCGCATGACCACGATCGATACCGCCGCCGAGACGAAGCCGTTCCAGGCCGAAGTGGCCGAGCTTTTGAATCTCATGGTGCATTCGGTCTATTCCGAGACCGATATTTTCCTGCGCGAGCTGATTTCCAACGCCTCCGACGCGCTCGACAAGCTGCGCTACGAGTCGATCTCCAAGCCCGAGCTGATGGCCGAGGGCGGCGAGCCGAAGATCCGGATCATTCCGAAGAAGGCTCCCGACACCCTGACGGTGCGCGACAACGGCATCGGCATGGACCGCCAGGAGCTGATCGACAATCTGGGCACCATCGCCAAATCCGGCACCAAGTCCTTCCTGTCGAAGCTGACCGAAGCCAAGGACGGCGCCGGGCTGATCGGCCAGTTCGGCGTCGGCTTCTACGCCGCCTTCATGGTGGCCGATAAGATCACCGTCACCAGCCGCCGCGCCGGCTCGGGTGAAGTCTGGATCTGGACGTCGTCGGGCGGCGCCGGCTTCGAGATCGCGCCGGGCTCCGAGGAGGACGCAGCGCGGGTCCAGCGCGGCACCGAGATCGTGCTGCATCTGAAGCCCGACGCGTCGAAATATCTCGAGGCCTATCAGATCGAGCGGATCGTCGGCGAGTACTCCGACAACATCCAGTTTCCGATCGAGCTGGTGCCGGAGGAAGGCGAGCCGCGCCAGATCAACTCGGCCAGCGCGCTGTGGCAGCGCTCCAAGTCCGAATTGACCGAGGAGGACTACAAGAAGGCCTATCAGCAGGTCGCGAACGCCTTCGACGATCCGGCGATGACGCTGCACTACCGCGCCGAGGGCCGGCAGTCCTACGTGGTGATGCTGTTTGCGCCCTCCACCAAGCCTTTCGACCTGTTCGAGCCGGACCGCAAGGGCCGGGTCAAGCTTTACGTGCGCCGCGTCTTCATCACCGCCGACGCCGATCTCTTGCCGCCCTATCTGCGTTTCCTGCGCGGCGTGATCGACAGCGAAGACCTGCCGCTCAACCTGTCGCGCGAGATGCTGCAGAACAATCCGCAGCTCGCCCAGATCCGCAAGGCAGTCACCGGCAAGGTCATCAGCGAGTTCGAAACCCTCGCCGAAAAACAGCCCGAACAGTTCGCCAAGATCTGGGACGCGTTCGGCCCGGTGCTGAAGGAAGGCATCTACGAGGATTTCGAACGCCGCGAGAAGCTGCTGTCGCTGGCGCGCTTCACCACCACGGCGGGCGAGAACCGTACGCTGTCGCAATATGTCGAGGCGATGAAGGAGAACCAGACCGAGATCTACTATCTGGTCGGCGACTCCATCGAGCGCCTGAAGTCGAACCCGAAGCTGGAATCGGCGACCGCACGCGGCATCGAGGTGCTGCTGCTGACCGATCCGGTCGATGCGTTCTGGACCTCGGCCCATCTCGATTTCGGCGGCAAGCCGCTGAAGTCGCTGAGCCAGGGCGACATCAATTTCGACCTGATCCCGAAGCTCGACGCCGACAAGGCCGAGGACAAGCCGGAAGAGGCGAAAGCTGACGAGGCGACCGTGATCGCGGTGATCAAGGATGCGCTCGGCGAGCGCGTGTCCGACGTCAAGGCGTCGCAGCGGCTGACATCGAGCGCGTCGTGCCTCGTAGCCGGCGGCTTCGGGCCGGATCGCGAACTCGAGAAGATGCTGGCCCGCGCCAACAAGGGCGCGGCCGCCAAGCCGATCCTCGAGGTCAATCTCGGCCATCCGCTCGTCACGGCGCTGGCGGACGCCAAGGCCGACAAGGCCGAGGTGACCGATCTGTCGTTCCTGCTGCTGGAGCAGGCGCAGATCCTCGACGGCGAACTGCCCGAGGATCCGGCCGCCTTCGCCGGCCGGCTCAACCGGCTGGTGCTGCGCGGGCTCTCTGCACATGGTTAGCAACTAGCTAACAAACAGGGTTACCGAAATTTTAAGCGATTGACCTCACACTGACCGGCATCTTGGTGCTGGTCAGTGGTGGTCTCTCATGCGTCGCCTTGTAGTTACTTCGACCGCCGTCTTCGTCGTCACGGCCGGAGCCGCTGCGGCGGCGGACATGCCGCGGCTTTCCCGGTTGCCGCCGGCCGCGCCGGTCATCTGGAACTGGACCGGCCCGTATTGGGGTGTGCATGTCGGCGGCAGCTTCGGATCGTCGAATTTCGACGATAGCGCCGGGCCCGGCATCTATGGCGGCAGCGTGAGGAGTCCGGCGGCGCTCGCCGGCATCCAGCTCGGCTACAATTTGCAGCGTGCGCATTGGGTGTTCGGCGTCGAGGCCGATATCAGCGCCGTCAATGCCAACGGCACCAACACCTGCCTGGCGTCATCGGGCGCGTTCATCTCGGCGAATTGCCGTGTGCGGCAGGATGCGCTGGCAACGCTGACCGGTCGCGCCGGTTTTGCGGCCGGTCCGGGCGGCCGGACGCTGCTCTACGCCAAGGGCGGCGCGGCATTCCTCGCCGAACGGATCGACATCGCCGCCAACAGTCCGCTGGAGTCCGCGACCGATGCGACGGCAGGCCGGTTTGGCTGGACGGCCGGCGCCGGGATCGAGACTGCGCTGGCTCCGGCGTGGTCGGTGAAGCTCGAATACAACTACGCCAATTTCGGCAGCCGCGACATGGCGACGCCTGACAGCTACCGCTGGGATGCGGTTGGCGGTTGGGTCCCGACCCCACAGGGCAGCAGCCGGGTGAGCCAGGACCTGCACGCGGTGAAGCTCGGCCTCAACCTCAAGCTCGGTGGCGACACCGAAGCCCGGTTCGAGGATTATCACCTGCGCGGATCGCAGTCCGACGATCGTGCGCCGATCGGCGAGGTCGAGATTGGCGGGCGGGTCTGGTACAGCGCCGGCCGGTTTCAGAAGGACCTCGGGAACAGCTCCGATCCGGGCCATCAGAATGTGCTGATCTCGCGGCTGACCTACCAGTCCGATGCTGCGTCCGGCGAGTTGTTTGGCCGGATCGACGGGCCGCACGATCTGTTCCTGAAAGGCTTCGCCGGCGGCGGCAAGCTGGTCAGTGGACGGATGAACGACGAGGACTGGATCGCCAATGACGGCATCCCTTACTCGAACACGCTGTCCGATCCGGTCAAGGGCAGCATCGCCTACGCCACACTCGACGCCGGGTACGATCTGCTCCGCGGTCCCGGCTACAAGTTCGGCGGCTTCGTCGGCTACAACTATTATCGCGAGGCGAAGGCGGCCTATGGCTGCGTGCAGAATGCGGGTCCCTTGGCGTCGGCGGCCTGCGGCTCGCCGATCCCGAACAGCGTGCTGGCGATCACCGAGAACGATACCTGGCATTCGCTGCGCGTCGGTCTCAACGGCGAGGTGGCGCTCGGTCGCGGCGTCAAGCTGTCGGCGGATGCTGCCTATCTGCCGTATGTGAAGTTCTTCGGCGAAGACAATCACGTGCTACGCCGGGATGTGAGCAATACGCTGTCGCCGGAGCGCGCGACCGGGCAGGGTGTGCAGCTCGAAGCGATCCTGTCCTACCAGTTCAGCAACGCCTTCAGCCTCGGCGCAGGTGCGCGGTATTGGGCGATGTGGGCGACGACGGACGCCTATACCAACATCTTCGGCACGGCCTGTCCGTGTCAGACCCTGCCGGTCCGCACGGAGCGGTATGGAACCTTTCTGCAGGCGGCCTACAAGTTTGACAGTTTGAAGTAGTCGGCGCGGCGGACCAGTTCCGCACGGCAAAAAATCCGCTGGTCGGCTGCCGGCTTCTTGAATAGGGTGCGCCCAACCAAAAAGCTGGGAGGCACTCTCGTATGAACTTCAAACTGTTCTCCGTCGCGCTCGCCACCACCGCCCTGATCGCCGTCGCTCCGGCCGCGGCGGAAGGCGTCAAGATCGGCATCCTCAACGATCAGTCCGGCGTCTATGCCGATTACGGCGGCAAGGGCTCGGTCGAGGCCGCCAAGATGGCAGTCGAGGACTTCGGCGGCGAGGTGCTCGGCCAGAAGATCGAGATCGTTTCGGCGGATCACCAGAACAAGCCCGACACCGCGGTGACGATCGCGCGCAAATGGTTCGACGTCGACGGCGTCGACATGATCACCGAGCTCACCACCTCGTCGGTGGCGCTGGCGGTGCAGGACCTCGCCAAGGAAAAGAAGAAGATCGACATCGTGGTCGGCGCCGCGACGTCGCGCATCACCGGCGACGCCTGCCAGCCCTACGGCTTCCACTGGGCATTCGACACCCGCGCGCTCGCGGTCGGCACCGGCGGCGCGCTGGTGAAGGCCGGCGGCGACACATGGTTCTTCCTCACCGCCGACTACGCGTTCGGCTATTCGCTGGAGAAGGACACCAGCGAGATCGTGCAGGCCAATGGCGGCAAGGTGCTCGGCTCGGTGCGTCACCCGCTGAACTCGTCGGACTTCTCGTCCTTCCTGCTGCAGGCGCAGGCCTCCAAGGCCAAGGTCGTCGGCCTCGCCAATGCCGGCCTCGACACCGCCAACGCCATCAAGCAGGCGGCGGAATTCGGCATCGTCGCCGGCGGCCAGAAGATGGCCGGCCTGCTGATGACGCTGGCCGAAGTGCACGGCCTCGGACTCAAGGCCGCGCAAGGACTGGTGCTGACCGAGGCGTATTATTGGGATCGCGACGACAAGTCCCGCGAATTCGCCGAGCGTTACTTCAAGCGCACCCAGCGGATGCCGAGCATGATCCAGGCCGGCACCTATTCGGCGACGCTGTCCTACCTCAAGGCCGTGAAGGCCGCCGGCAGCAAGGACACCGAGGCGGTGGCCAATAAGCTGAAGGAACTGCCAGTCGACGACGCCTTCGCCAAGGGCAACGTCCAGGCCAACGGCCGCTTCGTCCACGACATGTATCTGTTCGAGGTCAAGAAGCCGGACGAGTCCAAGAAGCCCTGGGACTACTACAAGCAACTCGCCGTCGTCCCCGGCAACCAGGCCTTCCCCGCCGCCAAGGACAGCGGCTGCCCGCTGACGAAGTAAGCGCTTTCGCTTAGTTCAGATCCAATCGAGGCCGGCGCTCCACAAGGGTGCCGGCCTTTGCCTTTCGTCATTGCGAGCGAAGCGAAGCAATCCAGCGCGCCGCATGTGGAGCTGGATTGCTTCGTCGCTTCGCTCCTCGCAATGACGGAGAGCCTTCAGATCAGACAATTCCTACGCCGTGATCCAAAGATCTGAGCGCAGCGATTCGGGTGAGGGTACTCCTCTCCGCGCATCGCTGACTCACTGCCTGGGGCGCCCTCACCCCAGCCCTCTCCCGCAAGCGGGAGAGGGGGCGCGATGTGCTCGGGTCACGCGCCCAGCATCCGATGCACGACGCCGTAGACTGCGCCGCCCCAGAGGCCTGCGGCGGCGACCATCTGGACGGCGAAGCCGGCGCCGCGCTTCGGCGCCGCTTCCGAATAGCCGATCAGGTACATGATCCGGCCGATGATCCACACGCCGCCCAGCAGGGCCGCGAACAGGTCGCTGAGATAATAGGCGAACAGCCACAGCGACGGCAGGAAGATCGGCATCCACTCCAGCGTATTGGCCTGCACGCGGAAGACGCGCTCGAAGTCCGGATTGCCGGTCGTGGCGGGCGCCTTGACGCCATAGACCCCGCGGGCGCGGGCGACCTGCAGGGTCGTGTAGAAATAGAACATCACCGCCAGCAGGGTCGCGATCGTGGTGTAGTAAAACATCCCGGACCTCCCAGGTCTCTGCGTTCTTCGCTCCGGCTGATCCGCCGGTTATTTGCACAGCTTGAACTCAATAGCCGGTCATCTCAAGATAGCCGATGCCGCTCTGGCTGCCGCTGAAGCTGATCGGCCCTTCCCAATACGGGAAGCTGGTGCCCATCCAACTGGTCGGATTGAGCGGCGTGGTCTCGATCGCAAGGCCGTGGCCCGGCACGCTGACCCGCCAGCGCGTCGGCAGCTTGCGGCCGGCGGTCTCCGTGGTGCCGAGCGGCTCCAGCGCGATCGCGTCGGGCGCGAGTTGTTCGGAGCGGCCATCGACGCCGATCCAGTTGCCGGCGAAGTAATGCCCGCCATCGCTCTGCCGCAGCCGGAACAGCATCACCTTCTCGCCGGACGTCAGATGCAGCGAGAACCAGTCCCAGCCGGTCTGGTCGGAGGCGAGCGGCTGGCTGGAGAATTCGCGGTCCATCCAGGCGATGCCGCTGACCTCGACCGGCTTGCCGTCCAGCGTCAGCGTGCCGCGCGCTGTGAAGTAAGGCTGGCTGTAGTAATACGACGCCTGGCCGCGCTCGGATTTGCGCGAGTAGCCGGCGTCGCCCTGCAGCACCAGCGGGCGGTCGGCCGTCAGCCGCAGCCGGTAGGCGAAATCGGAGCCCGCCGCGGTGACGTCGAGCGGCGACAAGGTCGCGGCGTCCATGGCGTCGCCGCCGCGCAGCGCCCAATCGTCGATGCCGGCGTTGAACGGCGATGCGGTGACGCCCGCCTGGCCGATTCCGCCGCGGGAAAACTTCTCGGCGAAGCGATGCGTCTGCGCGCTCGTCAGCGCGGCGTGCGCCATCCACACCTGCTGATTGGCCCAGCCGTCGCGCTGCGGCCCGGGCGTCATCGCCTGGCGAAACAGCGTCGACTGCACGCCGTAAGCCTTGCCGCCCGCATCCTTGAGGTTCGCAGTCAGGTACCACCACTCGATGCGGAAGTCCGGATGCGCGCCGTGATCCAGCGGAAACGTCAGCGTACGCGCCGGCACCACCGGCGCGAAGCCGCCGGCCTCGCTGCCGAGGCCGGCAAAGCCTTGCGCCCATGCGCGCGAGCCGGCGAGTCCGACGGCCAGCAGGCCGCCTGCGAAGGCGCGTCGTGAGATGTTAGCGCTCATCGGCGAACACCTTCACCAGCCGCGCCGGCTGCATCCGCAGCAGCTTCAGGATCGGCAGCGCCGCGGCGATCAGTGACGCCAGCAGCGCGACGCCGAGCAGCTTCAGCAGCTCCCACGGAAACACTTCGAACGGCAGCCGCCAGCCGAACGCCTTGACGTTGACGACCGCGATCAGACACCACGCCACCAGCAGGCCGAGCGGCAGCGCCAGCGCGGCGGTCAGCGCCGCCATCGACAGCGTCTTCATCAGCTCGACGACCGCGAGCTTGCGCCGGCTGATGCCGATCGCCCACAGCGGCGCGACCTGCGGCAGCCGCGAATTGCCGAGCGTCAGCAGGCTGGTGAGCAGCGCAACGCCGGCGATGCCGAGCGTGAAGGCGTTCAGCGCCGTGGTCACCGCGAAGGTGCGGTTGAAGATCCGCTTGGACTCGGTCTTGAGCGTCGCCTGATCGGCGAGGCTGCGATTGTCGAGCCGGAAGGTGGCGCGCAGATCGTCCACCAGCGCCGGCACCCGGGCGGGATCGACCCGCAGGCCGAACCGTGTCTGCGCCACGTCGGGAAAGTGCGCGATCAGCGCCTGATAATCGACGCCGATCTGGCCGCGCGGATTGCCATAGTCCGCGTAGATCGCGGCGACGCGCAGCGGCCAGGCGCCCCTGCCGGTCGGAACGTCGATGCGGTCGCCGAGCGACAGCTTCATCCGCCGCGACAATTGCTCGCTGATCATCGCGCCATCGCCGCGCGCGACCGCGTCCCAGACATCGGGGCTCCGTTCGAGCAGCGGCCAGTTGTCCCGATAGGTCGGATCGTCGGCGAAGCCGATGATCTCGGCCGGCCAGCCGCCGAGCTTCACCTCGGCGCGTGCGCCGGGCAGCAGCGCGGTGACTTCGGGACGTTGCTTCAGCCAGGCCTTGATCTCGCCAGCCTGTTGGTCGTTCGCGGCGTTGAGATAGACTTCGGCGGCGAGCCGTCCGTCGAGCCAGCGCACGAATGTGCGGCTGAAGCTCTCCACCATGGTGCCGACGCCGACATTGACGCCGAGCGCCAGCAGCAGCGCCATCAGGGCGAGCGACAGTCCGGAGAGCTGCAGCCGGTTATCGGCCCAGAACCACTTTGCCAGCGGCCGGTATGAGGCGCGCTCACCGAGCGCCAGCACCAGCCCGAGCACCGCCGGCAGTCCAAGCGCTGCGCCGAGCAGGATCGCGGCCAGCACCGCGAAGCCCGACACCAGCGAGTCGCCGAAGATCAGGAAGCCCGCCGCCGCGACGAACACCAGCACGGCGACGCTGCCCTGGATCAGCAGCCAGCGCTGCTGCGCCTGCTGCCAGGCGAAGGCTTGTGCGGCGGCCAGCACCGGCATGCGCGCCGCCTTGATCAGGCTGGCCGCTGCCGCCGCGAGCGCGCCGAGAATGCTGATGGCGATGCCGGCCAGCCACCATTGTGGCTTCAGTGACAATTCGCCGGGAATCTGCGCGCCGTACAGGCCGCGCAGGCTGGCGGCGACATCCGGCAGCAGCGTCGCGGCGATGAAGTAACCGCAGACCAAACCGATCAGCCCGGCGACAAGTGCGATCAGCGTCAGTTCGATCACCATCACGCTGTTGAGCAACCGCGCCGAGGCGCCGCAGGCGCGCAGCGTCCGCAGCGTCGGCCGGCGCTGCTCGAAGGCGAGCCCGATCGCCGAATTGACGATGAACAGCCCGACCAGAAACGACAGCAGGCCGAACGCGGTGAGGTTGAGATGAAAGCTGTCGGTCAGCCGCTCGAGATCGGTTTCGGTGTTGGGCTCGACCCGCTTGAGCTGATCGCCGACCACATCGTGCAGCGGCGTGCGCGCGCCGCCAGCCTTGGTACCGATCAGCAGCCGCGACACTTTATCCTGCAGGCCGAGCAGCGGCTGCGCGAAGCCGATGTCGGTCACCAGCACGCCCGGCGCGATCTCCGGCTGCGGCTTGAGCGGCGGCAGCTTGCCGCCATTGCTGAGCGTCGGCGTTGCGCCTTCGCTGAGTTGCAGTTCGCGCATCGTGTCCGGCGAGATCAACGTCTGGCCCGGCGGCAGGATGAAGCCCTGCAGATTGGCGGTGCCGATCGCCGGTGCGGTGCTGGCTTCGACTGGCAGCGACAGCGGCTCGATGCCGGTGAGCCGCAGCGTGCGGCCGCCGAGCCGGACCTGGCCTTCGACCACGGGCGACACCGCCCAGCCGGCGCGGCGCAGATCGACGAATAGCTTTTGTGGGAAGTGATCAGCGTTCGGTGCGACGAGAGTCGCGGTGCGGGCGCCGCCGAGCGTCGCCGCGGCGCGGTCGTAGCTGGTGCGGGCCTGCGCGTTCAGCGCCTGCACGCCGCTCCACAGCGCGGTCGCCGAGATCAGGCCGATCAGCAGCGTGGCGAATTGCAGCTTGTGCCGCCGCCAGTGGCTGAGCAGCACCGCGAGAATCCACAGCGCGCGTCTCACCGGATCAGCCCCGCATGCAGATGGACGCGGCGGTCCAGCATGCCGGCGAGCCGTTCGCTGTGCGTCACCATCAGGAAGCCGCAGCCGGTGCGGCGAACGAGGTCGGTCGCCAGCGCAAGCACGCCGTCGGCGGTGTCCTCGTCGAGATTGCCGGTCGGCTCGTCGGCGAGCAGCAGCACCGGCTTCACCGCCAGCGCCCGGCCGATCGCGACGCGCTGCTGCTGGCCGCCCGAGAGTTGTTCGGGATAGCGCTTCAACAATGCGCCGAGGCCGAGCCGTTCGATCAGTTCGGCCTGCCACGCCGCGTCATGGCGGCCGGCGAGCCGGGACTGGAAGGCGAGATTGTCGGTGACGGTGAGGCTGGGGATCAGGTTGAACTGCTGAAACACCAGGCCGAGCCGGTCGCGGCGAAACGCGGCGCGTTCGGCATCGGAGAGTCGCGCGATGTCCGACTCGCCGAACCGGATGGTGCCGCCGTCGGGCTGGTCGAGGCCGGCGATCAGATGCAGCAGCGTGCTCTTGCCGCTGCCGGATTCGCCGGTCAGCGCCACGCTCTCGCCGGCCGCGAGCGCGAAGTCGACGCCGCGCAGCACCGCGACGCTGTCCTGCCCGGAGCGATAGGATTTGGTCAGGCCGGAGACTGTCAGCATGTGCCGGCACGCCCACCGGCTTGCATCGAACGGACCCCGCGCCGCGCCGCAACGTGGCCCGGGGGCGCCGCAACACCGCGGCGCAGGCCACGCATCGTCGAACCGATCATGCTGAACATCCTGCAGAACTATCCAGCCCGATATGGGGACGCGGCGGCGCCGGCTCAACGCTCCGCCGGATGGTTTGTTTGCAGCGCAACGCGGTTCGTCGGCCGCGGCTGCGACCAAATGGCCTCAGTTTGATTGCAATCGCACGCAATCGGCGGCAGCATTGAAACAGTCTCGCAAGAGATGCGGACAATAACAGCGCGTCAGAACGCAGGACTGGGAGGCCGCACGTGCATGAACGTTCGACGCCGAAAGGCGCCTGGAAGATCACCTTCCTGCTGTTCCTGTTCATGATCGTCAACTTCGCCGACAAGATCGTGGTCGGCCTCGCCGGCGTGCCGATCACACGCGACATGCGGCTGACGCCGGAGCAGTTCGGTCTGCTCGGGTCGTCGTTCTTCTTTCTGTTCTCGATCTCCGCCATCGTGGTCGGCTTCGTGGTCAATCGCATCGACACGCGCTGGGTGGTGCTGGTGCTGGCGCTGATCTGGGCGGTGGCGCAATTCCCGATGGTCGGCGAAGTGAGTTTCGCCACGCTGCTGATTTGCCGCATCATTCTCGGCGCCGGCGAGGGGCCGGCGTTCTCGGTCGCGGCGCATGCGATCTACAAGTGGTTTCCCGATCACAAGCGCACGCTGCCGACCGCGATCCTGTCACAGGGTTCGGCGTTCGGCGTGATCCTCGCGGTGCCGGCGCTGAACTGGATCATCGTCGATCACTCCTGGCACTACGCATTCGGTGCGCTCGGCCTCGTCGGGCTGATGTGGGCGGCGGCGTGGCTGGCGCTCGGCAAGGAAGGCCCGCTGGTGCCGACCGCCGCGATGGCCGCGGCCGAGACGCGGATTCCCTATGCGCGGCTGCTGACGTCGCGGACCTTCGTCGGCTGCGTCGCCGCGACCTTCGGGGCCTATTGGGCGCTGTCGCTCGGGCTGACCTGGTTCACCACCTACATCGTCACCGGCCTCGGCTTCAGCCAGCACGACGCCGGCCTGATCTCGGTCACGCCCTGGGTGTTCGGCGCCGCGATGGTGCTGTTCACCGGCTGGCTGTCGCAGACGCTGATGGCGCGCGGCGTCTCGACACGTCGGGCGCGCGGCGTGCTCGGCGCGGCGCCGCTGGTGGTCGGCGGCGTGATCCTGCTGTCGATGCCGCTGCTGCACAGCCCGGCGGCGCTGATCGCCGCGCTGGTGGTCGGTGCCGGGCTATGCGGGTCGATCTACGTGGTGTGTCCGCCGATGATCGCCGAGTTCACCCCGGTGGCGCAGCGCGGCGCCGCGATCGCGATCTACGGCGCGCTGTACACGCTGGCCGGCGTCGTCGCGCCGCTGGTGATGGGCAGCGTGGTGCAGACCGCCGCCAACGTGAACGACGGCTATCTGACCGGCTACATGATCAACGGCGCGGTGCTGATCGCCTCCGGCCTGCTCGGCCTGCTGCTGCTGTGGCCGAACACGGAGCGTGCGCGGCTGCTGAACGCTGCGGAGCCGACGGCGCTCGGGCTGCGCAAGCCGGCGTAGTTCGCAAGCCTCCGTCTTGCCCGGGCTTGTCCCGGGCATCCACGTCTTACAGTTCAGTGGCAAGAAAGGCGTGGATGGCCGGGACGAGCCCGGCCATGACGTGGTGGGGTCGTCGTTGAACTACTTAGTCACCGAGACTTCGTGGCTAAGCTTACTGGCTCGGCCCGTCGGTGTTGTACACTTCGCCTTCCGGCACCCAGCTCTTGCCGTCGAATTTGGCGATCTGCATCTGGGTGTAGGGGGCGTAGCGGTCGGGGCGGGTGGAGATCTTGATGCCCGGCAGCAGCAGCGGCGCTTCGGTCGGCTTGATGTTGGTGGCCTGCTTCAGCAGGTTGTCGCGCGTGAGATTGTCGCCGCAGGCTTCGAGCACCTTCACGGTCATATAGGCCGAGATGTAGCCGGTGACGGTGGAACCGTCGGCGATGTCGCCTTTCGGGTACCACTTGGTGAGGAATTCCTTGAACTCCTTGACGTCGGCGTCATTCTCGAACCGCGGATCGGTCGGCGTCTTGGCCGCCAGCGCGGTGAGCAGGCCGGTCGAGGCTTCCTTGCCGGCGGGTTCGAGTACGCCCTTGATCGAGCTCGAAACGCTGACCACGAAGTTCAGCGGCTTCCAGTTCAGCTCGTGGACCTTGCGGATCGCCTGCGCGCCGAACTTCGGCGTCGCCATGGTGAACAGCGTGTCGGCGCCCGAGGCCTTCAGGGCGACGATCTGCGAGTCGACGGTCGGATCGCTGACTTCGTAGGTGACCTCCTTGACGATCATCGTCTTGGCCTTGTCGCCGAGACCGTCCTTGAGGCCCTTGACGTAATCCTTGCCGGCGTCGTCGTTCTGCGAGAACACGCCGAGCTTGGCATCGGGCTTGTTCTTGAGCAGGTACTTCGCGAAGATCATGCCCTCCATCTGGTAAGGCGGGTAGAGCTGCGTGGTCCACGGGAAGTTCTTCGGATCGTCCCACTTCGCCGCGCCGGTCGAGATGAACAGCTGCGGCACCTTCTTGCCGTTGAGATATTTCTGGATCGCCGTGTTGGTCGGCGTACCGATGGTGCCGATGATCGCCAGCACCTCGTCCTGCTCGACCAGCCGCCGCGTCTGCTCCACCGTCTTGGGCGGCGAGTAGGCGTCGTCGAGGCTGATCATCTTGATCTTGCGGCCATTGACGCCGCCTTTTGCGTTGATCATGGCGTAGTACGCGTCTTCGACGTGGCCCTGTACGCCATAGGCCGAGGCCGGGCCGCTATACGGCATGGTCTGGCCGATCTTGATTTCGCTGTCGGTGACGCCGGGGCCGTATTGCTTCTGGGCGAAGGCGGGCTGAGCCGCTGCGACGGCGAACAAGCCGGCCGCGAGCAGGCTGAGGCGGGTGGTCATGGCACTTCCTCTCTTTGGTTGAAGCCGCACTCTGCGGTGCGGGCTGTCGTGATCGTCCGCGCGTCCGATTAGGCGCACGCGGCGATCGGCCGACGCTCTCACGCGGCCGCCATGAGTTCAAATCATTTGAATCCAAATTGCACGCCGCAGCGCGGCGCGAAGGTCGACGACGCGTCGGAGAATTCATCGCGGCGGAATAAGCGTGAGCCGAACCAGCTGATCTGCGGATATTTCGGCTACTTTGCCGGCAGGCATCGGGTGCCTGCCGCACAACGTCGCACCCGGCGATCCGTCAGGGCGGATCGCAGACGCGCTTAGAGATCGCGCTGCTCGTCGTCGCGGTCACGCTCCGGCGCGCAGATGTCGCCGCTGTCGTAGAGATCGTCGTCCGGCAGCCGCGCGGACACCGGCTTGGCGGCCGCGACTTCTTTCGTCGTCGCGGCGACCTTGTCCTTGCGGACCTTTTTGGGCTTGATCTTCTGCCACCCGATCATCGTCTTGGATCCCGTCAGCACGGGGCCGAAACGCGCCGTGGCGCGGTTCGGGTCCGTTGTCGTCCTGTCGCGGCCATTTGGCCACCGAAACAGTTGCAATCTAGCCCATGATCAGCGGCTACCGGCCGCATTTTGCACAAGGCAGCATCGCGCCGCCCGCGGGGCGGAGGGCGCGGGCATTTCAGGTGCGGTGGCCGCCCTTCTGCTGTTCGGCCAGCCAGTCCGACAGCGCGCGCGGCGTCGGTTCTGCCGACTTGCCGGCAGCCGTGCGCGTGCCGGCGGTCTTGCCGGTGCCGGCCTTGGCGCGCTTGGTCTTGGTCGGAGCGCGCTGCGGTTCGGCGGCCTCGCGCGCCAGACGCAACGCCCTCAGCCGGGCCATGTTGTCGAGAGTCGCCTTCGCAGCGGCCTCGCGTTCAGCGCGGCCGCTGTCGGTCTCCTGTGCGGCTGCGCCAGAGCGTGCAGCGGGGCGGGAATTTTCGTCGTTCGTCATTCGTCCACGTCGATTGTCTTCGGGGAATTGGGAAGCGCGGGGTGTAGCAAGAAAAAAGGCCCCGGGACAGCTTTTGCTGCCGGGGCCTGTCATGCACGATAGTCGGTGTGGCGCGACGTGATGTCCGGTCAGAAGGTCACGCCAGCCTTGGCCAGATAGGTTCGGCCCGGCAGCGGATACGCGCCGTAACGGCCGGGCGTGAAAGTGCTGGCCACCGCGTAATCGTAATATTGCGCGTTGAACAGATTGATCACGCTCAGCGACCAGAAGAAGTGGTCGACTTCGCCGCTCAGCTTGACATCGACGGTGCCGTTGGCCGGGATCTTGACCTGGCCGTTGGCATTGTCGTTGTCCATGAAGCGGCTGCTCCAAACCCGCGCGGTGGCATCGAACACGACGTATTTCTGCCAGACGTTCCAGGTCACGCCGGCATTCGCCGTATAGCGCGACACCAGCGGCACGTCGTTGCCGGAGAGCGGGCCCTCGCGGAACGTCGCCCGCGTATAGGCTGCGCCGCTGCGCAGCAGCAAATTGTCGCTGATCCGCACCGACGAGCTGGTCTCGGCCCCGGTGCGACGCGTCGGATCGAGGTTGGTGTTGTAGAAGTTCACCGGGTCGTAGCGGATCTCGTTGGTCAGATCCATGTTGTAGACGCTGGTCTGCATCTCGAACGGGCCGGACTTGATCCGGAAGCCGCCTTCGACGTCGACCGAGGTCTGGGTCTTCAGCGCGAAGGTGCCCGGAATCGGATTGAAGAACGCATCATAAGACGGACCCGAGGCGACGCGCTCGTCGACATTCGGCGTGCGGAACGCGCGCGCTCCGCGGGCGAACACGCTGAACACGTCGTTGAAGCGATGCTCGAGGCCGACATGCAGCGCATGCTGGGTCTCGGTGCTGTTCAGCGGCTGCGCCTGCGCTTCGCCGAAATAGCCCGGCGCCAGCGGATTGAGCCGGTCGGCGGCGTCGACCTTCACGCTCTGCACCCGGCCGCCATACGAGAAGTCGGTGCTCGGCAGCACGGCGATGGTCTGCTGCCAATAACCGGCCAGCGTCTTCTGCGACAGATTGTAGACGTGCACCGGCGGCGTGCCGCGATACTGGCCGCGGTCGGAATCATAGGTCGCGTCGTAATAGTCGAGGCCCGTGAGGATCTTCGACGGCAGGCCGAAGAACGCGTTCTTGATGCTAAGCCGCGGCGTGATCGACCAGGTCTGGAGATGCGCGTCGAACCAGCTCGCGTTGAAGCTCTGCAGCGGCACGTCGCCGAAATAGCCGGCCTGTTGCCGCTTGTCGCGGACGCCGCCATCGACGATCAGCTCGGCGCCGTCCCACAGCGATTTGGTGAAGCCGGCGGTGAGGTTGGCGCCCTGCTTGTCGGCGAAGTTGAACGGCGTGCTGGTGCCGCTGCGGTCGGTCTGCAGCTGGTTGACGCCGATCGAGGGATCGACGATCCGCGAGCCGGGCAGACCGAGACGCTGGTTGTCGCCGGAGATGTTGAGGAACGCGCTGAGATCGCCGGTGGTGTAGCGCAGTTCGCCGATCGCGTTGTTCTGTTCCAGCGCGTTGTTGGAGCGGTAGCCGTCGGAGCGGACGCCGTTGGCGAACGCAGAGGTCGACCACGGCCCGGAATTGAACGCCGCCGACACCGCGGCGAGTCGCTGGTTGAATGAGCCGACGCCGCCTTCGGCGCGGAACGTCGCGGGCGGGCCGCCGGTGCCGCTCTTGGTGACGATGTTGATGACGCCGCCGACCGCGTTGTCGCCGTACAGCACGGCGCCGCTGCCGCCGCGGGTGATCTCGATGCGCTCGATCGACTGCAGCGGGATGCTCGACAGGTCGACGCCCTGCAGGTCGAGGTCGTTGAGGCGGCGGCCGTTGATCAGGAACAGCGTGTTCGAGGTCGCGGTGGCGCCGAAGCCGCGCAAATCGACCGACGAGCCGGTGCCGTTGACGCCGCCATACAGCGACGTGGTCTGCACGCCGGGCGTCTGCGCGATGATGTCCTGCACGGTCTGCGCCGGCGAATGCGCGATGTCGTCGGCGGTGATCACTGTGCTCGAGGTGCCGACGATCGCGTCGGAGGTGCGCGTCGCGGTGACGTTGATGGCGGGCAGCATGTCCTGCGCGGCCGCAGGCGCGAGCGTGGCGAACAGGCTGGAAGCCAGGATGGTGGAGCACAGCAGCGCGCGCGTGCGCGGTGCAGCGGAGTGAGAAGACGGCATGGATAACCTCGGCCGGACGTTCAGTGGCACGTCACAGCGAACGAGGGATCACCATGCTTGCGCGGGTGAAACCAATGCCTGCAATTCCCGACCGGCACTCTCGCGTGTGACCACGAATGACGGCAGGTCTCCTGGCTCGCGGGTGATATCTTCCGTCGCCTTCCCAGGGCCGAGGTCCCAGTGGCATTCCGACAGAAGTCGAACCGCTTACAGTTGCGGGAACAGCTGCGGCCTGAGAGCGTGAAGCTCCGCACCGCATTCCCTTTTCATCCTCGTGAGAGGAACCGTCACATTCAACTAGAAGTATCGGACGGCGTGGAGTCAATTCGCCGTTGGCGGTGGCCGGCCCGGTTGCTGCGCTCGCCGGTGGGATTGTCCGCGGCTGTTGCTTGCGAGTAACAATGCGGCTTGATCCAGCTCAACAAGGCGCGGTGACGATGGCGGACTATGTGGTCGAATTCGGCAAGGACGGTCGGCCTGTCGAATCCGATGGGCGGCTCGATGCCGCCGCGTTTCATCGCAATCAGCAGGCGATCCGCGATGTGCTCGCGCGCCTGCTGCACGGCGTCGCGGGCGACGTGTTGGAGGCCGGCAGCGGCACCGGCCAGCATGTGGTCGCCTTCGCGCGTCAACATCCCGAGATCGTCTGGTGGCCGAGCGACATCCATCCGCAGCATCTGAGCAGCATCGCCGCATGGCGCGCGCACTCCGGGCTCGCCAATATCCGGGAGCCGCGGCGGATCGATCTGTCCGATCCGGCATGGCCCGCCGGGATGGTGAGCGACGGCGATCCCGCCTCGCTCGCCGCGACGTTCAGCGCCAATGTGGTGCACATCGCACCGTGGCCGGTGGCGCAGGGGCTGTTCGCCGGCGCGGCCCGGCTGTTGCGGCCGGACGGCCAACTCATCCTCTACGGCCCGTTCAAGCAGGACGGCCAGCACACCGCGCCGAGCAATGCGGCGTTCGACGCCAGCCTGCGCGCCGCCAATCCCGATTGGGGCGTGCGCGATGTCGGCGAGCTGGAGCAGCTCGGCGCGGAGCACGGCCTGCGCCTGACCGAGATCATCGCGATGCCGGCCAACAATCTCATCCTGGGCTTCGCCCGCAGCGGCGAAAGCGGAAGGCCGCGCATAGGTTAGCCGCGCCTGCGGCAGTTGATCGCAGACCGTCGCCGCCTATGATGCCGGCCGATTCCACGGCCCGGCGATGCACCGGCCGGATGAAGGGCGAAACACCCGATGGTTGACGCGACCGCGACCTGCGAGATTTCCGACGACGCGCGGGCGCGCTCCAACGTCTGGCGGCTCGCCGCCGCGCAGGCGCTGACCGGCGCCAATGCGGCGGTGATCTTCGCCACCGGTGCGATCATCGGCGCGCAGCTGGCGCCGAGCGTCGCGCTCGCCACCGTGCCGATCTCGATGTACGTGGTCGGCCTCGCGGCCGGCACGCTGCCGACCGGCGCGATCGCGCGCCGCTATGGCCGCCGCGCCTCGTTCATGATCGGCGCCGGCTGCGGCGCGGCTGCCGGTGCGCTCGGTGCGCTGGCCATTCTGTACGGCTCGTTCGCGCTGTTCTGCGTCGCGACCTTCCTCGGCGGGCTGTATGGCGCGGTGGCGCAATCCTATCGGTTCGCCGCCGCCGATGGCGCCAGCGCCGACTATCGCCCGAAGGCGGTGTCGTGGGTGATGGCCGGCGGCGTGTTCGCCGGCGTACTCGGTCCGCAGCTGGTGCAGTGGACCATGGAGATCTGGCAGCCTTATCTGTTCGCCTTCAGCTACGTGGTGCAGGCCGCGGTGGCGCTGATCGCCATGGCGGTGCTGTGGAGCGTCGATGCGCCGAAGCCGCAGCCGGCCGATCTCGCCGGCGGCCGGCCGCTGCTACAGATCGTGCGGCAGCCGCGCTTCATCGCCGCGGCGCTGTGCGGCGTCATCGCCTATCCGATGATGAATCTGGTGATGACCTCGGCGCCGCTGGCAATGCAGATGTGCGGCTTGCCGGTCAGCGATTCGAACTTCGGCCTGCAATGGCACATCGTGGCGATGTACGCGCCGAGTTTCGTCACCGGCTCGCTGATCGCCAGGTTCGGCGCGCCGCGCGTGGTCGCGCTGGGGCTGGTGCTGGAAGCGGCGGGCGCCTCGATCGGCATCATGGGCATCTCCGCCCCGCATTTCTGGGCGACCCTGTTCGTCATCGGCGTCGGCTGGAACTTCGCCTTCGTCGGCGCCTCCGCGCTGGTGCTGGAGACGCATCAGCCGAGCGAGAAGAACAAGGTGCAGGCGTTCAACGATTTCCTGGTGTTCGGCATGATGGCGCTGGGCTCGTTCTCGTCGGGGCAACTGCTGGCGAACTATGGCTGGACCACCGTCAATCTCACGGTGTTCCCGCCGGTGCTGCTCGGCCTCATCGTGCTGGCAATCAGCGGCTGGGCGAAATCGCGCAAGCCAATCGCCGCGCAAGCCGTCGAACTCGCCGACCGGGGCGTCTGACTGCGACAACTAAACGACCCGGCCGCAAAGCGCCGGCGAGGGGGAAACGATGGCGCGCTGCGCGATGTTGGCTGATCGCCCGCGATGACCGGATCGATCCCCGACGAGACCTCGATCCGCTATGAGGGCTGGCGCATCGTCGCGGTGTGTTTCGCGGTCGCGACCTTCAGCTGGGCCCTCGGCTTCTACGGCCAGTCGGTGTATCTCGCCGAGCTGCAGCGCCTGCACGGCTGGCCGGCGTCGCTGATCTCGACCGCGACGACGTTCTTCTATCTCGGCGGTGCGCTGCTGGTCGCCTTCGTGGGCGACGCGATCCGCCGCGTCGGACCGAAGACCTGCCTGCTCGGCGGTCTCGCGGCGACCGCGCTCGGCACCGCGCTGCTCGGTCGTATCGATGCGCCCTGGCAGCTCTACGGCATCTACGTGCTGCTGGCGATCGGCTGGGCCGGCACCAGCCTCGGCGCGATCACCAGCACGCTCGGGCTGTGGTTCGACAAGCGCCGCGGCATGGCGATCAGCCTGGCGCTGAACGGCGCCAGCTTCGGCGGCATCGCCGGCGTGCCATTGCTGGTGCTGGCGATCGGCCATCTCGGTTTCGCCGGCGCGACGCTGGCGGCGGCGCTGGCGTCGCTGCTGCTGATCGCACCGCTGGTGATGGTGTTCGTCGGACGTCCGCCATTGCATCATGCGAGCCACGCAGGAGCGGGCGCCGTGCAGGCGCTGTCGTCGGGTGCGATCCGGCGCCACGCGCTGCGTGACACCAACTTCCTGATCGTCACCATCGCGTTCGCGCTGGTGCTGTTCGCGCAGGTGGGCTTCATCGTTCACGTCATCGCGTATCTGGATCCGCTGATCGGCCGCGAGCGCGCCGCCGCCGCGGTGTCGCTGCTGACCATAATGGCGGTGGTCGGCCGCGTCCTGATGTCGGCGGTGATCGACCGCATCGACCAGCGGCTCGCCTCCGCGCTGTCCTTCGCCAGCCAGGCTGTGGCGCTGACGATCCTGTTGCTGATACGCGAGCCCGCCTTGATGCTGGCTGCCTGCGCGCTGTTCGGCTTCTCGGTCGGCAATCTGATCACGCTGCCGGCGCTGATCGTGCAGCGCGAATTCACGCCCGGCTCGTTCGGCGTCCTGGTCAGCCTCAACACCGCCATCAACCAGGTCACCTACGCGTTCGGCCCGGGCGTGGTCGGCCTGCTCCGCGATCTGTCTGGCAGCTACACGCTGCCATTCGCCGTCTGCATCCTGCTGGAGCTGATCGCCGCGGCGCTGATTTTGGTGCGAGAACGGAAGTAACGACTTCTCCCCGTCATTCCGGGCGCTCACGCAGTGAGCGAGCCCGGAATCCATACCCCCTGGACTCGCGGTTAAGCACGCCGGGGAGACGCCGCATGTTTCACCACGTGCCGCAGGGGTTATGGATTCCGGGTTCGCGCTGCGCGCGCCCCGGAATGACTTGGGGAGGGGTGGTGCTAGGCTTCGCGTGAGCGAAGTAAGTCCTCGATGTCCAGCCGCCGCGTGAACATCGCCAGTTTGCCGTCGGCCGTCTTCGGCCACTCCGCCTCTGGCCGGTCGCGATACAGTTCGACGCCGTTCTGGTCGGGGTCGCGCAGATACAGCGCCTCGCTGACGCCGTGGTCGCTGGCGCCGTCGAGCGCGATGCCGGCGGTCAGCACGCGGTGCAGCGCATCGGCCAGCGCCGCGCGGGTCGGATACAGGATCGCGGTGTGAAACAGCCCGGTCGTGCCGGGCGGCGGCGGGCTGCCGCCTTTGCTCTCCCAGGTGTTGAGGCCGATGTGATGGTGATAGCCGCCGGCCGAGATGAACGCCGCCTGATCGCCCATCCGCTGCATCAGCTGAAAGCCGAGCACGCCGCAATAGAACCCGAGCGCACGCTCGAGATCGGCGACCTTGAGATGGACGTGGCCGATTCGTGTGCCGGTCGGAATGGGAGAGGCTTCCGTCATGTTGGTCCTCCATCAAGTCTGCGTGCCCCGGACGCTGCGCAGCCGCCGCTTCAGCGGCGTGGTGCGCTGCAGATCCGGGGCCCCGGTGCTATGCAACTCAGTAAACCGGGGTCCCGGATCTGCGAAGCGGCACTGCGTGCCGCATCGCGTCCGGGACACGGATTAGGTCAGCTCCGGCACCTCGCCATCCGGCAGCGGAAACTCGTAGGTGTTCAGTGTCATCGATACCATCGTGTAGTAGCCGCACAGGCCGATCACTTCGACCAGGCCGCGCTCGCCGAGCACTCGCATCGCCTCGTCGTAGAGCGGCTTCGGCAGGCCCTTGGCCTCGTGCAGCGCGCGGGCGACGTCGTAGATCACCTGCTGCTTCGGCTCGCTGATGGCCGGGGTCCGGCGATCGCGGATCGCCTCGATGATGGCCGGATCGAGTCCGCCGTCGAGCGCCATCTTCTTGTGCGCGTACCATTCGAACTGCGCGGTCCAGTGCCGCGCCGTCACCAGGATGGCGAGTTCGGACTCCGCCGCGGTGAGCGAGGTGTCGTAGCGCAGGAAGGCGCCGAGCCGTGTCGCGTGCCGCGCCATCTCCGGACTCGCCAGCCACGCCATCATCGGCGGCGGCGGGGTGCCGCGCTTGCTGGCGATCGACTCTTTATAGATGGCGCGCTGATCGTCGCTCATCTCGGCCGGCGTGGGCAGCTTCAGGCGCATGGCGTTTCCTTCGTGGTGAGGCGACGCATAGCCCAGCGCGCCGCGTTGAATTTCGGGATGCGAAACGTGACGGGTTTGCGGGCGAAACGCCAGAGCGCGCGGCGCATGGCGCTGCGCAACACGGATATTGAATTTCGCCCGGCGACCGCTAAGGTCCGGCCCAATCAAATGCAACGCGGGCGTCAAGTCCGCCCCGGTGGATGGGAGCCCCGATGACCGACACCTCCGATCTCGAACAATTCCGCAGCGAAACCCGCGCCTGGCTCGAGGCCAATTGCCCGCCGGAAATGCGCAAGCCGATGCAGGGCGACGAGGACAATTTCTGGGGCGGCCGCAACGCCAAATTCGCTTCGGACGCGCAGAAGGTCTGGTTCGAGCGGATGCGCGACAAGGGCTGGACCGTGCCGGACTGGCCGACCCAGTACGGTGGCGGCGGGCTTGACGGCGCGCGCCACAAGATCCTGCGCGAGGAAATGGCTGCGATCGGCGCGCGGCCGCCGCTCTCGAGCTTCGGCATCTGGATGCTCGGGCCGGCGCTGTTGAAGTACGGCAACGAGGCGCAGAAGGCCGAGCATCTGCCCAAGATTGCGCGCGGCGAAATCCGCTGGTGCCAGGGCTATTCCGAGCCGAACGCCGGCTCGGACCTCGCCTCGCTGCAGACCCGCGCGGTGCCGGACGGCGACGACTTCATCATCAACGGCTCGAAGATCTGGACCTCCTACGCCAACTACGCGGACTGGATCTTCTGCCTGGTGCGCACCGACGCGTCGGCCAAGAAGCACGACGGCATCAGCTTCATCCTGTTCGACATGACGTCGAAGGGCGTGACCACCAAGCCGATCCTGCTGATCTCCGGCAAGTCGCCGTTCTGCGAGACCTTCTTCGACAACGTCCGGGTGCCGCAGTCGCATGTCGTCGGCACCATCAACCGCGGCTGGGACGTCGCGAAGTATCTGCTGCAGCACGAGCGCGCGATGATCTCCGGGATGGGTGGCCGCGACGGCGGCCGGCCGCTCGGCCAGGTCGCGGCGTCCTCGCTCGGCATCGATGACCAGGGCAAGCTCGACGATCCGGTGCTGCGCGGCCAGATCGCGACGTTCGACGTCGATGAGGCGGCGCTGGCCTGCGCGGCTGAGCGTGCGGTCGATCTGGCGAAAGCTGGGCAACTGCATCCGGCGTTCTCCTCGGCCATGAAGTACTACGGCACCGAGCTGAACAAGCGCCGCCACGAGATCCTGATGTCGGCCGGCGGCATCGACGCGCTGGAATGGGAGAGCGAGCGCTCGCACGACGGCGCCCGCGCCCGCGCCTGGCTGCGCACCAAGGCCAACTCGATCGAAGGCGGCACCAGCGAAGTCATGCTCGGCATCGTCGCCAAGCGCATCCTGGATCTGCCGGGGGCGTAGCACCGCCCCTCCACGTCATTCCGGGGCGCGCGCAGCGCGAACCCGGAATCCATAACCACCGCCAGGGGATATGGATTCCGGGCCTGCGCCCCAAGGGGCGCATCCCGGAATGACGAACTCAAATTCCCGTCGCAACCGAATTCAATTTGGATTTCATCCCATGGCTCTCGTCCTCACCGAAGAACAAACCATGCTGCGCGACTCGGCGCGCGGGCTGATCGGCGACAAGGCGCCGGTCGCGCACTTCCGCAAGCTGCGCGACGAGCGCGACGCCACCGGCTTCTCCCGCGATCTGTGGAAGAGCTTTGCCGAAATGGGCCTCGCCGGCCTGCTGGTGCCGGAACAGTTCGGCGGCTCGGGCCTCGGCTGCGTCGAGGCCGGCGTGGTGATGGAGGAGATCGGCCGCAATCTGACGCCGTCGCCGTTCCTGTCAACCGCCGTGCTGGCGGCCTCGGCGCTGGCGCGTGGCGGCTCGGATGCGCAGAAGAAGACCTATCTGCCGAAGATCGCCGACGGCTCGCTGATCGCCGCGCTGGCGGTCGATGAAGGCGCCAAGCACCGGCCGTCGCGCATCGCGATGACGGCGACGCGCGCCGGCAACGGTTTCAAGCTGAAGGGCGACAAGGCGCTGGTGGTCGACGGCCATGTCGCCGATTTGCTGATCGTCGCGGCGCGCAGCAGCGGCCAGCCCGGTGATGCCGACGGCCTGACGCTGTTCCTGGTCGATCCCAAGGCCAAGGGCGTGGCGGTTGAGCGCACCGTGATGGTCGATGCGCACAACGCGGCGCGGATCAGCTTCGACAATGTCGAGGTGAATGCCGACAGCGTGCTCGGTGAGGTCGATCGCGGCGGTGCGCTGCTCGAGACGGTGCTGAATGTCGGCCGTGCCGCGGCAGCGGCCGAGATGCTCGGCGTCGCCGACGAGGCGTTCGGCCGCACGGTGAGCTATCTCAAGGAGCGCAAGCAATTCGGCAAGCTGATCGGCGAATTCCAGGCGCTGCAGCACCGCGCCGCGCATCTCTACACCGAGATCGAGATCCTGCGCGCCGCCGTGCTCAAGGCGCTGCAGGCCGTCGACGCTGACCCGGCGCAGGCCCGCGTCGCGGTGGCGGTGGCCAAGGCGAAGGCCGGTACGGTCACTACGCTCGCGGTGCAGGAAGGCGTGCAGATGCACGGCGGCATGGGCATGACCGATCAGTTCGACATCGGCCTGTTCATGAAGCGCGCCCGCGTGCTGCAGGAACTACTCGGCGACGCCAACTACCACGCCGAAGCGCTGGCGGAGTGGAAGAAGTATTGAGCGCTCTGTCGTCTTGAAACCTCTGTAGCCCGCATGCAGCGCAGCGGAATGCGGGGCAGCGCTTCCCCGGATTACGCTTCGCTCCATCCGGGCTACGGAAGACCATCACTCTCCGTCATTCCGGGATGCGCTGCGCAGCGGTGCAGGCCCGGAATCCATAACCCCTGAGGTCTCGGTTCAGCACCGGCGATGCCGCGTCCGATCGCTGGTACAGGGGTTATGGATTCCGGGTTCGCGCTCCGCGCGCCCCGGAATGACAAACGAGAGGGTATTTTAGAGCGGAGGCGTATCACCCCTACAAACCGTCATCCCCGCGAAAGCGGGGATCCAGCATCCCAGAGTGTTCGTTGCTGATCGCAAGCGCTCTGGAATACTGGGTCGCCCGCTTTCGCGGGCGATGACGTGGGCGTGTGCGGAAGCGCGGACGAGACGGACGAACGCCCGCCCCCCTACCTGATCGGCGGTGCGTACTGGATGCCGCCGTTGCTCCAGAGTTGGTTCAATCCTCGCGGGATGCCGAGTTTGCCGACGTTGCGGTCGTAGACTTCGCCGTAATTGCCGACGTGGCGGATGATGCGGGCGGCCCAGTCCTTGGACAGGCCGAGCTCTTCGCCATAGGCGCCCTCGGTGCCGACCAGCCGCATCACGTCGGGCTTCTTCGACTTCAGCGCCTCGTCGATGTTCTGCGAGGTAATGCCGAGTTCCTCGGCGTTGATCATCGCGTACAGCGTCCACTTCACGATCATCATCCAGTCGTCGTCGCGCTGGCGGACGACGGGAGCGAGCGGCTCCTTGGAGATCAGATCGGGCAGGATGGTGTGGTCGCCCGGTTTCGGCATCGTCTGGCGCAGTGCGTAGAGCTGCGAGGCGTCGGCCGTGAAGGTGTCGCAGCGGCCGTCCTTGTAGGCGGCGACGACCTCGTCGAGCTTGCCGAACTTCACTTCCGTGTACCTCATGTTGTTGGCGCGGAAGTAGTCGGCGAGGTTGAGCAACGTGGTGGTGCCGTCCTGCACGCAGACCTTGCTGCCGTCGAGTTCGACCGCGGTATCGACCTTGCGCGATGCCGGCACCATGAAGCCCTGGCCGTCGTAGTAGGCGACCGCCGGGAAATACAGGTCGTAGCCGGTCTCGCGCGACATGCTCCAGGTCGAGTTGCGCGACAGGATGTCGACCTTGCGGCTCTGCAGCTCCTTGAAGCGCTCGCTGGCGTCGAGCGCCACGAACTTCACCTTGCTCGGATCGTTGAAGATCGCCGCCGCCACCGCGCGGCAGAAATCGACGTCGAAGCCGGTCCAGTTGCCCTTGTCGTCCGGCGTCGCGAAGCCCGGCAGGCCCTTGTTGACGCCGCACAGCACGGCGTCGCGCCGGATGGTGCGCTTCAGCGTCTTGGTGTCGTAGCGCTCGTAGGTGATGGCGGCCGCAGCGATCGCCGCCGCGACCACGAGCCCGATCGCGAGCCCGGTCTGGAACGTCCGTTTGAACATAAGGGGTCTTTCACAAGGGCGGGGAAGAGACGCGCTCGGTTACAGTTCGGGCTTCTGCCGCACCACGACCTTGGTGCCGACCGGGACGCGGTCGTACAGGTCGGCGACGTCGGCGTTGACCAGGCGGAAGCAGCCGGACGAGATCGCGGTGCCGATCGTGTCCGGCCGATTGGTGCCGTGGATACGATACACCGTCGAGCCGAGATACATGGCCCGCGCGCCGAGCGGATTGCCGGGGCCGCCGGCCATGAAGCGCGGCAGATAGGGCTGGCGGGCGATCATCTCCGGCGGCGGCACCCAGTCGGGCCATTCCGCCTTGCGCGAGATCTTCAACAGGCCCTGCCAGGTGAAGCCCTCGCGGCCGACGCCGATGCCGTAGCGCAGCGCGCGGTTGTTGCCCTGGACGAGATAGAGATAGCGCTCGGAGGTCTGCACCACGATGGTGCCCGGCGGCTCGCTGGTCCGGTAATACACCATCTGCTTGCGCAGCTCGGGCGGCAGCTCGTAATCGTCGTTGGCGATCAGGCCGGGCTCGTCGCCAGGGTCGTTTTGCTGCGCGTGGCTGGGTGTGATGCCGATCACCAACGCCGCCGCAACGGCCAGCCGCCCAACCCAACCCGACAATCCGAGCATCGATATCCTCCCGAAGCAATTGCATCGGGAATGTACCATGTCAGTGGGTTCCGATCCACATCCGCAGGATCAGCGACACCAGCGTGACGGCCGCGACGCCGCCCAGCCATAGCGCCACGAACCACAGCAGGCGTCGGGACAATGATCCGGATGGTTCAGGATTGGACATTGTTGTCGGCCCGCGCTCAGTGGTAGCCGCTCTCCGGATCGACCTTGCCGCGAAACACCCAATAGGCCCACGCGGTGTAGATCAGGATGATCGGCACCAGGATGGCGACGCCGACCAGCATGAACAGCTGGCTGTTCTCCGGCGCCGCCGCCTGCCAGATGGTGATGCTGCGCGGCACGACGTAGGGCCAGATGCTGATGCCGAGCCCCGCATAGGACAGCAGGAACAGGCACAGCGTCAGCAGGAACGGCTGATAGTCGCGCTGCTGCGCCAGCGCCCGCAGCAGCAGTGCGGTGACGATCGCGACGGCGAGCGGCACCTGCGCGGTCGCGAGCACGTTCGGCCAGGCGAACCAGCGCTCCGAATAGTCATAGGACAGGAACGGCGTCGCGGCGCTGACGGCGACGATCGCGATCAGCAGCCCGAGCAGCAGCCAGCGGCTCAGCGTGTAGGCCTGCGCGCGCAATTCGCCGGTGGTCTTCATCACCAGCCAGGTGGCGCCGAGCAGCGCGTAGCCGACCACCAGCGCGACGCCGGTGAGCAGGCTGAACGGCGTCAGCCAGTCCCACCAGCCGCCCGCATAGCCGCGGCCTTCGACATGGATGCCCTGCAGCAGCGCGCCGAGCGCGACGCCCTGCGCCAGCGTGGCGATCAGCGAGCCGAGGAAGAACGCGATGTCCCAGCGATTGCGCTCGCGCAGCGTACGCCAGCGGAATTCGAACGCCACGCCGCGAAACACCAACCCGAGCAGCATCGCGATGATCGGCGTGTACAGCGCCGGCATCAGAACCGCATAGGCCAGCGGAAACGCCGCGAACAGGCCGCCGCCGCCGAGCACCAGCCAGGTCTCGTTGCCGTCCCACACCGGGGCGACGCTGTTCATCATCACGTCGCGGTCGCGCTTGCTGCGAAACAGCGGAAACAGGATGCCGAGGCCGAGGTCGAAGCCGTCCATCACCACATAGACGAACACCGCGAACGCGATGACGAAGGCCCAGATCGTCGCGAGATCATATGCGAAGCTCATCAGCCGAGCCTCCGTGTGGCGATCGCGGGGGCGGGCGTGATGCCGGCGGCGCGCGCCGGCGTGGCGCCGGGCGGCCCTTCCTCGCCGTGATGCGGCGGCTCCGACATCAGCCGCAGGATGTACACGACGCCTGCGAAGAACACGGCGAAGTACACGATCACGAAGGCGATCAGCGATGAGGCCACCGCCGGCGAGGCGAGCGGCGACACCGAGTCGGTGGTGCGCAGCAGGCCGAACACCGTGAACGGCTGCCGCCCGGTCTCGGTCGTCACCCAGCCGGCCAGCACCGCGATGAAGCCAGCCGGGCCCATCGCCAGCGCGAACCAGTGCAGCGGACGGGAGTCGTGCAGCCGGCCACGCCAGCGCAGCCACAGGCTGATGGCCCCGAGCGCCGCCATCAGCACGCCGAGCCCGACCATGATGCGGAACGACCAGAAGGTGATCGGCACCGGCGGCCAGTCCTGCCGCGGTACGGTGTCGAGCCCGGCCAGCGGCGCGTCGAGCGAATGCTTCAGGATCAGCGACGACAGCTTGGGAATTTCCAGCGCATAGCGCACCACCGCGGCATCCTGGTCGGGCAGGCCGAACACGATGAAGGGCGCGCCGTCGGGATGGCTCTGATAGTGGCCTTCCATCGCCATCACTTTCGCCGGCTGATGCTCCAGCGTGTTGAGACCGTGGGCGTCGCCGGCGAAGATCTGGATCGGCGCGACGATCGTCAGCATCCACATCGCCATCGAAAACATCATCCGCGCGCCCGGCTGCCGCGTATTGCGCAGCAGGTGATAGGCGCCGACCGCACCGACCACCAGCGAGGTGGTGAGGTAAGCGGCCAGCACCATGTGCACGAGGCGATACGGGAACGACGGATTGAAGATCAGCTTGAACCAATCGACCGCGATGAATTGCCCGGCGTCGTTGACCGCATAGCCGTCGGGCGTCTGCATCCAGGAATTCGCCGACAGGATCCAGAACGCCGAAATCAGCGTGCCGACCGCCACCATCAGGGTCGCGAGAAAGTGCAGCCGCGGTCCGACCAGCTTGAGCCCGAACAGCATCACGCCGAGGAAGCCAGCCTCGAGGAAGAACGCGGTGAGCACCTCGTAGGCCATCAACGGGCCGATCACCGGGCCGGTCTTGTCGGAGAACACCGCCCAGTTGGTACCGAACTGATACGACATCACGATACCGGAGACGACGCCCATGCCGAACGCGATGGCGAAGATCTTCAGCCAGTAATTGAACAGGTTGATGAAGACCTCGCGGCCGGTCCACAGCCACAGCGCTTCGAGCACCGCGAGGTAACTCGCCAGTCCGATCGAGAACGCCGGAAAGATGATGTGAAACGACATCGTGAAGGCGAACTGCGCGCGCGCCAGTACGACGGGGTCCAGGGCTTCGATCATTCGACACATCCGCACGAACACAGCGCAGTCACGCGGGACCGCGCATCATGATCCTATCGTTGACGACAGGGGGTGCCTAGCAATTAGCGATCAGATGGCCGCGATGCGCTTGGCCATTTTGTCCATGCAAGTCGTCTTTGGTAGGGGGCGGAAAAAGCGGGGCCGAAAAAAGCCGACCGAAAAAGCAAAACCCGGACGGTGGGCATCCCGTCCGGGTCACTTGGAGGTCGCGATGGTTATCAAGCCTTGAATGAGCCTGCCGTGCCGGTCGCGCCCGGTCTCGACAGCATCATCATCGCACCGAATTCTTTCCGGCAGATGTCGTCGATCGTTTCAATTGTGTCGTCATCCGACACCTGCGTGTTCCAACCGGCGATGATCGGGAGATATCATCGTGCCGCGCAGCTGTGAATTCGGGCGACCAAAGATCCTTTCTAAATCGAACGACGGAACCAGCAGCGGCGGAACGTCGCGCCGATCACGTCGTCGTGCGTCATGGCGGTCGTTCACGCCGCCATGGTTTCGACGCCGTGGCCCTTGAGCAGCTCGGCCAGCTGCTTGCGGGCGTAGAACATCCGGGTCTTCACGGTGCTCTGCGGGATGCCGACGATGCGGCCGACTTCCTCGACCGACTTCTCATGATAGTAAACGAGATTGATGATCTCGCGATGCGCCGGCGACAGTTTGGCGATGCAGGCGCGCAGGATGTCGCTGGTGCGGCTGCGGTCGAGCGCGGCCTCGGGGGTGTCGGCGCCGTCGGCGATCTCGAGCACGTCGTCCTGGTCGATGTCCTCGTACTGGCGCTGGCGCAGGGCCGTCAGCGCCTTGAAGCGTGCGATCGACAGCAGCCAGGTCGACACCTGGGCGCGGCCCTCGAACTGCCGCGCGGTGCGCCAGACATCGAGAAACACCTGGCTGACGAGGTCCTCGGCGGTGGCGGGGTCGCGCAGCATGCGCAGGATGAAGCGATAGACCCGCACGTTGTGCCGGGCATACAGCGTATGCATCGCGGTCCGGTCCCCGGCCGCAATGCTGGCCAGCAACATGTCGTCTGTGGTGGCGCGCGCGGCGATAATGCCCTGGCGGCCCGCTTCATTGATCGCAATCACATTTTGCATGAACGGCTCCCGTATACCGCCGCACTCCCCCGCGGCGTTCGTTGGGAGCTTTACTAGTCAGGCACCATTTCAAGACGTCTGCGCCAAAGGTCGAAAATGGTTTCGTGACTCGGGCGAATGTTTCACGGGCTCCGCCCCCATGAAACAAATGGACAAAAACCGCAATACTTTCAAAGGACCGGCTCAAGCGTCGGGGGTTGTGGTGCGCGCCCCGGATCTCGGGAACAAACCTCTCCTCACGTCATTGGTGGCTTCTGTCGGCGATCCACGTTGCTGCCTCGAGGCTGGGACGACGCGGATGGCCGGGACGAGCCCCGGCATGACGTGAGATGTCGGCACGACGGTTAGCGGCGTATCGCGCCGCCGGTCAGGGCCGCTCGGACGCCGGAGAGAACAGATAGCCGCCGCCGCGGATGGTGCGGATCACGGCCGGCTTGGTCGGGTCGGGTTCGATCTTGCGGCGGATCCGCATGATGCGCAGGTCGACGGCGCGGTCGAACGCCTCGGCGTCGCGGGCGTTGGCGAGTTCCAGCAGGCGCTCGCGCGACAGCACCCGCTTGGGATTGGCGGCGAACACTTTCAGCAGCCCGAATTCGGACGCGGTCAGCGGATGCTCGTTGCCGTCGTCGTCGCGGAGCGCCTGGGCTTCGAGATCGAGCCATTTGGTGCCGAACCGCACCAGCTGCTCGTTGGCCGGCTTGGCCGGAGCGGCAGCTGTCGGCGCCTCGGCGGGTTTTGGCGCCGCGCGGCGCAGCACCGAGCGGATGCGGGCCATCAGCTCGCGCAGCTCGCAGGGTTTGGCGACGTAGTCGTCGGCCCCGAGCTCGAGACCGACCACCCGGTCGATCGGGCTGGCGGTGGCGGTCAGCATGATCACCGGCACGTTGGTCTTGGCCTTGAGGTCGCGGATGATCGAGAGGCCGTCTTCCTCCGGCATGTTGAGATCGAGCACCACCAGGTCCGGCACCTTGACGGCGATCTCGGCCCGCAGGCTCTTGCCGCCGTCGCACAGCGTCACGGCGAAGCCGTGCATCTTCAGATAGTCGCCGACCATTTCGCGGGCCGGGGCTTCGTCGTCGACGACGATGATGTGCGGGTTCTGGCTCATGATGCGGGAGACGATGCGGGCAGCGTGATGGTGAAGGTCGAGCCCTGGCCCGGCCCCTGGCTCTGGGCGCCGACGTTGCCGCCGTGCATGTCGATGATCTTCTTGACGATCGACAGGCCGAGCCCGGTCGAACTTTCGCCCGCGGTGGGCTTTGCCGACAGCCGCTGGAAGCGCCCGAACAGCCGGCTGAGATCTTCCGGCGACAGCCCGGCGCCTTCGTCGGTCACGCGGATCACCGTGGTGTCGGCGTCGCCGTCGACCTGCAGCGAGATCTTGCCGCCGATCGGGCTGTATTTGATGGCGTTGCTGACCAGATTGTCGATCGCCTCGCGGACCCGGTCGGAGTCGCACATCGTTACCCGCGCGGCCGGAATCGACACCGCGATCGCCTGCTGCTTGTTCTGCGCCATCGGCCGGTTGGCCTCCGCGACCTCGGCCACCAGCGCGGCGAGATCGACCGGCTCGCGGCGGATCGAGATGTCGAACGCATCCGCCATCGCGTCGGAGATCAGGTGATCCACCATCGAGGTCAGCCGCCGCGTCGCCTCGCGGATGTGGTCGACCTGGGCGAGCACGCTGTCCTTCGAGGAGTCCGCGCCGATCAGCTCCGTCAGCATCTCGGTGCGGCCGAGGATGACGCCGAGCGGGTTCTTGAGATCGTGCGCGACGGTGCCGAGGATCTCGTTCTTGAACGCGTTGGCGCGCTGCAGCCGCATCCATTGCGTCGACAGCCGTCGGTTGGCCTGCGTCAGCGCGCGGGTGCGCTGCGCGACGCGCTCCTCGAGCTGGGTATTGGCCTCGTGGAGCTGCCGGTACAGGATCACGTTGTCGAATGCGATCGACAGCCGGGAGCCGAAGATCTCGACCAGCGAGCGGTCGGTCTCGGACAGTTCACGCTCGGCCTGCAGCAGCACCACGACCTCGCGGCCGCTGCCGGTGCGGACATAGAGCACGGTGCGCTGGTCGGCGAATTCGTGCTTGCGGCGGCGGAACGCCTCCTCGACCATCAGCCGCAGATCCTGATCGAGCGGCTTGATGCCGGTGCAGCCGATGAAGCGGCTGTAGCAGCCGGAGCCGGCCAGCACCGAGAAGTCGTCGCCGGCATCGCGTAGCACCAGGATTCCGGCGCAATCGACGTTGAGCAGCGAGGCGATCTGGGTCAGCACGCCCTCGGCGAGCCGTTGCATCGACTTGAAGTCGTACAGCGTCGAGGCGGCGTCGATGATGATCTCGAGGCCGCGCCGGGTTTGCACCATCCGCTCGAGCTGCTGATAGCTGCGCAGCGCCGCGGTCAGCGAGGTGAACAGCTTGTCGGCGGTGAGCTCGGTCTTCGCTTTGTAGTCGTTGATGTCGTAGTCGACGATCACCCGCCGCTCCGGCGCCTGGCCGGGCTGGCCGGTGCGCAGGATGATGCGGACCGTCTCGTTGCGGATCTCGTTGCGGATGTACTCAACCAGTTCGAGACCGGCGGCGTCCGACTCCATGATGACGTCGAGCAGCACCGCGGCGATGTCGGGGTTGGCCCGCATCAGCTCGCGGCCCTCGGCGCCCGAATAGGCCGACAGGATTTCGAGCCCCTGGCCGTTGAGGCTGTAGTCGCTCAGCGCGAACCGCGTGCCCTCGTGCACCGCGGCGTCGTCGTCGATCACCGCGATTTTCCACCGCTTGGCATTCGACGGATCGGCGACCGGATCGGTATCTTCGATCAGCTGGAGGATATCGTCCTGGTCGGCCATTGCGGATTTCCGTCGTTGGGCGTGTCGGCGTCGATCGGCGCGCCGGTGGCGGTGCGCGGCATGATAATGCGAAAAGTCGTGCCTTGTCCTAGTCTTGATTCCAGCATCATGCGGCCGCCCAGCTGCTGGGTGACCAGATTGTAAACGATGTGGAGGCCGAGGCCGGTGCCGCCGTCGTTGCGCCGGGTGGTGAAGAACGGGTCGAAGGCCTGGCGCTGCACGTCCGGCGTCATGCCGGCGCCGTTGTCGGCGAACACGATCTCGACGTCGTCGCCGCGCGGCCGGGCCGAGATGCTGATGGTCCCGGCGCGGCCGTCCGCGAAGGCGTGGTTGACGGCGTTGAGGAACAGATTGGTCAGGATCTGGCCGTAGGAGCCCGGATAGCCGTCGATCAGCAGCCCGTCGGGCATGTCGATCGACAGCTCGATCGGCGCCCGCTTCAGCACCGGCTTGAGGCTGGTGATGATCTGGTCGGTGGCCTCGTGCAGATCGAACGCGCGGCGCTCGGCGTGGGAGCGGTCGACCGCGACCTGCTTGAACGACTGGATCAGTTCGGCGGCGCGCTGCAGATTTGCGACGAGCTGATGAGCCGCATCGTGCGACGAGCGAACGAATTCCTCGAGTTGTGAACGCCGCAGCGGCGTATCGCCTTTCAAGTCGGCTTCGAACAGCGTCGCCTTGCGGGCGAAGCTCGACGCCACCGTCAGGCTGATGCCGATCGGATTGTTGACCTCATGGGCGATTCCCGCCACCAGCCCGCCGAGCGCGGCCAACCGCTCGGCATCGATCAAATTCTGCTGCGCGGTATTGAGTTCGAGCAGCGCGCTCTCGGCCTTCTCCTTGGAGGCGCGCAGGTCGTCCTCGGCGCGGCGCTTGTCGATCGCGTTCTCGCGAAACACCTCGACGGCGCGCGCCATCGCGCCGACCTCGTCGCGGGCGTCGGTGCCGGCGACCCGCCGGCCGTAATCGCCCGAGGTGATGGCGTGCATCGCCGACAGGATCTGGTGCAGCGGCTTGCGGATGCTGAGCGCGATGATCGTACTGGCCACCAGGATCACCGCGATGAAGATCACCGCGATCCACAGCACCTTGCGCGAGATGTTGGTCAGGGTGCGGTCGAAGGTCTGCTGCGCCTTCTGCTCGCGCTGGCGCATCTTCACCGACAGCGCGTCGATCGCCGCGATCGTCGCCGCCTGGCTGGCGTCGATCGAATGCCGCAGCAGGTCGCTGCGGCTGGCGAGCTGCTGCGAGAGGTCCTGCAGCCCGTCGCTGAGCGCCGCCGCGCGTTGCTTCAGCTTCTCCAGCGCCATGCGCTGCAGGTCGTTGTCGGACAGCCCGATCATCACCGGCACGGTGCGCTCGATCGTCTCGGTGTTGCGCCGCGCGTCCTCGGCCGCCTCCTTGGAGAGCGACAGATAATACGAATTGGCCGCCACCAGCATCGCCGTGAAGGCCTCGCGCGAGCGGCCGAGCGCCGGCCAGATCGGCGCGTCGCGCCGGCCGGTGGCGCCCTCGATCACCGAATACAGCGCGGCGATGTCGCGCGCCGGTCCCTGGACCCGGTTCTCGTAGGTATCCTTGATCTTGGTCTGCAGCGCGCGCAGATCGCCGAAGCCGTTGAGAAAGCGCTCGGTCACGCGCTCCAGCTCGTCCACCGAGCCCGACAGCATCGGGTCGGTCGAGGCGCGGTTGCTGAGCGTGCCCAGCACGGCCTCGCGCAGCAGCAGGATCTCGGCGAACAGGTCCGGGCTCGGCTGGTTGATGTAGCGGTGGATGAGGTTCTGCAGCCGCCCGGTCTCGCTTTCCAGCAGGGCGAGGATCTGGTCCGACGCGCGCACCTGGCGGACGTCGTCCCATGCCGTGCTCAGCACCCGGGCGCCGCTCCAGATCATGCTGGCGAGGATCAACACCACCAGCGAGTTCAGCGCCGCGATCGACAGGATGCGCCAGCGGATCGGCACGGCGCGCACCAGCCGCACCAGTCCGGAGCGGCTGGCGAAGCTCGCCCGCGCGTCGCTGCTGCCGTCCTGGCGCGCTGCTACCGGGTCCAAATCAGTCGGCCTTGCGGATGGCGATCGCTGCGCACGGGCCGGCCGCGCATGATGCCGATATGACGAACCGGACGTCGACCGAAGCTGCGGCCGCATCTGGCGTCGCGGCTCGACTGGACAGCAGCAAGATCGATCCCATAGAGTTGCATCCCGAGACCGGGGCCGGAGAAGTCCCGCCAATGTAGCAGACCGGCGCAGGACATGGCTATCGGGAGTAAACGGCGGCGGGGGCGAGCCAGTATCCTGCTGACATTCGCCACGCTGCTGGCGTTCGCGGGGGCGGGGCCTGCGCGAGCGGCCACCGATATTGCCTGGTGGCACGCGATGTCGGGTCAGCTCGGCCGGCAGCTGGAAAAGCTGGCGGCGGATTTCAACGCCTCACAGTCGGATTACCGCGTGGTGCCCAGCTACAAGGGCAACTACACCGAGACGGTGACGGCCTCGATCTTCGCATTCCGTTCCTCGAGCCAGCCGGCGATCGTGCAGGTCAACGAGATCGCCACCGCCACCATGATGGCGGCCAAGGGCGCGGTCTATCCGGTCTATGAACTCATGCGCGACGAGAACGAGGCGTTCTCGCCGGCCGACTATCTGCCGGCGGTGGCCGGCTATTACGTCGATCTCGCCGGCAACATGCTGTCGTTTCCGTTCAACGCCTCGACGCCGATCCTGTACTACAACAAGACGCTGTTCCGGAAAGCCGGGCTCGATCCCGACAAGCCGCCCGGCACCTGGCCGGAGCTCGGCGCCGCGGCGCAGAAGCTGGTCGAGAGCGGCGCGGCCTGCGGCTTCACCACGTCGTGGCCGTCCTGGATCAATGTCGAGAATTTCTCCGCCTATCACGACCTGCCGCTGGCGACCCGCGCCAACGGCCTCGGCGGGCTCGACGCCGTGCTGGTGTTCAACAATCCGCTGCTGATCCGCCACGTCGCCCGGCTGGCCGAATGGCAGAAGACCAAGGCGTTCGACTATGGCGGCCGCGCCACGACGGCCGAGCCGCGGTTCCAGCGCGGCGACTGCGGCATCTTCATCGGCTCCTCGGCGACCCGCGCCGACATCATCGCCAACTCCAAATTCGAGGTCGGCTATGGCCGGCTGCCATATTGGCCGGACGTGGCCGCTGCGCCGCAAAACACCATCATCGGCGGCGCCACCCTGTGGGTGCTGCGCGGCCGCCCGGCAGCTGAATATAAAGGCGTGGCGAAATTCTTCGCCTATCTGTCACGGCCGGAGGTGCAGGCAGCCTGGCATCAGGCCACCGGCTATCTGCCGGTGACGCGCGCCGCCTACGAGCTGAGCCGGGCGCAGGGCTTCTACGACCGCAACCCCGGAACCGCGATCTCGATCGAGCAGATGACGCTGAAACCGCCGACCGATAATTCGCGCGGCCTGCGGCTCGGGTCCTTCGTGCTGATCCGCGATGTCATCGACGATGAACTCGAACAGGCTTTCAGCGGCCGGAAGCCCGCCGGAGACGCGATGGATTCGGCCGTCGAGCGCGGCAACAAGCTGCTGCGGCAGTTCGAGCGCACTCAGCCCTGATATCTGCCGGGCAGTGATTGCGCAGATCGGGTAGCGGCGGCATTTTTCCTGATGTGTGGTGTTTGTCACCTGCCGGACTGCGATGGCGTCCGCCGTCGCCGGCAAGGACTGGAAAAAAACGGACCTCAGGGTGGATGACAATCGCAGATTTCCTCGACGCGACGTCGGGGAACCAGCTCATGTTTCTTTCAACGGCGTCAGCCTCGGCTGCGTCCTGCTCAACATCTCGGAGGAGGGAGCCGCCATCGAAGTCGAGAACACCGCTTACGTCCCGGAGCGGTTCCGCCTGGTGACGTCCGGTGGCGTTCGCTCCTGCCGCCTCGTCTGGATCAAACAGAACCGCATCGGCGTCGCCTTCGGCGATTAGCGCGAAACGGCCCCGCGCCCAGCGCGCTCCGTCTCCCACGCGCCGGAGAGGGTTGGGAGGCGCCCCGCGCCCAGCGCGCCCCCTCTCCCGCTTGCGGGAGAGGGCTGGGGTGAGGGCGCCCCGAGCAGTGAGTCTGAGCTGAGATCCGCGGAGATCAGTGCCCTCACCCGGATCGCTGCGCGATCCGACCTCCCTCGCCGGCAGGAGAGGTTAAGCCATCCCGAACCGCGGGCTCCGCATCCTGCCCCAGCGCTCAGAGCCGGCTGCACCAAATCTGCACTATAATTCTTGCCTTCGTTGTGTCCTGAATTATGCTGCCGCTCAAGGTTCGGCACCAAGGCCCGGCCGGCGGCGACGCCGGGATGGACTCACAGCATAAAAAACACCGAACAAACAAACACCAAGGGGTAGGAACGCCATGTCCGACAGTCGACGTCTGCCGTCTTTATCACGCCGCGCTCTGCTCACCGGCGCGGCCGGGGCCGCCACGCTCGCCAGCCTGCCGCGCTTCGCGACGCCCGCGCTGGCGCAGGCCGCGCCGCTCAAGGTCGGGCTGATGCTGCCCTACACCGGCACGTATGCGAAGCTCGGCCAGTTCATCGACGACGGCTTCCGGCTGCGCGTCGAGCAGCTCGGCGGCAAGCTCGGTGGCCGCGAGGTCACCTACGTGCAGGTCGACGACGAGTCCAAGCCCGAGACCGCGACCGACAACATGAACAGGCTGGTCGGCCGCGACAAGGTCGATGTGGTGATCGGCACGGTGCATTCCGGCGTCGCGATGGCGATGGTCAAGGTCGCGCGCGACTCGGGCACGATGCTGATCATTCCGAACGCTGGCGCCAACGACGCGACCGGACCGGCGTGTGCGCCCAACATCTTCCGCACCTCGTTCTCGAACTGGCAGACCACCTTCCCGATGGGCAAGGTGATGGCCGACGCCGGCATCAAGAACGTCGCCACCATCACCTGGAAGTACACCGCCGGCGCCGAGATGGTCGGCGCCTTCGCGGAAAACTTCACCAAGAACGGCGGCAAGATCGTCGAGGATCTGACGCTGCCTTTCCCGCAGGTCGAATTCCAGGCGCTGATCACCCGCATCGCCCAGCTCAAGCCGGACGCGGTGTTCAGCTTCTTCGCCGGCGGCGGCGCGGTGAAGTTCGTCAAGGACTACGCGGCCGCGGGCCTCAACAAGTCGATTCCGCTGTACGGCGCCGGCTTCCTGACCGACGGCACCATCGAGGCGCAGGGCGAGGCCGCCATTGGAATCAAGACCACGCTGCACTACGCCGACAATCTCGATAACCCTGCCAACGTCGCGTTCCTCAAGGCCTTCAAGGCCAAGACCCAGAAGGACGGCGACATCTACGCGGTGCAGGGCTTCGACGCCGCCTCGCTGCTCGAGATCGGCCTCGGCGCCGTCAAGGGCGACGCGGCCGCGCGCGACGCGATGATCAAGGCGATGGCGGCGGCGAAGATCGACAGCCCGCGCGGCCCTTTGTCGTTCAACAAGGCCCACAACCCGATCCAGAACATCTACCT
Source organism: Rhodopseudomonas telluris (assembly GCF_042432815.1). Taxonomy (NCBI): domain Bacteria; kingdom Pseudomonadati; phylum Pseudomonadota; class Alphaproteobacteria; order Hyphomicrobiales; family Nitrobacteraceae; genus Rhodopseudomonas; species Rhodopseudomonas telluris. The sequence goes on from NZ_JBHLWM010000004.1 coordinate 162,880, forward strand.
CCGCGAAGTCCGCAACGGCCGCAACGAACTGGTCTCGATCGCGCAAAGCGCCGTCGATGATCCCGCGCGCGGCTGCCGGATGACGTAAGTACTCGGCGTGTGAGGGGCGCAGCGACCGACATACAGGTCGTCATGGCCGGGCTCGACCCGCCTGCGGGGCCGAAGCCCCTACGGCGCGGCGAAGGCCCGGCCATCCATCAAAAGATGACGTCCTTCAAACGTGGATTTCCGGGTCAAGCCCGGCAATGACGGCGGAGCGGAAAGGGCTGGTACGGAAGGAGCGGTGTGGTGATTCAGCAGACACAAAGTAAGCCTCGTCATTCCGGGACGCGCCTCTTGGCGCGGGCCCGGAATCCATATCCCCTGGCGGTGGTTATGGATTCCGGGCTCGCGAGCTGCGCTCGCGCCCCGGAATGACGAACGCAGAGGTGAGTACTCGTGCAATTAGGCCGTAAGCCATGGACCTGATCACCTTCGGCGTGCAGCTGCTCAATGCCGTGCAATACGGCATGGTGCTGTTCCTGGTCGCCAGCGGGCTGACGCTGGTGTTCGGGATTCTCGGCGTGATCAACCTGGCGCACGGCGCGTTCTACATGCTGGGCGCGTACCTCGCTTATTGGATCGCGCTGATCACCGGCAACTATCTCGCCGCGCTGGTCGGCGGCGTCGCGATCGCCTTCGTGCTCGGCCTCGCGCTGGAGAGCGTATTCATCCGCTGGCTGTACGGCCGCGATCATCTGGCGCAGGTGCTGCTGTCGTTCGGGCTGATCCTGGTGATCGACGAAGTCCGCCAGATCCTGTTCGGCAAGGACGTGCACTCGGTCGCGCCGCCCGACTGGCTGTCCGGCTCGCTGCAACTCACCGACAATCTGTCCTATCCGGTCTATCGGCTGGCGATCTGCGTGTTCTGTCTCGCGGTGGCGGCGCTGATCTTCCTGGTCATCACCCGCACCAAGATCGGCATGATCGTGCGCGCCGGCGCCGAGAACCGCGAGATGACCCGCGTGCTCGGCATCGACTACGACAAGGTCAACCGGCTGGTGTTCGCCGTCGGCATCGCGCTCGCAGCATTGGGCGGCATCGTCACCGCGCCGATGTCCACCGTCTATCCCGGCATGGGAGACGGCATGCTCATTCTGTCTTTCGTGGTCGTCGTGCTCGGCGGCATCGGCTCGGTCGCCGGCGCCGCCATCGGCGCGCTGCTGATCGGCTTCACCGACACCTTCGGCAAGGTGTTCTTCCCCAGCGTGTCCGGCATGCTGATCTATCTGCTGATGGCGCTGGTGCTGCTGTGGCGCCCCAACGGCATCCTCGGCCGGCGGGAAATGTGAGATGAACTTCGAGATAAATCCACGGCCTCACACCAGCCCCGCCGTCATGCCCGGGCTCGTCCCGGGCATCCACGAATCGGCGCCCGCGTCGAAGCAAGGACGTGGATGGCCGGGACGAGCCCGGCCATGACGGAGAAGAGGGCGAGCCTAATTCGATCGAGTGCTGTACCGGCGCTCTGCCTTGCGGCCGCGATCGCGCTGCCGTTCGTCGTGCCGCAATACTACGTGCAGTTCGCCAGCAAGGTGCTGATCCTCGGCGTGCTGGCGATGGCCCTCAATCTGGTGGTCGGGCAGGGCGGGCTGGTGTCGCTGTGTCATGCGGCGTTCTTCGGCCTCGCCGGCTATGTGCTGGCGCTGATGTCGCCGAAATACGACCCGGCCTCGCTGCTGCTGACGCTGCCGGCCGCGGTGATCGCCGCCGGCGTGGTGGCGCTGATCATCGGCGCGCTGGCGCTGCGTACCCGCGGCGTGTACTTCATCATGGTCACGCTCGCCTTCGGCGAGATGCTGTTCTACCTGTTTCACGACGCCGATTTCGCCGGCGGCTCCGACGGCGCCTTCATCAACGCCAAGCCCGAGTTGGTTGTCGCCGGCGTCCGCCTGCTCGATCTCGACAAGCCGCTGGTGTTCTACTTCGTGGTGCTCGCCGTCACCGTCGGCGCGATCGCGCTGCTGACCATGCTGGTGCGCTCGCCATTCGGTCACGCGCTCGCCGCCGCGCGCGATAACGAACGCCGCGCCCGCGCGCTCGGCTTTCCGATCTTTCGCATCCGCCTGATCGCCTTCACGCTGTCGGGCGCACTCGCCGGCCTCGCCGGTTACTTCGCGGCGATCCAGTTCGGCTTCGTGGCGCCGCAGATGCTCGGCTGGCACCAGTCCGCCGTCGCGCTGGTGATGGTGCTGATCGGCGGGCTCAGCACCGTCTCCGGCCCGCTGATCGGCGCGCTGGTGCTGCTCGGGCTCGAAGAGGTGCTGAAGGCGACGTTCGAGCAGTGGAAGCTGATCGAAGGCGTCATCGTCATCGCCATCGTGCTGCTGCTGCCGAACGGCGTGCGCCAGCTGTGGCCGATGCTGGCGGGCGAGCGCGCGCCCATGCGCGCGAACAAGCCCGCATCACCCGCCGCCGCGGCGCCGGAGACCGGCCATGCCTGAGACCACGCTACGCGCCGAGCGACTGGGCAAACGCTTCGGCGGCCTGCGCGCCGTTGCCGAGGTGTCGATCGAGATCCGGCGCGGCGAGATCCACGCGGTGATCGGCCCCAACGGCGCCGGCAAATCGACGCTGATCAATCTGCTGTCGGGCGAACTGATCGCCAGCTCTGGCGAAATCAAGCTGGGCGAAACTGATATCACCAGCCTCGCCCCCGACAAGCGCGCCCGCGCCGGCATCGGCCGCGCGTTCCAGAAGACCACAATCTTCCCGCGCTTCACCGTTCACGAAAACGTCCGCCTCGCCGCGCAGGCGCGCTCGCGCGCGCCGCTGCGGATGTTCGGCGGCGCCTTCGCCGATCCCGACGTGCAGCGTCGCACGGCCGATGCGATCAGCCGCGCCGGCCTCGCCGGCCGCGAAAGTATCATCGCCAACGTGCTCAGCCATGGCGAGCAGCGCCAGCTCGAGATCGCCATGGTCCTCGCAACCGATCCGGCGATCGTGCTGCTCGACGAGCCGCTCGCCGGCATGGGCCAGCTCGAGGCGCGCGGCATCATCGCGCTGATTGCCTCGCTGCGCGAACGCCACGCAGTCCTGATTGTCGAGCACGACATGGACGCGGTATTCGAGCTGGCCGACCGGCTGACGGTGATGCAGGACGGTCAGGTGATTGCCTCAGGTTTGCCACAAGACGTGCGCGTGCATCCCGCGGTGCGGGCGGCATATCTGGGTACCCACGGAGACGCCGCATGACCGCGCTATTGCAGGCCGAGCGGCTCGAGGCGTTCTACGGCGCAAGCCAGATTCTCCACGGCATCGATCTGACCATCGCACGCGGCGAACAGATCGCGTTGATCGGCCGCAACGGCATGGGCAAGACGACGTTGCTACGCACCTTGATGGGCCTCGTGCCGTCGTGCCGCGGCCAACGATTACTTCACGGCGACGATATCGCCGGCGCGCAGCCGGACGCGATCGCGCGCCGCGGCGTCGCGTTGGTGCCGGAAGGCCGCGGCGTGTTCGGCGCGCTCACCGTGGTCGAGAATCTGATAATGGCCGCGCGCCCCGGCCGCGACGGCCGCGCCACCTGGACGTTGCCGCGCATCTTCGAGCTGTTTCCAAGACTCGCCGAGCGCCGCGGCCATGGCGGCCATCAGCTGTCCGGCGGCGAGCAGCAGATGCTCACCATCGGCCGCGCGCTGATGACCAACCCTGATCTGCTGCTGATCGACGAAGCCACCGAAGGCCTCGCGCCCTTGGTGGCGCAGGAGATCTGGCGCACCCTCGGCGTTATCCGCCGCGAAGGCGTTGCTACCCTTGTGGTCGACAAGGATTTCCGCAGCCTGTCGGCGATAGCTGATCGCATGGTGCTGTTGGCGAAGGGCGTCGTCGTGTTCGATGGCGCGCCGGCGATGCTGGCCGCACAGCCGGAGTTGCTCGAGCGACACTTGGGCGTGTAAGCAATTAGTTCGTTGTTCCGGGTTCACGCGCTTCGCGCGCGCCCCGGAATGACGGCGCACTACACCGCCTCGTCCTTCAACCCGAACGCGCACGCATCGCGACACAGCACCGGCGACACCATTGCGATCAGCTTGGCGGCGGCTTCGTCGACCGTCAGATGCGCGGTGTCGAGCACGCCGGAAGCGCGGGCGTAGAGCGGTTCGCGGCTCTGCAGGATGGTGCGCAGCTCCTGCATCGCGGCGCGGTCGTCGGCCATCGGCCGCAAATCGCCCTGGCCACGCACACGCGCCATGTGCTCTTCCGGTTCGGCCTTCAGCCAGATCGTGTAGAACGACGACAGGATTTGATCGAAGGTGATCGCTTCGGAGACGATGCCGCCGCCGGTCGCCAGAACCATCAGCTCCTTGCGGGCAAGGAGCTGCGTCAGCGCCGCCTGCTCCATGCGGCGAAAGCCTTCCTGGCCGTACAGCGCGATGATCTCGGCGACCGACAGACCGTTCTGCTGTTCGATTTCCTTGTTGAGCTCGACAAAGGCCCAGCCGATCTTGTCGGCGAGGATGCGGCCGAGTGTGGATTTGCCGGCGCCGCGTAGCCCGATCAGCGCCACCCCGTGAAACGCATTGGCCCGCCGCGCGCCGGCGCCGAGTCGTCCCATGCCGGACAGCACGTCCTTGGCGTGCGCGATCTGCACCGGCGTGGCGCGCCGCACCAGATCACGGATCACCGGCCAGTCGATTGCCTGATCACCTGACGGCAGCAGGTCCTCGAGCGGCGTCGCCAGCGCATCCGACACGCGGCGCAGCAGCATGATCGAGACGTTGCCTTTGCCGCTTTCCAGCTGGGCGATGTAACGCTCGGAAATCCCGGACACTTTCGCCAGCACCTTGCGCGACATGCCGCGCAGTCCGCGCAGCGTGCGGACGCGCTGGCCGAGCTCCAGAAGGAAGCTGGCGTCGGAATCGGGCGAGTCGGGGGTATCGGGAAGCGCGCTCATGGGTGCTGAATCATAGTGCCGTGCAGGATTGACAGCAACCCGGTCTGGTGGCTTCCTATGCACTATAATTCTAATGAACTATAATTCTAATGGGAGAACGCCATGAACCTTGGCGGGACCGGGCGATGCACGGGATGACCGGGGCTGGGTCGTACAATGCGGTGAGCTGGCTGCTCGACCGCAATGTCGCCGAGGGGCGCGGCGACAAGCTCGCCTACACCGACACGGTGTCCGAACTCAGCTATCGGGCGCTGCAGGCACAGACCTGCCGCGCCGCGAACCTGCTCCGCCGGCTCGGAGTCCGCCGCGAAGAGCGCGTGGCGATGATCATGCTGGACACGATCGACTTCCCGGTCGTGTTCCTCGGCGCCATCCGCGCCGGCGTGGTGCCGGTGCCGCTCAACACGCTGCTGACGTCCGAGCAGTACGCCTATGTGCTGGCCGACTGCCGCGCGCGCGTTCTGTTTGTCTCCGAGGCGCTCTACCCGGTGGTGAAGGACATCCTGGCCGGCCTGCCGGACCTCGCGCATGTCGTGGTCTCGGGCAACGATGCGCATGGCCATCTCAAGCTGGCCGACGAACTGGCGCGTGAGAGCGACAGCTTCGAGACGGCGCGCACCCATGCCGAGGAGCCTGCGTTCTGGCTGTACTCATCAGGCTCAACCGGCATGCCCAAGGGCGTCCGCCATCTGCACGCTAACCTCGCCGCGACCGCCGAGACTTACGCCAAGCAGGTGCTCGGAATCCGCGAGGACGACGTGGTGCTGTCAGCGGCTAAATTGTTCTTCGCTTATGGGCTCGGCAATTCGCTGACCTTCCCGCTGTCGGTCGGCGCCACCACGGTGCTGAACGCCGAGCGGCCGACGCCGGCGGTGATCTACCGGCTGATGCAGCGCTACAATCCGACGATCTTCTGCGGCGTGCCGACGCTGTTCGCCGCGATGCTGAACGACCCGGCGCTGAAGAGCGAGAGCGCGGGCAGTCGCCTGCGGGTTTGTACGTCGGCCGGCGAGGCGTTGCCGGAATCCGTCGGGCTCGCCTGGAAGGCGCGGTTCGGCGCCGACATTTTGGACGGCGTCGGCTCGACCGAGTTGCTGCACATCTTCCTGTCGAACGCGCCGGGCGACATTCAGTACGGCACGTCGGGCCGTCCGGTCCCCGGCTACAAGGTGCGGCTGGTCAATGAAGCCGGCGCCGACGTTGCCGATGGCGAAGTCGGCGAGCTGCTGGTTGATGCGCCGTCCGCCGGCGAGGGCTACTGGAATCAGCGCAGCAAGAGCCGCGCGACCTTCGAGGGCAATTGGACCCGTACCGGTGACAAGTACATCCGCGATGCCAGCGGCCGCTACACCTTCTGCGGCCGCGCCGACGACATGTTCAAGGTGTCGGGCATCTGGGTGTCGCCGTTCGAGGTCGAAAGCGCGCTGATCACGCATCCCGCGGTGCTCGAAGCCGCGGTGGTGCCGGATGCCGATTTCGACGGCCTGCTGAAGCCGCGCGCTTACGTGGTGCTACGCGAAGGCTTCGCTGCCGACGGTCTGTTCGAGCAGCTCAAGGACCACGTCAAGCAGAAGGTCGGGCCGTGGAAATATCCGCGCTGGATCGAGGTCGTGCAAAGCCTGCCGAAGACCGCCACCGGCAAGATCCAGCGCTTCAAGCTGCGCGAGGGCGGGCAGTGAGATTGATGGGCAGCGTCGCCCATCCGCGAGTCGTCCCCGCGCAGGCGGGGATCCATACGCCGCAGCATCTCGATTGAAGCCGGGCGACAGAGGCCTTCCTTCACTTGAGGGGCCAGGGGTTATGGGTCCCCGCCTGCGCGGGGACGACTTGTTGCGGATGTCGTGGCTGAACGTTGAGGCAGATGCGATCGCCTTCCCGGCGGGAAGGAAAACAGGACAGTGCCAATGACTTCCCTTCCATCCGCCGGCCATCTCGCCATCGGCGATCACCAGCTCGAATATCGCATGATCGGCCCGTCGCCGGCGGAGGCGCCGACGCTGGTGCTGCTGCACGAGGGCCTCGGCTGCGTCGGGTTGTGGGGCGATTTTCCCGACAGGCTGGCGGCCGCGACTGGTGCCGGCGTGTTCGTGTATTCGCGCGCCGGCTATGGCCAATCGAGTCCGGCCAGGCTGCCGCGTGCGGCCGATTACATGCATCGCGAGGCGCTCGATGTTCTCCCGCTGGTGCTCGACGCGATCGGGTTTTGCCGCGGTCTGCTCGTCGGCCATTCCGACGGCGCGTCGGTCGCGGCGATCTACGCGGGCGGCGTTCCGGACCATCGGATTCGCGGCGTCACGCTGATGGCGCCGCATTTCGTCGTCGAGGATGTCTCGGTCCAATCGATCGCCGAGATCAAGACCACCTACGAGACCACCGAACTACGTGCGAAGCTCGCGCGTTGGCACAAGGACGTCGACAATGCCTTCCGCGGCTGGAACGACGTCTGGCTCGATCCGGCATTCCGGTCCTGGGATATTGCTGATCACCTCGCTTACATCCGCGTGCCGGTGCAGATCGTGCAGGGCACCGGCGATCAGTACGGCACGCTGCGGCAGATCGCGATCGCCAAAGCCGAGTGCTACTGCCCGGTCGAAACGGTGATCCTCCCGAACACCGGACATGCCCCGCACCGCGAGGCGGCGGAGGCGACGCTTCGGGCGGTGGCGGACTTCGCCGATCGCTTGCTGCAAGGGCACGGCGAGGCCACGACCATCGACTTGTAGGCTGCAAGAAAATGCATATTGGTGCTGGTTGTGACTGGACGACTGCAGTATTATGCATTATAATTCATATCAACCAAGTCTAGGGAGGAGCCGCATGGCCGCGGAGGATCGCGTTCTCGCGAATGGGGCGAGCCGGATCGATTTTCAGACCGATCCGTCGCGCTATCGGCACTGGAAGCTGGCGGTCGACGGCGAGGTCGCGACCCTCACCATGGATGTCGATGAGAATGGCGGGCTGTTCGAGGGCTACCAGCTCAAGCTGAATTCCTACGACCTTGGCGTCGATATCGAACTCGCCGATGCGATGCAGCGGCTGCGCTTCGAGCATCCGTCCGTGAAGGTGATCGTGCTGCGCTCGGGCAAGAACCGCGTGTTCTGCGCTGGCGCCAATATCCGCATGCTGGCCGGCGCCACGCATGCCCACAAAGTCAACTTCTGTAAATTCACCAACGAGACCCGCAACGGCTTCGAGGACTCCTCCGAGTTCTCCGGCCAGCGCAGCATCGCGGTGATCAACGGCACCGCGGCCGGCGGCGGCTACGAGCTGGCGCTCGCCGCCGATCAGATCATCATGGCGGATGACGGCGCCGCCGCGGTGGCTCTGCCGGAAGTGCCGCTGCTCGCGGTGCTGCCCGGCACCGGCGGGCTGACGCGCGTCGTCGACAAGCGCAAGGTGCGGCGCGACCGCGCCGACTTCTTCTGTACCATCGAGGAAGGCATCAAGGGCAAGCGTGCCGTGCAGTGGCGCTTGGTCGATGAGATCGCGCCGAACAGCAAGCTCGAGGCCAAGATCGCCGAGCGCGTGCAGGCGCTCGCCGCGTCGTCGCCGCGCAACGCTTCCGGCCCTGGCATCACGCTGACGCCGCTGACGCGCAGCTTCGACGAGTCCGGCGTGCGCTACCAATTCGTTAGCGTCGATCTCGACCGCGACGCGCGTATCGCCACGATCTCGATCTCCGGTCCGGATGTAGCGCCGCCGACCGATATCGACGGGTTGATCGCGCAGGGCGCGGCGTATTGGCCGCTGCAGGTCGCGCGCGAACTCGACGATGCGATCCTGCATCTGCGGATCAACGAACTCGGCATCGCCATGCTGGTGTTCAAGTCGCATGGCGACAGCGCGCAGGTGCTGGCACACGACGCGTTCCTCGACGCCCACAAGGCGCACTGGCTGGTCAATGAAATCCGGCATTACTGGAAGCGCGTGCTGAAGCGCGTCGACGTCACCTCGAGGACGCTGGTGACGCTGGTCGAGCCCGGCTCCTGCTTCGCCGGCACGCTGGCCGAACTCGTGTTCGCCGCCGACCGTTCCTACATGCTGATCGGCACCCGCGAGGGCGACAACCGTCCGGCGCCAACGCTGACGCTGAGCGCGATGAATTTCGGCCCGTATCCGATGAGCCACGGGCTGACGCGGCTGCAGTCGCGCTTCCAGGCCGATCCCGACGAGCTCAAGCAGGCCGAGGCGAAGATCGGCGAGCCGCTCGATGCGGAAACCGCCGACGAACTCGGCCTCGTCACCTTCGCGCTCGACGATATCGATTGGGACGACGAGGTCCGCGTGTTTCTCGAAGAGCGCGCCTCGTTCTCGCCCGACAGCCTCACAGGCATGGAAGCCAATCTGCGCTTCGTCGGCCCGGAGACGATGGAGTCCAAGATCTTCTCGCGCCTCACCGCGTGGCAGAACTGGATCTTCCAGCGCCCCAACGCCGTCGGCGAAGACGGCGCCCTGCGCCGCTACGGCACCGGCCAGAAAGCGCAATACGACATGACGCGAGTCTAAGCCTTTCCGTCATTGCGAGCGCAGCGAAGCAATCCAGACGCATTGCACTGAGTCGCTGGATTGCTTCGTCGCTTCGCTCCTCGCAATGACGCCGACAATTTTCACGAATAAACCGGGAGCCGCCCATGAACATGAACATCATGAACGTCGACTACTCGACCAAGATTCCCAACAATGTCGACCTCGCCTCCGACCGTCAGGTGCTCAAGGCGCTGGAGGGCTGGCATCCGGGCTACATCGACTGGTGGAACGACATGGGGCCGGAGGGCTTCCAGGAGAAGCTCGTGTACTTGCGCACGGCCTATTCGGTCGATCCGCGCGGCTGGGCCAAGTTCGACTACGTCAAGATGCCGGATTATCGCTGGGGCGTGCTGCTGGCGCCGCAGGAGGAGAACCGCAAGATTCCGTTCGGCGAGCATTACGGCGAGCCGGCCTGGCAGGAAGTCCCCGGCGAATATCGCGCGATGCTGCGCCGGCTGATCGTGATCCAGGGCGACACCGAGCCGGCCTCGGTGGAGCAGCAGCGCCATCTCGGCAAGACCGCGCCGTCGCTCTACGACATGCGCAACCTGTTCCAGGTCAATGTCGAGGAAGGCCGCCATCTGTGGGCGATGGTGTATCTGCTGCAGAAGTACTTCGGCCGCGACGGCCGCGAGGAGGCCGACGATCTCTTGCGCCGCCGCTCCGGTGACGCCGATGCGCCGCGCATGCTCGGTGCCTTCAACGAGGCGACGCCGGACTGGCTTTCGTTCTTCATGTTCACCTACTTCACCGATCGCGACGGCAAGATGCAGCTGCACTCGCTGGCCCAGTCGGGCTTCGATCCGTTGTCGCGCACCTGCCGCTTCATGCTGACCGAGGAAGCCCACCATATGTTCGTCGGCGAGACCGGCATCACCCGCGTCATCCAGCGCACCTGCGACGCGATGCGCGAAGCCGGCATCACCGATCCGACCGACATTGCGAAAGTTCGCGCGCTCGGGGTCATCGATCTGCCGACGATCCAGAAAAAACTGAATTTGCACTACACGCTGTCGCTCGATCTGTTCGGCTCGGAAGTCTCGACCAACGCCGCCAATGCCTTCAACTTCGGAATCAAGGGCCGCTATCACGAGACCCAGATCGACGACGATCATCAGCTCAAGAATTCGACCTATCCGGTGCTGAAGCTGGTCGACGGCGTCATCAAGCGGGTCGACGAACCGGCGCTGACGGCGCTCAACATGCGGCTGCGCGACGACTACTCGCAGGATTGCGTCAAGGGCCTGCTGCGCTGGAACAAGGTGATCACGACCGCCGGCTACGACTACAAGCTGGCGCTGCCGCACGTCGCCTTCCACCGCGCCATCGGCGAGTTCAAGGACGTCCATGCGACGCCCGAGGGCATCCTGATCGACGGCGTGACCTGGGCCAAGCGCAAGGACGACTGGCTGCCGTCGACCGACGACGGCGACTTCATCTCGTCGCTGATGCAGCCGGTCAGCGAGCCGGGCGAATACGCCCCGTGGATCTCGCCGCCCAAGGTCGGCATCGACAACAAGCCGGGTGACTTCGAATACGTGAAAATCGAGTCGTAAGGTTCTCCCGGGCGCCTGAACGTCCTAGGCCGGCACGCCGTTCGCGAGATGATCGATCGCGGCGGCGACCCCGCCCTTGCCGTGCGGGATGTTCAGGGCCGTCAGGGCCATCTCGATTACGCCCAGCGTGCCGAGAATCATCGGCGCGTTGATGTGGCCCATATGGGCGATGCGGAACGCGCGGTTTTGCAACTCGCCGATGCCGACGCCGAGCACCAGGCCGCATTTCTCCTTGCAATAGCGATGCAGCGCAGCGAGGTCGTGGCCGTCTGCGGCACGCACCGTCGTCACCGTGTCGGCGCGTTCGCGGGCGTTGTCGATGTTGAAGCTGAACACCTGTCCCTCGCTCCACACTCCGACGGCGCTGCGCACCGCTTCGGCCAGCAGCCGATGCCGGCGGAAGGTGGCGTCGAGCCCCTCGGCGAACAGCATGTCGAGCGCCTTGCGCAGCGCGAACAGCAGATGCACCGGCGCCGTGCCGGCGTATTTCTGGTAATGCTCCGGCCCGTCGCGGTTGGTCCAGTCCCAATACGGCGTGCGCAGATCGGCGTGCTGGTGCGCGGCCCGGGCGCGATCGCCGACCGCGACGAAACCGAGGCCGGGCGGCGACATCAGGCCTTTCTGCGATCCGGACATCGCGACGTCGATGCCCCACGCATCCATCTCGAACGGCATGCAGCCGAGCGAGGCGACGGTGTCGACCATGTAGAGCGCCGGATGCCCGGCCGCCTTGATGGCCCGTCCGATCGCTTCGAGATCGTTGACCGCGCTCGACGCGGTGTCGACCTGCACCACCACGATTGCCTTGATACGGTGATCCGTGTCGCGGCGCAGCCGCTCTTCGACCTCGGCGGGATTGACGGCGCGTCGCCAGTCGCCCGGCAGCACTTCGATCTCGCACCCCATCGCCTGCGCGGCATTGCCCCAGCCGAGCGCGAACCGGCCGCTTTCCAGGACGAGCACCTTGTCGCCGCGCGACAGCACGTTGCTGATCACGGCTTCCCAGGCGCCGTGTCCATTGGCGATGTAGATGTAGGATTTGCCCTTGGTGGCGAACAGCCGGCTGAGGTCGCGCAGCAGGCTCTCGCTCAGCTCCACCATCTCGGACGAGTAGATGTCGAGCGCCGGGCGATGCATCGCCTGCAGCACTTCGTCCGGCATGGTGGTTGGTCCGGGAATCGCCAGGAATTCCCGTCCGGCTCTGACGGCCATGACATTGATCCTCGATGTGAAGCGGCCGCGACCATGCCGCCCTGCGGGACTGAATTCAAGGCGCGGGCGCGATCGCCTCGGTGATGGTTCGAAACAGTTGATCCTTGATCGTCGTGGCGAGCGGGCTCGGCAGCATGGCGGCCGGGGTGTCGCGCTTCTGGCCGTTCTCGACCAGCCGCAGAATCCAGACTTCGCCGTCGGTGTAATAGCGGTCGCCTTCGCCGTTGCGGCCGGCGATCGTCGGGCCGATGCCGGTGACCTGATAGCGCGCCTCGACCATGCCGGCGGTCTCGAGATCGGCCGCCAGCCGCTCGCGCTCCGCATCGATGTCGGGATCGATGTGATGGGTGACGGCGCCGGTGTAGTGGCTCAGCCCGACGCCGCGGTCGAAGGTGGCGTCGCCGAGCCAGACCGGACGGCCTTCATCGCCGCTGTCGAGCACCTTCCACAGCCGGACGTGATGGCGCCGGTCGGCGCTGCGCCCGTCGGGCTTCTCGAAGGCGAGATCCTCGCGGCGGCCGAGATAGTACAGGTTCGACACCGGCGCGTTGCGGTACGGCCGGTCGAGCAGCACGCTGCCGGCAATCTCGATCGACGAGCGCAGCGTGATCGGATCCGCCGGTGACCAGCCGGCTGCGAGCATCGCGCGCAGCACGTCGGTCTGATTGCCGATCAGTCCGACATTGATCGGGTCACCCGGAATGCCCTGCGCCGTGCGGGTCGCCATCGGCAGATCGGCGAGGCCGCGCTGATGATCGTAATGCGTCCAGAACAGCGGCAGCGCCAGATAGGCTGCGAGCGTATAGACGGTGATGAACAGCGCGGTGACGAGGCCGGCGCGCCGCAGCCGGGGGTGTCGCCGTCGCTTGGTCTCGCCTGTCCGGCTCACGTGTCGCCCCCGTTCGGGCAGGTCACGCTAGCGGCGCGTCTCCCGGCAGCCGGCGGCTTCGGCATCTTCGACCGAACAGAACCAGCGCGTGCCCTTGCTGATCTTCATCTGGATCTTGGCATACCAGCGGCTGGTGGGCTTGTGATAGATGCATTCGCCCGAGGTGTTGACGTTGCCCTTGATGGTGCAGTCGGGCGACGGCGCAACCGGGCCGGAGGCCGAAGCCAGCAGAATGCGGCGGGCATTTTTCGGCGGACGGGTGGCGCCGAGGATGACGGTCTTGTTGTTGCGCACCCGCCAGTCCCACGGCGCGATGAATGCGCCCTGCCACAGGCCGACCTTGGCGGTGCGGGCGGTCTTCTCGTCGGCATCGTAGGCGTGGGACATCCGCACGTAGGACAGCGCCCAGCCGTTCTGCACCATCCATTGCTGGATGTCTTCGCCGTCGACCGTGCATTTGGCCACCGACTGTTTCTTGTCGGTGCGCAGCACGGAGCAGGTCCAGCTCTTGTTGCCGACGTGGCCGGCCAACGCGTCGCGGGCGGCGATGCCGCAAGTCCAGCGGTCGCCTTTCGGACTGAGGCAGAGCTGATCGAGCGACGGCGCATCGATGCCGGCGAGCCGGATACGTGTGCCGCCGATCGTAATTTGGTCGCCGTCGCGGATTTTCGGCACGCCGCTGACGTCGGCGGCCTGCGCCGCGACGGGTAGCAGCAGGGCGAACGACAACGGGAGCAGGAGAGCTTTCAACATGCGTTCGCCATCTCGATCGGATTGTTGCGGCGACGCGCGCGCCGGGCCGCCGCAGCAAGGTGCGCGATTGTGATGATTATTGGGCGCTCCGGCCAGAGCGCCGCGTAGTCGATGGCTTCAACTTCGCGCGAGTCCTGTTCATCTGCAGAACTCGTTCATCCCGTTCAGCCGCGGTGCTGAGAGCGCAGCATCGCCCGCCGCGCCAGCGCCAGCCCCATCAGCACGAAGGCGGAGGTGACGTGCGGCCCGCCGACCAGAATACGCGTCGGCGTCTTCATCTTGTTCCATTCATAGGCCTTGAACGGTCCGCGCCGCCCGCCCTCGCCGAGATGATTGAGGATGCAGTGCAGCGCGGGGGTGAAGTGCATCAGCTCTGCATCGAGATGGCCGAGCGCGATCAACGCCAGCGCGGCGTCGAACACGTTCATCTCCCTGGCGACCAGCTCGTCCTGGACATAGGCCAGCACCTGCCCGCGGATGAACTCGAACACGCCGTCCGGATCGATCGCGCGCCGCGCGGTCTCGTCGAGCGCGCGGAAGGCGACGTAGCAGCGCCCGAAATAGGCGCAGTACAGCTCGGGCAGATAGTAAACATGCGACTTGGGGTCGGCGAAGCCGCCGCTGGCGACCAGCCGGCGGTGGAAGTCGACGATCCGTCGCACCGTCTCCAATCGCGACGGCGTTTCGATGATTTTCCAGCGCGCGCAATTGCGGAAGCTCACTTCGAGCACGTCGAGATTGAGCGTCGGGTCGAGATCGTTGCCGAACGGCCGCTCGCCGGCGACGTTGTCGATCCAGGTGACGATGCCGCCGTCGTAGTCGACATTGTCGTTGAGCGGCACGGTGACCAGCGGCGCGTTGGCGCCGGCGCGGACCTGATAGGAGGCGTAGAAGTCGATCAGCGGCTGATCGAGGATCGGGTCGGTCGAGTTGGCCTGTGTCGCCGCCGAGATCGAGCAGGCGGTGGTGTCGCAGTCGGGCACGTAGACGCCGAAGCCGAGGTCCCGCTTGATATGGGTGAAGAAACGGCTGAAGCGCGGATGCGGTGGCGGCGCCAGCGCGGTAATGACGTCGAATGCCTCGCCATCTGCGGTACGCACACGCTCGCGGCTGGTCTTGATGCAGAACTCGGTCATGTCGGCGATGATCCGCCGCGCGATCCGGACATCCTCGGGGGTTCCGAGGCCGGTTTCGATGAAGCTGAGCAAGGCCTCGATATAGAACGCGTCGTAATACGCCGAGCGATGCCGGATCTGCACCGGCTCCCACATCGGCTCGGCGATACCCCGCCACGGCGGGTTGATCACGCCGGCGACCGGCGAGCGGGCGATGAACACCCGGGCGAGATTGAACAGCAGCGTCGAGTTCTTGTAGCTGCGGGCGTTCAGCCCGGTGAGCGCGGCGAGAAAGGCGCGGCTGTCGAAATCCGGATCGCCGATCAGATTGAAGGCCGCGTAGGTTGGGATGAAGCCATGCCGCTCCCACGACCGTAGCAGATGATCACTCGCCGCGCGGATGGCGCTGTCGACATCTGCGAGCCGAGGCATTTGCGTCGGGGCCGGGATCGGCCGCGGCCGGGGATGCTGCAGCGTCACGGTGTCGAGCAGGTCGGCGATCGGGCGGCCGATCGCGGCCCAGTCCGGATCGTTCGCGTCGCGCGCGGCGATCAGCGCGTCGCGAACCGCCCGGAACCGCACCGGATCCGTCAGTTCCGGCAACCCGGCCTTGCGCAGCAGCAGCCGCAGCGCCGGGTTGGCCAGCGCCGTCTTGTAGAACTTGGCAATATGCGGATCGCCGTGTTTGCGGCCGAGAAACACCGGGTCGCACACATCGTAAAGCGATGGAGCCTGTTTGCGGGCCGTCAGCGCACGGACCGCCGCGCCGGCCATCGTCAACATGTCCATGGGTCTTCCCGCCGTCCAAAACCGTCAAGTCTTTGATAAATCACGGTCCAGCCGGATTGACAAATACACGCCCAGTCCGGCGGCACGATGCCGCGCCCAGTTAATCGGTGCAGGTATCAAGGTGTGCCTAGTAGTGGTTCCAAGATGTATTTTGGAGCCTCTAAGTCACGAGACGTAATATTGATCGAAGAAGTGTGAATGGCTCCAAGCAAAGCTTCAGTCTAGGCATCGGGGCTGTCAGCAGCTATACGGTGCCCGAGATTGCTGACTTGCCCGAAGGGCTTGAAACGGTTAATCCTTTGTTATGGTGCGGTGCCGCAATTAGAGCGTAATTCAACCGCACGGGATTGCCTCATCCTTCACTGACGTATCGCGTCGCGCGCTGGACTGCGCGTGGACCAGGATCGATTGCTGATGATGTTTCGCGTACCCCGTCCGTCGCGCCGTTCGATGACGACGATTGCTGCCCTGATCGGGGTGGTATCAGCCGCCATCGGCGCCCACGCTGCGCTGAACAAGCGCGGCGTCGAAGCGCCGCGTAGCAAGGACACCGCACAGGTCGACGCGGCCGTGCCTGCCGCGTCGCGCTTCGCACTGGTGATCGGTAACGGCCGCTATCCGGATGCGCCGCGCCCGCTGTCGCAGCCGATCAACGACGCCCGCGCGCTGAGCGCCGCACTGCGCCGCGAGGGCTTCGATGTCGACGTGATCGAGGATGCCCGGCGTGGCGATATCGTCCAGGCGGTCGAGCGGCTGAAGGCTCGGGTCACCAAGGACTCCACCGTCATGCTGTTCTACGGCGGCTACGGCATCCAGTCCGGTCGCGAGAGCTACATGATCCCGGTCGACGCCAGGATCTGGAACGAGGCGGACGTCCGCCGTGCCGGCGTCAGCATCGAGTCGGTGCTGGACTCGTTCAAGGACAGCGGCGTCCAGGCCAAGCTGGCGATTATCGACGCCTCCCGCCGCAATCCCTACGAGCGCCGTTTCCGCGCCTATTCGCACGGGCTGGCGCCCATCAGCGCGCCGGCCAATGCGCTGGTGCTGTCGTCGGCGACGCCCGGCAAGGTCGCCGAGGACGGCGACGGCGAGAACAGCTTGCTGATCGGCGCGCTGCTCGGCTCGATTTCGTCGCGTGTCGTCAGCGCCGACGCAGCCTTCGCCAAGGCCCGGCTCGCGGTGACGCGGGCGACCGGCGGCGCCCAGGTGCCGTCCGTGACGTCGTCGCTGGTCGACGATGTGAAGCTGTCGCCGGTCACAGCCGACGCCTCCGCCGCGACGGGCGGATAGTTCTCACCTCCGGATGATGGACAAAAAAGGCCCCGGGGGCGCTGCCGCCTCGGGGCCTTTCTGTTCGAGTCGATGCTGCGGCTTAGTTCGACTGCAGCACGAAGCGACGGTTGTCCTTCTGCGGCGGCCGCGCATTCATCGGATACAGCTTGGCAAAGGCCGCGATGTCTTCTTCGGCCACCGTGATCGGATTGGCGAGCACCATCCAGTCCACCACTTCGGAGCACGGCGGCGTCGTCAGCGAGCCCTCGTAGCGATAGTAGGAGCGCTTCTCGGGCAGCAGCGCGTTCGGATCGATCGCGGCGTCGGCCTTGACGGCCGGGCCTTCGCTCTGCGGCATGGTGGCGACGATTTTGGCGAAGGTCGGGTTGGCCTTGCCCTGCTGCATCAGCACGCCGAGCACGCCGAGCGTGCCGGATTCGGCGCGGTGCACGAAATGCACTTCCATCGGGAAGTTCTTGCCGTCGATCAGGTGCTCGCTCGGGTGGTGGAAGTGAAACTGCACCAGCTTGAAAGTGACGCCGCCGAGCTTCAGCTTGCTGTCGTCGCCGACGTTGAGCTGGATCGTGTGGCCGTTGTTGATGATGGTGTCGACCTTGCCGGTCCACTCCGTCTCGATCGGGTACAGGTTGGCGCTGACGGTGGTGCCGATGTCGATCGGCGATTGCTGGACGCCAATGCTGCAGATCTGGTTGGCCGAATCCAGCTCACCCCACTTTGTCGGCCCGGCGTCTCCCTCGTATCCCCAATGGTGCGCGCCTTCGGCGGCAGCCCCGGCGGTGGCGCAGAGCGGGCAGAGGGCGAGGCCGGCAAAGGCTTTCAGAATAGCGCGACGATCCATGATTCGATGCTCCCAGCGGTCGAGAGTTTCATTATCGCCGGGAGCCCTGCTTTGTGAAGTCAGGAGAAGTGCTACCGAACCGGTTCGATTACTGGCTTGCCCAGACGATACGGGCGATCCATTCGACCTCGGCCGGCGCCAGGGTCCGGTCGGGATGGCTTGGATTCAGCGAAGCCAGCTCGACGATCTTGGTGGTCCGCCGCTTCAGCTCCTTCACCATCACCTCGCCGCCGGTGGTTCTGACGACCACGCGGTCGCCGCGCCGGATCGCCGTGCCGGGCGAAACCACGATGATGTCGCCGTCGCGGTAGGCCGGCTTCATTGAATCGCCGGAGATTTCCAGCGCGTAGGCGTGCTCGTCGTTGATCGAAGGCAGCCCGATTTCGTCCCAGCCCTTACCGGCCGGGAAGCCGCCATCGTCGAAGAACCCCCCGGCGCCGGCCTGGGCGAGCCCGAGCAGCGGCACCGATTGTACCACGCGCGGCCGGTCGCTGATCAGTTGCACGAAGGTGTCGATCGCCGTGTTGGTCGCGGTCAGCGCCTTCGCCACCGATTCGGTCGACGGCCAGCGCTCGCGGCCGTCATTGGTGATCCGCTTCGACTTGTTGAACGTGGTGGGATCGAGCCCGGACTTCTTGGCAAGCCCGGAGGGCGAGAGGCCGGACCGCTCGGCCAAGCGGTCGAGTGCGGTCCAGATCTGGTCGTGCGTCAGCATATGCATCGCGGCCATCCCCATGGCGAAGCCCGGTGCGCCGGGCGACAAAAAAGAGCTTGACAAGTAGGAATTATTACCTCAACACGGCGCGTTCCGCAATCCCGTCTTGCGACAAAAACGCGGCCCTTGCAGTGCCTCCGGGCGGCCGATACGGTCGAGCCCAGGCCCGGGTGATTTCCAGGCAACCGAACGCGTGCCGGTCCGCCCTCAGCAGCCCGGCTTCCGCGATCAGGACGTGCGCAAAATACTGTTTCCGCGGATGTTATTTCGGTTGCCCGGCGCTTTCTCGGGTTGCATGACCGATCCGCCCTGTCCAGCCGCAACGGGAATCCGCGCCTTTGCGCACGATCTACAAAATCTGTGACGCGCCGGCGTGGCGCATGGCCGAGCAGGCCGGCGTCTACCGCGGCAGCGCCGACGACAGCCGCGACGGCTTCATCCATTTCTCCACCGCGGAGCAATTGGCGGGGACGCTCGCCAAGCATTACGCCGGCCAGACCGGGCTGAAGCTGGTGGCGGTCGATGCCGATGCGCTCGGTCCGGCGCTGCGCTGGGAGCCGTCACGCGGCGGCGCGCTGTTTCCGCATCTGTATGGTGAACTGGCGCTCGGCGCCGTGACCTCGGTGCAGGAGATCGCAACCCGCGCCGACGGCACCCACGATATTCCGGAGCTGGTGCCGTGATCCGCGCCTTCGATGCACTTTCGCTGCCGCTGTTGCGGCTGTTCGACGCCGAGGATGCGCACCGGCTGGCGATCCAGGGGCTGAAGCTGCTGCCGCAGGTCAAGCCGCGGCCGGACGATCCGAAGCTGGCGGTCCGGGCGTTCGGTCTGAACTTTCCCAATCCGGTCGGCATCGCGGCCGGCTTCGACAAGAACGCGGAGGCGCCCGACGCCTTGATGCGGCTGGGCTTCGGCTTCGTCGAAGTCGGCACGGTGACGCCGAAGCCGCAGGCCGGCAATCCGCGGCCGCGGCTGTTCCGGCTGGAGCGCGACGAGGCGGTCATCAACCGCATGGGCTTCAACAATGACGGCGCCGAGGTGGTGCTGCGCCGGCTCGCGGCGCGGGCCGGGCAGGGCGGCATCCTCGGCGTCAATGTCGGCGCCAACAAGGACAGCTCAGACCGGGTGGCGGACTACGTCTCGCTGATCGAGACCTTCGCGCCGGTCGCCAGCTACTTCACCGTCAATGTCTCGTCGCCGAACACGCCGGGCCTGCGCAATCTGCAGCAGGCCGCGGCGCTCGACGATCTGCTGGCACGTGTGATCGCGGCTCGCGAGCGGGTGCGGGCCAGCGCCGGCGATACGCCGGTGCTGCTCAAGATCGCTCCCGATCTGACGCTCGGCGAACTGGACGACGTGGTGCACATCGCCCGGTCGCGCCGCGTCGATGGCATGATCGTCGCCAACACCACGCTGTCCCGGTCGCCGCTGCTACGCGAGCGCAGCAAGCTGAACGAGCAGGGCGGTCTCAGCGGCCGGCCGCTCTTCAGGCTGTCGACCCGGATGGTGGCGGAGACTTATGTGCGGGCCGAGGGCGCATTCCCGCTGATCGGTGTCGGCGGCATCGACTCGGGCGGTGCCGCGCTGACCAAGATCCGCGCCGGCGCCAGCCTGGTGCAGCTCTATTCGGCGTTGATCTACAAGGGTCTCGGGCTGGTGGACAGCATCAAGTCCGACCTCGCCTCGACCTTGCTTCGCACCGGCCGCGATTCGCTGTCTGAAATCGTCGGAGCGGACGCGCCGACGATTACTGCCGAAGAGTGGCCGGTCTAGAGTCGGCTCCGGCCCGTCAAATAGCACGTCATGCCGGGCGCGCGGCGACCTACAACTCCACGATCAGTCCGTCGCTCGCCGCCAGGTGCGTGATGCTGTCGAGCTTGTGCAGCACCTCGTCGCCCATGTGGGTCAGGATCAGCCGCTTCGGGTTGATCTGCGGCAGGTGGGTTTCGAGCTGCTTGAGACTGATATGGTTCTTCACGGCGCGGTCGTAGGTGTAGGCCTCGCAGACGAACAGGTCGGCGTCGTGCGCCGCATCCACCAGCGTCGGCGTCCACTGCGTATCGCCGCTATAGGCGAGCGTACGACCCTCGGCCTCGATCCGATAGGCATAGAACGGCCCGCCCGAATCGCCATGCACCACAGGAAACGGCGTGACGGTCACCGGGCCGAAGCTGCGCGCCATCGCGGGGTCGAGCGGGATCACCTGCAGATCGAAGGTCGGCTTGGTGGCCGACGAGTGTTCGAACAGCGCTTCCATCACCCGCGTCAGCCGGATATCGATCCCCGCCGGGCCGGCGATCACCAGCGGCCGCTTGCGCTTGGTGAATTGCGCGTCGAGCAGCAGGAACGGCAGGCCGCCGAAATGATCGCCGTGAAAGTGCGTGATCAGCACCAGATCCAGCGCCTCACGCGAGATGCCGTAGCGCTTCAGCGCCGGCAGCGAGGTGGCGCCGCAGTCGATCAGGAAATTGGCGTTCTGGCCGGCAACATGGAAGCAGGTATTGAGACGTCCGCCGGAGCCGAACGCGTCGCCGCAGCCGACAAATCGCAGTTGCATCGCTGATCCCCCGGCCGGCGGTTTGCCGTGCCGGGGCACCTCTACGCTCGGGAGAGGGGGAGCGAAAGCCCCACCATCGCCGGATTGCGTCTCAGACCAGCTCGACCTTGCCGGTGGCGAGGTCGTAGACGCCGCCAACCACCTTGAGCTTGCCGCTCGACACCAGCCCGGCGAGGATCGGCTGCGACTCCTGCAGGGTCTTCACGTTGTGACGCACATTGGCGATCACCGCCCGCTGCGGCAGGTCGTCGCCCGCCTGCTTCAGCGCCGGCTCGACGCCGGGCTTCATCGCGCGGACCAGGTCACCGATATGGCCGGGCAGGTCGTTGCCCTTCTGCAGTGCGCCGATGGTGGCGTTGATGGCGCCGCAATTGCTGTGGCCCAGCACCAGGATCACCTTGGTGCCGAGCACCGCGGCGCCGTATTCGAGGCTGGCGAGCCCGTCGGGCGTGACGAAGTTGCCGGCGACGCGGGCGACGAACAGATTGCCCGGGCCCTGATCGAACGCCAGCTCGGGCGCGATCCGCGAGTCGGCGCAGCCGAGGATTGCGGCGAACGGCGACTGGCCTTGCGTCCGGGCGACGCGGCCGGCGGAGAAGTCGCGTTCGCGCAGGTCGTTGCCGATGTAACGCGCGTTGCCCTGCATCAGCTTGTCGAGCGCGGCGTCCGGCGTATCGCTCGGGCTCTGGGCCGCCTGGGCATAAGCGGCCGCAGGCAGTGCGGCGGCGGCCAGCAGGCCTAGTCCGCCTTGAAACAAGGTGCGTCGGGACAGTCCGGGCTCAACGCAGGCGTTGCACATTCCATCTCTCCTCTGAGGGCGTTTCCGAGGGGATGGTATTTCCAGTGATGAGTTTCCGCGAAGAGCTGTTTTGAGCACAACTAACTAGTCGTGAAGACCGACTTAAAGCGGAGCCGCAAGCTTTAGGAAAAATCAGCGCGTCGCCATCGGTGGAAACGACAGCCGCAGCATCGCCGGATAGCGCAGCGCCTGCAGCCCGCCGCGCCAGACGTAGTGCAGCAGCAAAGCGAGCCACAGGCCGGTGTTGCCGAACGGGCGGAGTGCGAACCAGCCGGCGAAGAACAACACCAGCGACAGCAGCATCAGATTGCGCATCTCGCGCGCCCAGGTGGCGCCGATGAAGATGCCGTCGAACGCGAAGGCGAACACGCCGAGCAGCGGCGCCAGCGTCACCAGCCACAGATAGTCGCGCGCGGCGCCGCGGAGCTCGGGACTCGACGTCATCGCATCGATCAGTTGCGGTCCGGCGAAGGCGTAGATCGCGCTGACCACGATCGCGAAGGCGAAGCCCCACAGGATCACCAGCCGCGTCGCCGCCACGAAGCCGGCGCGGTCGCGCGCGCCGAGCGTGCGACCGCACAACTGCTCGGCCGCATTGGCGAGGCCGTCGAGGAAGAACGCGCTGACCATCAGGAAGTTGTTGAGCACCGAGTTTGTGGCGAGGATGACGTCGCCGGAGCGCGCGCCCTGCGCGGTGAAGAACAGGAACACGGTGATCAGCGCCGCGGTGCGGATCATGATGTCGCGATTGACTGCGAACATCCGCCTCAGCTTGTCGCGATCGAACAACGCCGCGCGCGGCAGCGGTGGCACGCCGCGGAACAGCCAGCCGGCGACGATCAGTCCGATGATCAGTCCCGAGCCTTCGGCGATCACGGCGGCAATCGCCGCGCCGGTGATGCCAAAGTCGAACCACAGCACCAGCGTGATCGTCGCGGCGATGTTGACGAGGTTGATAGCGACCTGGATGCCGAGCGCCAGCGTGGCGCGCGCCTGCCCGACCAGCCAGCCGAGCACGGCGAAGTTCGCCAAGACTAGAGGCGCCGACCAGATCCGGATGGTGAAGTAACTCTTCGCCGCGGCGCTGACGGCGTCGCTGCCGCCCATCGCGCCGATCACTGCGCTGGCGAGCGGCGCCTGCAGGGCGATCAGCAACAGGCCGACCGCGCCGGCGACGATCAGTCCGCGCAGCAGATGCGCCGGAACTTCACGGCCGTGGCCGGCGCCGAGCGATTGCGCGGTGAACGCCAGCGTGCTCATCCGCAGGAAGCCGAACAGCCAGAACAGGCAGTCGAAAATCACCGACGTCATCGCCACGCCGCCGAGCAGCGTGGCGTCGCCGAGCCGGCCGATCGCCGCGGTGGCGACCACGCCGAGCAGCGGGGTCGTCAGATTGGCGACCATCGCCGGGCCGGCGATGGCAAAAACCTGCCGGGAGGTGACGCTGGAGTCTTGTGGCAAACCTGTGGCGCCCGCGGATCAGCGTCCGCGCGGCCCGCCGACCAGACGCGACAGCAGCCAGATCGGAATCACGATCACGGCGCCGAGAAGGAAATACCGCCAGAGCCCGGTGACCGCGTCGAAGCCGAGGTCCCACAGCCGCTGGAACAGCAACTGGATACTGACGAGGATATTCCACGGATCGAGCCCGACCGCGGCCAGCACGACGCCGACCAGAACGGACATCAGCACGAGGCGGAACAGCACCGCGAGCGGCGAGCCGCCGAGGAAGCGGGTGAGGCCGTCGTCGGAGGCCGGCAGGGGGCGGGTATCGTCACGCATCGTATCGGTCCTCGTGCGGGTCGGCCGCATGATAATCACTATCGTGGAGATGGGGAACTGGCTTGGCGGCGTCAATGCCCGGTCGTGGCGGCTTTTTCGCGGCGCGGCGTGTCGGCCTTGAGCATCCGCTCCAGGGTTTCGAGCCGGTCGGCGTCGCGCGGCGGCTTGTCCCAGCGCAGCCGGTTGATCCGGGGAAAGCGCATCGCGACGCCGGACTTGTGCCGCGGCGAGCGCTGCAGGCCTTCGAATGCGACTTCCAACACCAGGCCCTGGTCGGGCTCGTGGACGACGTGGCGGACCGGGCCGAATTTCTCGGTGGTGTTGCGGCGGACGAAGCGGTCGATCTGCAGCAGTTCCTCGTCGGTGAAGCCGAAATACGCCTTGCCGACCGGGACCAGCTGGTCGCCGCCGCCGTCGCCCGTGGTCCAGACCCCGAAGGTGTAGTCGGAGTAATAAGACGAGCGCTTGCCGTGGCCGCGTTGCGCATACATCAGCACGGCGTCGATGATGTGCGGGTCGTGCTTCCACTTCCACCATTGGCCCTTCGGCCGGCCCGGCAGATACAGCGCGTCGCGCCGTTTCAGCATCACGCCCTCGACCGCGTCGGCATCGAGGCCGGCGCCTGCGGAGGCGGGATCGCGGCGTGCCGCGCGCAGCCCCTCCCAGTCGTCGAACGCGACGGTCGGCGACAGGTCGATCCGCGGATCGTCGAGCCGGGCGATGAAGGCTTCGAGCCGGGCGCGGCGCTCGGCGAACGGCAGCGTGCGCAGATCCTCGTCGCCGCCGCCGAGCAGATCGTAGGCGCGCAGATGGATCGGATACTCCTTGGTCAGCTTCGGCGTCACCGATTTGCGATTGAGCCGCTGCTGCAGCACGTTGAAGGTCTGCACGCGCCCCTCGCGCAGCACCAGCAATTCGCCGTCGATCGCGCCGGGCAAGCGCAGCGACGGCAGCAGATCCGGGAAGCTCATGGTGATGTCTTCGCCGCTGCGCGAATAGAGGCGCACAACCCTATCGCCGTGTTCGCCGAGCCCGCTCACCGCCTGGACGCGAATGCCGTCCCACTTCCATTCGGCGATGTAGTCGGCCGGGTTCAGCGCAGCGAAGTCGGTGTCCTCGACCGCATGCGCCAGCATCACCGGGCGGAACGGCGCCGGATCGCGATTGACCGGCTGCGGCCCGCGGCCTTCGAGCCAGGCGAACAGCTCGAGATAAGGCGGCTCGAGGCCGGGCCAGATCAGCTCGACATCGTGCGGGTCCTTGTCGCCGAGCGCCGCCGCCGCGGTCTTGGCCAGCCGCGCCGACACGCCGATCCGCAAGGAGCCGGTGACCAGCTTGAGCAGCGCCCAGCGCCCGGTCTCGTCGAGTTCGTCGAGCCAGCGGGTGAGCTGTGCGGGGAGTTCGGCCTTGCCGAGGCTGTGCAGCGTGGTGACGATCTCGGTCAGCGTCGGGGGCGGCGGGTTGTTGTGGCCGGGAGTTACTAATTCATCGGCGGAGGCGATTTCCTTTCCCCGCGCACGGCGAGCTCCCTCTCCCGCTTGCGGGAGAGGGTTGGGGTGAGGGCGCCCCGAGGATGGCGTCCCGTCGTGGACCCCCACCCCCGACCCCTCCCCGCAAGGGGGAGGGGAGTTGCGCTGTGCATGGGGAGAGGGCCACATCAGCGCCACCGTCTCCGACAAATCGCCGACGTAGTCGTAAGACAGGCCGAACAGCACCGGGTCGGTGCGTTCGGCGATCAGGGCGCGGATCAGGGCCGGCTTGGCGTGGCGGAACGACAGCGCGCCGGTCAGGGCGGCCAGCGCGTAGCCGCGGTCGGGGTCTTCGACTTCGCGGAAGTAGTTCACGATCAGCCGCAGCTTGTTGTTGCGGCCGGGTTCGTAGGCGAGGCGGTCGAGCAAAGCGGCGAAGCGGTTCATGCGTCCGCGGCCTCGCTCTCGGCCGCCGGCATGCCGACGTCTTCGTCCTCGTCGCCATAGCCGACCAGATCGAGCGGCCGCGCGGCGAGGCCCTTGCTCTGGCACCAGTGCACCAGCGCGTCTTCCTGGCCGTGCGTGACCCAGACTTCGCCCGCGCCGGTCGCCGTGATCGTCGCGGTGAGGCCGTCCCAGTCGGCGTGGTCGGAAATCACCAGCGGCAGTTCGACGCCGCGCTGCCGAGCGCGGGCGCGAACCCGCATCCAGCCGGAGGCGAACGCCGTCAGCGGATCAGGGAAACGTCGCGTCCACAGATCGGAGGTCGCAGACGGCGGCGCCAGCGTGATGGTGCCGGCGAGTTCGGCTTTCTTGACGCCCTTCACCGGGCGCAGCTCGCCGAGCGGCACGCCGCGCCCGGCGTAGTAAGATGTGATCTTCTCCATCGCGCCGTGCAGATAGATCGGCGCGTCGTATCCGGCCTCGCGGATCAGCGCCATCACCCGCTGCGCCTTGCCGAGCGAGTAGGCGCCGACCAGATGCGCCCGCTCCGGAAACAGCGCGACGGAATCGAGCAGCTTGCGGACTTCGCCGGCCGCGTCGGGATGGCGAAACACCGGCAGCCCGAACGTCGCCTCGGTGATGAACACGTCGCAGGACACGATCTCGAACGGCGTGCAGGTCGGGTCGGGCGCGTCCTTGTAGTCGCCGGAGGCGACGATGCGGACGCCGCCGCATTCGACCGCGACCTGGGCCGAGCCGAGCACATGGCCGGCGGGATGAAACGTGATGGTCGTATCGCCGAGCCGCAGCGTCTCGCCGTAGCTGATCGCCTGCGTGCTGCCGGCGAAATTCTCGCCGTAGCGCAGCCGCATCATGTCGAGGGTTTCCTGCGTCGCCAGCACGGCGCCATGGCCGGGGCGGGCGTGGTCGGAATGGCCGTGCGTGATCACGGCGCGCTCCACCGGTCGCACCGGATCGATATGGAAGCCGCCGGGCTTGCAGCACAAGCCCGAGGCGATCGGCATAAGGATGTCGTGGGGACGCATGTTCGTTATATAGGCCGGCCTGAAGGTCAAACGAGTCGCACCCCGGCCGGTTCCGTCGATGCCCCTGTTCCTGTCGTCCGGAGACGTGCTGGCCGATCGCCGCTTCGATTTCGCGCGCGATCTGCTGGCGCGCGGCGATGCGACGGCCGCCGCCGAGCTGCTGCTGCAGGCGACCGAACTGGCGCCGGCGTTTGCGTCGGCCTGGTTTGCGCTGGGTGAGATCCGCGCCGATCGTCTGGATGACAGGATCGGCGCGATCGAGGCCTTTCGCCGAGCCTGCGCCGCGGACCCGTCCGATCGCCACGGCGCCGGCCTGCGGCTGATGCGGCTCGGCGCTCTCGAGCTCGGCGCGATGACGCCGGCCTATGTGGGCGCGCTGTTCGATCAATACGCGCCGCGCTTCGAGGCGGCGCTGGTCGGCGAGCTCGGCTATCGCGGGCATGAATTGCTGCTGCAGGCCGTGACCGATACTTGCGGCGCGGCCGGATGGCCGGCGCGGTTCCGCCGGGCGATCGACCTCGGCTGCGGCACCGGCCTCGTCGGGCGCGCGTTCCGGCCGCTCGTCGAGGACATCATCGGCATCGATCTGTCGGCGCAGATGCTGGCGCAGGCGCGCGGCACCGGCGCCTATGCGCGACTGGTGCATGCCGATCTGGTCGAGGGGCTGTCGGCCGAACCGCCGGCCAGCGCCGACCTGATCCTCGCCGCCGACGTGCTGATCTACGTCCGCGACGCCGCGCCGCTGCTGCGCGAGGCCGCGCGGGTGCTGACGTCGGGCGGCCTGATCGCCGTCACCGCCGAAACCCACCCCGGCGATGGCGTCGCGCTGACCGAGGGCCTGCGATTCGCGCAGTCCGAATCCTATCTACGCGACGAGCTGCAGCGGGCAGGCCTTCAGGTCGCGCTACTGCAGGACGCCTCCGCCCGCAACGAACACCACGCGCCATTGCCCGGGTTGGTGGTGGTGGGGCTCAAGCCTTGAGTGTCGAGGCCACGCCCTTGCCCCGAGCACAACGCGCTCCCTCTCCCGCGTGCGGGAGAGGGCCGGGGTGAGGGCGACCCGGGCAGTGAGTCTGCGACCCGCGGAGAGGAGTGCCCTCACCCGGATCGCTGACGCGATCCGACCTCTCCCGCAGGCGGGAGAGGTGCGCTGTGCTCGGCGCTGCTTCTGCGTTTAATAATGAAGGACGAAGTGCCGCCGCGTCCCGCAAAGCACTCCCTCTCCCGCTCGCGGGAGAGGGTTGGGGTGAGGGCGGCCCAGGCAGTGAGGGCAAACAAAAACCCCGGCCGCGAGGCCGGGGTTTGGTGTCTCAGGTCCGGATCGGACGTGAAGCTTAGTACTTCGCGACGACCGGCTGGTTGAAGTGATAGTTGATGCCGGTGCGGAGCATGTGCTCGGTGACCTTGGAGGTGTTCACAGCCGTGCCGCCCGCGAAGACGTCGCTGGTCGAGCCGAGGT
Organism: Rhodopseudomonas telluris; assembly: GCF_042432815.1. Taxonomy (NCBI): domain Bacteria; kingdom Pseudomonadati; phylum Pseudomonadota; class Alphaproteobacteria; order Hyphomicrobiales; family Nitrobacteraceae; genus Rhodopseudomonas; species Rhodopseudomonas telluris. The sequence continues at coordinate 191,060 of NZ_JBHLWM010000004.1, forward strand.
CGACATACAGATATTCGGTCTTCGAGGTCCAGCTCGGGCCGAGCAGGCCGAACAGGCTGAACGGAGTTTCGACGCCGGCGCCGACAGCGTAACCGCTGCGGGTACGGTTGAAGGTCTCGTTGCTGATCGGCGTCACGATGTTGGTCTTGACGTTGCCGTAAGCGTAACCGCCGGTGGCGTAGAACAGCGTGGTGCCAACCGAGTAGCCGAGGCGGGCGCGCGCCGTGCCGAACCACGGGAGCTTCTGGTTGTACAGCGCGGTCGAGCCGAACACCGCGGTGCGGTCGTCCTTCTGGGTCGAGCCCTGGAAGTCGGCTTCGGCGCCGAACACCCAGTTCGCAGCCTGCCAATTGTAGCCGATCTGACCGCCGCCGACATAACCGTCGGGCGACAGGTGGAACTGCTCGGTGAAGCCGGTGGCGGTGGTGGCGGTCGACTTGTTGCGACCGAGGGCACCGCCGAAATTGCCGCCGATGTACAGGCCGGCCCAGTTCGCGGGCGGCGGCGTGATGTACATGCCGTTGCCGCCGATGCGGTAGTTCAAGCCGGCGCGGAAGATGCTCTCGCGATATTCGGTGCGCAGCGCCTGGGTGCCGAAGGTGTCGTTGCGGTTGCCGAGGTCGAGATACAGATACTCGATCTTGCCGGTCCAGTTGCCGCCGAGCGCCGCTTCGACGCCGGAGCCGATGGTCCAGCCGGTGCGGGTTTCGCTGACGCCGAACTGACCCACGCCGGTTTCCGTGATCGTGGTCTTGACGTTGCCGGCCGCGAAGCCGCCGGTGAAGTAGCCGACCGCCGGACCGCGCACCAGGCCGATGCGGCCGCGAACCGTGGTGAACCAGTCGAGCTTCTGATTGTAGTTGACCGTGCCCAGCCCGGTCGCCGTGTTCAGCGTGGTGCTGCCGGTGCTCATGCCGCTGCCCTGGATGTCGGCTTCGACGCCGATCAGCAGCGGGCCCAGGAAGGTGGTGTTGCTCTGCCAGTTGTAGCCGATCTGGCCGCCACCGATCGCGCCCAGCGGCTGCAGATAGGTGGAGTTGAACGTGCCGCCGGCCGGGAACGCATGCGCAGCCAGGTCACGGCCGACGCCGACGCCGACGTTGGCGCCGATGTAGAAACCCGTCCAGTCATAGATCGCAGCGACCGGCGCCTTCATGTACGGGGCCTTCACGGCCAAATCGGCTGCCTGGGCGCTGACCGCGGAGCCAACGAGCGCCACACCGGCGAGAATCTTTTTCATGGGATACCTTCCTGATGATCCCTGGAAACTAACTCCGTTCGCTGCTGGCGGCTGTACCCGGCCGGCCACACCCTCGGAAATTCGCCCGCCGGCCGGGCCGTAAACGTCTGATTAACGGGCCGAATCAGGTCGCGCCGGAACCTGCCCGGCGCTGCGGCGACAGGTCGCTGTCGAAACCCCACGGCTTCCCGTCACGCGGGAAAATCAGCGTTTTTTCACCGCTATTCAGGGTTGCGAACGACCGGTGTTCCGCACAGGATGCCGCCGCCGCAAGAGCGAACCGCCACGGCAGAACGAGAACCGGACGCGCCAGCGAGCCGGCCACAGGAGGAAACTGGATGAATCTGCGCTCGAAGTCCGTCTTCACGTCCGCCGCGGCCCTGGGGGCGCTGCTGCTCGCCGCGACCTCGGCGGCTGCGGCCGAGAAGAAATACGATCCCGGCGCCAGCGACACCGAAATCAAGATCGGCCAGACCGTGCCGCATTCCGGTCCCGGCTCGCTCTACGGCGTGCTCGGCCGCGTCGGCGAAGCCTATTTCCAGATGCTGAACGAGAAGGGCGGCATCAACGGGCGCAAGGTCAAGTTCATCACCCTGGACGATTCCTACAGCGCGCCGAAGGCGGTCGAAGCCACCCGCCGGCTGGTCGAGCAGGAAGAGGTGCTGGCGCTGTACGGCTCGCTCGGCACCGCGCCCCAGACCGCGGTCCACAAGTACCTGAATTCCAAGAAGGTCCCGCAGCTGCTGCTGAACACCGGCGCCTCGAAGTGGAACGATCCGAAGAATTTCAAATGGACCATGGCGGGCCTGCCGCTGTATCCGACCGAGGCGCGGATTCTCGCCAAATACGTCGTCGCCAACAAGCCCGACGCTAAAGTCGCCATCCTGTATCAGAACGACGATTTCGGCCGCGACTTCCTCGGCCCGTTCAAGAAGGTCCTGGAAGAGGCCGGCGGCAAGGCCAAGGTGGTGGCGGAGGCCAGCTATGACCTGACCGAGCCGACCATCGACTCGCAGATCATCAACCTGTCGAAGTCGGGCGCCGACGTGTTCTACAACATCACCACCGGCAAGGCGACGTCGCAGTCGATCCGCAAGGTCGCCGAACTTGGCTGGAAGCCGCTGCAGCTGCTGTCGGCCGGCTCGACCGGGCGTTCGATTCTCGAAGCCGCGGGCCTCGAAAACGCCAAGGGCATCGTGGCGATCGCCTACACCAAGGACATCGGCTCGGCCAAATGGGCCAGCGATCCGGGCGTGGTGGCGTTCGACGAGCTGCGCAAGAAGTATCTGCCCAACGTCACGGCGGACAACTCGATCGCGTTTTCGGGCTACGGCCAGGCGGTCGCGATGGCCGAGATCCTGCGCCGCTGCGGCGACGAGCTCACCCACGAGAACGTTCTGAAGCAGGCCTCGATGCTGGGCGGTTTCAGCACGCCGCACATGCTGCCGGGCGTCAGCTACTCCTACACGCCGACCGACTACACCTCGATCAAGACGCTCTACACCATGCAGTTCAACGGCAAGGACTGGGACGTCTCGGACAAGGCGGTCACGGAGTAACGGTCTGACCTTGCGATGACGCAACCCCGGCCAAGCGCAGCGAGGCCGGGGTTTTCTTTTCGGGCTGCTCCGCGCAGGCGGTGATCCTCGTGGGGAGGAGCATCGCGCAGCGATGCGTCTTGAACCATGAGGCAGCAGTCACTTGGCCACGCGGCGTCATTGCGAGCGAGGCTTAGCAATCCAGAGTTCGGTGTACGGAGCTGGATTGCTTCGTCGCTTCGCTCCTCGCAATGACGAAGCAGCTGGACATTTTGCTCGCCGAACCTCGACCTGCGCATCCCGAATGCCTAGCTTAGCGGTGTGAGCCTCGCCGAGACCGATCCCTCCCTTGATCTGCTGCCCGAGCGGTTCCGGCGCTGGTTCGCGGAGCGCGGCTGGGCGCCGCGCGCGCATCAGCTCGCGCTGCTGGAGCGGGCGCGGGCCGAGCGCGCCGCGCTGCTGATCGCGCCGACAGGCGCCGGCAAGACGCTGGCCGGCTTCCTGCCGACGCTGGTCGAGCTGAGCGAGGCCGCGCCTCGCGCCCGGGAGGAGGGGCCAAGCCGCGGCCTGCACACCCTGTACATCTCGCCGCTCAAGGCGCTCGCGGTCGACATCGCCCGCAACCTCGAGGCGCCGATCGCCCAGATGAAGCTGCCGATCCGGGTCGAGACCCGCACCGGCGACACGCCGGTGTCGCGGCGGACGCGGCAGCGCAAATATCCGCCCGACATCCTGCTGACCACGCCCGAGCAGCTCGCGCTGCTGCTCGCCTCCGACGACGCGCCGTACCTGTTCGGCAATCTGCGCCGCATCGTGCTCGACGAGCTGCACGCGCTGGTGACGTCGAAGCGCGGCGATCTGCTCTCGCTCGGGCTGGCGCGGCTGTGGCGGATCGCCCCGCAACTCCGCGCCACCGGCCTGTCGGCGACGGTCGCCGATCCCGACGAACTCGCGCGCTTCCTGGTGCCGCAGCCGGAGAGCGGGGCGGTGTCCGCCGACATCGTCGTCGCCAGCGGCGCGGTGCAGCCGATCGTCGAGATGCTGGATACCAAGGAACGGCTGCCGTGGGCCGGGCACTCGGCGCGGCACGCGCTCGGCGAGATTTACGATCTCATCAAGCGCAACAAGACCACGCTGGTGTTCGTCAACACCCGCAGCCAGGCCGAGATGCTGTTCCAGGAACTCTGGCGGATGAACGACGACAACCTCGCGATCGCGCTGCATCACGGCTCGCTCGACGTCGCGCAGCGCCGCAAGGTCGAGGACGCGATGGCGGCGGGCCGGCTGCGCGGCGTGGTGTGTACCTCGTCGCTCGACCTCGGCATCGACTGGGGCGACATCGACCTCGTCGTCAATGTCGGCGCGCCGAAGGGCTCGTCGCGGCTGATGCAGCGGATCGGCCGCGCCAATCATCGGCTGGATGAAGCGTCGCGCGCCGTGCTGGTACCGTCCAATCGCTTCGAAGTGCTGGAATGCGTCGCGGCGATCGACGCGGTGGCGGAGAACGCCCAGGACACCCCGCCGCAGCGCAAGGGCGCGCTCGACGTGCTGGCGCAGCACATCCTCGGCTGCGCCTGCGGCGAGCCGTTTGTCGCCGACGATCTGTATCGTGAAGTTAGAAGCGCCGCGCCCTATGCGGATCTTTCCCGCGAAGATTTCGACGATACGCTCGATTTCGTCGCCACCGGCGGCTACGCGCTGAAGAGCTACGAACGCTTCGCCCGCATCAAGCAGGACAAGCAGGGCCGTTGGCGCGTCGCCAATCCGAAGATGCGGCAGGCCTATCGGCTCAACGTCGGCACCATCGTCGAGGAGGCGATGCTGAAGGTGAAGCTGGTGCGCTCGGCCAAATCGAAGGGCGGCGGTCACACCGGCGCGATCGCGCGCGGCGGGCGGATGCTCGGCCAGATCGAGGAGTACTTCATCGAGGGGCTGACGCCCGGCGACACCTTCGTGTTCGGCGGCGAGGTGGTGCGCTACGAGGCGATGATGGAGGATCAGGTCTACGTCTCGCGCGCCGCCGACAAGGACGCGCGGGTGCCGTCTTACATGGGCGGCAAGTTCCCGCTGTCGACATATCTCGCCGAGCGCGTCCGCGGGCTGCTGGCCGACAAGCGGACGTGGAAAGGCCTGCCGGATCAGGTGCGCGACTGGCTCGCGCTGCAGACCAAGGCGTCGAAAGTGCCGGGCCGCAGCGAGCTGGTGGTCGAGACCTTTCCGCGCGCCGCCAAGTACTATCTCGTCTGCTATCCGTTCGAAGGCCGGCTGGCGCACCAGACGCTCGGCATGCTGCTGACGCGGCGGTTGGAGCGGGCCCGCGCCCGGCCGCTCGGCTTCGTCGCCAACGAATACGCGCTGGCGGTGTGGGGACTGGGCGATACGTCGCATATGATCCGGCAGGGGCGGCTCGATCTCGACGCGCTGTTCGATCCCGACATGCTGGGCGACGATCTCGAAGCCTGGCTCGCCGAATCGGCGCTGATGAAGCGCACCTTTCGCTACGCGGCGATCATCTCGGGGCTGATCGCGCGGCGCTTCGCCGGCGAGGAGAAGTCGCGCCGGCAGGTGCTGTTCTCGACCGATCTGGTCTATGACGTGCTCAACAAGCACCAGCCCGATCACGTGCTGCTGCGCGCTGCTCGCGCCGACGCCGCCACAGGGTTGCTCGATTTGCGCCGTCTCAGTGATATGCTGACACGAATCAAGGGACACATCGTCCACAGGGAACTCGACCGCGTCTCGCCGCTGGCGGTGCCGGTGATGCTGGAAATCGGCCGCGAAGCCGTGTACGGCGAAGCCTCCGACGAACTGCTCGCCGAAGCCGCCGAGGATCTGGTGCGCGAGGCGACGGGACGGTCGAACTAATCGAGACGTCGAACTAACCGAGACAATGCGATGCGGTTGATGCCTGACAGGGCCGGTTTCCTTCTCCTTCTCCCCTTGCGGGGGAGGGGCGGGGTGGGGGGTGCCCCGGGCACGGTGCTCAATTGACGCCGCGTTCCTGCCTCACCCCCACCCCCGACCCCTCCCCGCAAGGGTTAGGGGAGCAGAGTGTCACCATCGCCGGCGCCACGTTCGTCGCCGATCTGTCGGGCGCGTTGTACTGGGAAGACGAGCGGCTGCTGGTGGTGTCCGATCTGCATCTCGAAAAAGGCTCCAGCTACGCGATGCGCGGCGTGCTGTTGCCGCCTTACGATACGGTGGCGACGCTCGGCCGCTTAGGTGCGGTGATCGCGCGGTTCGATCCGCGCTGCGTGATCGCGCTCGGCGACAGCTTTCACGACCGCGAGGCGCATGGCCGGCTGTCAGAAGCCAACCGCGGCATCCTCACCGCGCTGCGGGCGCGGCGCGACTGGATCTGGATCGCCGGCAATCACGATCCCGAACTGCCGCACGACTTCGGCGGCAGCGTCGCCGCCGAAGTCAGCATCGGCGACATCGCGTTCCGCCACGAGCCCACGGGCGCGCCCGGCGAGATCGCCGGGCATCTGCATCCCAAGGCGCGGGTCAGCCGCCGCGGCCGCAGCGTCGAGCGGCGCTGCTTCGCCGGCGACGGCATGCGCGTGGTGATGCCGGCGTTCGGCGCCTACACCGGCGGCCTCAACATCCGCGACGTCGCGTTTGCGAAGTTGTTCGGCTCCGCCGCCTTCATCGCCCACGTCCTCGGCGACCATCGCCTCCATGCCATCGCAGCGTCGCGCTGCTGCTGAGGATCGTTCGTTCGCCGTCAGTGAATTTGGCGCCTCGTTGATCGATGCAGGCGATACGGCGTCTCTCCAAGGCGCTGACCTCATGCTGAGGAGCCCGGCAGAGCCGGGCGTCTCGACGGATGAGCTCAAGAACACCTGCGGCCCATGGTTCGAGACGGCGCTTCGCGCCGCCTCACCATGAAGTTGTGCTGGTTGCGAGCGCTCAAGCTCGTCGGCTCTGACGCTGTCAGAAGCCGAATGGTCTCGCTAACGACTCGTCGTACCGCAGAGAATCTCACGCCGCCTTGGCGTAAACGTCCTCGCAGAACTCCGCGAGCCTGTCCGCCAGCCGCAGAGTCGCCGGGCTTGCCTGCGGGGCGGCGACCAGGGCCAGTTCGGTGCGGTCGATCGGCGGAAAGCCGTCGCGGGCGGTGAGTTTGCGGTGCTCGGCCTGGATCGAGATCTCCGACAGGATCGACAGGCCGAGGCCGGCCGCGACCGCGGCCTGGATGCCGGCGAGGTTCGAGCTCGAATAGGCCATGTGCCAGCGTCGCCCGGCGGCTTCGATCGCGTGGATCGCGCGGGTGCGATACAGGCAGCCGCCCGGGAAGAAGATCAGCGGCACCGAGTCCGCCTTGGCGTTGCAGGGGTGGTTCCGGCTGTTCACCCAGTACACCCGCTCCGGCCACACCGCGATCGCCTCCGGGCCGCCGGCCTCGCGCTTCAGCAGCGCGAGATCAAGGTCGCCGCGTTCCAGATCTCGCTTGAGGTTCAGGCTCTGGTCGGCGCGGACGTCGAGCCGAAGTCCGGGCCGCGCGCGTGCAAAACTGCCGAGCAGCCGTGGCAGCCGATAGGCGGCGAAGTCTTCCGGGATGCCGAGCCGGATCGCGCCGTCCTGCCCCGGCCGCGCCACCACGTCGCGCGCCTCTTCGGCCAGTGCCAGCAGCCGCCGTGCATAGGACAGCAGCCGCTCGCCGGCCTCGGTCGGGGTGACGTCCTTGCCGGCGCGATTGAGCAGTTGCTGGCCGAGATCATCTTCAAGCCGCCGGATTTGCTGACTGACTGTCGACTGCGTCCGATGCACGCGCTCGCCGGCCCGGGTGAAGCCACCGGCGTCGACCACCGAGACGAAACTGCGCAGCAATTCGAGATCGAGCATCGGATCGTTGCCATTCAAAAATCCACTGGTATCGATCTTATCATTTAATTTCCAAATGACAACGCGCGGCCCTAGATCGGGAGGGATCCAAGGAGTTGCCCGATGTCGCTCGCCCCCGCCACCTCGCTCACGACGCCCGCCTTCAACACCCGCCCGCTGCAGATCGCGCTGTTCTGCGCGCTGTGGAGCTTCGCCTTCGTGGCCGGCAAGGCCGGCGTCGCGGACTGCCCGCCGCTGATCCTGCTGGCCGGGCGGTTCACGCTGGCGGGCGTGCTGATCCTCGGCCTGTCGGTGCTGATGCGCGAGCGCTGGAACTTGCGGCCGCGCGACGTCGCGCTGTGTGCGGTGCTCGGCATCATCAACAACGCGCTGTATCTCGGGCTCGGTTATGTCGGGCTGCAGACCGTGTCGGCCGGCATCGGCGGACTGATCGTCAGCGCCAATCCGGTGTTCACGGCGGTCGCCGCCGCGCTGGTGCTGGGCGAGGCGCTGACATGGCGGAAGGTGGTGGGCCTGATGCTCGGCGTCGCCGGCGTCGCCTTCATCGTCTGGCACCGGATCGCGATCGGCGCCGAGGCGTGGCATGGCATTGCGTTCACGCTGGCGTCGCTCGCGTCGATCGTGGCCGGCACCATCCTGTTCAAGCGGCTGGCGCCGCAGGGGAGCCTGTGGATCGGCAACGGCATCCAGAATCTCGCCGCCGGCCTGGTGCTGATCCCGATCGCGGTCTCGGTGTCGAGCGCGAGCGATATCGTGCCGGGCTGGCGGCTCGTCGGGGCGTTCGCGTTCCTGGTGCTGGGCGGCTCGATCGTCGCGTATTGGCTGTGGTTTCGGATGCTGACACTGTACGGCGCAACCGCGGCGAGCGCCTGGCATTTCGTGATGCCGCCGCTGGCGATGCTGTTCGCCTGGCTGGTGCTCGGCGAAGCGATCGACGGACGCGATTTGCTCGGTGTTGTTCCCGTCGCAATCGGCATCTATCTGGTGACGCGACCGGCGCGCCAGCTAGCGCCGGCCGGATAGCTTGCGGAACCGCAAGGCTCCGTTGGAGGCGCCGAACGGTTCGGCTAGGGTCGTTGCTTGGTAACCGAGGGCCGCGCGTGAAGACAGATGCCAGGGGCGAGATCGACGGGCCCGACGTCATCGATCCCGATCCCGGCGCGCCCAAAGTCCAACGCCTCAAGACCTTCCGGCTGCGCAACTTCTTCAAGACGCTCGGCCCCGGCCTGATCACCGGCGCCTCGGACGACGACCCCTCCGGCATCGGCACCTACAGTCAGGCCGGTGCGCAGCTCGGCTACGGCATCGGCTGGACGATGCTGCTGACCTTTCCGCTGATGACGGCGATCCAGGAGATCTCCGGCCGGGTCGGCCGCGTCACCGGCCACGGCATCGCCGGCAACGTCTGCCGACACTATTCGGGCAAGCTGCTCGGCGCGATCGTGGTGCTGCTGTTCACCGCCAACACCATCAACATCGCCGCCGACCTCGCCGCGATGGGCGACGCCACAAGGCTGCTGATCGGCGGCCACCCGCTGCTCTATGTGGTCGGCTACGGCGCGATCTCGGTGATCGCGCAGATCTTCTTCGACTATCGCCGCTACGTCGCGGTGCTGAAATGGCTGACGCTGTGCCTGTTCGCCTATGTGGCGGCGCTCGCCGTTGCCAAGGTCGACTGGTCGCAGGCGCTGACGGGCGTGCTGTTGCCGCGGATCAGCTGGAGCGTCGATTATCTGACCACGATCGTCGCCATTTTCGGCACCACGATCTCGCCCTATCTGTTCTTCTGGCAGGCCTCGCAGGAAGCCGAGGAAGAACGCATCGATCCCGACAAGAAGCCGCTGACGAAGTCGCCGCGCGACGCGCGCAGCGAATTCCAGCGCATCCGCGCCGACACCGTGATCGGCATGGCGTTCTCCAATCTGATCGCGCTGGCGATCATGACCACGGCGGCGGCGACGCTGCACGCCGCCGGCAAGACCGACATCCAGACCTCGGCACAGGCCGCCGAAGCGCTGAAGCCGATCGCCGGTCCGTTCGCCGAATGGATCTTTGCGCTCGGCATCGTCGGCACCGGCCTGCTGGCGATCCCGGTGCTGGCCGGCTCGGCCGCCTATGCGGTCGGCGAGGGCCGGCGCTGGCCGGTCGGACTGGCGCGCAAGCCGAAGGAGGCGGCGGCGTTCTACGGCGTGCTGGCGCTGGCCGGCGCGCTCGGCATCGCGATCAATTTCGCGCCGATCAACCCGATCTCGGCGCTGTACTGGAGCGCGGTGATCAACGGCGTGCTGGCGGTGCCGGTGATGGTGCTGCTGATGATCATGGTGGGACGCCGCGCGATCATGAAGCAGTTCGTCGTCCGCGGCTGGCTGTATTGGCTCGGCTGGCTGTCGACCGCCGCGATGGCGGTCAGCGTCGTCGCGATGCTGATCGGCTATTTTGTTTAGAGCGCTTCATTCCGGCGTGTGGGATTAGTCCCGCCGGAACACGATCGACGCCATCCAGCCGGTGGCGAGTGCCATCAGGGCGGTGATCAGGCCGTAGAGGATGCCGTGCTGCCTGGCGGCGGTGGCGACGAATTGTTCGAAGCCGACCTTGGCGATCTCGAACGAGGTTTCGGTCTGGGTCAGCAATTCGCCCTGGCCGAACAGCTTGATCTGCACCTCGTAGCTGCCGATCGGCACTTCGGCCGGCAGCGGAATTCCGGTGCGGAACAGCGTCGGCGTCAGGAATTTCACCGCCGCCGGATCTTCCTCGTACAGCTTGCGCTCCTCGCGCAGCCGGACGAAGGCGGTGCGGAACTGATCGTCGGCGACGACGTCCGCATAGTCGGTGCCGATCCGCTGCGTCAGCAGCGTGTGCCTGATGCCGAGCTGCTGGCGTCGGCGCACCTCGGGCGGTGCGATCGCTTCGAGCGGCCGGTTGGAGAACACGGCCAGATAGCTCGGCACCATCAGGAACTGCCGCGAGTCGGTGTTGATCCAGATCCCGAACCGGCGCTCCTTGCGCCGCGTCACCATGTCGGCGCGCGGACCGATCACCGTGACGACGAGATCGTAGGCCATCTGCTCGACCGGCGCCGGGCTGTCGCGCTCGACCGAGCCGAACAGCACCAGCTCGCCGCCCGCATAGTTCGGCGTCACGGTGACGCGCGCATTGGAGACCGACACGATCAGCTTTTCGGCGCGCGCCGGTGCGGCGACGGCAAGCAGCGCCAGCGCGGCGATCACCCAGAGCTGTCGTGCGCGGCGCGCCATCAGCTCGGCCCGGTTTCGCGCAGCGTGAACAATTCGTCCGGCCTGATGCCGAGCTCGATCGCAAAGCGAATGCCGACCGCCAGCACCAGCAGGCCGAGCAGCAGGCGCAGCTGTTCGCCGCGGATGCGCTGGCCGGCGCGGGCGCCGAATTGCGCGCCGGTGACGCCGCCGATCATCAGGATCAGCGCCAGCACGGCGTCGACCAAATGGTTGGTGGCGGCGTGCAGCACGGTGGCGATCAGCATCGTCACCAGCGTCAGCACCATCGAGGTGCCCACCACCATGCTGGTCGGCACACGCAGCAGATAGATCAGCATCGGCACAAGGATGAAGCCGCCGCCGACGCCCATCACGGCGCCGATGAAGCCGATCATCAGGCCGATCGTCAGCACCGGGATCACCGACAGATACATCTTGGAGCGCTTGAACCGGATCTTCAGCGGCAGCGCGTGAATCCAGTTGCGGTTGCCGGTGCGACCGGCGAGCGCGACCTGGCCGCGGCGGGTGCGCAGGATCGCGCGCAGCCCCTCATAGACCATCAGTCCGCCGACGGCGGTGAGCAGCACCACGTAGGACAGCGCGATCATCAGGTCGAGTTGCCCGACCGAGCGCATCAGCGCGAAGAACCAGACGCCCAGCGCGGTCCCGGCGATGCCGCCGCAGAGCAACACGAAGGCCAGCATCGGATCGATCGCGCGGCGCCGCCAGTAGGACAGCGCGCCGGAGAACGACGACGCGGCCATGTGGCTGGTGACGGAGGCGACCGCGACCGCCGGCGATATGCCGATGAAGATCAGCAGCGGCGTCATCAGGAAGCCGCCGCCGACCCCGAACATGCCGGACACGAACCCGACCGCGGCGCCCATCGCCAGGATGAGCAGGACGTTGACGGGTAGGTCTGCGATCGGGAGATAAAGCTGCACGCGCGGTCGCTTCGGATGTCGTCGCTGTGGCTGAAGGCGCGGACCTCGTCCGGCCGCCCTCCATAACCGATATCAGCCTGACCGGGGATTAAAGAATCCGCGACGGCGGGGCTTTTTCGGCCGGCGCCGCCGTGACGTCGTGCGGTGGTGAACGATCCGCTTAGCGCGCGGCGCGCTTGCCCATGCCGGGCTTGGCCGCGTTGGCGGCGGGCTGCGCGTCCCAGCCGCCGGCCGGGACCGCGACCTTGACGGCGTCGTCGGGCTGCGGCTCGACCGTGAAGGTCTGGATCGCCAGCTTGGCGGCCGACAGCGACTGCGGATCGAGCCGCTTGGCGACGTCGTCGCGCTTGCGGCCGGCGTCGGCATCGCCCTGCGCGGCGGCGAGGCTGAACCATTTGAACGACTCGGCGAGGTTCTGTTCGACCCCGATGCCGCGGGCGTACAGGATTCCGAGATTGAACTGGCTGTCGGCGACGCCGCGGGCGGCCGCCTTGCGGAACCATTCGGCCGCGCTCTTGTAGTTCGCGCCCCTGCCGCCGCCGTCGGCTTCCAGCACCGCGAGGTTGTGCATCGCCTTGGCGTTGCCGCGATCCGCCGCCCGGACGTAGTAGCGCCGCGCGACGTCGAGATCCTTGGGAACGCCGAGACCCTTTTCGTTGAGGGTGCCCATCCGGAACATCGCCGGCACGATGCCGGCCTGCGCGGCGCGGCCGTACCACTTGGCGGCTTCCTCGGTATTGGCGGGGACGCCCTTGCCCTCGGAGAAGCGGGTGCCGACTTCGTAGGCCGCCGCGGCGTCGCCCTTCAGGGCCGCCTTGCGCAGCGCCGGGCCGCCGATCGCATCCGGCAGGGTCTCGCCGGCCGGAATCGAGATGGTCGCCACCGGGCCCGGCGGTGTGCTGGGTTGCGGCGGTTGGATCGAGCCGGTGACGTCGGCCGGCGCGGCCGCCGGCGGCATCGGCGCGGGCTCCGGAGCGGCCGGAGTCTGCGGCGGCGCGAACAGCGACTGCCGGTTGATCGGGGTCGGCGATGTCATCGACGGCACAGCGGGGGTCGGCGCGGCCGGCGCCGCGGCGGGCGGCGTTTCCTCGTCGTCCTCGGGCTCCGCGCTGTCCTGCGGCGCGGTGTCGTGCAGGCTCGCGGCCGGGACCGGGCGCTCGCCGTCCAGCAGGTTCATGGTGATTTTGAAGGTGCCGAGCACGATCACCACCACGCTGGCGCCGACCAGCAGCGAGCGGATCTTGGAGCCGAGCGTGGTGCCGGGCTTGCCGGCGGTCGGGCCGGTGGCGCCGCCCTCCGGTTTGGCCTTGGCCTTGTCGCCGGACTGCGAGGTGGCGGAGGCGGCCGCCTGGGCGGCGCGGCGCGCGGCCGCGATGAAGCTGGAGCTGCTGGCAGGCTCGGCCTTGGCGGCACCGGCGAATTCGCTGAGCGCGCTTTCGGACGCGGCAATGCGCTCCGACGGTGAGGCGATCCGGCCCGGCGGGCGGGTGCCGGGTTCAAGCGGATGATCCGGCGGCAGCGTGTCGGGCGTCGTCCAGCGCGTGGTGATCTGCGGCTCGGGCGCGCTGCCGCGGGCCGGCTGCGGATCGAGAATATCGGCGATCGCGCGCGGTTCGGGGGCCGGCGCCGGCTCCGCCATGGGCCTGCCGGGCGCGAAGTCGCGCGGCGCCGCCACGAACGCCGGAACGGGAGCCGAAGTCTGAGCGGCCGCGGGATTGGGCAGCTCGGGGCGCGGCGGCAGATTGATCTGCGGCGCCGGCGCCGATGCGATGGCAGCCGGGCCGGGCTTGACCGGTTCGCGCGCGGGAGCCGGGGCCGGCTGGGCGGCCGGCTGCGGCGCCGTCCGCGCGCTGCGCAGGTCGGTCTCGATCATCGCCAGGCGATCGACCACATGGCCGAGCGTGTTGTGCACGGCTTCGAGCGAATCCTGGGTGTGCCGGTCGGTCTCCGACTGGCTGAAGCGGATATCGGAGATCTCGCGCTTGATGGTCTCGACCATGCCGCTGTCGAACGTCGGCGCAGTGTTGCGGCCGAGATCGGCGATGCGGCTGAAGCTCTCCTGCTGGCGTTCGAGCAGCCGCAGGATGTCCTGCAGTCCTTCCTCGACCCGCTCGAGATTGCCGGCGCCGCGCTGGCTGGCCGCCTGCTCCATCCGCTCGAGCAGATAGGTGACGCGCTGTTCGAGGTGCGCGAAGGCCGACGGGCTGTCGTTGCCGACCGGCAGATGATCGAGCCGCTCCGACAGTGCACGCAGCGCGCCCTCGAGCTGTTCGGTGGAGCCGCCGGCGGCCGGCCGCTCGCGGCTTTCCAGCGCCGCGGTCAGCGCCGTGATGCGGTTTTCGAGCGCCGCGAAGGAATCGCTGTTGCTGTCGGCGCGCGACAGCTGATCGACCTTGTCGGCGAGCGTCTGGACGTTGGCGCCGAGCTGCGCCAGCGCCTCGTTGGAGGCGACGTTGGAGACGATGCCGCGCAGCGCGCCGATGGCGTTTTCGAGCTGCTGCATCGTGCTCGGATCGTCGCTGTTGCGGACGATCATGTCGATCTTGCCGCCGAGATTGCGGATCGCCTCGTCGAAGCCGGCGAGCTGCTCGGCCGGCGTCAGCGACCGAAGCGCGGCGTGGATTTCGGCGAGCGCGCGCTCGATGCCGGCGATCGTACCGGCGTCGGTGCCGACCGCGCGGGTGTCGTCGAGCCGCCGCGCCAGCGATTTGATCTCGGTTTCGAGCTGCTCAATCGCCTTGCGCGGCATCGCCTCGGTGATGGTGTGGCGGATCTCGGCCAGCTCGGTGCGGAACGCCGCGATCGACTGCTCGATCTGGTCCGGGCGCTGCAGCGCGTCGATCTGGCTGGTGATCCTGAGCAGCTGCTGCTCGAGGCTGGAGAAGTCCGGGCCGGCCGGCGCAGCCGGCGGCGCCATCGCCGGGGCGATCGGGGGAGCCTGCCGCGGCGGCACGCGGTTCACGGCCGCGTCGAGCTCGCTCTGGCGCGCGGCGATCTCGGCGATCGCTAGATCGAGCGCGTTCGGATCGAGCGGCGGGGAGGTGTGATAGACCTGCGCGGCCGCGCGTTCGACCCGCTCGGTCGGGGTCTGCGGGATCGGAGCTGGCTGCGGCGCGGGAGCCGGCTTCGGCTCGGTGATCCGGGCCAGACGCGCATCAAGCCGCGAAATCGCATCGTTCAACTGCCGCGCCACCGGCTCGCCTCGCGTCGGCGGGCGTGAGATCTGGTCGATCTGACGGGCGATCGAATCCAGCCGCTGGTGAATCTCGGCGACTTCGGCCGCGCTCTTGTCGGCATTCGGGCTGCGGCCCGGCGCCGGGGCGGCGGGCGCACGGACCTGCGGCTGCGGCTGGGACTGATATTGGGGTTGCGGCTGGGGCTGCGGAGCGCTGTCGCCGAGCTGACCATTGATCCAGTCGGCGAGCGACATGCCGGCGCGCTTGGCGGCGGCCTCCGCCCGTTCGCGCACGGACGGTTCGATACCCTCGACGCTCCACGATACGCGATTCATGCTCTGGTCGCTTCCGAACTGCCAACTGCGGCGCCCGCGATCCTCCCCCGCATGTCCCGTGCCGAAAGACACTCGTATCCAATGCGAGAGGACCGCCTCTGGCATCGACTTTTTCGTGTTAGGGTAAATACCGAGTTAAGGTTTGCAGCCGCGGCGCCGTAAAGTTGCCGGCATGCTCGCGGCGCCACATCCGGCGCGGCGTTTCAGGGGGGGGCTGCTACCGGGTGAACAGGGCGCTCAGATCGTCGATGTCGCGTTCGGTGATGACGCTGTGGGCGGGATTCAGCACCGCCGTCTGGCCGATATAGGCCCAATACAGAAATTCGGCGCGCGACTGCGCCCGCCGGCTCTCGACGCCGGATTCGATCAGGATCTTGGCCAGGTAGTCGATCCGCCGAGCATCCACCGAGGCGACCATCTCGGCCGCGGTGGCGTCGGTTTCGGCCAGCGCCCGGATTGCCCGGTCGAGGCTGCGGTCCTCGTTGAAGGCGAGCTTCATCAGATGCGTCAGCCGCGCCGGCCCGACGATGGCGGCATCAATCTCGCGAAACACCTGATCGGTGACGCGCTCCTGCCAGAGCTGCAGCAGCTGCACGCGGAAGTCGGTCGCGTCCTTGAAATGCCAATAGAAACTGCCGCGGGAGACGTCCAGACCGGCGGCCAGGTCGCCGACCTTGAGGGCGTTCGCGCCCTCGCGCGCAAGTGTACGCAGGCCATGCGCGAGCCAGTCGGCGCGGGTCAGCCGGTCCTTGGTATCCGTTTCCATGGCGGCGACCATACACCAGTGTATTGACACGGCCAAGCCGTCTGGCTAGATTCCATTCAGGGATGTATGGAAACGGTCCGGAAGGGTGCGGCGCTGGCGCCGCGCGATGGGTGGCGATGACAGCGATCCTGCGTGGCAATGCGGTCCAGCACCTGGACCTGCCGTTTCGATCCGCCGCTCGCGATATCCGCGACCTCGGCGTGACGCGTCGTCGCAATCAGCCCGTTCTTCACATCAGACCTGCCGCCGGCGATGCTTTGACTGTTAGCATCGGACGCGGCGCGTGACGGCGCGGCGGATGGTTTCGGCCGTTACCTCCCTGCAGTCAACTCACACGAACTCGGAGCGCAACCGATGGCACTGAACGGGCTCGACGCCTGGTACGCCTTCATGAAACACCACGACAAGGATGCGCTGTGGGAGTTGCTGCATCCGGACGCGGTGTTCGAAAGCCCGGTCGTGCACACGCCGCAGGCGGGGCGCGAGATCGTGTTCAAGTACCTCACCAGCGCCGAAAAGGTATTGGGTGGCCCCGGCTTCACCTACACGGGCGAGTGGCGCAGCCCCAACGGCGCGGTGCTCGAATTCGAAAACGAGATCGAGGGCATCAAGCTCAACGGCGTCGATATCATCACCTTCGCGGACGATGGACGTATTACGCGCTTCAAGGTCATGGTCCGGCCATTGAAGGCGATCAATCTGCTGCATCGGCTGATGGGGGAGCAGTTGGCGCGGCAATAACGCGCCGGCACCCCGTCAGAACCGGCACCCAGTCAAATCCTCGTGGCCGCCGCCTAACCTTCTCCACATGGCGTACACTTCACACCTGATCCCGATCGAGAGACACGCATGACGATCTACAAGGCTCCCGTTGAAGATGTCGGCTTCCTGCTGAACGACGTGTTTCAGTTCGACCGCTACAACAATCTGCCCGGCTTCGCCGACGCGGCGCCGGACGTGCGCGAGGCGATCATCAACGAAGCGGCGCGGCTCAGCGAGGAAGTGCTGCATCCGTTGAATACCGTCGGCGACGAGCAGGGCTGCACGCGGCACGACGACGGCAGCGTCACCACGCCGAAGGGCTTCAAGGACGCCTACAAGCAGATCGCCGAAGGCGGCTGGATGGGCTTGTCGTCGCCGGCCGAATATGGCGGCCAGGGACTGCCGATCACGCTGACCCAGACGGTGCAGGAATTCCTGAACTCCGCCAACATGGCGTTTGCGATGTATCCGGGCCTGACCATGGGCGCGGCTGCGGCGCTGACGGTGCACGGCACGCCGGAGCAGAAGCAGATCTATCTGCCCAAGATGGTGAGCGGCGAATGGACCGGCACCATGAACCTCACCGAGCCGCAGTGCGGCACGGACCTGGGGCTGCTGCGCACCAAGGCGGTGAAGCAGGCGGACGGCAGCTACAAGATCACCGGCACCAAGATCTTCATCTCGGCCGGTGAGCACGACATGGCCGACAACATCATCCATCTGGTGCTGGCGCGGATCGAAGGCGCGCCCGCCGGCATCAAGGGCATCTCGCTGTTCGTGGTGCCGAAATTCCTGGTCAATGCCGACGGCTCGGCCGGCAAGCGCAACGGCGTGGTGTGCGGCTCGATCGAGCACAAGATGGGCATCCACGGCAACGCCACCTGCACGATGAACTACGACGACGCCACCGGCTGGCTGGTCGGCGAAGAGAACAAGGGCATGCAGGGCATGTTCGTGATGATGAACGAGGCCCGGCTCGGCGTCGCCGTGCAGGGCCTCGCGCAGTCCGAAGTCGCGTATCAGAACGCCGTCGAATATGCGCGCGAGCGGCTGCAGGGCCGCGCGCTGTCGGGGCCGAAGGCGACCGACAAGCCGGCCGATCCGATCATCGTGCATCCCGACATCCGCCGCGCGCTGCTGACGATGCGCTCGTTCAACGAGGCGGCGCGCGCGCTGGTGCTGTGGACCGCGCTGAAGAGCGACGTCGCGCATCGCTCGGAAGACGCCAAGGAGCGGCAGGCCGCCGACGATCATCTCGGCCTGATGACGCCGGTGCTGAAGGGCGTGCTGACCGACACCGGCTTCGCCAACACCGTGATGGCGCAGCAGATCTATGGCGGCCACGGCTACATCCACGCCAACGGCGTCGAGCAGTTCGTCCGCGATGCCCGCATCGCGATGATCTACGAAGGAGCCAACGGCATCCAGGCGCTGGATCTCGTCGGCCGCAAGCTGCCGCGCGACGGCGGCCGCGCCGTGATGGCGTTCTTCGCCGAGGTCGGCGCCTTCGCCAAGGAACACGGCGGCGACGAGGCGGTGAAGCCGTTCGTCACCCCGCTGTCGACCTCGCTCGGCCATCTGCAGCAGGCCACCACCTGGCTGATGCTGAACGCGATGGCGGCGCCCGACAATGCCGGCGCCGGCGCCACCGACTACATGCATCTGTTCGGCCTGGTCGCCTGTGGCTACATGTGGGCCAAGATGGCCAAGGTGGCGCAGGACAAGATTGCCGCCGAAGGCGCCACGCCCTATCTCACCACCAAGCTGGTCACCGGCCGGTTCTTCATGGAGCGGACGCTGCCCGCCACCGCGCTGCATCTGGCGCGGCTGCAGACCGGCAGCGCGACCACCATGGAACTGCCGGCGGAAGCGTTCTGATCAAAGCCTGCGTCAACAATCGTCGTCATTGCGAGCGCAGCGAAGCAATCCAGAGCCGCACACGAAGTCTGGATTGCTTCGTCGCTTCGCTCCTCGCAATGACGGATCGACATGCCCTTGTTCAATTCGTCCGGCACTCTGAGCGCGGACCGAAACGGGAGAGACCCCATGCCCGAAGCCTATATCTACGATCACGTTCGCACCCCGCGCGGCCGCGGCAAGGCCGATGGCTCGCTGCACGAAGTCACCGCGCTGGCGCTCGCCACGGTGCCGCTGAAGGCACTGAAGGAGCGTAACAACCTCAAGCAGGACGTGGTCGACGACGTCGTGATGGGCGTGGTCGACCCGGTCGGCGAGGCGGGCTCGGACATCGCGCGGTTCGCGGCGATGAACGCCGGCCTCGGCGAAGCGGTGCCGGGCGTGCAGATCAGCCGGTTCTGCGCCTCGGGTCTCGACGCGGTGAACTTCGCCGCGGCGCAGATCATGAGCGGCCAGCACGAGCTGGTGATCGGCGGCGGCGCGGAGTCGATGAGCCGCATCGGCATCGGCGCCTCGGGTGGCGCCTGGCCGATGGACCCGTCGATGGCGGTGCCGTCCTACTTCATGCCGCAGGGCGTCTCGGCCGACCTGATCGCCACCAAATACGGCTTCTCGCGCGACGACGTCGATGCGTATGCGGTGCAGAGCCAGCAGCGCGCCGCGAAGTCCTGGGAGGAAGGCCGCTTCGACAAGTCGGTGGTGCCGGTCAAGGACATCAACGGCCTGACCATCCTGGCCAAGGACGAGCACATGCGGCCGTCGACCACGATGCAGTCGCTGGCGCAGCTGCAGCCGTCGTTCGCGCCGCTCGCCCAGATGGGCGGCTTCGACGCGGTGGCGATCCAGTCGCATCCGGAAATCGAAAAGGTCAACTACGTGCACCACGCCGGCAACTCGTCCGGCATCGTCGACGGCGCCGGCGCGGTGCTGCTCGGCAGCAAGGAAGCCGGTGACAAGCACGGCCTGAAGCCGCGCGCGAAAATCCGCGCCTTCGCCAATATCGGCTCGGAGCCGGCGATGATGCTGACCGGTCCGGTCGACGTCACCAAGAAGCTGTTCGAGCGCTCGGGCATGAAGAAGAGCGACATCGATCTGTTCGAGCTCAACGAGGCGTTCGCCTCGGTCGTGCTGCGCTACATGCAGGCGTTCGAGATCGACAAGGATCAGATCAACGTCAATGGCGGCGCGATCGCGCTCGGCCATCCGCTCGGCGCCACCGGCGCGATGATCCTCGGCACCGTGCTGGACGAACTCGAGCGCACCGGCAAAGCGACCGCGCTGGTGACGCTGTGCATCGGCGGCGGCATGGGCACAGCCACGATCATCGAGCGAGTGTGAGCAATTGCAACTGAGGCGGCCGGCGCCACAAGCACGGCCTGCTCCCTCCCCCCCTTGCGGGGGAGGGAGAAGACATCAACTCGCGACGCGGATCGTCGCGGGTTCGTTGAGCAGCGGCACCTCGGGCAGAGCCATCAAGGCGGGTTTGGCGAAATGGTAACCCTGGAACAGCGAAATTCCGGCTGCACGCAGCACGGTGCATTCCTGTTCGCATTCCACGCCTTCGGCGAGCACGCGAATATCCAGTTCGCGGGCGATGCCGACGATTCCCGCGACGATCGCCTGCTTGGCGCGGCTGAGATGGATGTCGCGCAGCACCTCCATGTCGATCTTGATCAGGTCGGGCTGCAGCTTGGCGAGCAGGCCCAGGCCGGCATAGCCGGCGCCGAAATCGTCGAGCGCGGTGAGGAAGCCGAGTGCGCGATACGCCTCGATGATCCGGTTGAGATGGCCGACGTCGAGCATGCGCTCGTTCTCGGTGAACTCGAACATCAGGTTCCGGTGCGGGAACTGCGCGCGCTTGGCGGCGGCGAGCGACTTCTGAATGCAGGCGTTCGGTTCGTACACGGCGTTCGGCATGAAGTTGATCGACAGCCGCGCGCACGGATCGGTGAACAGCTTGCCGGCGGTCTCGATCGCCAGCACGCGCGCCGCCTGGTCGAAGCGGTAGCGCATCTCGTCGGTGACTTGCGACAGGATCATGCCGGCGGGCTCGCCGTTCGGCCCGCGCACCAGCGCCTCGTAACCCCACACCCGCTGCGCCGACAGGTCGACGATCGGCTGGAAAGCCATCTTCATCTCGAAGGGAACCGCGACGCCGTCCTGGCATCCGGTGCAGACAGAACTCATGAACGACCTTCCATCCCGTGTGAGGAAAGCTCGACCGTAGGCGTCCTTCGCTTACGCAACGTTAAGTCGACGCGGCGCCGACGAATGAGTTCGCCGATGTCATTTGATACAAACCGTAACAACCTGTGGAGCCCGAGCCGATGAGCTACAGCAACTTCAAGATCGAGACCGACGCCGACGGCATCGCGCTGGTGACCTGGGACCTGCCCGGCAAGTCGATGAACGTGCTCGATACCAAGACGATCGAGGAACTCGCCGCGATCGCGGAAGCGACCGGCAAGGACGCGGCCGTCAAGGGCGTGGTGATTACTTCCGCCAAGGACGCGTTCTGCGCCGGCGCCGATCTGTCGATGCTCGAGAACATGACCAAGCAGTTCGCGCAGCTCAAGCAGGACAAGGGCGAGGAAGCCGCGCAGCAGATGCTGTTCGACGAGAGCCGCAAGCTGTCGCAGATCCTGCGCGGCATCGAGACTGGCGGCAAGCCGTGGGTTGCGGCGATCAACGGCATGGCGCTCGGCGGCGGCTTCGAAGTCACGCTGGCCTGTCATTACCGCGTCGCGGCCGACAATCCCAAGACCCGGCTCGGCCTGCCGGAGATCAAGGTCGGCCTGTTCCCGGGCGGCGGCGGCACGCAGCGCATTCCGCGCATCGTCAATCCGCAGGAGGCGATGACCATCCTGCTCAAGGGCGATCAGCTCAAGCTCGACAAGGCCAAGGCGCTGAAGCTGGTCGACGCCGTGGTGCCGGCGGCCGACCTGATCAAGACCGCCAAGGAGTGGATCAAGGCCGGCGGCAAGGCGGTGGCGCCGTGGGACGAGAAGGGCTTCAAGCTGCCCGGCGGCCCGGTGTTTTCCAAGCAGGGCATGATGATGTTCCCGGCCGGCAACGCGATCTATCGCCGCGAGACCTACGACAACTATCCGGCCGCCCGCGCCATCATGAGCTGCGTCTATGAGGGCCTGCAGGTGCCGATGGACGTCGCGCTGCGCATCGAATCCCGCTACTTCGCCCATGTGCTGCAGACCAAGGAAGCGGCGGCGATGATCCGCAGCCTGTTCCTGTCGATGCAGGAGCTGAACAAGGGCGCGCGCCGTCCGCAGGGCGTGCCGCCCACCAAGGTCAAGAAGCTCGCGATCATCGGCGCCGGCTTCATGGGCGCCAGCGTCGGCTACGTCTCGGCCAAGGCCGGCATCGAAGTCGTGCTGATCGACCGCGACCAGGAGAGCGCCGACAAGGGCAAGGCGCATTGCCAGTCGGTCATCGACGGTCTCATCAAGAAGGGCCGCGCCAAGCCGGGCGACGCCGAGGCGCTGATGTCGCGCATCACCGCGACCGCCGACTTCAACGCGATCTCGGATGCCGATCTGGTGATCGAAGCCGTGTTCGAGGATCGCAAGGTCAAGGCCGAGACCTACGCCAAGGCGCAGCCGCTCTTGAAGGAAGGCGCGATCTTCGCCTCCAACACCTCGACGCTGCCGATCAACTCGCTGGCCGAGGAATTCAAGGATCAGTCGAAGTTCATCGGCATCCACTTCTTCTCGCCGGTCGAGAAGATGATGCTGGTCGAAGTCATCCTCGGCAACAACACCAGCGATGCCACGTTGGCGGCCGCGCTCGACTACACCCGCCAGATCGGCAAGACCCCGATTGTGGTCAACGACTCGCGCGGCTTCTTTGCCAATCGCTGCGTGCTGCGCTTCACCGCCGAAGGCCTCGAGATGCTGATGGAAGGCGTACCGGCGCCGATGATCGAGACCGCCGCCAAGATGGCCGGAATGCCGGTCGGCCCGCTGTCGCTGGCCGACGAAGTCGCGCTCGATCTGATCCTGAAGATCATGAAGGCGACCGAAGCCGATCTCGGCGAACAGGCGGTAGATCAGCAGCAGAAGAAGCTGATGGTCGAGCTGGTCGAGAAGCAGGGCCGCTTCGGCCGCAAGAACGGCAAGGGCTTCTACATCTATCCGGAGAAGGGCAAGGGTCAGAAGAGCCTGTGGGACGGCATCGCCGCGCTGCAGCCGAAGCAGCTCGACCCCGACACCATCGACGTCGAAGAGCTGAAGCAGCGCTTCCTGGCGGTGCAGGCGGTCGAAGCCGCCCGCACGGTCGAGGACAACGTCATCGTCGATCCGCGCGAGGCCGATGTCGGCTCGATCCTCGGCTTCGGCTTCGCGCCGTTCACCGGCGGCACGCTGAGCTATATCGACTTCATGGGCACCAAGGAGTTCGTCGCGCTCTGCCACAAGCTCGAGGGCAAATACGGCTCGCGCTTCACCCCGCCGAAGCTGCTCGAAGACATGGCCAAGACCGGCGACACCTTCTACCACCGCTTCGCCCCGAAGAAGCAGGCGGCGGCGTAGTCACCCCGAGCACAGAGCGCTCCCTCTCCCGCTTGCGGGAGAGGGGTGGGGTGAGGGCGCCCCGAGCACTGACTCAGCGACTCGCGGAGCGGAGTGCCCTCACCCGGATCGCTGCGCGATCCGACCTCTCCCGCAAGCGGGAGAGGTGCGCTGCCGGTGGGGCGAGGCCTCGTCTCACTTCTGGTACAAAAACAAAGGGCCGGATCATCGCGATCCGGCCCTTTGTTTTTGTCGTTCGTCATTGCGAGGAGCGAAGCGACGAAGCAATCCAGCTCAGTGCACGGAGCTCTGGATTGCTTCGCGGAGCCTGTCATCGGGCCGGCCGAAGGCCGGACCCGGTGGCTCGCAATGACGCTGTGGCGAAGACGCTTATGCCTTCTGCAACAACCCTTCGCTCTGCAGCGCTTGCTGCACCTTCGGCCGCGCCGCGACGCGGGCCTTGAAGGCGTTGAGGTTCGGGAAGCCCGAGGTGTCGATCTTCATCCGCTCGGCCCAGCTCAGGATCACGAACAGGTAACCATCCGCGACCGTGAAGGACGACCCCATCAGGTAGTCCTTGCCGGCAAGCTGCTTGTCCGCATAGGCGAGGTACTTGGCGATGCGGTCCTTGAAGAACTGCTTGGCGTCGTCGCCGAGCACCGGCGAGAACAGCGGGCCGAAGCTCTTGTGCAGGTCGGTCGAGATGAAGTTCAGCCATTCCTGCAGGCGGTAGCGCTCAGCCGTGCCGTTCTCGGGTGCGAGCTTACCGCCGCCGACCTTGTCGGCGATCATCTGGACGATCGCCGGTCCCTCGGTCAGCACGGTGCCGTCGTCGAGGCCGAGCGCCGGCACCGAGCCCTTGGGGTTGATCTGCGTGTAGTCGTCGCCGTTTTCCAGCTTCTTGGCCCGGATATCGACCTTCACCAGCTCGAACGGCAGGCCGGATTCGCTGAGCGCGATATGCGGCGACAGCGAACAGGCGCCGGGCGAATAATACAGCTTCATCGAATTTCCTCCTCGAGGATCATGGAAAACGCGCGCGGCGGCGATTAAATGCGCTTGCATGAAGGAGTCAAGATTGATGCATCTGCATCCGGTGGGGTAGACTCGTGCGTACGATGGATGAGGCGATGAAAAGCAAACCGTCGACCGAAGCGACCGCAGCCTGGGCTCGCCTGATGCGGGTGCGCAGCCGTGTGCTCGATGCGGTCGAGCAGGAATTGAAGAAGGCTGGTTTTCCGCCGCTCGCCTGGTACGACGCGCTGCTTGAATTGTCGCGCGCGCCGGGCGGCGAGATGCGGCCGGTCGAGCTCGAGAAGCAGATGCTGATTCCGCAATACTCCACCTCGCGCCTGATCGATCGTCTGGTCGACGAGGGGCTGGCGGCGCGCCGCGAATGCAAGATGGACAAGCGCGGCCAGTTCGTCGAGATCACCGACGCCGGGCGCGAATTGCAGAAGAAAATGTGGGCCGCCTATTCGACGGCGATCGAAAAGCACGTCGGCTCCAAATTGTCCGATGCCGATGCTGCCCGGCTGTGCGGGCTGCTCGACCGGCTCGGCTGTGCCTGCAACGGCACGCCGGCTGCGCCAGACGCCCGAGACAGCGCGGCGGCGCGATGATACACAGCTCACCCCTCGTACCCGCGGTTCATTTCGCCCGCGGCTCCTGCCACCCTGCGCCGCTTCGTCCCGCGCGCTGCTTCCGGAAGTCCCATGGCGCGTGACCAGATCGATATGACGCCGCTGAACTCGCGCGACGAACTCGTCGGGTGGATCGAGGCGGGCGTCAAACCGCCGTCCGAATTTCGCATCGGCACCGAGCACGAGAAGACCCCGTTCACGCTCGAGGGTCATCATCCGGTGCCTTACGAGGGCGCGCGCGGCATCGGCGCGCTGCTCGAAGGCATGCAGATCCTGCTCGGCTGGGAGCCGATCATGGAAGGCCCGCACATCATCGGGCTGCACGACGTCACCGGCGGCGGCGCGATCTCGCTGGAGCCGGGCGGTCAGTTCGAATTGTCCGGCGCGCCGGTCGAGACCATTCATCAGACCCACGCCGAGCTGATGGCGCATCTGGCGCAGGTCCGCGAGATCGCGACGCCGCTCGGCATCGGCTTCCTCGGCCTCGGCATGACGCCGTCGTGGTCGCGCGAGCAGATCCCGGTGATGCCGAAGGGCCGCTACAAGATCATGACCAACTACATGCCGAAGGTCGGCGCGTACGGCCTCGACATGATGTACCGGACCTGCACGGTGCAGACCAATCTCGACTTCTCGTCGGAAGCCGACATGGTCAAGAAGCTGCGCGTCTCGGTCGCGCTGCAGCCGATCGCGACCGCCTTGTTCGCCAATTCGCCGTTCACCGAGGGCAAGCCGAACGGCTTCCTGTCGTTCCGCTCGGAGATCTGGCGCGATACTGATAACGCTCGCTCCGGCATGATCCCGTGGGCGTTCGAGGACGGCATGGGGTTCGAGCGCTGGGTCGACTACGCGCTCGACGTGCCGATGTATTTCGTCAAGCGCGGCGATCAGTACATCGACGTATCGGGCTCGTCGTTCCGCGCCTTCTTCGACGGCAAGAACGACAAGATGCCGGGCGAGCGCCCGACGCTGTCGGACTGGGCCAATCATCTGTCGACGATCTTCCCCGAGGTGCGGCTGAAGCGCTACCTCGAAATGCGCGGCGCCGACGGCGTGCCGTGGGGCCGGCTGCCGGCGCTGCCGGCGTTCTGGGTCGGCCTGCTTTACGACGACACCAGCCTCGATGCGGCCTGGGAGATCGTCAAGAGCTGGACCGCCGAGGAGCGCCAGGCGTTGCGTGACGAGGTGCCCCGGCTCGGCTTCAAGTCGAAGATCGGCAATCGCTTCCTGTTCGAGATCGCGAAGGAGTGTCTGATCCTGTCGCATGCCGGACTGCGCCGGCGCGGGCGGATCGATTCCTTCGGCAACGACGAATCCCGGCATCTGGCGCCGCTCGATCAGATCCTCGCCTGCGGCCGCTCGCCCGCCGAGGAAATGCTGGAGAAGTACCACGGCGCCTGGCAGGGCTCGGTCGAGCCGGCCTACGACGAATACGCATTCTGAATCGCCGCGGCCGAGACGCGGCAATCCGCCGCGCGGCCGCATTGCGCCGTCCGTTCAACCTTTTGCGCCGGGGGCCGGTGTTTTACGCCGCGACCCAGCTGAAAGAACAGCATGACGGGTTCGTGCATCCGTGCTTGGGTTTGGCGTGTACCGAAGTCAGTCGATTCTGTGACCGAGCAACAAACGTTTGTTCATCGCGCATACAGGTCTCCGACCGTCAGATGACATTTTGGAACTACGGCCCAGCCTCCAATTTTCTGGAACCTTGGATTCGGGCCTAACACGAAGGCGAGCGTGAATGCGGCGGGGCGGCCTCCTAGGGGCATGGTTGGTCTTGCTCGTCGTGGCTGCGGCAGCGCTGGCGCCGCGCGTCGCGCACGCGCAGGCCAATTTCGACCGCCCCGGGGCGGACTATCTGCGTCTCCCCGTGGACAGCAACGATCCGGCCGATTGCGCGCTGATGTGCGAGCGCGACCGCCGCTGTCGGTCGTGGACCTTCTCCTATCCGCAGGTCCCCGAGGACGGCGCGTTCTGCTGGCTGAAAAGCGGCGTGCCGCAGCGCAGCCCGAGCAATTGCTGCGTCTCCGGCGTGCGCGGGGCCGGCGTCATCGAACCGCGCAACGGCTCGGTCGAGGCGTCGATCGACCGCTTCGGCGGGGACTTCCGTAGTTTCGAGATGAAGGCCAACGAGGGCGACGACGCCTGCAAGGCCGCCTGCGAGCAGGACAACAAATGCCGCGCCTGGACCTATGCGCGGCCCGGCCTGGTCGGGCGCAACGCGCGCTGCTTCCTGAAAAACCAGGTCAAACCCCCGCGCCGTAAACCGGGATTCGTGTCCGGCGTGGTGCGGTAGCGAGCACTGTTATCAGGCCTGCTACATCGGTGACCCTGATCCTGAGGGGCCCCGGCTTAGCCGGCGTCTCGAAGGATGATGGCCAAACACGCGAACGGTTTGAGCCTGCGCCACGCGCCTCCTCACAAATCGGCGTTTGTGCGTGCTACTAGTTCAGTGCACCGACGTGAAGAACCGCGCGATGCGGAAGCCGGAGATCCAGTTGGTCACCGGCTCCTTGCGCACACCCGGATTCCACGAGCCGACGATGGCGTCGACGCGGCCGACCAGATTGTCCATCGGCAGCAGACCGACGCCGCCCTGGCGCACCGGCACGCGGCTGTCCGAGGAGTTGTCGCGGTTGTCGCCCATCACGAACAGATGCCCGGGCGGCACGGTGACTTCCGGCGTGTTGTCGAGCCGGCCGTTGTCGTACAGCTTGAAGATCGGGTGCGACACGCCGCCCGGCAGCGTCTCGACATACTTCGCCGCCGTCTCGTAGGCGCCGTCTTCATCTTCGGCCTTGCCGACGCCGTCCGATTTCACCACCGCGTCGACGCCGTTGATGCGGACGATGCCGTTGGTGAGTTCGACGCGGTCGCCCGGCAGACCGATCACCCGCTTGACCCAGACCTGCGAGCGGTCGCCGGGCCAGCGAAACACGACGACGTCGCCGCGATGCGGCGTGGCGCTGAACACGCGACCGGTCTCCGGAAACGCCACGTGAATCGGCAGCGACGCCGTCGAGTAGCCGTAGGGAAATTTCGAGGCGAGCAGCGCGTCGCCGATCAGCAGCGTCGGCTCCATCGAGCCGGACGGCACGTAGAACGGCTCGGCCAGCGCGCCCTTGCCGACCAGTACGATCGCCACGACCGCCGCCAGTTGCCCGAGCTGCGCGCCCCAGCGCCGTACCGCCCCGCTGATCACGCCTGCCTTGCTGTTCATCCGCCGGTGCCTCCGACCGTAATCCGATCCATTCGCAGCGTCGGCTGGCCGACGCCCACCGGCACGCCCTGGCCGTTCTTGCCGCAGGTGCCGATGCCGTCGTCGAGCTGCATGTCGTTTCCGATCATGGAAATGCGGTGCAAATCAGTCGGACCGTTGCCGATCAGCATCGCGCCCTTCAGCGGCGCGCCGATCTTGCCGTTCTCGATCCGGTAGGCCTCGGTGCACTGGAACACGTATTTGCCTGAGGTGATGTCGACCTGACCGCCGCCGAAGTTCACCGCGTAGATGCCGTTCTTCACCGAGGCCAGGATTTCGGCCGGGTCGTGCTGGCCGGCCAGCATGTAGGTGTTGGTCATGCGCGGCATCGGCACGTGGGCGTAGGACTGCCGGCGGCCGTTGCCGGTCGGCTTCATGCCCATCAGCCGGGCATTCTGGCGGTCCTGCATGTAGCCGGTGAGGATGCCGTCCTCGATCAGCACGGTGCGGCTCGTCGGCGTGCCTTCGTCGTCGATCGACAGCGAGCCGCGCCGCGCCGAGATGGTGCCGTCGTCCACCACGGTGACGCCCTTGGCGGCGACCTGCTGACCCATCAGGCCGGCGAAGGCCGAGGTCTTCTTGCGGTTGAAATCGCCCTCGAGGCCGTGTCCGACCGCCTCGTGCAGCATCACGCCCGGCCAGCCGGGGCCGAGCACCACGTCCATCTCGCCGGCCGGGGCCGGCACCGATTCCAGATTGACCAGCGCCTCGCGCAGCGCGCCATCGGCGGCATCGCGCCAGGCCTTGGTCTCGATGAACCGCGCATACGGCTCGCGGCCGCCGTAACCCTTGGAGCCGCTCTCCTGGCGGTCGCCCTGGCCGGCGACGACCGAGACGTTGACGCGCACCAGCGGGCGGATGTCGCGATAGCTCTCGCCGTCCGGCCGCAGGATCTCGACCACCTGCCAGGTGGCGCCGACCGACACCGACACCTGCCGCACCCGCGGGTCCTTGTCGCGGATATAGGCGTCGATCTCGGCGAGCAGCTTGACCTTGGCCTCGAAGCCGGGCGCGTCGAGCGGGTTGTCGTCGCCGTAGAGCCGCACATTGGTGTGCGCCGGCGCCACCGCCAGCGTGCCGCTGTAATCGCCGCGCACCGCAGCCACCGCGTCGGCGGCGCGGATCAGCGCCGGCAGCGACACGTCGGACGAATGCGCATAGCCGACCGCGTCGTCCTTGACGGCGCGGAGCCCGAAGCCCTGCGCGGTGTCGTAGGTCGCCTGCTTCAACCGCCCGTTGTCGAACGCCAGCGCTTCGGTCTGGCTGTATTCGAGAAACAGCTCGCCATCGTCGGCCCCCGCCAACCCCCGCGTGAGTTCGCGCCGCACTGCATCACGATCGAGCTTGGCGCGGTCGAGCAGGGAGGTCTGGGCTGGATTGGTCATGAGGTTGGTTCCCGACTGTTGTTCGCTGTTGAAGATAGAGGCTGTGCCGGCTTTGTGCGAGAGGCTAGCGGGAAGAGCCCGCATCATCGGCAAAGCCTAAGTCGAAGTCCCGTGACAAATTGTTCATTGCGGCGCTCTCCGTCATCGCGAGCGAAGCGAAGCAATCCAGCTCTGTGCACAGGACTGGATTGCTTCGTCGCTTCGCTCCTCGCAATGACGTGATCGACATTCGCGCGCGTGTTTCGCCCACCCACTTGCGAATATATCGCGCGCGATATAAATCGTCGTCCATGAAATCGAACCCGACATCGCCGAGCCGCCCTCTGCGGGCAGCGGACAAGCAGAAGCTGGACTCGCAGCTCTGCTTCGCGCTGTATTCGACGCTGCTCGGGGTCAACAAGGTGTATCGCTCGCTGCTGCGCGAGTTCGATCTGACCTATCCGCAGTACCTGGTGATGCTGGTGTTGTGGGAGAAGGATCGGGTCAACGTCTCGGAGATCTGCGATCAGCTCTATCTCGAGACCACGACGCTGACGCCGCTGCTGAAGCGGCTGGAGGCGCGCGGGCTGATCAGCCGGAAGCGGTCGGCCGAAGACGAGCGGCAGGTGATCGTCAGTCTCACGGACGAGGGCAGGGCGCTGCGGCAGCAGCTCAAGCACGTGCCCGACTGCCTCGGCGCCGCGATGGGCGGCTCGCTCGAGGAAATCGTCGAGCTGCGCGACAAGCTGACCAAGGTTCGCGCGCATTTATTCGAGGCCGCATGAGCCAGGTGCTGTTTCCCATGTCCGGCGCACGCCGGCTAATACATCGCGCACGATTTTAAGTCGCGCGCTTAATTAAGCCCTTCAACCTCAACCCCTCGAAAGGAAGACCACCATGTCAGTCGAAAAGGTTCTCTACCGCGCAACGGCCACCGCCACCGGAGGCCGCGACGGCCGCGGCGTGTCGAGCGACGGCCATCTCGATGTCGCGCTGACGACGCCGAAGGAGCTCGGCGGCGGTGGCGGCGCCGGCACCAATCCGGAGCAACTGTTCGCCGTTGGCTATTCGGCCTGCTTCCTCGGCGCGATGAAGTTCGTCGCCGGTCGCGACAAGCTGCCGATCTCGAAGGATGTCAGCGTCACCGGCACGGTCGGCATCGGTCCGATCCCGACCGGGTTTGGTATCGAAGTCGAACTCAAGATCAGCCTCCCCGGCGTCGACCGCGAGCAGGCCCAGACGCTGATCGACCGTGCCCACATCGTGTGCCCATATTCCAACGCCACGCGCGGCAATATCGACGTGACGCTGACGCTGGTCTGACCGATTCAGGTCCCCGGCCACAAGGGCAGCGCAGGCGACCCTTGTGGCCTTCGCTTGCCAAGATGGATGCGCGAAGACGCCGCGTGCGCTGGCATCAGCTTAGTGACGATGAGGTGCGGCCGGCTGACTGGCGATCTCGTCGTCTCTGGTTGGACGCGGCTGCGGACCGGTCGGGAAGCCGTGCTCCTGCGACCACTTGAACAATTCGTCGAACACCGGTTTCAGGGCCTTGGCCGACGGCGTCATTTCGTATTCCACGCGCGGCGGCACCTCCGCATAGACGGTGCGTTTCACCAGGCCGTTGGCTTCGAGATCGCGTAGTTGCATCGTCAGCATATGCTGAGTCACGCCGGGGATTGCGCGCCTGAGCGCGCCGAAGCGCTGCTTGCCCTGTATCAGGGCCCGCAGAATCTCTCCCTTCCACTTGCCCGCGAGCACGCCGATCGCATGTTGCAGCGTGGTCGATGAGCCGCCCTGGCAGGGCGTGTCCGCGGCGGAGTCGCCGTCGTGCTCAATAGTCATGTTTTGCGTACTGCCTCATAAAAAGCATCCTACTTGTCGTTCCGAGACTACGCCGTAATCCTGAATTTGGACAGTTCACCGGCGGCGCCCCTGCGCGTCCGCCGCAATTCAGGAGGTATCATGTCGATCGCCGTTCAATCGAAGCCGTCGCGTCTGGCCCCCGCAGCGCTCTGGGTCGTCAGAGGGCTACTTGCAGTTGTGTTTCTCGCGGCCGGCGGCGCCAAGCTGTACGGCGTACCGATGCTGGTCGAGGAGTTTCAGCATATCGGCCTCGGTCAGTGGTTTCGCTATTTGACCGGGATGCTCGAAGTGCTCGGCGCCTGCCTGTTGCTGGTCCCTCCGCTGGGCGCGTTCGGCGCCGTGGTGCTCAGTTGCGTGATGATCGGCGCGACGATCACGCACCTCTTTGTGATCGGCGGCTCCCCGGTGCCTGCCCTCGTCCTGCTCGCGTTCAACGCGCTGGTGATCTTCGTCAAGCGCAGCGACATCGCGGCCGTCCTCTCGGGCCGGCCGCGCTGATGCTCCGGTTCGGCTGGCCGCGCCGCCGATGGGCCGTAGCGGCTCTGTTCGGTCTATCGTTCTTTGTGCCGATGTCGGTCACGCTCGTGCTGATCGATGCGTGCGCGGCAAGCCCGAAGGAGTCGAGAGTCCAGGGGGCGGTTCAGGCCGTTCCGAAGACGGCGGTGCACCGCGTCGTGGTTCAGGTCAATTCGGACGATCCGGTGATCATGAAACACGCGATCACCAACAGCCTCAACCTTCTGAAGGCCTATGGCGACAGGAACGAAGCCGCGGCCGTCGAGATCGTCGCCTATGGCGCCGGCGTCAACATGTTCCGGGAAGACACCTCGCCGGTGAAGGATCTGTTGCGTTTTCTGCACGCCACTCATCCCGATGTGGTGTTCAGTGCCTGCGGCAACACCATCGCCATCATGGAAAGAAACGAGGGACATCCATTGTCTCTCGTCGACGGCGCGCGGTCGGTGCCGTTCGGCGTGGTCAGGTTGGTCGAGCTCCAGGAGGCCGGATGGTCCTATCTGCGGCCCTGATGTCGACGCGGATTTGTCCCAGCGTAATCGACGAGCGCTAAGGAGCCGAATGATGGACCATGAGGTCACGCGCCGTCGCGTGTTGCTAAGGCTGCTGGGCGGAGCGGCCGCGGCCGCCTGCGCCAGTTCCGCCGCGGCGGGCGAGAATCCGCCGCCGTTCGGCGGCGAGCGGCATCAGTTCACGGTGGTGCGGCCCGAGCGCATGGTGCCGCCTGTTCCGATCACGCGGCTGGACGGCGAGACGGCCACTTTCTACGCATTTCGCAACAAGGTCGTGCTGGTCAACTTCTGGGCGACTTGGTGTCCGGCATGCCGGACCGAGCTGCCGAGCCTCGACCGTCTGCAGCAGGTGGCCGGCGGCACGGATCTGCAGGTGATCGCGGTGTCGCTGGACGTGCAAGGTCCGGCCGTCGTTGCCCCATATGTGCGCAAGCTGAACATCCGGCATCTCGAGATCTATCTCGATCCGGAGGGACGCGTCGTGCGCGCGGCGAACAACGACAACCCCGGCGTGCCGTTCGGCCGCTACGGCATGCCGATCTCGTACATCGTCGATCCTGCGGGGCGGATCGCCGGCTATCTGGTGGGTGACGCCGACTGGACGTCGGATGGTGCGCGTCGGCTGCTCGCCTATTATGCGGGCCGCCGCAACGGCTGATCCACGACCGCGCTACGGCAGCTTGTCGTAGCCCTCGCCGAGCCCGTTGAGGCTGAGCGGGAAGCCGATGCCCTCTTCGGGCGTCTCGAAGATGATGAAGGTCGCGGTCTTGGCGGTGCGGAGCTGGCCGAGCAGCTTGTCGTCCATCACCACCTCGGCGACGCAGCCATTGGGCAGGCAGCGCACGAAGCCGGCGCGGCCGACATCCGCGTTGTCGAGCTTCAGACCGAGCCCCGACGGCAGCAGCACGCCGAGCGGCGCCACCACGCGCATCAGCTTGCTCTTCTGGTCGGCGGTCTTGAGGATGATCACGGTCAGGCCGGCGTTGGAGCGGTCCTCCGCCACGACGCTCTGGATCAGCGCGCATTGCTCGGCCTTGGCGCCCGGCGGCGTGTCGCAGCGGATCTGCCAGTCGCCATGCACGGAGCGCACGGCGCCCTGCGCGTCGGCGCGGGCGCTGTTGCCGAGCACCGCAGCCATCATCAGCGCGGCCGCGATCCCCAGCCGGATGCTGCTTCCCCGCACCAAGCGGCAGGAGGCGAGCAACGGCAAACGTTCGGCAAAGCCCATCGGGGTCGCTTTCAAGTCAGAGGTAGATCAGACACATGTCATGGATCAGGGCCCCGACTGATCCGGAATGACGGCACCATCAAGGCGACACCGCCCACCGGCGAATCAGGCTCCCGTGAATTCTGGCTGCTGTGCCTACATCGGCGTGTGCCGCTGTCAAGCATGGTTCACATTACCCGAACACCGCAAAATACCGAAGCGTGTCCGTCGTCTGCGACGCGCGCGACAAACCTCCGCGAGGCCCCTGCGAAAGTCCAATAGTGCATTGCGGGTACTGGCAAATTGTGGTTTGAAAGAGAGAATAAGAAGCGTTCTTAAGGGAGCGAACAATCGCCCTCGAAGAATGACAAGGGCACTCCGCGGAAGTGGTTCAGCCCGCAAAATACGTAGGGGAGCGAAGGCGGCATGACGATGTCGAAGAGCCGATTCGATCGGCGTTTGCTTGGCGTTGCGGGTATCGGAATCGCGACGATCGGAGGCCTGCTCGGCCTCGCCGGATCGGCGCTCGCGGGCGAAGGGCAGCCCTCTCCGTGGGAGATGCAGCTGCAGAATGCTGCCAGCCCGGTGATGGAGAACATCGTCTGGTTTCACAGCTTCCTGCTCTGGCTGATCACCGCGATCACGCTGTTCGTGCTGGCGCTGCTGGTGATCGTGGTGGTGAAGTTCAACGCCAAGGCCAACCCGGTTCCGTCCAAGACCACGCACAACACGCTGATCGAAGTGGCGTGGACGATCGTTCCGGTGATGATCCTGGTGGCTGTCGCGGTGCCGTCGTTCCGGCTGCTGTTCTTCCAGCTCGACATTCCGAAGGCCGACCTCACCATCAAGGCCACCGGCAACCAGTGGAATTGGACCTATCAGTATCCCGACGACAAGATCGAGTTCACCTCGATCATGCTGACCGACGAGGAGCGCGCCAAGATGAATCCGGTGCCGCCGCGTCTGCTCGCG
This sequence comes from Rhodopseudomonas telluris, assembly GCF_042432815.1. Classification (NCBI taxonomy): domain Bacteria; kingdom Pseudomonadati; phylum Pseudomonadota; class Alphaproteobacteria; order Hyphomicrobiales; family Nitrobacteraceae; genus Rhodopseudomonas; species Rhodopseudomonas telluris. Next base: position 225,681 of record NZ_JBHLWM010000004.1, read on the forward strand.
GTCGACAACGAGACCGTGGTGCCGGTCAACAAGGTGGTGCGTATCCAGACCACCGCCGCCGACGTGATCCATTCCTGGGCGATCCCGTCGTTCGGCGTGAAGATCGACGCGATCCCGGGACGCCTCAACGAGACCTGGTTCAGGGCGACGCGGGAAGGTCGCTACTACGGCCAGTGCTCGGAACTTTGCGGCAAGGACCATGCTTTCATGCCCATCGTCGTTCGCGTCGTCAGCGATCAGGAATACGACGCCTGGAAGAAGCAGCAGCAGGTCGCCTCGGCGGCTCGCAAATCCTACGCCTCGATCGGCGCCTCCGCGCAGTGATCGGTTACGACGCGCGATACGTCTGAACGGGGACCGCAAGGTTCGAAGGTTTCAAGGCAGGATCTGAAGAATGACGATGGAAGCTGCACGGGTTGCTCACGCCGATCATGCGCACGACGACCACGCTCATGCGCACCCGACCGGGTGGCGGCGCTATGTCTATTCGACCAATCACAAGGACATCGGCACGATGTATTTGATCTTCGCGATCATCGCGGGGATCATCGGCGGCGCGATGTCGATCGCGATCCGCATCGAGCTGATGTATCCGGGCGTGCAGATCTTCCACGAAAGCCACACCTACAACGTGTTCGTGACCTCGCACGGCCTGATCATGATTTTCTTCATGGTGATGCCGGCGATGATCGGCGGGTTCGGCAACTGGTTCGTGCCGCTGATGATCGGCGCGCCCGACATGGCGTTCCCGCGCATGAACAACATCTCGTTCTGGCTGCTGCCGGCCGCGTTCGCGCTGCTGATCATCTCGACCTTCGTCGAGGGCGAGCCGTCGTCGAACGGCGTCGGCGCCGGCTGGACCATGTACGCGCCGCTGTCCACGTCGGGGCATCCCGGCCCCGCGGTCGACTTCGCCATCCTGGCCCTGCATCTGGCCGGTGCGTCGTCGATCATGGGCGCGATCAACTTCATCACCACGATCTTCAACATGCGCGCGCCGGGCATGACCCTGCACAAGATGCCGCTGTTCGTATGGTCGATCCTGGTGACGGTGTTCCTGCTGCTGCTGTCGCTGCCGGTGCTCGCCGGCGCCATCACCATGCTGCTGACCGACCGCAACTTCGGCACCACCTTCTTCTCGGCCGAAGGCGGCGGCGATCCGCTGCTGTTCCAGCATCTGTTCTGGTTCTTCGGCCACCCGGAAGTCTACATCCTGATCCTGCCCGCGTTCGGCATGATCAGCCAGATCGTGTCGACCTTCTCCAAGAAGCCGGTGTTCGGCTATCTCGGCATGGCCTACGCCATGGTGGCGATCGGCGTGATCGGCTTCGTGGTGTGGGCGCACCATATGTACACGGTCGGCATGTCGAGCGCGACGCAGGCCTATTTCGTCGCCGCCACGATGGTGATCGCGGTGCCGACCGGCGTGAAGATCTTCTCCTGGATCGCCACGATGTGGGGCGGCTCGATCGAGTTCAAGACGCCGATGCTGTGGGCCGTGGGCTTCATCTTCCTGTTCACGGTCGGCGGCGTCACCGGCGTGGTGCTGGCCAATGCCGGCGTCGACCGCGTGCTGCAGGATACGTATTACGTGGTCGCGCACTTCCATTACGTGCTGTCGCTCGGCGCCGTGTTCGGGATCTTCGCCGGCTGGTACTACTGGTTCCCGAAGATGTTCGGCTACATGTATTCGGAGACCATCGGCAAGCTGCACTTCTGGACGACCTTCATCGGCGTCAACCTGGTGTTCTTCCCGCAGCACTTCCTCGGCCTGTCGGGCATGCCGCGCCGCTACGTCGACTATCCGGACGCCTTCGCGGGCTGGAACCTGGTGTCGTCGATCGGTTCGTATATCTCGGGCTTCGCGGTGCTGATCTTCCTGTACGGCGTCGCGCTGGCCTTCATCAAGAAGGAGAAGGCGGCGGACAATCCGTGGGGCGTTGGCGCCACCACGCTGGAATGGACGCTGTCGTCGCCGCCGCCGTTCCATCAGTTCGAGGTGCTGCCGCAGGTTCGCTGAGGCACCGATATCAACGAGCATCCGCCGTGGCTGTGCCGATGGCGGATGCGGTCTGAAGCCCAAGAGGTCCCGAATTGTCGGTCATCGACTCCAACCAGGTCGAATTCGCTGCTCCCCGCATCTCCGAGGCGGGCGTCCGCGACTACATCGCGCTGCTCAAGCCGCGGGTGATGTCGCTGGTCGTGTTCACGGCGCTGGTCGGCCTGCTGATGGCGCCGGGCAGCTTCCACCCGGTGCTGGCGATCACCGCCATCCTGTGCATCGCGGTCGGTGGCGGCGCCTCCGGCGCGCTGAATATGTGGTACGAGGACGACATCGACGGCAAGATGACCCGCACGGCCAATCGGCCGATCCCGCGCGGCCGCGTCACCAGGCCCGAGGCGCTGGCGTTCGGCCTGATCCTGGCGTTCTTCTCGGTGCTGACGCTCGGCATCTTGGTGAATTGGGTGTCGGCCGCGTTGCTCGCCTTCACGATCTTCTTCTACGTCGTGATCTACACGATGTGGCTGAAGCGCTCGACGGCGCAGAACATCGTGATCGGCGGCGCCGCCGGCGCGCTGCCGCCGGTGGTGGCGTGGGCCGCGGTCACAGGATCGCTGGCGGTCGAGCCGCTGCTGCTGTTCGCCATCATCTTCTTCTGGACGCCGCCGCACTTCTGGGCGCTGGCGCTGTTCCGCAACGACGACTACGCCCGCGCCGGCGTGCCGATGCTGCCGGTGGTTGCCGGGCCGGATCACACCCGGCTGCAGATTTTGCTCTACACCATCGTGCTGGTGGCGGTGGCGGCTGCGCCGTGGCCGCTCGGCTACTTCGATGCGGTGTACGGCATCGCTTCGCTGGCGCTCGGCGCCTGGATGCTGGTGCTCGCCGTGCGGGTCTATCGCAACCGCACCGGCAGCGCCGCGCTGCGCGCCTCGCGCAATCTGTTCAAGGTGTCGATCCTGTATCTGTTCGCGCTGTTCTCGATTCTGCTGGTCGAGGTCGCCGCGAAGGCGATCTGGTCGCTGTTCGCCTGAGGAGGGCACCGGATGGAGCCGCAGAGGAGGCCGGGCGTGGTGCTCACCGAAGCGCAGAAGAAGCGCCAGCGTGAGCGCTCGATCGCCATCGCCCTCGCGCTCGCCGTGCTGGTGGCGCTGTTCTTCGCCGTGACCATGGTCAAGGGTCCGATCGTGCTGCAGCGGCCGATGTAGGGAGCGATCAACGATGCCGCAGGTCCCGTCCAGTCCCGCGCCGCAGCCGGCTCCCCGCCGCGGACTCGGCCGTGACGCGATGGTGGCGTCGATCTGCGGGCTCGTGGTGGCGCTGATGGTCGGCGCCTCATTCGCCGCCGTGCCGTTCTACAACTGGTTCTGCCGCACCACCGGCTTCAACGGCACCACCCAGGTCGGCGCGGCGCCGACCTCCGAGCCGCTGGCCCGCACGGTGACGGTGCGGTTCGACTCCAACATCAACGGCCTGCCGTGGAAGTTCGAGCCGGAGCAGCGCGAGATCGAGGTGCCGATCGGCAAGGTGGTGACCGTGTACTACACCGTCACCAGCACCGCGAAGCACGAGACGACGGGGCAGGCCGCCTACAACGTCACGCCGCTGACGGTCGGCTCGTATTTCACCAAGATCAACTGCTTCTGCTTCACCGAGCAGACGCTGGCGGCGGGCGAGACCCGCGAGATGCCGGTGGTGTTCTACGTCGATCCGGCGTTCGCGGCCGACAGCGAGAACGACACCGTCAACAACATCACGCTGTCCTACACCTTCTACCCGATGCGCGATCCGGCGCCGAAGCCGGTGGCTTCGAGCGAAACCGGGGCGCGCAAAGGCAACTTATAACAACAACGGAAACGCTGAGAGACGACGGCCGGGCGGACAGGGGAAACACCGCATCGGTTTTGCAACGGAGAGCACGAACATGGCCACGGCGCACGCGAAACAACACGACTACCACCTCGTCGATCCCAGTCCGTGGCCGTTCGTCGGCTCCGTCGCCGCCTTCATCATGGCGTTCGGGGCGGTGTCCTGGATGCATCACATGTATCAGGGCGCGCCGATCGTGTTCGGCATCGGCGTCATCGGCGTGCTCTACACCATGGCGAGCTGGTGGAGCGACGTGATCCGCGAGGCCGAGTTCAAGGGCGACCACACCCGCGTGGTGCAGATCAGCCATCGCTACGGCATGATCCTGTTCATCGCCTCCGAGGTGATGTTCTTCGTCGCCTGGTTCTGGGCCTACTTCAATTCGGCGCTGTTTCCCGGCGATCCGGTGCATGCGACCCGCGACGCGCTGTTCGGCGGCGTGTGGCCGCCGAAGGGCATCGAGACTTTCGATCCCTGGCATCTGCCGCTGCTCAACACGCTGATCCTGCTGACCTCGGGCACCACCGTCACCTGGGCGCACCACGCGCTGCTGCACAACGACCGTGCCGCCGTGAAGAAGGCGCTGATCCTGACCGTGCTGCTCGGCGCCGCCTTCAGCTGCGTGCAGGCCTACGAATACAGCCACGCCGCGTTCTCGTTCGCCGGCAACATCTACGGCGCGACCTTCTTCATGGCGACCGGCTTCCACGGTTTCCACGTGCTGGTCGGCACCATCTTCCTGCTGGTCTGCCTGATCCGCGTCTACAAGGGCCACTTCACCCCGACCCAGCATCTCGGATTCGAATTCGCCGCCTGGTACTGGCACTTCGTCGACGTGGTCTGGCTGTTCCTGTTCGTCTGCATCTACGTCTGGGGCCACGGCGCCTCGACCATGGCGCATGGCGCGCACTGACCGCGGCCGCCCGAACCGTGCTAGACAAGGGCGGCCCGAGCGGCCGCCCTTTGCTTTCGAGGCTGAACGATGATGTGCCAGCAACACTCCGTCATTGCGAGCGAAGCGAAGCAATCCAGGGCCGCGGATGGTGGCCTCTGGATTGCTTCGTCGCTCCGCTCCTCGCAATGACGCCCGTGGAGAAGCCTGCTCCCACGCTCCTGCAAAGCGCGCTGCGCGGCATTACTTGCCGCTGCCCGCGCTGCGGCGAGGGCAAGCTCTATGCGGGCTTCCTGACGCTGGCGCCGCGCTGCGAGGCCTGCGGGCTCGACTACGCGTTCATCGACGTCGGTGACGGCGCGGCGGTGTTCATGATTCTGATCGGCGGGGCCATCGTGGTCGGCTGCGCGCTGGTGGTTGAGATCAAGTATCAGCCGCCATTCTGGCTGCATGCGGCGCTGTGGATTCCGATGGTGATCGCCACCACGCTGCTGCCGCTGCGCTCGATGAAGGCGCTGCTGATCGCCCTGCAGTTTCATCACAAGGCCCAGGAAGGGCGCCTGGTCGGGCGCGAACCGAAATGACAAGCCTCTCGTCGCGCCGGCGCGGCATCGCCGGGATGAGCCTGATCGCGCTGCTGATCGTCGCGGTGCTGCTGTCGCTCGGCTTCTGGCAGTTGCAGCGCCGCACCGCCAAGCACGCCCTGATCGCGGCGCTGACCGAGCGCCTCGCGGCGCCGCCGGCCGCGCTGCCACCGGCCAGCGCATGGCCGACGCTGACGCCCGCCGCCGACGAATTCCGCCGCGTCGGCTTCACCGCGCGCTACGCGGAGCTGCCGGACGCGATGGTGTATTCGTCCGGTTCGGCGATCCGCGACGACGTTGCCGGGCCCGGCACCTGGGCGTTCCTGCCGGCGCGGGTAGACGGTACGACGGTGGTGATCAATGCCGGCTTCGTGCCCAACACCATGCAGGACCGCGCCTATCAGGACCGCATCGTCAAGCCGCTGCATGCCGGCCAGCCGGTTGCGATGACCGGCTATCTGCGCTTCCCGGAGGCCGGCGGGATGTTCACGCCGAATCCGGACGCGGCCAAGCGGCTGTGGTTCAGCCGCGACGTGCCGACGATGGCCGCGCAGCTCGGCTGGGGAGGCGCGGTCGCGCCTTTCTACATCGATCTGGAAACGCCCGTGCCGGCGAGCGGCCTGCCCAAGCCCGGGCCGCTCGGTGTCCATCTGCGCGACCAGCACATGCAATACGCCGTCACCTGGTTCGGGTTGGCGCTGGCCGTCGGCGTGGCCTTCCTGGTCTGGCTCTGGGGCCAGCGCCGGGCCGCGCCGGCGGCGGCGCAGCCCAGGGCGTCGCGGCGCATTGCCTAGAAGCGCCGCGGTCCACGGGCAATCCCGACCCTGCGGGTCTTTTCGTCGAGAGCGGTTTCCCCTGCGCGGCAAAACCCTTATGGTGCCGGTGATTTCGCCCGCGCGTGAGTAATCCCAATCGATATCAAAGGCTTGGTCCGCCCAGGTCTTTGGAGGATCCCTTGACCACCTATGTTTCGACCCGGGGCGAGGCCCCGCGCCTCGGCTTCTGCGATGTGATGCTGACCGGGCTGGCCCGTGACGGCGGCCTGTACGTACCCGAAGTCTGGCCGCAGCTTGCGCCGGACACCATCACCAGCCTGTTCGGCCGGCCGTATTGGGAGGTCGCCGTCGAGGTGATCCGGCCGTTCGTGGCCGGCGAGATCTCGGACGCCGAGCTGGGCCGGATGGCCAACGAGGCCTACGCCACCTTCCGCCACCCGGCGGTGGTCCCGCTGCGCCAGAGCGGGTCCAGCCAGTTCGTGCTCGAGCTGTTCCACGGTCCGACGCTGGCGTTCAAGGACGTCGCGATGCAGCTGATCTCGCGCTTGATGGATCACGCGCTGCAGAAGCGCGGCCAGCGCACCACCATCGTGGTCGCGACCTCGGGCGACACCGGCGGCGCCGCGGTCGATGCCTTCGCGGGTCGCGAGGCGGTCGATCTCGTGGTGCTGTTTCCGCACGGCCGGGTCTCGGACGTGCAGCGAATGATGATGACGACTTCGGGCGCGGCCAACGTCCATGCGCTGGCGATCGAGGGCCATTTCGACGATTGCCAGGCGATCGTGAAGGGGCTGTTCAATCACCACAAGTTCCGCGATCAGGTGGCACTGTCGGGCGTCAATTCGATCAACTGGGCCCGCATCGTTGCGCAGGTGGTGTACTACTTCACCAGCGCGGTCGCGCTCGGCGCGCCCGCTCGCCTGGTCGACTTCACGGTGCCGACCGGGAATTTCGGGGACATCTTCGCCGGCTACGTCGCCAAGAAGATGGGCCTGCCGGTACGCCGGCTGAAGATCGCCGCCAACATCAACGACATCCTGGCTCGCACGCTGAAGACCGGCATCTACGAGGTGCGTGAGGTCCATGCCACGACGTCGCCGTCGATGGACATCCAGGTGTCGTCGAATTTCGAGCGGCTGCTGTTCGAGGCGTCCGGGCGCGACGCGGCGCTGATCCGGTCGCTGATGGGCTCGCTCGGCCAATCCGGCCGCTTCGTGCTGCCCGATGCCCTCCTGGCCGCCGTGCGCGCAGAATTCGACGCCGGCCGCGCCGACGAGGCGGAGACCGAATCGGCGATCCGCGCCGCCTGGCGCGAGGCCGGCGATCTGGTCGATCCGCACACCGCGGTGGCGCTGGCGGTCGCCGATCGCGACACGACGGACCCATCCGTGCCCAACATCGTTCTATCCACGGCGCATGCGGCCAAATTCCCGGATGCGGTGGAAGCCGCCTGCGGGATGCGGCCGAAGCTCCCGGCCTGGCTCGACGGACTGATGAGCCGGACCGAAACTTTCAAAATCATGCCCCGTGATCAGGTGGCGATCGAACGCCACGTGCTGTCCGTCAGCCGCGCGGCGCAGCAAGGAGCTGTCGGATGAGCGTCGAAGTCAGCAAGCTTCCCTCGGGCCTGACCGTCGTCACCGACACCATGCCGCATCTCGAGACCGCCGCTCTCGGCGTATGGACCGGTGTCGGCGGCCGCGACGAGAAGCCGGATGAGCACGGCATCTCGCATCTGCTCGAACACATGGCCTTCAAGGGCACCACGCGCCGCACCTCGCGCGAGATCGCCGAGGAGATCGAGGCGGTCGGCGGCGACCTCAACGCCGCGACCTCGACCGAGACCACCGCCTACTATGCGCGGGTGATGAAGGCCGACGTGCCGCTGGCGCTCGACGTGCTGAGCGACATCCTGGCCAATCCGTCGTTCGAGGCCGAGGAGCTGGAGCGCGAGAAGAGCGTGATCGTGCAGGAGATCGGCGCCTCGCAGGACACGCCGGACGACGTCGTGTTCGAATATCTCAACGAGCTCTGCTACCCGGAGCAGCCGATCGGCCGCTCGCTGCTCGGCACCGCCAAGACGCTGAAGGGCTTCAATCGCGATAAGCTGCAGTCCTATCTGTCGACGCATTATCGCGGCCCCGACATGGTGGTCGCCGCAGCCGGTGCGGTCGATCACAAGCGGGTCGTCGAGGAAGTCCAGCACCGCTTCGCCAGCTTCGACGGCACGCCGGCGCCAAAGCCGCAGCCGGCGATGTTCGGCGCCGGCGGCTCGCGCGTCGTGCGCCGCGACCTCGAACAGGCGCATCTGACGTTGGCGCTGGAAGGCCTGCCGCAACGCGACGAGTCGCTTTTCAGCCTGCAGGTGTTCACCAACATTCTCGGCGGCGGAATGTCGTCGCGGCTGTTTCAGGAGGTCCGCGAGAAGCGCGGCCTGTGCTACTCGATCTACACCTTCCACGCGCCCTATGCGGACACCGGGTTCTTCGGGCTCTACACCGGCACCGATCCGGACGACGCGCCGGAGATGATGGAAGTGATCGTCGATGTGATCAACGACGCGGTCGAGACCCTGACCGACGCGGAGATCGCCCGCTCCAAGGCGCAGATGAAGGCCGGCCTGTTGATGGCGCTGGAAAGCTGCTCGTCGCGCGCCGAGCAGCTTGCCCGGCACATCCTGGCCTATGGCCGCCCGCTGCCGGTCGAGGAGCTGGTGGCACGGATCGATGCGGTCAGCATCGAGACCACCCGCGCGGCCGCAAGGCAGTTGATGTCGCGCGGCCAGCCCGCGGTGGTCGCGCTCGGCACCGGGCGTGGTCTGGACAGCGCGGTGGGTTTTGCGGAAGGATTGACACAATCCAGGGCCAAAACGTCGTATCATTGATGCCGCGCGCCGTGCGCGGAGGCTGAGCGCCCCCGCCCGCGCGCATCGGAGTGTCGTCATGGCGCTGTTTCGAATGCCGTCCGCAGCCCCTGCCGCCCTGGCGCCGCGGGGCTACGGGCTGCTGCTGCGGGCCCCCCAGATGGCCGACTACGTGCAATGGGCCGAGCTGCGCGACCGCAGCCGGTCCTATCTGACGCCGTGGGAGCCGATCTGGCCCTCGGACGATCTCACCCGCTCCGGCTTTCGCCGACGGCTGCGCCGCTACGCCGAGGACATCGCCGCCGACCGGTCGTACCCGTTCCTGATCTTCCGGGAGGGTACCGGCGAGATGCTCGGCGGCGTCACGCTCGCCAATGTCCGCCGTGGCATCGTCCAGGCCGGCACGATCGGCTACTGGATGGGCGAGCCGCATGCGGGCCGCGGCTTCATGACGGCGGCGCTGCGGGTGCTGCTGCCGACGCTGTTCGGAGAGCTCAACCTGCACCGGGTCGAGGCCGCCTGCATCCCGACCAACACGCCGTCGATCCGTGTGCTGGAAAAATGCGGCTTCACCCGCGAAGGGCTGGCGCGGCGCTATCTCTGCATCAATGGCGTCTGGCAGGACCACCTGCTGTTCGGGTTGCTGCACGAGGATTTCCGCGGCTGAACAACTCCTGCGTCGTGGACCGGCGGCGACATTGTCGCCTTTGGTTCGCCGGCTTTGGTTTGCTATAACGCCGCGCGCGAAAGCGTTTCGGTAGCGATGACCGCCGCACGGTGGGGAGCCGTGCGGCATGGTCTGGACCTTCACAGCCCGGGTAGAGTGATGAGACACGATGGGAAACGAGCGCCCGCGGGGCGTGGGGCGCGACGCGCCGTGCTGCTGGCGGCCGGGGCCGCGGCCTTCGGCGCCATGCTGGCGACGCCTGCCTGGTCGCAGTCCTTCACGGACCGCTTCAAGAGCCTGTTCGGCGGCAGTTCGTCCGAGCCGGCGCCGACCATCTCCAACGGGCCGGCGCCGGAAACCGACCTGACCTGTCCGCCCGTCACGATCCGGCCCGGCGCTGCGACCTACGCGGTCGGGCTGCCCGGCAAGGAAGCCAGCGGCAATGATCTGCGCTACCAGGTCGTCATCGGCCGCACGGCGCGCGAATGCAATCTCAACAGCGGCACCATCACGGCGCATATCGGCATTCAGGGGCGGGTGATCGCCGGGCCCGCCGGCGCGCCGGGAACGGTTGAAGTCCCGATCCGCGTCGCCGTGGTCCAGGACGGCGTCTCACCCAAGACCGTGTTCACCAAGGCCTACCGCACCGTCGTGAACATGGGCACCGACGGCAGCGTGCCGTTCAGCCTCGTGACCGAAGACGTCGTGTATCCGGCACCGTCTGCGGCCGCGAACGACGCTTACGTCTTCTACATCGGCTTCGATCCACAGGCCCTGAAGCCCGAGCCGAGAGCGCGGAAGAAGAAGTAGCCGCGTTGTACGGGCGGTCGGCACGATGGCGGCCCGCCGCGTTTCCTGACCTTTAGCCATTGACCTTCACCACACGGCACAGCGCGCTCCCTCTCCCGCTTGCGGGAGAGGGCTGGGGTGAGGGCGACCCGGGCAGTGACTCTGCGACTCGTTGATGGGAGTGCCCTCACCCGGATCGCTGCGCGATCCGACCCCCTCCCGTAAGCGGGAGAGGTTGCGCTGTGCGCGGGTAGGGAGCCGCAATTGAAGACAATCAGACATAAAAAAACCGGCGCGATTGCTCGCGCCGGCTTTGATTGTTCAGAGACGGGAAGCTCAGTTGAGCTTGCTGCGGACGTCCTGGATGCCCTTGCTCAGAAGGTCGTCGGCGACCGGGCCCTTGACCGACTGCGACAGGATCGACGCGGCGGCGGAGACGGCGGCCTCGGCCGCTGCGGCCCGCACGTCGGCGAGGGCCTGAGCCTCCGCCAGCGCGATCTTGCCTTCCGCGGTCTTGGTGCGGCGGGCGACGAAGTCTTCCAGCTTGGCCTTGGATTCGGCCGCGATGCGCTCGGCGTCAGCCTTGGCGCTGGCGACGATCGCTTCGGCTTCCCGCTCGGCCTGCGCCCGGCGGGAGCGATAGTCGGCGAGCAGCTTGGCGGCTTCGTCCTTGAGCTTGCGGGCCTCGTCGAGCTCGGCCTTGATCCGGTCACGACGAGTGTCGAGCGCTTTGATCACCGTCCGGTGCACGCCCAGATAGGCGAACACGCCCATCAGGATGATGAACGCGATGGCGACCCAGGTTTCTGCTTCAGCGAAGATTTCCATCAGCCTCAACCTTTGAGCGACGCGTTGACCGCGCTGTTCAGCGCATTGCTGTCCGGCTGAACGCCGGCCAGCTGCTGCACGATCGCGGAGGCGGCGTCGGCGGCGATGCCGCGGACGTTGCCCATCGCGGTCGCGCGGGTCGCTGCGATGGTCTTCTCGGCGTCGGCGAGCTTGACCGCCAGCCGCTCTTCCAGAGTCTTGCGCTCGGCTTCCGCCTGCGCATTGAGCTTCTCACGCGTTTCCGCGCCGATCGCCTGGGCTCGGGCGCGGGCTTGGGCGAGTTCGGCCTCGTACGCCTTGAGCGCCTCGTCCGATTCGACCTTCAGCTTCTGCGCAGCTGCCAGATCGCCCTCGATCGTCTTCTGCCGCTCTTCGATCACACCGCCGACGCGCGGCAGTGCGATCTTGGAAACGAGCAGGTAGAGCGCGACGAACGCGATCGCCAGCGACACGAGTTGCGAAGCGAAGGTCTCCTGCTGAAACGGCGGAAACGGGGCCTTGTGGCCATCCGCCGTCGTGTGAGCAGTGGTTCCCTTGGCGTCGCCATGACCTGTAGCCACGGGCTTCTCCTGTTCGGGGGCCGGTCACATGCTCGGCAGAGCTGCGACCGGGTTGGATCTTAGAGGGCGAACAGCAGCAGCAGCGCGATCAGCAGCGAGAAGATGCCGAGCGCTTCCGTCACCGCGAAGCCGAAAATCAGGTTGCCGAACTGGCCCTGGGCAGCCGAGGGATTACGCACCGCAGCGGCGAGATAGTTGCCGAAGATGATGCCCACGCCAGCGCCGGCGCCGCCCATGCCAATGCAGGCAATACCAGCGCCAATGTACTTCGCGGCAATCGGATCCATGTAACGAACTCCTGTTGGGGTTTTGGTTTGACGTCGAGGAATGGGCCTTAGTGACCCGGATGAATTGCATCGTTGAGATAGATGCAAGTCAGGATGGCGAACACATAGGCCTGCAGGAATGCGACCAGCAGCTCCAGCGCGGTCAGCGCGATGGTCAGGCCGAGCGGCAGAACCGCGCCGAACCAGCCGATCACGCCCAGGGCGCCGAGCATCGCGATGAAGCTCGCGAACACCTTCAGCGCGATGTGGCCCGCCAGCATGTTGGCGAACAGACGCACCGAGTGCGAAACCGGCTTCAGGAAGAAGGAGATGACTTCGATGAACACGACCAGCGGCAGGATGTAGATCGGCACGCCGGAGGGCACGAACAGCTTGAAGAACTTCAGGCCGTTCTTGGAGAGGCCGTAGATCAGCACCGTCAGGAACACCAGCATCGCCAGCGCGACGGTGACGATCAGGTGGCTGGAGACCGTGAAGGTGTAGGGGATGATGCCGATCAGGTTCGACACCGCGATGAACATGAACAGCGAGAACACCAGCGGGAAGAACTTGAGGCCTTCCTTGCCGGCCGTCGACCGGATCATGTTGGCGACGAATTCGTAGGACAGCTCGGCGACCGACTGCATGCGGCCCGGAACGAGCTGACGGCCCGGCGCCAGCATCAGCACGGCGATCACTGCCACGGTGCCGAACATGTAGGCGGACGAATTGGTGAACGCGATTTCCTGTCCGCCAATGTGACCGAGGGAGAAGAGCTTGGTGATCTGGAACTGATGGATCGGATCGGCGGCCATTCGTTTCTCAGTCTGTCGGTGTCGCGAGCTTGCGCGGGATTCGAACGATTGCGTGCACTTCGGTCCCGTTCAGAGCCGCTCGGACTGCTTCGCCATCACACCCGCTGCCCTCATCACGTTGATCACGCCGGCGGTGAAGCCGAGCAGCGAGAACACGATGAGGCCCCAGGGAGAGGTCGACAACAAACGATCGAAACCCCAGCCGAGAGCCGCCCCGCCGAGAACGCCCGCGACCAATTCGGAGGAAAGGCGAAAACCGAGTGCCATGGCCGAGGCTCTGGCAGGTCCGTCTTCACTTCCTGATCCGGATTGATCCGTCTGGAGTTTCCGATTCTCCCGAGAATGGGCGAGCCGTTGTTCCAGGCTTCCGAGCCTAGCGGAAAGCGCAGCTTCCTCAGGCGACCCGGTGCTGCTCCCGTCACTCCGTCGGCTGTCCTTATGCGTGTCGTCCGCCATGTCGTGGAGACCCGAAAAAGGTGCCGTAGATAGTGAGTTAACGCCCCGTGACCCTTGAAAAGCCGGGCGGACCATACTGACCGCCTGTTGGCAAGTCAAGATTCGGTCGCAGCCTATTACATTGTTGTTTTGGCTGATTTTATTGAGGATTCGCGACTCTCTGCGATAACTTGTCCGCAGCGTTTGCGACGGCATTTCGCCGACGATCCGGCTTGCGCGGCGGGATCGGCTCTGATCCGATATGACGAACTCGGCGACCGCTTCGCATTCCTTGTCCGGCCGCCTTCAGCCGGAGCACGCATGGCGCGTCAGATCGACTACTATTTCTCGTTCCAGTCCCCCTGGGCCTATATCGGTCACGCGCCGTTCCGGCAGCTCGTCGAGGCCCATGGCCTCGCTGTCAACTACAAGCCGGTGCTGCTGACGGGGCTGTTCTCCGAAACCGGCGGGCTGCCGCTCGCCAAGCGCCATCCGGCGCGGCAGCGCTACCGGCTGATCGAACTGCAGCGCTGGCGCGACAAGCGCGGCCTCGATTTCAAGCTGTGGCCGAAGCACTGGCCGTTCGACGCGCGCCTCGCCGACGGCGTGGTGCTGGCCGCGCTCGCCGCGGGGCTCGATCCGGAGCCCTATATGCAGCGCGCCTATTCGGCGGTGTGGCAGACCGAGCGCGATCTCGCCGATCCGCTGGTGCTGACCGAGATCGCGGACGCGGCCGGATTGCCGGGCGAAAAGCTGGTGGCGCACGCCGCCTCCGATCAGATCCGCGCCGTTTATGAACAGAACCGCCAGGACGCGATCGCCGTCGGGGTGTTCGGCTCGCCGGCCTATGTGCTCGACGGCGAGGTGTTCTGGGGCCAGGACCGGATCGAACTTCTGGGCGATGCGTTGAAATCCGGTCGCGGGCCGTACCGCGCGCCGGCCTGAGATCCCATATCGGGCGGGTCTTCATCTGTCTGCGGAGCTTCCGATGATCCTCGCCTTTCCTGAAGCGATCGCCGCCGCCCCGGCGCAGCGCCGGCTGCGGATCGCAGCCCTGTCCGCCGTGATCGCGCTCGGCGGCGGCGGGGCGCTGGCGGACACCCTGCCGGACAGCGAGAACGGCCGCTATACCTTCACCCCGAATGCCGACGGCGTGACGCGGCTCGATACCCGCACCGGCAAGGTCTCGACCTGCACCGACAAGGGCAACGGCTGGGCCTGCTATGAGGTCGCCGACGAGCGCGCCGCGTTCGACGCCGAGGTCGGCCGGCTGCAGACCGACAACGACCGGCTGAAGAAGGAAGCCGAGGCGCTTCGGGTCGAGAACGACAGCCTCAAGGCGCAGCTCGCGCAGCGAGGCCCTGGCGTGTCCGGCAAGATCGACGAGGCGATGCCGAAGACCGACAAGCTGCCGGTGCCCGAAGTCACCACCAAGGACGGACAGCGCAAGCTCGAGATTCCGCTGCCGAGCGATCAGGACGTTGACCGGGTGATGGGCTTCCTCGAGCGCGCCTGGCGGCGGCTGATCGACATGGCCAACCGGATCCAGCGCGACACCACCGGCGACGGCAAAACCTGAGCGCCAGATCTGGCGATGGTCTTGCCGCAAGAGGGGTGAGGCCGGGAGCCGGCGGCGCTCGCAGAGTTTATTAGTTCGGCTCACGAGGTTCCGATGAGTTCAGCCCGCACGATGACCCGCGGTCCCGTCGCGGCCGCCGCCGTGACGCATGTCGCATCGTCGCTGCTGACGGTGCAGACCGCTGGGGCCGGCTTTCTCGATATCACCCATGAGGTCGCGAAGTTCGTGGCGGAGGCGGGGGCGCGTGATGGCGCGCTGACGCTGTTCGTGCGCCACACCTCGGCATCGCTGACCATCCAGGAGAATGCCGATCCGACCGTGCTGGTCGATCTCACCACGGTGCTGAACCGGCTCGCGCCGGAGAACGCCGGCTGGGCGCACGACACCGAAGGGCCGGACGACATGCCGGCGCATGTGAAGTCGATGCTGACCGCGACCTCGCTACAGATCCCGGTAGTGCAGGGGCGCCTCGCGCTCGGCACCTGGCAGGGCATCTACTTGATCGAACACCGCCGCCGCCCGCACCGGCGTGAGGTGGTGCTGCAGTTTCTGGGGACGATGGAGTAATCGTCGCCAAGGTCCTGGCGTCATTGCGAGCGGAGCGAAGCAATCCAGCGCCACGTTAGGCGCTCCTGGATTGCTTCGTCGCTTCGCTCCTCGCAATGACGAGGCGATGGTTGTTGGCGCCAGAACCCAAATCAGCCGCAGCGCGCTCCCTCTCCCGCTTGCGGGAGAGGGCAGGGGTGAGGGCGCCCCAAGGCGCGACGCTTGCTTCAAACGAAACGGCCGCGGATTGCTCCGCGGCCGTTCGGTTATCCGGATAGTCCGGCGCGCAGGGCGCCGGACCGCGCGAGATCAGGTTCTGCTGATATCGACGTTCTTGGTCTCGGGCAGGAAGATCAGGCCGATCACCACGGTGATCGACGCGAAGATGATCGGGTACCAGAGGCCGGCGTAGATATCGCCTGTCGAAGCCACGATCGCGAAGGCGGTCGCCGGCAGCAGGCCGCCGAACCAGCCGTTGCCGATGTGGTAGGGCAGCGACATCGAGGTGTAGCGGATGCGGGTCGGGAACAGTTCGACCAGCATCGCGGCGATCGGCCCGTAGACCATCGTCACGAACAGCACCAGGACGAACAGCAGCCCGATCACCGCGGCGGTGCGCGCTTTGAAGATGTCGAACGGGTTCGACATCTTGATGATGTCCGGGTTGCCGGCCTTCGGATAGCCCGCCGCCTGGATCGCCGCCAGCACCGCCGGGTTGGAGGTCTTGGCGTCGGCGTAGGGGATATCCGTGCCGTTCACCACCACCTTGACGGGCGAGCCCGCCGGCGCCTTCGCGGTCGTGTACTTGACCGACGACTGCGACAGGTAAGCGCGCGCCGTATCGCACGGGGCGGTGAAGACGCGGGTGCCGACCGGGTTGAACAGGTCGCCGCACTGCGCCGGGTCCGCCACGACCTCGACCTTGACGGTCTCGATCGCCTTTTCCAGCGCCGGGTTGGCGTTGGAGGTGATCGCCTTGAAGATCGGGAAGAACGACAGCGCCGCGATCGCGCAGCCTGCCAGAATGATCGGCTTGCGGCCGATCTTGTCCGACAGCCAGCCGAAGAAGATGAAGAACACGGTGCCGAGCAGCAGCGACCAGGCGATCAGCAGGTTCGAGGTGTAACCGTCGACCTTCAGGATCGATTGCAGGAAGAACAGCGCGTAGAACTGGCCCGTGTACCACACCACGCCCTGGCCCATCACGGCGCCGAGCAGCGCGATCAGCACGATCTTGGCGTTGCCCCAGTTGGCGAAGGCTTCGGTCAAGGGCGCCTTCGAGCTCTTGCCTTCGTCCTTCATCTTTTGGAACACCGGCGATTCGTTCAGCCGCAGCCGGATCCAGACCGACACGCCGAGCAGCACCACCGACACCAGGAACGGAATGCGCCAGCCCCAGGCGGCGAATTCGGGTTCGCCGAGGATCGTTCGGGTCGCCAGGATCACCAGCAGCGACAGGAACAGACCAAGCGTGGCCGTGGTTTGAATGAACGACGTGTAGTAGCCGCGTTTGCCGGGCGGCGCGTGTTCCGCCACATAGGTCGCCGCACCGCCATATTCGCCGCCGAGCGCGAGGCCCTGCAGCAGGCGCAGGCCGATCAGGATGATCGGCGCCGCAATGCCGATCGTCGCCGCATTCGGCAGCAGGCCGACGATGAAGGTCGACAGACCCATGATCAGGATGGTGACCAGGAAGGTGTATTTACGGCCGACGAGGTCGCCGACCCGGCCGAACACGATGGCGCCGAAGGGACGCACCAGGAACCCGGCGGCGAACGCCAGCAGGGCGAAAATGTCCCGGGTGGCCGGCGGATAGGCGCTGAAGAACTGCGCGCCGATAATGGCGGCAAGTGACCCGTACAAATAGAAGTCGTACCACTCGAAAACAGTACCGAGCGACGAAGCGACAATGACGAAACGTTCGTCCTTCGTCATCCCGCCAGACCGCACCGGGGTCGCGGCATAAGTCGACATTAGCGAATACCTCCCTCTGACATTGAAACCATGCTGTTTTTCTTGTTCTTGCCGTGCGGCAGTAGCCGGACACAGTACGTTAGATGCAAGGTAACATCGCCAAGATTGTCAGGCATTACGACTTTCGGCCCGTGTTCCGTCTCCGTTCTTGCGCTTGCTCAATGTTTTGGGTCGCAACTAGGGGCAGGATGGTAAGCCAAGGCAGCCGATGACGCCTTGCCAGCCGTCGACCTTTAGGGCGACACTTCATCCGACCTGCGCGCGCGCGGGCCTGAATGCGAGACTGTTGATTATCGCTTGCGCACAAGGGACATCATGAGCACGCCCGCCAGCACGCATTTGATCATCGCCGACGATCACCCGCTGTTCCGCGATGCCCTCCGGCTCGCTGTCTCCGGCGTGGTTCCCGGCGCAAAAATCGGCGAAGTCGGTTCTTTCGAGGACCTCACCGCGCTGCTCGAGCGCGAGGGGGACGTCGATCTGGTCCTGCTCGATCTCAAAATGCCGGGGATCAGCGGATTCTCCGGACTGATCTACCTGCGGGCACAGTACCCCGCCATCCCGGTGGTCGTCGTCTCGGCCAGCGATGACGTCGACACCATCCGCCGCTCGCTCGATTTCGGCGCCTCGGGCTTCGTGCCCAAGCGGTTCGGGGTTGAGAAGCTCGGCGACGCGATCCTGCGGGTGCTGGACGGGGATGTCTGGGTTCCGCCGGATGTCGATCTGTCGGCGGCCGCCGATCCGGAGACCAGCAAGCTGCGCGACCGTCTGGTGACGCTGACGCCGCAGCAGGTCCGGGTGCTGATGATGCTGTCCGAGGGGCTGCTCAACAAGCAGATCGCCTACGAGCTCGGCGTCTCGGAGGCCACCATCAAGGCCCACGTCTCGGCGATCCTGCAAAAGCTCGGCGTCGAAAGCCGCACCCAGGCGGTGATCGCCGCCGCCAAGATCTCCGGCAGCCAGTGGCGCCAGGACGAGCCGGTAGCGTAGCGATCGCGACCCCGGCTCGCCGCTGAGCGCCCGACCGGCGTCGGTGTCGGTCAAGTGGCTTTCTGTGCTCATCAAATTCGTCATGGCCGGGCTTGTCCCGGCCATCCACGTTTTTGCAGCCTCTCGGCAGAATTCGTGGATGCCCGGGACGAGCCCGGCCATGACGGCGAGATGCACACGATCACTTGCATAGGCAGAGTTTGAACCCAGCGTCGGCTGCTCGTGGTGAGGAGGCGCGTGACGCCGTCTCGAATCATGAGCTGTGAGCAAGCCTTTGCCGCACGATCAGGCACGGACGTCCGTCATGGCGAGGAGCGAAGCGACGAAGCAATCCAGAATCCGGCAGATGCCGCGCTGGGTGGCTTCGCTCCGCTCGCAATGTCGGTGGCGAGGCCGACGGAGCCTATTCCGCCGCCACGACCGATTGCTGTGCGTGCCACTGGCTCAGCAGGGCGCGCAGCGACGCCGCTTTCACCGGCTTGTTCAGCACCGCGATCTCCTCCTGCCGGGCGGCGGCCCGGACGCCGGGGCTGCGGTCGGCGGTGATCAGGATCGCCGGCATGTGAGCGCCGAAGCGCTGGCGGATGTCGCGGATCGCCGCGATGCCGTTGCCGCGATCGAGGTGATAATCGACCAGCAGGCCGGTGATGCGGCGGTCGGCGGCTTCGATCGCCTTGATGGCCGCTTCCGGATCGGCGACCGCGATCACGCTGGCGTCCCAGGTGGTCAGCAGCGTCTTCATGCCGTCGAGGATCGCCGGGTCGTTTTCGATGCACACCACCAGGCTGCCGCTCATCGAGGCGCGCGACAGCGGCGTCGCGCTGGTCACGGCCGTGGTGTGGTTGACGACCTCGGCCACCGGAACGGTGACGGAGAAGCAGGAGCCGCCGCCGCGATTGCCATCGAGCGCGATGCCGTGGTTCAGCACCCTGGCCAGCCGCTCGACGATCGACAGGCCGAGCCCGAGGCCGCGGGCGATCCGCGCGCCCTGTTCGAGCCGGTGAAACTCCTTGAAGATCTCGCCGCGTTTCAGGATCGGAACGCCGACGCCGGTGTCGTAGATACCGATCCGCAGCGACTGGCCCTGCCGCCGGCAGCCGACCAGCACGCGGCCCTGCGGGGTGTATTTGATCGCGTTGGAGATCAGGTTCTGCAGCAGCCGGCGCAGCATCAGCCGGTCGGACTGCACCGGCAGCGAGCACGGCACGAAGCTGAGCTTCAGCCCCTTGGCGCGCGCCGCCGGGGTGAATTCGATTTCCAGCGAGCGCATCAGGTCGCCGATCACGAAGTTCGACAGCGACGGCGTCATCGCGCCGGCGTCGAGCCGCGAAATGTCGAGCAGGGCGCCGATGATCTCCTCGATCGCCTCCAGCGACTCGTCGATGTTTTCGACCAGCCGCGAATCCTCGCCGCCCTGCTGGCGCTCGACCAGGCTGGTGGCGTAGAGCCGCGCCGCGTTGAGCGGCTGCAGGATGTCGTGGCTGGCGGCGGCGAGGAAGCGCGTCTTGGAGATGTTGGCTTCCTCGGCGGTGCTCTTGGCGAGCGCGAGCTGCGAGTTCAGCCGGGTCAGCTCTTCGGTGCGTTCGCGGACGCGCCGTTCCAGCGTGGCGTTGGCGCGCTCCAGCGCTTCGGCGGCTTCGAAGCTCGGCGTCACGTCCGAGAAGGTGATCACCAGCCCGCCGTCCGGCATGCGGTTGGCGCGGACTTCGATCACCAGATGCCGGTCGTGCAGCCGTTCCAGGAACGGCTCGCCCTCGGTGGTGTAGGAGGCGAGCCGCATCTGGGTCTGCGCTTCGGCGTCGACCTGGCTGCCGCTGGTGGTGGCCAGGAATTCGAGAATCTCGATCAGCGGAATGCCGATCTGCACGATGTGCGGCGGAAGCCCGAGCAGCTCGCCGAATTGCCGGTTGGAGCAGATCAGTTGCAGGCTCGGGTTGAACACCGCGATGCCCTGGCGGACGTGATTCAGCGCAGTTTGCAGGATCTCGCGGTTGAAATGCAGCGCCGCGTGGGAATCGTCGAGCAGCTTCAGCGCGGCCTCGGCCGACACCGTGCGCTTGCGCAGCAGCAGCGACAGCACCAGACGCGACGACGCCGCGCCGATCGACGAGGCGATCAGGTGCTCGGCGTGTTTCAGCAGTTCGAAATCCGCCGGCGCGGTCGGATCGAGGGTCAGGCCGCGACCGATGGCGAATGTCCGGAAGGATTCCCGGGCGCGTTCAGGGCCGAGATACTGGCCCACCGCGCCGACGATGTCCTGCACCGTGACGGTGGTGCGCCAGCGGCGGAACGCCGGCGTCATCGGCGTCAGCGTATCGGGGACGAACACCTCCGCCTGCAGCCGGTCGATCGACGACGGCTGGCTGAGCAGCGACAGCGCCACATAGAGCAGCAGGTTGAGTGACAGGCTCCACACCACGCCGTGCACCAGCGGCGGCAGATCGGCGCCGAACAGCGCCTGCGGCCGCAGCGCCTCGATCCCCCACGGCCCGTGCTGCAGCAGCATCAGTCCGGCCGTGTTGCTCTCCATGAAGCTCGGGATGAACAGCGTATAGGCCCAGACGGCGAAGCCGATGATCATGCCGCCGATCGCCCCTTGGGCTGTGGCGCGCCGCCACACCAGGCCGCCGAAGAAGGCCGGGGCGAACTGCGCGATGGCCGCGAACGACAGCAGACCGATCGCCGCGAGCTGGGTGTTGCCGAGCGCCCGGTAGTAGAAATAGGCGAGGATCAGGATGGCGAAGATCGCGACCCGCCGCACCGTCAGCAGGAAGCTGCCGAAGCTGCGCTGATCGTCGCGCGGCGCGCCGTGGCGCTTCAGCACCAGCGGCATCACCAGATCGTTGGAGACCATCACGGCCAGCGCGACGCATTCGACGATCACCATCGCGGTCGCGGCCGACAGGCCGCCGATGAACACCGCGACGCTGAGCATCGGCGCATTGGCGTCGATCGGCAGCGCCAGCACGAACATGTCGCTGTCGACCGCGCCGAACGGAAACCGCACCAGCCCGGCCAGCGCGATCGGAATCACGAACAGATTGATCAACACCAGATACAGCGGAAACAGCCAGCGCGCGCGGCTGACCTCGGCGTCATTGGTGTTCTCGACCACGCCCACATAGAACTGCCGCGGCAACATCAGGAAGGCGCAGAACGACAGCACCGTCATGGTCACGAAAGTGGCCGGCGACGGCGTGGATTCCAGCGCGCGCATCGCTTCCGGCATCTTCAAGGCGTGTTCGATCAGCTCGTGAGGGCTGAACATCCAGAAGGTGACGAAGATCCCGGCGGCGAGAAACGCCACCAGCTTGACGATCGACTCGGTGGCGATCGCCAGCATCAGGCCGTGCTGATGCTCGGTGGCGCTGGCCCGCCGGGTGCCGAACAGCACGGCGAACAGCGCCATCGCGAGCGCGACGATCAGCGCGATATCGCCGACGATCGGGATGTCGGCGATGTTGTGGTCGTCGCCCAGGATCGTCTGCAGCGACGACGCCACCGCCTTGAGCTGCAACGCGATATACGGCACCGAGCCGACGATCGCGATCAGCGCCACTGTGGCGGCGACGCGCTGGCTCTTGCCGTAGCGCGCGGCGATGAAGTCGGCGATCGAGGTGATGTTCTGCGACTTCGCCAGCCGGATCACGCGGCGCAGCAAAGGCGTCGCCACGGCGATCAGCAGGATCGGGCCGACATAGATCGCGAGGAAGTCGGCGCTGGTGCGGCTGGCGAAGCCGACCGAACCGAAGAACGTCCAGGAGGTGCAGTAGATCGCCAGCGACAGCGGATAGATCAATCCGCCGGCGCGCTCGCGCTGTTGCTGCGACAGCCGGTCGCCGAAACTGGCGACGTAAAACAGGAAGCCGATATAGGCGAGCGCCGCTGCGATCACGCCCCAATCGTGCAGCATCGCGGTCGTGCTCCCTCGCGTCAGGCCCTCGGCCGAAAGCCGGCCAGAAACTCTCCGCGGATCGGACACTTGGCTGCGGGAGCGCCCGGCAGTTTAACCGAGCTGAAGTCCCGTTTGTATCAGAACCTGAGCGGTGGATTACGGAGGCGGGCGCTGTCTGTGTCTTTGGCCGGCCACGGCGGTCGCGTGCGAAACGCCAAAAATGCGAAGGGCGCCGGCAACCGGATTGTCCCGGTCGCGGGCGCCCCGCCGAAAACCCAGGCGCAGTGGCGCGACGGATTACTCCGCCGCGATCGCCTTGGCGCCGAGCGGCAGGCCGAGCTGACCCCAGACCGAGACCAGCGCTTCGGCCAGAGCGTCGATCAGCTTGTCGTCGTGATACGGCGATGGCGTGATCCGCAGACGCTCGAGGCCGCGCGCGACGGTCGGATAGTTGATCGGCTGGATGTAGATGCCGTGCTGTTCGAGCAGCAGATCCGAGGCCTTCTTGCACTTCTCGGCATCGCCGACGAACACCGGGACGATGTGGGTGTCGGTCGGCATCACCGGGATGCCGGCGTTGTTGAGTACGGCCTTGACGCGAGCGGCGCGGTCCTGGTGGCGCTCGCGCTCCCAGGTCGAGGCGCGCAGATGCTTGATGGCGGCGGTCGCAGCGGCGCAGATCGGCGGCGGCAGCGCGGTGGTGAAGATGAAGCCCGGCGCGTAGGAGCGCACCGCGTCGATCACCTCGGCCTTGCCGGTGATGTAGCCACCGAGGCAGCCGAACGCCTTGGCGAGCGTCGCCTCGATGATGTCGATCCGCGCCATCACGCCATCGCGCTCGGCGACGCCGGCGCCGTGCGGGCCGTACATGCCGACGGCGTGGACTTCGTCGCAATAGGTCATCGCGTTGTACTTCTCGGCGAGATCGCAGATCTTCGCCAGCGGCGCGGTGTCGCCATCCATCGAGTACAGGCTCTCGAACGCGATCAGCTTCGGCCGGTCGGGACCGGCGGCGATCAGCAGCTCTTCGAGATGCACGGTGTCGTTGTGGCGCCAGACCACGCGCTCGCAACCCGACTGGCGGATGCCTTCGATCATCGAGTTGTGGTTGAGCGCGTCGGACAGGATCAGACAGTTCGGGATCAGCTTGCCGAGCGTGGACAGGCCGGTCTGGTTGGAGACGTAGCCCGAGGTGAACAGCAGCGAGGCTTCCTTGCCGTGCAGCGAGGCGATTTCCTGCTCGAGCTGCACCAGCGGATGATGGGTGCCGGCGATGTTGCGGGTGCCGCCGGCGCCGGTGCCGATGCGAGTGGTGGTCTCGACCATCGCGCCGATCACCTTGGGGTGCTGACCCATGCCGAGATAATCGTTCGAGCACCAGATCACGACATCGCGAGGACCGGAATTGGAATGCCAGACGGCGTGCGGGAACCGGCCTGCGATCCGTTCGAGATCGGCGAACACGCGGTAGCGACGCTCGTCATGCAGGCGGGTGAGAGCGTCCTGAAAGAACTGATTGTACTGCATCGCGATGACCTGATTGGGAACGAACGGGGCCGAACAACGAAGGTTTTCGAGGGACCAAGCGATATAAGTGACCGCCTAATTAGAACTCTTCCACCGACGATGTCGAGGCGCAATTGGACCATTTGTCTGCGCCCGCAGCGACCTATACTGCGCTTCGCGCAGGTCAAAGCTTGATGAAGATCAATGAATTGCAGCAGGAGGTGATTTGTCCGGAATCATTCGGACAGGCGTTAACTGCTCTTGAACCTCAGCACGCCGTCGCCGCTGTCGACCAGCGTCAGTCGGCCTTCCGCCAGCATGTAGTTGACATGCGCGATCAGCTCGCCGGCTGCGAAGCCGGTCTGATGCGGATCCAGCACGTGCTTGTGGAACACCACCGGGACGAGCTGCGCCGAGGTTTTTGGTGCATCGCGACAAGCGTCGGCAATGACGCCGCAGCGTTCCTGGTGATGATCAGCGAGCTGCTTGATGCGGGTCTTGGCGCCATAAAACGGCAGGCCATGGCCCGGAAGTACCAGCACGTCGTCGGGTAACACCGCCGTCAATGCTGCGAGCGATTTCAGGTAGGAGCCGAGCGCGTTTTCCTCCGGCTCGTGCGCCCAGACGCTGACATTCGGCGAGATCTTGCTGAGCACCTGATCGGCGGACAGGAACAATTTTTCCGCAGCGCAATACAGCATCACCTGATCGGGCGAATGTCCGGCGCCGGTAAGCACGCGAAACGTGCGCGCGCCGATCCGGATGTCGTCGCCGGCGCTGAGGCGTCGATACGCGGCAGGCAGCGGCACCGTCTTTTTCAGATAGTCCTGGCCGCGGCCGAGCAGCTGCGCGGTGATCGCCTCGTCCATGCCGTGGCGCTGAAAAAATTCGCGCGAATTGACAACGCGCTCTTCGGTGCGCCGGTTCTGGTGGTAGACGCCCTGCAGATACTCGATCTGCGACATATAAAAGGGACAGCGAAAGCGCTGGACGATCCAGCCGGCCATGCCGACGTGATCGGGATGGGCGTGTGTGACGATCACGCGGCTGATCCGGAAGCCCTGCAGCGCGCCGGCGAACAGCGTCTCCCAGGCTTCGATCGTGGCGTCGTTGCCGAAGCCGGTGTCGACCATCGCCCACCCGTCGCCGTCGGCCAGCAAGTAGATGTTCACGTGGTTGAGCCGGAACGGCAGGTTCAGCCGCAGCCACAGCACGCCGGGCGCGATCTCGATGGCCTGGTCCGGGCCGGGATGGCTTTCCAGCGGAAAGCGCAGGTCGTCGTGTGAGTGGTCGAGGGCGTCGTTTTTCTTATGCATTTGGCGCAGGCTCCCACACCCGGCTTAACCGGGCAAGCCCGCAGG
Source organism: Rhodopseudomonas telluris (assembly GCF_042432815.1). NCBI lineage: Bacteria > Pseudomonadati > Pseudomonadota > Alphaproteobacteria > Hyphomicrobiales > Nitrobacteraceae > Rhodopseudomonas > Rhodopseudomonas telluris. The sequence goes on from NZ_JBHLWM010000004.1 coordinate 250,878, forward strand.
CGCCAGCCGAAAAACCGCAGGAGCCACCTGCCTGGATCGACGACCGCCACATGAAAAAAGCCGGCGGCACGGGGCCGCCGGCTTTAAGTTCATGCGTCGTCGATCAGGCCGCGCGGATGCTGGCCAGGAAGGTGTCGATCTCGCCGCGCAGCAGGCCGGCTTCCTCCCGCAGCGCGCCGGACGCCGCCAGCACCTCGGAGGCGGTCGAGCCGGCCTGGGTCGAGGCCGCGCTGACGCCCACGATATTGCCGGAGACCTCGGTGGTTCCGCCGGCGGCCTGCTGGATGTTGCGCGCGATCTCGCGGGTTGCGGCGCCTTGCTGCTCGACCGCGGCGGTGATTGCGGTGGTCACCTCGTTGATCGAGGTGATGGTCTGGCTGATGTTGCGGATCGCCCCGACCGCCGTGGTGGTGACGCCCTGCATATCGACGATCTGGGCGCGGATTTCCTCGGTCGCCTTGGCGGTCTGGCTGGCCAGATCCTTGACCTCCGCGGCGACGACGGCGAAGCCGCGGCCGGCATCGCCGGCGCGTGCCGCCTCGATGGTGGCGTTCAGCGCCAGCAGGTTGGTCTGCGACGCGATGCTCTGGATCAGGTCGATCACCGCGCTGATTCGCTCGGCATTTTCGGCCAGACCCTGCATCGTGGCGTCGGTGGCGCCGGCCTCCTGCACCGCGCGGTTGGCGATCTCGGCCGAGGTGGTCACCTGACGGCTGATCTCGTTGATCGACGAGGTGAGCTGATCGGTCCCGGAGGCGACGGTCTGGACGTTGACCGAAGTCTCCTCGGCCGCGGAGGCGACCGCGGTGATCATCGCGCTGGAGCGCTCGGCGGTGGTCGCCATGCTCTCGGCGGTCTGCTGCATCGCATTGGTCGAGGCTTCGAGTTTCGCCATCGCGGCCCGCACTGCGGCCTCGAATTCGGCGATCCGGGCTTCGATCCGGGCGGTGCGCTCGGCCTTGGCGACGCGATCCTTGTCCTGCTCCTCGCTCAACGTCCGCGCCTGGATCATGTTGTCGCGGAACACTTCGAGCGATTCGGCCATCACGGCGATCTCGTCGCGGCGGTTGCCGCGGTCGATCGCGGTGTCGAGATTGCCGGCGGACAGCGACTGCATCGAGCGCTGCAGGCCGCCGATCCGGCGCAGGATGCTGCGGCCGACATAGAGCCACACGAACATCGCCGAGCCGATCAGCGTCAGCGCGCCGAGGCCGATCATGATCTGCGTCGACAGCGTGATCTGCTGCTGGGCTTCCGCCGCCGCATCGGTCGTGGCGGTGCGGACATTGTCGACCAGCTGCCTCACGCTGATGCCGAGGCCGATATTCAGTTTGCGGGTCTCGTCGAGGATCAGGTCGCCGTAGTCGCTGGCGTCGAGCTCCTTCTGGCGCATCTTGAAGATGCTGGTTTTGCCTTCGCCCAGCGCCAGCAGCTTCTGCGCCGCCGTCTTGATGGCCGCGGTGGTTTCGCCGGCTGGAAGCGCGTCGAGGTTGGCGCGGACCTGCTGGCTCGCCTCCTTGAACGAGGTTTCCACCGGCTCGATCGCGTCGGCGTCGCGGGCCGAGAGCGCAGCCATCAGGTTGGAGGCGGCGAGATTGCTGAGCGCGATCACGTTGCCGAGCTGCTCGATTCGCTGGCCGGCCTCGGTGGCGTCGTCCTGCGACAGGTTGGCCGAGGACAGCACCGCGTTCATCTGGGTCTGCGCGTTCAGCATCGCCGGATTGGCGACCGCGATGAACTCGTCGTGCGACTTGCGCAGGGCGTCGTAGACCTTGTTGTGAGTCTGGGCGAGATCGAGCCGCTCCTGGGCGGCCGCGCCGAGGCTGCGAATCGTGTCCGCGATGTTGCGCAGGGTTTCCGACATCGCCGCGACCACGGCCTTGTCGGACCCATAATTGGTGAGTTCGGCGAGTTTTTCGGAAGCGACGCCCTGCGCCTGCTTCATCTGCGCGGAGCGCTCCTTGAGCTGGTCGGGCGTGGCCGACACCAGCAGCATCGGCGCCAGGCTGGCCAGTCGCTCACTTTCGGTTGCGAGTTGCAGGCTCGCGGTCAGCTTCGGGATGTCACGGCCGCTCAGGTCCGACATCGTGATGCCGAGGCTCCGCAGGCTGACGCCGGCGCCGGCGCTGATCAGGATCGCCATGCCGGCGATCACCGCAAAGGCTGCGAACAGACTGCCGCGGATTCCGAATTGCGGCATTCGAACGCGCCCACGCGCGCCCTTTCCTTGTCGTCCAAACATTCCCGCCCCCAAACGCTTCCACTCTATCTGTGCCGGTGTGTGACCAGGCTGAGTGCACTATCGGGGTAGGGCGTTAATTTTTGTGCGATTTTGGGCGTGTCGTTTTGAACAATTTGCTCGGGAAAATCCTAGGTTTTCGGCAAGCACGTACCGGCTGCTACGTGTTTGGCCAAATAAAAAGGGCCGGCGCGAGGCCGGCCCTTCTCAACCCCCGAGAGGGTAATCTCAGAAGAGATCAGTACTTGGCGACGACCGGGCCACCCCAGTTGAAGCGGTAGTTCAGGCCGGCCTTGACAACGTGCTCGTCGTTCTTGGCGGTGAAGCCCGGAGCGAGGGTGACGTTGCCGAAGTCGTAGTACTGGTACTCGATCTTGCCCGACCAGTTCGGAGCGAACAGGTATTCGAGACCGCCACCAACGGTGTAACCGTCGGTCTTGCTGTCCACCGCGACGCCGACAGCACCGCCGCCAACGGCAGCGAAGGTCAGGCTCGAGGTGTAGTCGGCGTAGGCCCAACCGCCCTTGACGTAGAGCAGCGCCGGACCCCAGGTGTAACCGAGACGGCCGGTGACCGAAGCCAGGCCGCGCTGGTTGTCGGCGTAGGTGTAGGTGCCGGGAACGACGCCGTTGAAGCCGGCGAAGCTAACCGACTGGTTGGTGCCGCTCAGCCAGGAGTACTGGCCTTCAACACCGAGCACCCAGTTCGGGGCGAACTGCCAGTCGTAACCGGCCTGCACACCGCCGAGGAACTTGCCGTTGTTGCTGGCGGTGACGCCAGTGCCGATGCTGTTGTCGCCGGCGAACGCACCACCGATGTGACCGCCGATGTAGAAGCCGGTCCAGTTGTAGATCGGGGCCGGCGGCGCATAGGCCGGGGCCTTGGTGTAGGGGCGAGCCGCGAGGTCGGCGGCGAGAGCCGGAGCCGCGCCGAGGGCGACCAGCGCGACGGTGCCGAGAAGGATCTTTTTCATTGTGGTTCTCCAGGAGTCTTCAACAGAGGCGACGTGTGTCGTCACCATCTGCATCAGGATTAGCGCGGTCCTGCGCAAAATGCTGTCACCAAGAGGCAACAGTGGGGGTTGAACTAACCGCATGAGTTTCAACAATTTTTCTTGCTTAATGGAACCTAAAAGAAACCTTAAATCTGCCTTAATCGGGTTCCCGAAAAATTGCCTACCGGCAGTGCATTTTTGGCCATTTTTTTCTAAATGCACATGGTTAAGGCATAGGGAACTAGTCCACGAGGCCGTCTCATTCCTCAAATACCGGGCCGGTTGATCAGCCTGTGCATTTTGCTGTTATAGTGTAACAGAGAGGCCGACAGGCCTCGCACGCAAACGGTCGAAAATGGACGTTTCAAACCCCGATTTGCCGCCCTCAGCGGCGGCAAAGTCTGTCCACATGCACGTTCATGGCGCCAATTTGCCGCATCCTGGGCAAACGCCACCGTGGTCGATTCTGCGGATGACGCTGGCCACGCGTTTGGCGGCCGCGGTCGCCGTGAGCGCCGTGTTGTGGGCGATCGTCCTGCTGGCGATGAGGTGACCTGTGGCCGCGCAGCTCCGTTTTAATAATGTCACATTGGGCTACGACCGCCATCCCGCCGTCCACCATCTGAGCGGCGAGGTCCCGGGCGGGGCGCTGCTGGCGGTGGTTGGCCCCAACGGGGCGGGAAAATCCACGTTGTTCAGGGGCATCGTCGGCATCCTCAAGCCGCTGTCCGGCTCGATCGATCGCGGCGGCCTGGATGTCCGGGACATTGCCTATCTGCCGCAATCGGCCGACATCGACCGCAGCTTCCCGATCTCGGTGTTCGATTTCGTCGGCACCGGCCTGTGGCGCACCAGCGGGGCGTTCGGCGGCCTCGGCAAAGCGGCGCGATCGAAGATCGTGCAGGCGCTCGGCGCCGTCGGCTTGTCGGGCTTCGAGAATCGCAACATCGGCACGCTGTCCGGCGGTCAGACCCAGCGCATGCTGTTTGCGCGGGTGCTGCTGCAGGATGCGCGCGTGATCGTGCTGGACGAGCCGTTCAACGCCGTCGATGCGCGCACGATCGACGATCTGGTGGGGCTGGTCGGACGCTGGCACGCCGAGGGCCGCACGGTGATTGCCGCTCTGCACGATATGGATCTGGTTCGCGCCAGTTTTCCCGACACGCTGCTGCTGGCCCGCACCGCGGTGGCGTGGGGCCGGACCGACGAGGTGCTGACCGCCGCCAACCAGGCCGAAGCGCGGCGGATGTGCGAGGCGTTCGACGACGGCGCTGCCGCCTGCACCGCCGACGTGTCGCCATCGCGGGCAGCCTGATCGATGCTGGCTTATCAGACGCTGATTGCGCCCTTCACCGAATTCGAATTCATGCGCCGGGCGCTTGCCGGCGTGATCGCGCTGTCGCTCGGCGGCGCGCCGATCGGCGTGTTTCTGATGCTGCGGCGGATGAGCCTTGTCGGCGACGCGATGGCGCATGCGATCCTGCCCGGCGCGGCGATTGGCTTTCTGCTGTCGGGCCTCAATCTGTTCGCCATGACGTTCGGCGGACTGATCGCCGGCTTCGCGGTGGCGATTCTCGCCGGCGTCGTGTCGCGCGTCACCGAGCTGAAGGAGGACGCCTCGCTGGCGGCGTTCTATCTGGTGTCGCTGGCGCTCGGCGTCACCATCGTGTCGATGAAGGGGACCAATATCGATCTGCTGCACGTGCTGTTCGGCAACATCCTGGCGATGGACGATCGCACCCTGCTGGTGATCGCCTTCAACGCCACGCTGACGCTGATCGTGCTCGCGGTGATCTATCGGCCGCTGGTGATCGAATGCGTCGATCCGCTGTTTCTGCGCACCGTGAGCCGCGCCGGCGCGCCGGCGCATCTCGCCTTCATGGCGCTGGTGGTGATCAACCTCGTCAACGGCTTCCACGCTCTCGGCACGCTGCTGGCGGTGGGTTTGATGATTCTGCCGGCCGGCATCGCCAAATTCTGGGCGCGCGACATCACCGGCATGATGATGGTCGCGGTCGGCAGCGCCATGCTGTCCGGCTATGCCGGGCTGGTGCTGTCGTTTCTCACCCGCGTGCCGTCGGGGCCGGCGATCATCCTGATCGCGGCGCTGCTGTATCTCGCCTCGCTGCTGTTCGGCCGGAACGGCGGCGTGGTGCACAAGCTGTTCACCGGCCGCCACCTCGAGGCCTGATGCCATGATCCGAATTGCCGTCGTCGTTCTTTCGCTGCTGGCCGCGGCGCTGCCCGCCGGTGCGCAGGAGCGCATCGGCGTGGTGGCGAGCTTCTCGATTCTCGGGGATTTCGTCCGCAGCGTCGGCGGCGACCGGGTCGCGGTGACCACGCTGGTCGGGCCGACCGGCGACGTCCATGTCTACACGCCGTCGCCCCGCGACGCCAAGCAGATCGCCGACGCCAAGCTGGTGGTGGTGAACGGACTCGGCCTCGAAGGCTGGCTGCCGCGGCTGGTGCAGTCGTCGGGCGGCAAGGCGACGATCGTCACCGTCACCAAGGGCATCAAGACCCGCGAGGCCGACAAGGACGGCGAGGCCCATGGCCACAGCCACGGTGACGACGAACACACCGATCCGCACGCCTGGCAGTCGGTACCGAACGCCAGGATCTATGTGGCGAACATCCGCGATGCGCTGATCGCGGCAGATCCGGCCGGTGAGGCGAGCTATCGCGCCAACACAGAGGCCTATCTGGCCAAGCTCGACGCGCTCGACCGCGACGTTCGCGAGCAGGTGGCGAAGATTCCGCCCACGGCCCGCAAGGTGATCTCGACCCACGACGCGTTCGGCTATTTCGCCGACGCCTATGGCATCACCTTCATCGCGCCGCAGGGCGTCTCGACCGAATCCGAGGTCAGCGCCCGCGACGTCGCCCGGATCATCAAGCAGATCCGCGCGTCCAAGATCCCGGCCGTATTCCTGGAGAACATCAGCGACCCGCGGCTGATCCAGCGGATCGCCGCCGAGACCGGCGCCAAGATCGGCGGCACGCTGTATTCCGACAGCCTGACGGCCGAAAACGGCGACGCCCCCACTTACATTGACATGGTCAGGCACAATATAAGGACGCTGACGAGCGCCCTCGCCGGCTAGGCGGGCTCGTCCCGCCCGATCCCGCGAGGTCCGCCGCCCGGCGGGCGTCGCTGCGGATGGCGGCCCCCGTTTCCGGCCTCGTCCCGTGACAATGCGCGCAGCCGTGTGCGCCTCGGGTCTGGGCCTCGCGCTGGAGTGCCTGCCTGATGTCGACGACGTCCGCTTCCTCGAAGATCCCCGTCACCGTGCTCACCGGCTATCTCGGCGCCGGCAAGACGACGCTGCTCAACCGCATCCTGTCGGAGAACCACGGCAAGAAGTACGCGGTGATCGTCAACGAGTTCGGCGAGATCGGCATCGACAACGATCTGATCATCGGCGCCGACGAAGAAGTGTTCGAGATGAACAATGGCTGCGTCTGCTGCACGGTGCGCGGCGACCTGGTCCGCATCCTCGGCGGCCTGATGAAGCGCAAGGGCAAGTTCGACGCGATCATCGTCGAGACCACCGGCCTCGCCGATCCGGCGCCGGTGGCGCAGACCTTCTTCGTCGACGAGGACGTGATGGCGAGCTCGCGGCTCGACGCGGTGGTGACCGTCGCCGATTCGAAATGGCTGAGCGACCGTCTCAAGGACGCGCCCGAGGCCAAGAACCAGATCGCCTTCGCGGACGTCATCGTGCTCAACAAGACCGATCTCGTCTCCCCGGCCGAACTCGCCGAGGTCGAAGCCCGGATCCGCGCGATCAATCCCTACGCCAAGCTGCACCGGACCGAGCGCTGCCAGGTGGCGCTCGCCGACGTGCTGGAGCGCGGCGCGTTCGATCTCGACCGCATTCTCGAAATCGAGCCGGAATTCCTCGAGGCCGACGATCACGATCATCATGATCACGACCACGGTCACGGCCATCATCACCACGACCATGGCCACGGCCTGAAGCACTATCACGACGAGGACATGCAATCGCTGTCGCTGAAGAGCGACAAGCCGCTCGACCCGTCGAAATTCATGCCCTGGCTGCAGCAGCTGGTGCAGACCGAGGGCGGCAAGATCCTGCGCTCCAAGGGCATCCTCGCCTTCGCGGGCGACGACGACCGCTACGTGTTCCAGGGCGTGCACATGATGCTCGAAGGCGATCATCAGCGTCCGTGGAAGGAGGGCGAGCCGCGCGAGAGCCGCGTCGTGTTCATCGGTCGCGATTTGCCCGAACAGGCGATCCGCGACGGCTTCGCCAAGTGCATCGTGCAATGAGCGGGTTCGAGGCTTCGGGCGAGGCTGCCTCGATCGCCTCCGTCACCGATCGCGTGGTGGAAGTTGCGACCGGCGGCGCCGTAACGGCTGCGCATTTCCTGGGCGACACCGCGGTGTTCGTCGGCGCCGAGGAGAACGCCACGCTGGCGACGCTGAGCGGTGAGACCTCCACGGTCGCGCTGCACGGCGGCGCGGTGCTGAGCGCGGTGACCGACGGCAAGCGCCTGATCAGCGGCGGCGACGACGGCAAGGTGATGCAGCTCGATGCCTCCGGCAAGACGGAGGTGCTGGCCACCGACGCCAAGCGGCGCTGGGTCGACAATGTCGCGCTGCATCCGGACGGCGCGGTCGCGTGGTCGGTCGGCAAGGTCGCTTACGTCCGCGCGCCCAAGGCCGAAGAGAAGTTCTTCGAGGTGCCCTCGACCGTCGGCGGTCTCGCCTTTGCGCCCAAGGGCATGCGGCTGGCGATCGCGCATTACAACGGCGTGACGCTGTGGTTTCCCAACATGGCGGCGAATGCCGAATTCCTCGAATGGGCCGGCTCGCATCTCGGCGTGATGTTCAGTCCGGACAACCGTTTCCTGGTCACCGCGATGCACGAGCCGGCGCTGCACGGCTGGCGGCTCGCCGATTCGCGCCACATGCGGATGACCGGCTATCCGGGCCGCGTGCGCTCGATGGCCTGGACGACGGGCGGCAAGGGCCTCGCGACGGCTGGCGCCGATGCGGTGATCGTCTGGCCGTTCGCCAGCAAGGACGGGCCGATGGGCAAGGAGCCGGCGATGCTGGCGCCGCTGCAGGCGCGCGTCAGCATGGTGGCGTGTCATCCCAGGAACGACATCATGGCCAGCGGCTACGCCGACGGCACGGTGCTGATGGTGCGGCTCACTGACGGCGCCGAGATCCTGGTCCGCCGCAACGGCACCGCGCCGATCTCGGCGCTCGCCTGGAACGCCAAGGGCACGCTGCTGGCTTTTGCCGACGAAGAGGGTGCGGCGGGCATTCTTCCGCTGTAAGAGAAAGCCGGTTCCAAAGACCGGCGGTTCTCATGCGCTTCCTCGCGACCTTCCAGACGACCGACTTCTTCGACACGCTGTTCAGCCTCGCCGTCGCTTTCGTGCTCGGCATGCTGATCGGTGCCGAACGCCAGTATCGGACGCGCGCCGCAGGGCTGCGGACCAATGTGCTGGTGGCGGTCGGCGCCGCCGCCTTCGTCGATCTCGCGATGCATCTGGCCGGCGCTGACGGCGCGGTCCGGGTGATCGCCTATGTGGTGTCGGGCATCGGCTTTCTCGGCGCCGGTGTGATCATGAAGGAAGGCATGAACGTCCGCGGTCTCAACACCGCCGCGACGTTGTGGAGTTCGGCCGCGGTCGGCGCCTGCGCCGGCGCCGATCTTGCCGCACAGGCGGTCGCCGTGACGGTGTTCGTGATCGCCGGCAACACGCTGTTGCGGCCGCTGGTGAACGCCATCAACCGCATCCCGTTCGACGAGCGCACCTCGGAGGCGACCTATTCGGTGCGGCTCACCGCCGGCAGCGCCGCGGCCGACAGGCTGCGTGACGAGCTCGAGGAACGCCTCGAACAGGCCGACTATCCGGTCGCCGATGTCGAGGTCGAAGCCGTGGAACACGGCGACGACAAGGTCGAGATCGTCGCGACGCTGGTCTCCACCGCAGTGGAGCCGGACGAACTCGACGCGGTCGTGGCCGATCTCGAGCGCCGCCCGGATGTCGATCACGCCAGCTGGGAAACCAGCACTAAAGATTGATTCACTTTGTCGCTAAATGCGGCCGCTGGTTCCCGGTCTGCGGTCGAGGAACCCGGAACGATGCCCCGCCGCTCCGGTTGTCCTCCCGTGCAAGGGATGAGGACAATGACCCAGATCGAGAAACAAAGCGGTTTGAAGCGGGATCTGCTGCTCGCCGGAGCGCTGATCGTGGCCGGCGTCGCCATCTCCGGAATGGCGCTGACGCAGCTCGACCGGAGCGGTCGGCTTCCGTTGGTCCAGTCGGCGCCCCAGCAATTCGCGCAGGCGACTCCGCAGCCCCCGCAATCGACTCCGGGGGCCGACAGCAAGCCGGCGGCACCGTCGGCCGAAACCAACAAGTCGGAATCCCGCCCCCACGACATCGCGCCGCAGCCCGCACGCCCCGATGCGGACGCCGTGCAGTCCGGCGCCAAGCCGGCGCTGCCGCCGGCACCGCCCGAGAAGGTCGGCGAACCCATTCAACCGAAGGGCGGCTAATCGCCGGCACCAAGAAACGACCGAATACCACCTCACCGGGCTCGCATTGCGAGCCCGGCTTTTTTTTGGCGCTGATGAGATGGCACCCAGCCTCGCCCGAGGCACCGCGTAACCTCTCCGCTTTGCCGGAGAGGCCGGATCGCGCAGCGATCCCGGGAGGGCACTCCTATCAACGAGTCGCTGAGTCAGTGCCCGCGTCGCCCTCACCCCAGCCCTCTCCCGCAAGCGGGAGAGGGAGCGCGTAGCGGTCGGGGAGGCGCTTCAGCGCACCAGCACGTTGCGGAACTGCCACGGGTCGCTGGTGTCGATGTCCTCCGGGAACAGGCCGGGGCGGTCGGTCAGCGGGGTCCAGTCGGTGTAGTAGCCCTTGACCGGGCCGAGATACGGCATCTGCACTTCGAGGCAGCGCTTGTAGTCCATCTCGTCGGCCTCGACGATGCCGGCTTCGGGATTCTCCAGCGCCCACACCATGCCGGCCAGCACCGCCGACGACACCTGCATGCCGGTGGCGTTCTGATACGGGCAGACCTCGCGGGTCTCTTCGATCGAGAGCTGCGAGCCGTACCAGTAGGCGTTCTTGGCGTGGCCGTAGACCAGCACGCCGAGTTCGTCGATGCCGTCGACGATCTCGTTCTCGTCGAGGATATGCCACTTCGGCTGCATCTTGCCGGTGGCGCCGAACATCTCGTGCAGCGACAGCACGGCGTCGTTGGCCGGGTGATAGGCGTAGTGGCAGGTCGGGCGGTACACCACGTTCTGGCCGTCCCGCACCGTGAAGTAATCGGCGATCGAGATCGACTCGTTATGAGTCACGAGGAAGCCGTATTGCGCGCCCGGCGTCGGGCACCAGGTGCGGACGCGGGTGTTGGCGCCGGGCTGCAGCAGATAGATCGCCGCGCCGCAGCCCTCGGTGTGGGTGCGGCCGTTGTCCGGCATCCAGGTCTCGTGCGTGCCCCAGCCGAGTTCGGCCGGCTGCAGGCCCTCGGAGACGAAGCCCTCGACCGACCAGGTGTTGACGAACACGTTCATCGGCTTCGGCGTCTTGGCGCGCTGAGTGTCGCGCTCGGCGATGTGGATGCCCTTGACGCCGAGCTTGTGGGCGAGCTGCGCCCAGCCGTCGCGGCTCTTCGGCTCGTTGAATTCGGTGCCGGTGTCGCGCGCGATATCGACCAGCGCCTGCTTGACGAACCACGACACCATGCCGGGGTTGGCGCCGCAGGTGGAGACCGCGGTGGTGCCGCCCGGGTTCTTCGCCTTGGCGGCGAGCAGCGTTTCGCGCAGCGCGTAGTTGGTGCGCTTCTCCGGGCCGGCGCTCTTGTCGAAGTAGAAGCCGGCCCACGGCTCGACCACGGTGTCGATGTAGAGCGCGCCGATCTCACGGCACATCGTCATGATGTCCACCGACGAGGTGTCGACCGACAGGTTGACGCAGAAGCCCTGGCCGCCGCCTTCGGTCAGCAGCGGGATCAGCAGCTCGCGGTAGTTGTCCCTGGTGACGCCCTGCTTGATGAAGCGCACGCCGTGCTTCTTGGCGAGTTCGCCGTCCTCGTGCGGATCGATGATCACGAACCGCGTCTTGTCGTACTCGAAGTGCCGTTCGATCAGCGGCAGGGTGCCTTTGCCGATCGAGCCGAAGCCGATCATGACGATAGGGCCGGTGATCTTGGCGTGGATCTTCGAAGTGGACGACATCAGGGATGAACTCCGGGGCAAGGGTTGAGGAAGGGGTTGACGGGTAGGTCGGCAGGAGACCGCCGCGATTGGCAGTCAGCTCGGTAAGGGAATACGACGGCGGGGTGAAATTCGGATGTCACCTCGGGCAGCAGTCGGCTCTTGCAGCAGCTATTCGTGCAGTCAGTTCGGTTCGGACACGCTCAGCACCGTGAGCGAGCGCCGCTCGCCCGACGGGGTTTCGAAAGTGATCGACTGCCCGACGGAGAGGCCGATAAGCGCGGCTCCGATCGGGGTCAATACCGAAATGCGGCCAGCCTCGACGTCGGCCTCCGGCGGATAGACCAGCGTGACGTGCTTCTCCTTGCCGGTCGAGTCGTCCCGGAAGGTCAGCTCGGAGTCCATGCAGACAACGCCGGGAAGCGGCGCGCTGTCCGGCGCAACCTTGGCGCGCGCGACTTCGCCGGCGAGAAAATCGGCGGTCGCGGGATGGCGCTGCGCGGCGACTTCGGCGAGCTGGCCGAGGCGCTCGGCGTCGCGATTGCGCAGTGTGATCGGCGGGCGCCGATGGGCAAGTGACTGGATCATGATTTTACGGCTCCTGTCATGCCGGACGCGCGAGCGCCGGCATCTCGGGATGGTGTCAAAACGAATGCGATGGGATTGGAGAGAGCGACGAAATTGCAGTTGCCCGGATCGCGCGCACGCGCGTCCGGGTCACCTTCCTGCTTGAAGGCGACCAGCGCGCAGCGTCAAACGGTTGCGGGGCAAATTCGTCATGGTTCAGGAAACCTGGGGGCTCCCCGCCGCAAAGTCAACGGGGAGCCGATTATCGAACAAGTAGCGTGGCTTAGCTGCGGCGCTTGGCGGTGACTTCGATTTCGATCTTCATTTCGGGCTTGTACAGGCCCGCGACCGCCACGATCGTCGCGGCCGGCCGGATCTCGGCGAGGTTCTCGCCGCACACCGCGAACACCGCGTCGGCGTCCTTCGGGTCGGTGATGTAGTAGGTGGCGCGCACGATGTCTTCCATCGCGAAGCCGGCTTCCTTGAGCGCGGCGCCGATCGTCTTGAAGCAGTTGCGGGTCTGCGACGTGACGTCCTCGGGCAGCGTCATGGTGGAGTAGTCGTAGCCGGTGGTGCCGGAGACGAAGACGAAATCGCCATCGACCACGGCGCGGCTGTAGCCCGCGGTCTTCTCGAACGGCGATCCGGTGGAAATCAGGCGACGCGACATCGAAACAATCCTGGAACTGAGGGGAGATCGGCAGCCAATGCCGCGTCTGGTCCGGCAAATCAAGGCCAAGCCAATCAGAGCCGAGACTGTCTCAGCCCTGACATACGATTGGGTTAGGCTGCGCTTGTCTCGGCCCCACGGGTCCGACGCCGGCGCCAGGCATCGACGGCGATCTTGAGCACGAACACGGTGAGCACCAGCACCGTGACGCGCGGCCGCTTGGCCGGATCGCGCGGTGCGAAGACGCGATGGGTCGGGCGTGGGAAACGCAGAAAACGCATTGGACCCTCCTTAGGCGGCGCGACGAAGACGCGCCCGCTCGGCGCGCGCCGGCTTGGCAACCGCGCCGGTGGCGACGATCAGGCCGGCCGCGCCATCGAGCGCGCCCTCCCGCAGCTCGAGCCCGAGCAGGCGGTCGCGTTCGAACGGACCCGGCAGCGCCAGAGCGCCCATCTTATTAGTCGTGAAGCCGAACCGCACGTAGTACGGCGCGTCGCCGAGCAGGATCACCGCGCCGTGGCCGCGCGCGGCAGCCTCCGCCAGCGCCGCGCGCATCAGCGCGCCGCCGACGCCGAATTCGCGGCACGACGGATCGACGGCGAGGGGGCCGAGCACGAGTGCGGCCCGGCCCCCTGCGTCGACATGCCAGAGCCGAACGGTGCCGACCAGGCGGCCTTGGCGGACCGCGGAGAAGGCGAGGCCTTCCGCGGGCGCGCGTCCATCACGCAAACGCTGGCAGGTGCGCGCATGTCGGCCTTCGCCGAAGCACGCATCCAACAGGCGCTCACGCGCAGCAATGTCGGAGCTCTTTTCCGCACGGATCGCGAACGGAACGGCTGCGACGTCCAAGGCAGTCAAGGTGGCGAGTGCGTTCGTCATGGCACGTCGATCCCCACGCTGTCCGGCGAACCGCGCCGGCAGCATGTTGTCAGCAAACAGCGATGTGACAGGGAGAGGCCGGCAAGCCGGCCTCAATTCTTCTGCTCCCTCTCCCGCTCGCGGGAGAGAGCCGGGTGAGGACGACACGAGTCGCCGACTCACCCTGGTATCCGACCTCCGCGGCGCGGAGGATCGGTCCTCAGATGTGGTAGGTCCGCAGCGGCGGGAAGCCGTTGAAGGCCACCGACGAGTAGGTCGACGTATACGCTCCGGTGCCTTCGATCAGCAGCTTGTCGCCGATCTCGAGCGTCACCGGCAGCGGGTACGGCATCTTCTCGTACAGCACGTCGGCCGAATCGCAGGTCGGGCCGGCGAGCACGCAGGGCGTCATCTCGGCGCCGTCGTGGCGCGACTTGATGGCGTAGCGGATCGACTCGTCCATCGTCTCGGCGAGGCCGCCGAACTTGCCGATGTCGAGATAGACCCAGCGCACGTCGTCCTCGTCGCTCTTCTTCGAGATCAGCACGACTTCGGTCTCGATCACGCCGGCATTGCCGACCATGCCGCGGCCCGGCTCGATGATGGTCTCCGGGATCTGGTTGCCGAAGTGCTTGCGCAGCGCCCGGAAGATCGAGCGGCCGTACTGCACCACCGGCGGGACTTCCTTCAGATACTTGGTCGGGAAGCCACCACCCATGTTGACCATCGAGAGCGTGATGCCGCGCTCGGCGCAGTCGCGGAACACCTGCGCGGCCATCGCCAGCGCACGGTCCCACGCCTTCACCTTGCGCTGCTGCGAGCCGACATGGAACGAGATGCCATAGGCTTCCAGGCCGAGACGCTTGGCGTTGTCGAGCACGTCCACCGCCATCTCCGGATCGCAGCCGAACTTGCGCGACAGCGGCCACTCGGCGCCGGCGCAATCGTACAGGATGCGGCAGAACACCTTCGAGCCGGGCGCCGAGCGCGCGATCTTCTCCACCTCGGGGGTGCAGTCGACCGAGAACAGGCGAATGCCGAGCTCGTAGGCGCGCGCGATGTCACGCTCCTTCTTGATGGTGTTGCCGAAGGAGATGCGGTCCGGGGTCGCGCCCGCGGCCAGCGCCATCTGGATCTCCTGCACCGAGGCGCAGTCGAAGCACGAGCCGAGCGAGGCCAGCAGCGACAGCACTTCCGGCGCCGGGTTCGCCTTGATGGCGTAGAACACGCGGCTGTCCGGCAGCGCCCGGGCGAAGCTGGTGAAGTTGTCGCGCACGACGTCGAGATCGACGACCAGGCACGGCTCGACATCGAGACCCTGGGTGCGACGGTCGCGCAGAAATTCCCGAATACGTTCGGTCATGGCACTCTCCCAAACGCCCAGCGACGGACGCGTTCAACAGTGACGTCGGCCCGACGACTGCGGCGCCGTCACGCGATGGAGGCGCGACGAGCGATCAGCTCGGGTAGACAGTGCTGCCGTCGATTGGTTGGGAGTGATCCCGCCCGCTCGCCTGGCAATGAAGGACAAGCCTCTTCGGTATTCGCGCTGGCTGATGGAAAGCCAGCAGAGACCAAAAAAGCCCGCTCCGTCGTTGCTTTAAGTCGCGTCCCCCGTTGAGAGCGGGGTGCGCCGGTTCGCCTCCGGCTGCCGATCACGGTTGCAAGAGAAGAAGTTACCTTCAACGGCATCTCTTGAGAGAGATGCTGGCCGCTTTGATCTCACGATCGAACGACCCTCGGCTTCTTCATCCCTTGGCGGCTGTCCGGCCTCTTGTCCGGATACCTACCGATCGACACACGACCACAGGCACGTGCGAAATTGGGCAAGACGGGAGATAGGTGTTTCAGTCCGGGTCCGCAACAATTTTTTTGGTCGCCGCGGCGTTTTTTCCGACGTCGTTGCTCAGCGTTGCTAATGAGCCACGAACAACACGGCTCAACATGAACGTCTGTTCAAGATGACTAACAGATGGCGGTGTTTGCGGAGGCGCGTGGTCGCGCGCGCAGTCTCAGAAAATCGCTGTGCCACAGGCACAACTCACGCTTAGCGCGGAGTTTCCCGGCCGAGGAATGAAGATGAAGTTAACAGCGGCGGCTTCGCGCGGCTGCGTGCTCAGGAGCGCTTGAAGAACGGCTCGATGCGCTGTGCGTTGCGGATGAAGCCGGCCATCACGACGACGCCGAGGATGAACAGCACCGCCTGCAGGATATGCTCGGAGACAGTGTCGAGCCCGAACAGGATCGAGAGCGCCCAGCCGCCGGCGAAAGCAGCGCCGAACACCTCCGCGCCGATCAGGATCGCGGCGCTGATGACGGTGACGACACTCGGCCAGGCGATCTGGCGGGAGGCGGTCGGGGCGGAAGTCTTGCTCATCGGTCTCAAATCCTCTCGGGCGGCGCGCAATCTCTCCGAAAATGGCCGCCGCGGCAAGCGCAAGGCGATGATCCTCCAAAGTGTCAGCACTTGGGCGCTCAACCGGGGCGCCGGGCACTGCGATGAATAATCGCGCGCCAGTCGGGCCGGATGGCGCAAAAAAGCCCCACCGGGTGCTATATGTTCGCAAGTCGCGACGCCAACGCAGGATTTCTTGATGTCTGAAGCTTCCGGACCGATTGCCGCAGCCCCGCGCGCGGACAATCCGCTGCTCGATGCCTGGACCACGCCATTTGAGACGCCGCCGTTCACCGCCATCGCGCCGGAGCATTTCATGCCGGCGTTCGAGCAGGCCTTTGCGGATCATGCGGCGGAGATCGCCGCCATCACCCACGATCCGTCCGAGCCCGACTTCGACAACACCATCACGGCGCTGGAGCGCTCCGGCAAGCTGCTGAACCGCGTCGCGGCGGTTTTCTACGATCTGGTTTCGGCGCACTCGAATCCGGCGCTGCTGGAGATCGACAAGGAGGTGTCGCTGCGGATGGCGCGGCACTGGAATCCGATCATGATGAACGCGGTGCTGTTCGGCCGCATCGCCGCGCTGCGCGACAAGCGCAACGACCTGAACCTGACGCCCGAGCAGCAGCGGCTGCTGGAGCGCACCTACACCCGCTTCCACCGCTCCGGCGCTGGTCTCGACGACGCCGCCAAGGCGCGCATGGCGCAGATCAACGAGCAGCTGGCGCAGCTCGGCACCAATTTCAGCCACCATCTGCTCGGCGACGAGCAGGAGTGGTTCATGGAACTGGGCGAGGGCGACACCGAGGGCCTGCCGGCCAGCTT
This sequence comes from Rhodopseudomonas telluris, assembly GCF_042432815.1. NCBI lineage: Bacteria > Pseudomonadati > Pseudomonadota > Alphaproteobacteria > Hyphomicrobiales > Nitrobacteraceae > Rhodopseudomonas > Rhodopseudomonas telluris. The sequence goes on from NZ_JBHLWM010000004.1 coordinate 267,642, forward strand.
CGTCACCGCCGCCAAGGCCGCGGCGGACGAACGCGGCATGCCCGGCAAGGCGGTGATCACGTTGTCGCGCTCCTCGGTCGAGCCGTTCCTGAAGATGTCGAGCCGCCGCGACCTGCGCGAGAAGGTGTATCGCGCCTTCATCGCCCGCGGCGACAACGGCAACGCCAACGACAACAACGCGCTGATCGGCGACATCCTGAAGCTGCGCGAGGAGAGCGCCAAGCTGCTCGGCTATCCGACCTTCGCGGCCTATCGGCTCGCCGATTCGATGGCCAAGACTCCCGAGGCGGTGCGCGGCCTGCTCGAGCGGGTGTGGAAGCCGGCGCGCGCCCGCGCGCTCGCCGACCGCGACGCGCTGCAGGAGCTGGTCGCCGAGGAAGGCGGCAACTTCAAGCTGGCGCCGTGGGACTGGCGCTATTACGCCGAGAAGCTGCGGCAGCGCCGCGCCAATTTCGACGACGCGGCAATCAAGCCGTATCTGTCGCTCGACAACATGATCGCCGCGTCGTTCGACACCGCGACGCGGCTGTTCGGCGTCACCTTCGAAGAGTGCAAGGACGTGCCGGTGTGGCACCCCGACGTCCGCGTCTGGGAAGTGAAGGACGCCGACGGCGGCCATCGCGGCCTGTTCTATGGTGATTATTACGCCCGGCCGTCGAAGCGCTCCGGCGCCTGGATGACTTCGCTGCGCGACCAGCAGAAGCTCGACGGCAACGTCTCGCCGCTGATCATCAACGTCTGCAACTTCGCCAAGGGCTCGGGCGACGAGCCGTCGCTGCTGTCGCCCGACGATGCCCGCACGCTGTTCCATGAATTCGGTCACGGCCTGCACGGCATGCTGAGCGACGTCACCTATCCGTCGCTGTCGGGCACCAGCGTGTTCACCGACTTCGTAGAGCTGCCGTCGCAGCTCTACGAGCACTGGCAGGAGCAGCCGCAGGTGCTGCAACAGTTCGCCCGCCACTACCAGACCGGCGAGCCGCTGCCCGACGATCTGCTGAAGCGCTTCATCGCCGCGCGGAAATTCAACCAGGGCTTTGCCACGGTGGAGTTCGTGTCGTCGGCGCTGCTCGACCTGGAGTTCCACACCCAGCCGGCCGCGAGCGTCGGCGAGGTCCGCGCGTTCGAACAGCGCGAGCTCGCCAAGATCGGCATGCCCGAGGAGATCGCGATGCGGCACCGGCCGACGCAGTTCGGCCACATCTTCTCCGGCGATCACTACGCCTCGGGCTACTACAGCTACATGTGGAGCGAAGTGATGGACGCCGACGCGTTCGGCGCCTTCGAGGAAGCCGGCAACATCTTCGATCCGCAGGTCGCCAAGCGGCTGCGCGACGACATCTATGCGTCTGGCGGTTCGCGCGACCCGGAGGAGGCCTACATCGCGTTCCGCGGCCGCGCCCCGGAGCCCGACGCGCTGCTGCGCCGCCGCGGCCTGCTCGACACGCCGGAGGCCGCTTAGGCGATGTTGTCCGCGTCAGGTCAGCGCACTCCTCCGTCATTGCGAGCGAAGCGAAGCAATCCAGCTCCGCGCTCGGCGCTGGATTGCTTCGTCGCTTCGCTCCTCGCAATGACGAGACGGTTGGTGATAGCGATCATTCTCGCCTTTGGAATTGGGCAAGCCACCGCCCACGCCCACCCTCACGTCTGGATCACTGCGACCAGCGAGTTGGTTTATGGGCCCGACGGCTCGTTCACCGGCGTGCGGCATGCCTGGGCGTTCGACGACATGTTCTCGACCTATGCGCTGCAGGGCATCGAGACCAAGCAGAAAGGCGTCTACACCCGCGAGGATCTGGCGCCGCTGGCGCAGACTAATGTCGAGTCGCTGAAGGAGTTCGCGTATTTCACCTTCGCCAAGGTGAACGGCAAGAAGCAGAAGTTCGGCGAGCCGGTCGACTACTACCTGACCCACAAGGACGGCGTGCTGATGCTGCACTTCTACCTGCCGCTGAAGACGCCGGTGAAGAGCCCCGAGCTCGCGGTCGAAGTGTTCGACCCGACCTACTTCATCGACTTCACCTTCGCCGACAAGGATCCGGTCAAGCTCGCCGGCGCGCCGGCCGGCTGCGCGATGAAATTCGAGCGCCCGACCGACGGCAGCGCCAACGCGCAACGGATGTCCGAGGACAACTTCCTGAACGGCGATAATTCGAACTACGGCGCGATGTTCGCCAACAAGATCGAGGTCAAGTGCCCGTGAAGCGATCGAGCAAAGCCATCAGACGCTTGAGCTCCCAACGGTCCCCTACCGTCATCGCGAGCGCAGCGAAGCGATCCACGGGCAGCGCGGGCGGCGCTGGGTTGCTTCGTCGCGGAGCCTGTGCCCGGACAGCGCGTCGCGCTGATCCGGGTGCTCCTCGCAATGACCGGGAGGGGTGGTCGGTTCAGTCGTTGGCGCTGCTCTGCGTTGCGCTGCTCGCCGCCGGCCTCTTCGCAGACGCCGCGCTGCACAGCGCCCTGGCGCAGAATCCGTTCGGCGCGCCCAAGGCCGCGGCCGAGCCGCAGGCCGGCGGCCTGATCGGCTGGCTGCTGGCGCAGCAATCGGCATTCTACAAGCAGATGTCGGCGACCATCCGGGCCGCCAAGGCGGACGGCACCGCGGTCTGGACGCTGCTGGGCATTTCGTTCGCCTACGGCATTTTCCACGCCGCCGGCCCCGGCCACGGCAAGGCGGTGATCTCGTCCTACATGATCGCCAATGAGGAAACCGCGCGGCGCGGCATCGTGCTGTCGTTCGTTTCGGCGATGCTGCAGGCGCTGGTTGCGGTGCTGATCGTCGGCATCTGCGCCTGGCTGCTCAACGCCACCGCGAAGACGATGTGCAGCGCCGAGCGCGTCATCGAGATCGCCAGCTATGGCCTGATCGCGGCGTTCGGCGCCCGGCTGGTGTGGAGCAAGGGCGGCGGCTTCTTCCGCGCGCTGCAGGGCACGATGCGGCGGCCGGGCCTGCCGCTCACCCCGGCGCCGGCGCTGGCGCATGCGGGCCACACCCACCACGACCATGCGCACCACGATCACGCTCATGACCATGGCCACAGCCACGCGCTGCAGGCCCATGCCGGGCACGACCATCGTCACGATCACGGCCACGCCCACGGTCATGATCATCACCACGATGACGATCACGGTCATGCTCACGCTCACCATGATCATGATCCTCACGGCCACGATCATCACCACCACGCCCATGGCGAATCCTGCGATCATTGCGGCCATTCGCACGGCCCGGAGCCGGCGGAACTCGCCGGCCCCGGCGGCTGGCGGCGCGGGCTCGGCGCGGTGCTGACGGTCGGCATCCGTCCGTGCTCGGGGGCGATCCTGGTGCTGGTGTTCGCGCTGGCGCAGGGTCTGTTCTGGGCCGGCGTCGCCGCGACCTTCATGATGGGGCTCGGCACCGCCATCACGGTCGCGACGATCGCCACCATCGCGGTGTCGGCCAAGGGGCTGGCGCAGCGGCTGTCGGCCGGTCAGGCGGGCGGCGGCGCGCTGGTGATGCGCGGCATCGAATTCGGCGCCGCCGGGCTCGTGCTGCTGTTCGGCATCGGGCTTCTACTGGGTTATGTGGCGGCCGAACGCGTGACCTGTCTTTAACCACAGAGCCGTAAAATCGAGCAATTGAGCGACTGCAGCAAAACCGGATCGATTGTCGTTCGTAGGACTTCTCGTAACTACGGAGCGGCGCGATCAGCGCGGTGGTTAGGTCACTGCGAAGTCACTGCGTCGTCTTGACAACGATAGGCCAAAGCGCGAAGCCAACCAGCATCATGACGGTGATTGTTCCCATCCACGGCCCCGCGCCCGTTCCGGCCCCCGAGCCCGAGCGCGTCGGCGTGCTGCTGGTCAATCTCGGCACGCCCGACACCTGCGACACCAAGGGCGTGCGGATCTATCTGCGCGAGTTCCTGTCGGACCCGCGGGTGATCGAGAACCAGGGCATCTTCTGGAAGCTGGCGCTCAACGGAATCATTCTGAACACCCGTCCGGCCCGCAAGGCCAAGGACTATCAGAAGATCTGGAACACCGAAAAGAACGAGTCTCCGCTCAAGACCATCACGCGCGCGCAGGCCGAGAAGCTGGGTGCCTCGCTGACCGGCCGCAGCCATCTGGTGGTCGATTGGGCGATGCGCTACGGCAACCCGTCGATGCGTGACCGGATCGAGGCGCTGGTTCGTCAGGGCTGCTCGCGCCTGCTGGTGGTGCCGCTGTATCCGCAATACTCCGCCGCGACCTCTGCGACCGTCTGCGACCAGGCGTTCCGCGTGCTGCGCGAGCTGCGCGCCCAGCCGACGCTGCGGGTGACGCCGCCCTATTTCCGCGACGTCGCCTATATCGATGCGCTGGCGAACTCGATCAACAAGCACCTCGCGACGCTGCCGTTCGAGCCCGAAATGATCGTCGCGTCGTTCCACGGCATGCCGCAGGCCTATATCGAGAAGGGCGACCCCTATCAGTCGCAATGCGTCGCCACCGTCGAGGCGCTGCGCGAGCGGATGGGGCTCGACGACAAGAAACTGCTACTGACCTTCCAGTCGCGCTTCGGCTTCGACCAATGGTTGCAGCCCTACACCGACAAGACCATCGAGAAGCTCGCCAAGGACGGCGTGCGCAAACTCGCGGTGGTGATGCCGGGCTTCGCCGCCGACTGCCTCGAGACGCTGGAAGAAATCGCGCAGGAGAACGCCGAGATCTTCATGCACAATGGCGGCGAGGAATTCTCGGCGATCCCCTGCCTCAACGACAGCGACGACGGCATCGACGTCATCCATCAGCTGGTGATGCGCGAGCTGCAAGGCTGGCTGTAACCGCTGCGCCGCGCTGACGCAGGCGATCCCTGTCGTCATGATCCTGCTCGCTTTCGCCGCGCTCGAACCTTACATCCCTGAACAACGACCCATGACCGCTGTTGAGCTGCCGGTGATGTGGCCGGTTTCGCCGGCACCGTGATCGCATCGTCACCGTCGCCCGGGCGGCCCGATGCAGGCGCGGCCGGCCCGAGGAGACGCTGAATGTACAACCTGTCCGGCTTCGATATCTTCTCCATCCTCGTCGTGCTGCTGGTGATCCTGACGCTGTTCGCCGGCGTCAAGACCGTGCCGCAGGGCTTCAACTGGACGATCGAGCGGTTCGGCAAGTTCACCCGCACGCTGGTGCCGGGCCTCAATCTGATCATCCCGTATTTCGATCGCGTCGGTCGCAAGATCAACATGATGGAGCAGGTGATCGAGATCCCGCAGCAGGAGGTCATCTCCAAGGACAACGCCACCGTGACGGTGGACGGCGTCGCCTTCTTCCAGGTGTTCGACGCCGCGAAAGCCAGCTACGAGGTCGCCAATCTCGAGCAGGCGATCATCGTGCTGACGATGACCAACATCCGCTCGGTGATGGGCTCGATGGATCTCGACCAGGTGCTGTCGCATCGCGACGAGATCAACGAGCGGCTGCTGCGCGTCGTCGATGCCGCGGTGTCGCCGTGGGGCGTCAAGGTCAACCGCATCGAGATCAAGGACATCGTGCCGCCGGCCGATCTGGTCGAGGCGATGGGCCGGCAGATGAAGGCCGAGCGCGTCAAGCGCGCCGACATTCTGCAGGCCGAAGGCGCGCGGCAGTCGGAGATCCTGCGAGCCGAAGGCGCCAAGCAGGGTCAGATCCTGCAGGCCGAAGGCCGCCGCGAAGCCGCGTTCCGCGACGCCGAGGCGCGCGAGCGAAGCGCCGAAGCCGAGGCGCGCGCCACCCAGATGGTCAGCGAGGCCATCTCGAAAGGCGACGTCGCGGCGCTGAACTACTTCATCGCCGACAAATACATCAAGGCGTTCGGCCAGCTCGCCGAGTCGCCGAACCAGAAGGTGATCATGCTGCCGGTCGAGGCGATGAGCATGCTCGGCTCGCTCGCCGGCATCGGCGAAATCGCCAAGGCCACCTTCGGCGAGAGCGCCGCCTCCGCCCAAGCCGCCGCCCGCCGCGGCGGCTCGGTGCCGCCGACGACCAAGACATCGTGACGCCCGCAAAAGGCGACGCCTTTCGATGTGAAGCAGCCCTCTCCACCGTCATGCCCGGGCTCGTCCCGGGCATCCACGCCTTGCTGCCTCAGTTGCGACAAAGGCGTGGATGGCCGGGACAAGCCCGGCCATGACGGGGTTAGGCAGGCGAAATAAGCAGTGTCCGAGCAGGGCCGACCACCTCTCCCCGTCATTGCGAGGAGCGCAGCGACGAAGCAATCCAGCCCCGTGCACGGCTCCGGATTGCTTCGCTTCGCGCGCAATGACGGTCTACACTGAGCGCCTCTGCAAGGTGCGACCATGACCGACCTCTTCATCTCGCTCGGCCCCTGGAACTGGTTGATCGCCGGCTTCATCCTGATGGCGCTTGAGTTGCTGGCGCCGGGCGTGTTCCTGTTCTGGCTCGGCCTCGCGGCGCTGCTGACCGGGATCGCGACCTTCACGTTCGGGGCCGTGTTGGCGCTGTCCTGGCAGGCGCAGGCGCTGCTGTTCGCGGTGCTGGCGGTCGCCGCCGTGCCGCTGTGGCGGCGGATGGCGCGCGGCGGCGAGGCCGAATCCAACGCCACCAACCCGTTCCTCAACCGCCGCACCGACGCGCTGGTCGGCCGCGAGTTCACGCTGGAAAAGCCGATCGTCGGCGGCGTCGGCACGGTGCGGATCGACGACACCTTCTGGCGCGTCACCGGGCCGGATGCCCCGGCCGGCAGCCGGGTCAAGATCGTGCAGGCGGACGGCGTGAACCTGATCGTGGCGGCGGTGTAGCGGCCTTTGGTCTTCGCCAAACACTCAGCGTCATCCTGAGGCGCCGCCGCGCAGCGGCGGCCTCGAAGGATGGGCCAAGGGAAAGACGTCGCCCGCGTATCCGCATCCTTCGAGGCCCGCCCTGCGGGCGGGCGCCTCAGGATGACGGCGCAGAATGCGGCGAGGGACCGGAAGACTTCCGACTCGCCCTTAAGCCACCCCGGCGCGCAGCAGATCGTGCAGGTGCACGATGCCGACCGGCTTCTTGCCTTCGGTGACCAGCAGGGCGGTGATCTTCGAGGAGTTCAGCAGTTCGAGCGTCTCGCCGGCCAGCAGGTTCGGGCTGATCGTCTTCGGGCGCTTGGTCATCACCTCGTCGACCGTGGCGGTCATCAGGTCCGGGCGCATGTGGCGGCGGAGGTCGCCGTCGGTCACGATTCCGGCGATCGCACCATTGGCATCGACGATGCCGACGCAGCCGAACCCCTTGGCGGACATCTCGACCAGCGCGTCCGACATCTTGGTGCCGAGCGGCTTCAGCGGGATGGCGTCGCCGGTGTGCATCAGGTCGCGGGCGTATTTCAGCATCGCGCCGAGCTTGCCGCCGGGATGCAGTACGCTGAAATCGGTCGAGGTGAAGCCGCGGCTTTCCAGCAGCGCGATCGCGATCGCGTCGCCAAGCGCCAGCATCATCAGCGACGAGGTGGTCGGCGCCAGATTGTGCGGGCAGGCCTCGCGCGCCTTCGGCAGCGTCAGCGCGATCTCCGCCGCCTGCGCCAGCGTCGAGCCGGAGTCCGACGTCATGGCGATCAGCGCGATCTTGAAGCGCTTGGCGTAGCTGATCAGATTCTTCATTTCCGGCTGCTCGCCCGACCACGACATCGCCAGGATGACGTCGTCGGCGGTGATCATGCCGAGGTCGCCGTGGCTGGCTTCGGAGGCGTGAACGAAGAACGCCGGCGTGCCGGTCGACGCGAAGGTCGCGGCGATCTTGCGGCCGATATGGCCGGACTTGCCGAGGCCGGTGATGATCAGGCGGCCCTTGCCGGTCTGGATCATCTCGACGGCGGCCACGAAGGCGCTGCCGAGATCGCCGCGCAGCGCCGCGGCGAGCGCGGTGACGCCCTCGGCTTCGGACTCCAGCGTGCGCAGGGCCGAGGGAATGGCGGCAGCGGCGGACTCGGTCATCGCGGTTTTCGTGGTGCGGGGTTTGGAAAGAGCCATCGGGGTCCCGAATCCTCAGCCATTAAGCGACCGGCGCTTTCCTAGCATGCCACGGTACGGGAAGCGACGCGCCCAGATACCGTCCGGAAAGGTTCTCAACCGATCGTTGGGGGCGTTTCTCAACCCCTCCTTAACCATAAACGTTTTTACTCCATTAACGATGATCGGTCCCCAGGCTTTGCCGAGGATGCCGGTCGATCGTCGTAAGCAATTGTTTTCCTGAGGTTTTGTGATCGTGACGGCGTCGTCAGCAACAGGCCCCTTCCGCCGCGCGGCCTGGCTGCGGGCGGCGGCGACGTGCCTGCTGGCCGGCACCGCCGGTCATGCACATGCGCAGAGCCTGACCCGCGACCTGTTCAGGCCGGAGCGCGGCGGCTTCGTCTCGCCACAGAACCTGCCGCTGCAGCCGACGGCCGCGACCGCAAACACGCCGGCGCCGGTTCCCCCCGGCCGGGCCGATCCCTACGACACCGATGACATGCGCGGCAGCCGCAACGCGCGGCTCGGCGCGACGCCGGAATTCGGCCTGCAGCGGCCCAGCCTCGGCCCGTCCGGCACCGGCTATGACGCGCTCGGCCGCAAGCGGCAGCAGCCCAAATTGCGCCCCGGCGCCCCCCGCCCCAAATCGATCGGCCCCGGCTCGCCGGTGGTGACGCCGGCGCCGCCGCCGGCCCGCCCGCTGCCGCCGTCGCAGGCCGCCGCCAAGCCGCCGGTCGCGGCCGCCTTCAACGGCACGCTGCCCGGCCAGCCGCTGCGCCGCCGACTCAAGGCCGACGACGATCCGTTCGGTCCGGTCGGCGACTATGCGGGCAGCTTCCTGATCAAGGGCGCGGTCGAGCTCAACGGCGGCTACGACACCAATCCGGGCCGCATCGCCACCCCGCAGGCCTCCGGTTTCTATAAGGTCTCGCCCGAACTGATGGTGACGTCGGACTGGGACCGCCACGCGCTGGTCGCCGACCTGCGCGGCTCGTTCACCGGCTACGGCCACGAATTCAACACCCCGGCCAGCGGCGTCACCTCGGCGCCGCGCGTGCTCGACCGGCCGGATTTCGACGGCCATATCGACGGCCGCATCGACGTCACCCGCGACACGAGGCTGCTCGGCCAGGGCCGTCTGATCGTCGGCACCGACAATCCCGGCAGCCCGAACAACCTGTTCGGCCTGCAGAAATTTCCGATCTACACCCAGACCGGCGTGTCCGGCGGCATCGACCAGACCTTCAACCGCCTGCAGGTCACGGCGATCGGCAGCGCCGACCGCCGGACCTATCAGCAGTCGGTGTTCACCGACGGCAGCACCGATCCCAACAATGATCGTAACTTCAACCAATATGCCGGCACCGGCCGCGTCAGCTACGAGATCCTGCCGGGCCTGAAGCCGTTCGTCGAAGGTCAGGCCGATACGCGCACGCACGATACCCCGGTCGACCGCTACGGCTACATGCGCGACAGCAATGGCGGCTACGTCAAGGGCGGCACCAGCTTCGAGCTGACCCGGCTGTTGACCGGCGAGGCCTCGATCGGCTGGGCGGCGCGCACCTACAGCGATCCGCGGCTGCTGAAGCTCGAAGGCCTGCTCACCAGCGCGTCGCTGATCTGGACCGTCACGCCGCTGACCAAGTTCAAGATCAACGCCGACACCTCGATCGACGAATCGCCGCTCGCCGGCGTCTCCGGCGTGCTGACCCGCACCTACACGGCCGAAGTCGACCACGACTTCCGCCGCTGGCTGACCGCGGTCGGCAAGTTCACCTACGCGACCTACGACTATCAGGGCTCCGGCCGCAGCGACCGCTTCAATTCGCTGGAAGGCAATCTGATCTACAAGATGAGCCGCCAGGTCTGGGTCAAGGGCACGCTGCGCCGCGACCAGCTCGACTCCAACGTCACCGGCGGCAGCTACAATGCCACGGTGGTGATGCTCGGGGTGCGCTTGCAGAACTGATGAGTTCTTCTTTATTGATGCACGACATCCCCCCGTCGCCCAGCGCGCTCCCTCTCCCGCTCGCGGGAGAGGGCCGGGGTGAGGGCGACGCGAGCACCGTGCCTGGGGACCCCCACCCCCGACCCCTCCCCGCAAGGGGGAGGGGAGAAGAGCCCAGCGCGCGCCCTCTCCCGCGCGCGGGAGAGGGTTGGGGAGAGGGCGACGCGAGCACTGCGCTTGCCCGCAACTAATCGTGGACGTTGGTCTCCGGCCGCCAGGTCAGCAGCCTGTTCTCCAGCGTGGTCAGTAGCCATTCGGCGAGCAGCGCCACCACGGCGATGACGATCATCGCGGCGAAGACGCCGTTACTGTCGAACGAGCCCTGCGCGGTGGCAATCAGCAGGCCCATGCCTTCGCGCGCGCCGAGGAATTCGCCGACGATGGCGCCGACCAGCGCGAAACCGAAGCTGACATGCAGGCTGGCGAGAATCCACGACAGCGCCGAGGGGATCACCACCGAGGTCGTGACCTGCCACGGGCTGGCGCCGAGGATGCGCGCATTGGCGATCAGGTTCTTGTCGGCCTCGCGCACGCCCTGAAACGCATTGGCGAACACCACGAAGAACACCATCACCACAGCGAGCGCGATCTTCGACGCCGCGCCGAGGCCGAGCGCGACGATAAAGATCGAGCCGAGCACCACGCGCGGGATCGAGTTGGCGACCTTGATGTAGATCGAGAACACGTCGGACAGCAGGTGATTGCGGCCGAGCGCGATGCCGCACAGCACGCCCAGCACCGCGCCGATCAGGAAGCCGGCGCCGGCCTCGTAGATCGTCACCCAGATCTGCTTCCACAGCGGCCCGATCGAGGTGCCGTTCTGCGTCCAGTCGATCAGCTTCAGCACGATGCCGCTCGGCTGGCCGAAGAAGAACGGATCGATCAGGCTGAACCGCACGCCGAATTCCCAGCCCGCCACCAGCACGATCAGCACAGCGAGCCGCAACGCCAGGACAAGCCGCGCCCGCCTCCGCATCCGCACCGCGAGCGATTCGGCGGGGATGTCCGTCTCCGGCTTGCTGATTGTCGTATCAGCCATCAGCACATTCCTCGCGCATCGCCGGCCCCATGCGAGGCCCTCATGGTGAGGAGGCGCGTCAGCGCCGTCTCGAACCATGAGCGCGTGCGGCCCTCATCCTTCGAGACGCGGCGAAGACGCCGCTCCTCAGGATGAGGATGCTGCGACGTGTGGCGATGCCGGGCGAAGTCAATCCTCCTCATTGCCCCGCCCTCGCGCGCAGCACTTCCTCGCGCAGGTCGTCGTTGATGTTGCGGGCGATGGCGATGAAGCGTTCGTCGTAGCGCAGCGTGGCGACGTCGCGCGGGCGCGGCAGGTCGATGCTGTGCACCGACTTCACGCGCGCCGGCCGCGTGGTCAGCACCGCGACGCGGTCGGCCAGCAGGATCGCCTCGTCGAGATCGTGGGTGACGAACAGCACCGCGGACTTCGCCTCGGCCCAGAGCTGCAGCAATTCCTCCTGCATCAGCTCGCGGGTCTGGACGTCGAGCGCAGAGAACGGCTCGTCCATCAGCAGCACCTGCGGCTTGTTGATGAAGGTCTGCGCCAGCGCCACGCGCTTGCGCATGCCGCCGGAGAGCTGATGCGGATGGTGATGCTCGAAGCCCTTCAGCCCGACCCGCGCGATCCAGTCGCGCGCCTCGGCCTCGGCCTGCTGCTTGCCGACGCCGCGAAACAGCGGCCCGGCCATCACATTGTGCAGCACGTCGCGCCACGGAAACACCGCGTCCTGCTGGAACACGAAGCCGACCCGCCGATCGACGCCGGCGACCGGCGCATCGAACAACGTGACGCGCCCGGCCTGCGGCTTTGCCAGCCCGGCGATCAGTCCGAGCGTCGTCGACTTGCCGCAGCCGGTTGGGCCGACAATGGCGGAGAACTCCCCCGGCGCGACGGCGAGGTCGAAGTCCTCGAGCGCGGACAACACATCGCCCGACGGCGTGACGAAGCGCCGGGCAACGTGATGGAGTTCGATGGCGGAAGGGGCGGCGGTTGGGAGTGCGGAAGGGGTCATGAGTGATACGGAGCTCGCGTGAGTTCGCCGACCTATCGTTCGTCATTCCGGGGTGCGCGCGTGCGAGAGGCGATCAGGGGTGGGACGCAGAGTCTCCCCCGCTGCACAGCGCGCGCCCTCTCCCGCTTGCGGGAGAGGGTTGGGGTGAGGGCGCCACAAGGATGGCGTCCCGGTGTGGACCCCCACCCCCGACCCCTTCCCGCAAGGGGGAGGGGAGCAGGGCACGGCCCGCTCCCTCTCCCGCGTGCGGGAGAGGGCTGGGGTGAGGGCGACGCGGGTGCTGACTCAGCAAGTCCTCACTGCCCCGCATTCGCCTTCACCACGAACTCCGTGGTGTAGGTCTTCGACAGGTCGATGGTCTTGCCCTGCAGATTCGGCGAGAAGCTCGCCAGGATCTTGTTGACCGACTCGGGGCCGCCCGCCGGCATCAGGCCGTCGACCGAGTACTGAACCTTGCCGTCCTTCAGGCCCTGCACATACAGCTCGCGCTCGCCGGCGTAGTAGTCCTTCGGCATCTTGTCAGCGATCTCGTCGGCGGAGTGCGCCGCCATCCATTTCAGCGTCTTGACCATGGCGTTGACGAGCTTCTGCACGGTCGGCTTGTTGGCCTCCATCCAGCCGCGCTCCATGTACAGGCAGGCGGCCGGGTAGTCGCCGCCGAGCGCCTTGCGGGTTTCTTCCGGCGAACGCAGGTCGATCGCCACCTTGGCGCTGCCGGATTTCAGCGCGCGCTGCACGGTCGGCTCGGTGGTCATGCCGGAGGCGATCTTGCCCTGCTGCATCGCGGCCAGGAACGTGTCTCCGGCGCCGACCGGCACCAGCGTGTAGTCCTGATTTTTCAGCCCGGCCTTGGCGGCGAGCGCACGCGTCAGAAAATCGGTCGCCGAGCCGAGCCCGGTGACACCGAGCGCCTGGCCCTTCCAGTTCGCCGGGTCCTTGAGCTTGTCGGCCTCGGCGGCCTTCACCAGCACGACTTCGCCCGGCGCGACGGCGAACTGCACCACGTCGGTGATGAGCTTGCCCTTCGACTGCAGATCGATGGTGTGGTCGTAGAACCCGACCACGCCCTGCACCTCGCGCGCCAGCAGCGCGGTCGCGGCCTGCGAGCCCGAGGTCGAGTTGAACAGCTCGACGTCGAGCCCTTCCTCCTTGAAGAAGCCGAGCTGCGCCGCGAGCTTGGCCGGCAGATAGATCTGCTTGTCGATGCCGCCGACCATGATCTTCAGCGGCGTCTGCGCGGCCGCGGGCAGCACGGACAGGACGGCAACAAAAATCGCGGCAAGCAGTCTGCGCATCAGCGTTTCCCCGGAGCGAGAGGCCGGGCCGGGGAGCCTTCGGCTCGTCCTGCAGGCGCGGCAGCGGGCCGCATCAGGGACCGGGTGCGGCATTCTGTCAATGCGGTTTGTGCGGGGCGCGGGGCCGGGCAAATGGCGAGAAAGGCCAGCCTGTTGCTGTCAATAAGGCCGTCGCTGCGCCTTGATCCTGCGGAACCGGACGCCGGTGCCGTCCGGCAGGCGCGTGGCGATGTAGCCGGCGTCGAGGCAGGCTTCGCGTTGCGGCATCTTCTCTTCCGGCGCGCGGGTCGAATCCCACCACGACGCGCGCTGCGCGGCACGGGGCAGCGCGAAGCCGAGCATCTCCTCGATCTCGTCGATGCTCAGCACCAGTTCGGGTGCCGTCTGCCGCTTGAGGTGATCGCGGAGCGGATCGAATTTGCTCACGTCTGCAGGTCCTTGTTCGAGCGAGGCCGGCCGCGGCGCGGGCGGCACGCGCGGGCACTTTGGGTGCAATGACGGCGGCTGTCGGTGAAATCGACCGTTAACCGCCGGCCCTGTCATGGTCGCAACTTAAGCGCTCCGCAAGCTTTGGATGGCTAGCCTCGGACGATGGACAGCGGCGGCCTTTTCGAGCGGATCAGACACCAACTCAGGCAGGGCCGGCTGATGTCGGCCCGCCTGCTGATCATCTCGTCCGTCGTCACCGTGCTGGGCTTTTCCGGCGTATGCGGCAGCATCATGCTGGAGATGCGGCGCAGCGCCCAGGAGCTGTCGCGCCAGACCCAGGAAAATCTCGCCTCCACGATCAGCGCCGACGTCAACCGCAACATCGAGCTGTACGACCTGTCGCTGCGCTCGGTGATCAGCAGTCTGGCGCTGCCGCAGCTTTCGCAGGTCGATCCGACCATCCGCAACCTGATCCTGTTCGACCACGCCGCCACGGCGCAGCATTTCGGTCAGCTGCAGGTGTTCGACGCCAAAGGCGACCTGCGGCTGGATTCGGGAACCCTGACGCCCGCGCACATCAATCGGGCCGACGAGCCGTTTTTCCGCATCCATGTCGCGCAGCCCGACTTCGGCCTGTATATCAGCCGGCCGATGCAGCACGGCGATGCCTATGCGCTGGTGCTCAGTCGGCGGATCACCGCCCCGGACGGCAGCTTCGCGGGCGTCGTCGCCGGATCGATCCGGTTCAGCTATTTCCAGGACCTGTTCAGCCGGCTGCGGCTCGCGCCGCACGACGTGATCGCCGTGCTGGCCCGAGACGGCACCCTGATCATGCGGACGCCGTTCGCCCCCGAACTGCTGGGCAAGAACATGATGGCCCGGATCGGCATGGACAGGATGCTGGGCCAGCGCCGCGGCTGGTTCAGCGGCGAGGGCAAGGTCGACAAGATTTCGCGGATGTATGTCTGGGCCGACAGCAGCCGCCCACTGATCGCGCTGGTCGGCCGGTCATGGAGCGACGTCTTCCAGATGTGGCGTAACGAAGCGCTCCGGATCGGCGCCATCCTGCTCGGGCTGGCCATCATCGTCGCCGGCTTCACGGTGTTCTTCATCCGTGAGATCGACCGCCGGGCGGCGGCCGAGCGCCGCCTCGAGGAACTCGCCACCACCGATGCGCTGACCGGGCTCACCAACCGCCGCAAGTTCGATCTGGTGATGGATCGCGAATGGCGCCGGGCGGTGCGGGCCCGGACGCCGATCGCGCTGCTGATCATCGATGCCGATCACTTCAAGTCGTTCAACGACAGCTTCGGGCACCCGGCCGGCGATCAGGTGCTGGTCGGGATCGCGCTGTGCATCGCCGATTCGGCGAACCGCGCCGGCGACTGCGCCGCACGGCTCGGCGGCGAGGAGTTCGCGGTGCTGCTACCCGAACTGCACGCGGCGGACGCGCAGGGCATCGCCGAGGCCATCCGCCAGAAGGTGGAGGTATGGTCGGAAGGTCAGGCGGGAGTGACCGTCAGCATCGGTCTCGCCAGCATGACGCCGGCGGCCGGACAGCATTGGTCGATGCTGTTCGAGGCCGCCGACAAGGCGCTCTATGCGGCCAAGGACCTCGGCCGCAATTGCTGCGTGGTCGCCGCCAGTCGGAACGACCTGCATCTGGTTGCCTGAAGTTTGCCTCAGTCCCCGAGGTAGCGTTTCATGTCGGCGATCAGGCCGTCGCGCAGGTCGGGGCGCCGCAACGCAAACGCGATATTGGCGCGCAGAAACCCCGATTTCGAACCGCAATCGTGGCGCTCGCCCTCGAACTCGACGCCGTAAAACTTCTGCGTCTTCGACAGCCCGATCATCGCATCCGTAAGCTGAATCTCGCCGCCGGCCCCGCGCTCTTGCGTCGCGAGGATCTGGAAGATCTCGGGCTGCAGGATGTAGCGGCCGGAGATCGACAGGTTGGACGGCGCGGTGCCGGGCTTCGGCTTCTCGACCATGCCGTCGATTTCGAACATCCGCCCGTCGCGCTTGCCGACGCCGCAGATGCCGTATTGATGCGTCTTGTCCTCCGGCACTTCCTCGACCGCGATGACATTGGCCTTGTCGCCGAGCTGTTCGGCGGCCTGGATCATCTGCTTCAGGCAGCCGGGCGTGTTGAGCACCAGCTCGTCCGGCAGCACCACGGCGAACGGTTCGTTGCCGACGATGTCGCGGGCGCACCACACCGCGTGGCCGAGGCCGTGCGGCGCCTGCTGACGGGTGAAGCTCATCGCGCCCGCCTCGGGCTGGTCGCGCGCCAGGATCGCCATCTCGTTCGTCTTGTTGCGCTTCTCCAGCGTCACGTCGAGTTCGAACTGGCGGTCGAAATGATCTTCGATCACGCCCTTGTTGCGCCCGGTGACGAACACGAAGTGCTCGATCCCGGCTTCGCGCGCCTCATCGACGACGTACTGGATCAGCGGCTTGTCGACGATGGTCAGCATCTCCTTCGGCATCGCCTTGGTGGCGGGGAGAACGCGGGTACCGAGACCGGCGACGGGGAAGACGGCTTTGCGGATTTTCATGGAGGGAAAACTCTCGAAACGCGGGACAAAACGACCAACGGTTGCAGCAGCAACCTCGGGCGGACCTTCGAAGTTCCACCCGGCGACCGAATCGTGTCGCCGCGACAATGTCAATCAGAACAGCGGCGTTCCCGGGACGAAAGCGTCGAACGCCGCCCAGAACTGTTGTCGGTAGCGATCCTGCTCCTGCAGGATCTCGTGTTTGGCGCCGGCGATCACCAGATGCGAGCCGGCGCGCAGATGATAGGCGAACTCTTCGATCGCGGCGGTCGAGACGATCGTATCGTGACTCGCCGCCATCATCAGGATCGGTTGGCGGATCTTCGACGGATAGTCCGCGGCGCGAAAGCCGTGCATGGTCCGGAACGCGGTGTCGGCCCAGGCGATGGTCGGCGAGGCGAGGCCGAGTGCAGGATCCTCGGCCACGATCGCGGCGTTGCGGGCGTAGCGCACCGGATCGGACGTCAACGCGTTGCCGACGAACGGCTCGGTGTTGGCGAGCACGTCGTTGCCGCCAGGCACGTAGCGGCCGCCCTGACCGGCGAGCCGCATCGCCCGCACCAGCAGCCGCACCGGCAGCGACGTGGCGCGCCCCGGCAGGTCGATCATCGGCGCCGACAGCACCATGCGGTCGAACCAGCGCTTGCCCGAATAGGCGATGCGGAGCATCACGGCGCCGCCCATCGAATGCGCCAGCGCGAAGTGCGGCGGCGGACAGTCCGGCAGCACGATCTCGCGGACGAAGGTTTCGACGTCGACTTCGTAGTCGGCGAAGTTGCGGACATAACCCTTGCGCGGATCGCGCAGCCGCCGCGCCGAACGGCCCTGGCCGCGCCAGTCGATCATCGCCACCGCGAAGCCGCGGTCCTGCAGGTCGCGCACCGTCTCGAAGTACTTCTCGATCTGCTCGGTGCGGCCGGTGAACACGCAGACCGTACCCTTGCGCCCGGCCGGGCCCGGCCAGCGGGCGAACCGCAGCTCAGTGCCGTCGGGCGTCTTGATGGTGCCGGAGATCGCGCCTTCGGGGACCGGATTGGCGGGAATCGAGACGAGCGTCATGAGCCGGATCCGGAGGGGTTAAAGCGCTGGGAGACAGCGAGAAGAATCGAGGGCGCGAAGATGGCGGGGGACCTCTTGAACCCCGAAACGTCCCTCCCATATCATTTTCATGCAGGCCACACCAAGGGGCAGGAACTGGCACTCAGTCCCAGCCCCGGCTGCATACAGACGATGCCCGGCCCGATGGCGGGCGGGTATTCAAATAGTCGCTTCTAGGAGGACTTGACCATGCGTACGTTCGATCTCACCCCGTTCTATCGTTCCACCATCGGCTTCGACCGCCTGTTCAATCTGCTGGACCAGACGTCCGGCGATGCGGCGGCGCCGGGCTATCCGCCCTACAACATCGAGCGCACCGGCGATAACGCGTATCGTATCACCGTCGCCGTATCCGGTTTCTCCCCGGCCGAGTTGTCGATCGTGACCAAGGAGAACCAGCTCACCATCAAGGGCGAGAAGACCGCGAACGAGAACGGCAGCAAATCCGAGGTGCTGTATCGCGGAATCGCCGCGCGCGCCTTCGAACGAGCCTTCCAGCTCGCCGACTACGTCACGGTGAAGAACGCCAGCCTCGAAAACGGACTGCTGCACGTCGATCTCGTCCGCGAGATTCCGGAGGCCAAGAAGCCCCGCAGCATTCCGATCGCCACCTCGGCGCAGGCCGCGCCGCAAGTGGTCGATCAGGCCAGCGAGAAGGCCGCCGCGTAACCTGCGCAGCCTCTCTCAACTAACAACACGCCGACGCCCCGGGAAACCGGGGCGTTTTGCTTTTTAGGGCGTGCGTATGTGTTGGCGGCGCCGATGCTTGCTAGCCGCATTTCCCCGCCGTCAGTGCGAGCGAAGCGGAGGAATCCAGCGCCATGCACTGCGCTGGATTGCTTCGTCGCTGCGCTCCTCGCAATGACGGGGGGAGTGTGGAGCGCGCGAACGCCCGCCAAAGGACGGACTACGCTTTACTCCAGCCCCTGCACGGGCGGCATCGCTTCGGTCGGCTGGATGGTCGGAGCCGGGCCGGCGGGCGCGGGCTTGGCTTCGAGGGGGGCAGGGGACGGAGCGGCGGAGGGTTTGGTCTGCGCGACCGCGGCTTCCTGCTTCGGCGCGGCGTCAATCTTGGCCGGCTCTGTGTTGCCCGGCGTGACCTTGGCCGAGTCGGTCGCAGGCTTCGAGACATCCTTCGCCGGGGTGACCGCGGTGGCGGCTGTGCTGGCGGCGGCGGGCGAGGGGCCCTTGGTCGATTGCTGCGGCGAGGGGCGCGGCAGCGGCGTCGTCGGGGTGCGGCTGGCGACGCGACCGACCGCGCGCGGCGGCCGTGGCGGATTGTGTTCGATGAAGCGCGGCAGACCCTGGATTCGGCCGTAGCTCGCGACCGTCACGGTCTCCATGGCGTCGCCCATCTGCCAGGCGGGCATGAAGCGCAGGATGCGGCCGCTGCGGGCGTCGACCACCAGCCGGCCGTCGTCGCCATCGGGATTGAGCGCCGACATCGTATAGACCAGCCCGCGCTGGAACGGCACGCCGAGCGGCTCGAAGCCGCCGTCGCGCGCCATGTCGGCGATCTCGCGCGGCGACAGCACGTCGGGCACATAACCGTCGTCCGGGATGGCATGGCGGAAGCGCGGCGGCGGCGGCAGCGCCGCATAGGGCTCGTCGATGTCCGAGATCCGTGTCACCGCCGGGGCCCCGGCCCCGCGCGGCACAGGCTGTGCCATCGTGGCCGTTGTCGCCGCCGTCAGGCCGACCGCAATCGTCCATCCCGAGATGGTCCACCCGATGAAATGCATGTCTTTGCTCCCTGCAAGGTCCGTGGGCGCCGTTGTCCGGGCCTCTGCGGACGCGACGGAGCCTCAGGGTGGAATTGGGCCTCGCTTGGGCCGGATCGGGGCGCTTTCAGCGTAAAACCGGGGCACGAAATCAGGTTCGAACGCTTCCAAAGCAGGACTCGCGCGCGCTTGTGTGCTAGACAAAAATTTGACAAGGTCTTGCTAGGACAGCAACACTGTCTCAATTACGGTGGTAGCCCAGCACGGGCCTTGCAGCGTAAACAGCGGCGTCTGACGCCGCGCGAGACTCCTGCCTTGTCCATTGGGCGATATGGACACCGGGGTCTGAATACTAAAAATCGTGGCTCGCGGCGGCGAGCGGTGGCCCGGAGGGTGCCGCGGACGCCCGAAGTGTGCCGCTGCTGGACGAATCCTTGCCAGGATGAATGAGGACAAAATGAGCGGGTCTGAGGTTGAGCGCGAGAACATGGTTGCCAATGCGCTGACGGCGGGCCCGGCCGTGAAAACGCCTGCGCGCGAGCATACCTGGCGTCCGGAAGCCGAGGGCCTGTACGACCTGTCGCGCGAAAAGGACGCGTGCGGCGTTGGGTTCATCGCCAACATCAAGGGCGTGAAGTCGCACCAGATCGTGTCGGATGCGATCCGGATCCTGTGCAACCTCGAGCACCGTGGCGCGGTCGGCGCCGATCCGCGCGCCGGCGACGGTGCTGGGATCTTGGTGCAGATCCCGCATGCCTTCTTCAGCCGCAAGGCGGCCGAACTCGGCTTCTCGCTGCCGGCGCCGGGCGAATACGCCGTCGGCGCGCTGTTCATGCCGCGCGACTCGTCGTGGCGGAAGGTGATCAAGAGCATCGTCGCCGACCAGATCAAGGCCGAGGGCCTGACGCTGCTCGGCTGGCGCGAAGTGCCGACCGACAACTCCTCGCTGGGCGAGACCGTCAAGCCGACCGAGCCCGCCAACATGCAGGTGTTCATCGGCCGCGGTCCGCTGACCAAGTCGGAGGACGAATTCGAGCGCCAGCTCTACATCCTGCGCAAGTCGATCTCGAACGCGATCTATCAGCGCCGCGAGCGCGGCCTCGCCGGCTACTATCCGGTGTCGCTGTCGTGCCGCACCGTGATCTACAAGGGCATGTTCCTGGCCGATCAGCTCGGCAAGTACTATCCCGATCTCAGCGAGCCGGATTTCGAATCCGCGCTGGCGCTGGTGCATCAGCGGTTCTCGACCAACACTTTCCCGACCTGGTCGCTGGCGCATCCGTACCGCATGGTGGCGCACAACGGCGAGATCAACACGCTGCGCGGCAACGTCAACTGGATGGCGGCGCGCCAGGCCTCGGTGCACTCCAAGCTGTACGGCAAGGACATCAGCCGGCTGTGGCCGATCTCCTACGAGGGCCAGTCGGACACCGCCTGCTTCGACAACGCGCTCGAATTCCTGGTGCGCGGCGGCTACTCGCTGCCGCACGCGGTGATGATGATGATTCCGGAGGCGTGGGCCGGCAACCCGCTGATGGATGAGCAGCGCCGTGCCTTCTACGAATATCACGCCGCGCTGATGGAGCCGTGGGACGGCCCCGCCGCGCTGGCTTTCACCGACGGCCGCCAGATCGGCGCGACGCTGGACCGCAACGGCCTGCGCCCGGCGCGCTATCTCGTCACCAAGGACGACCGCATCGTGATGGCGTCCGAAATGGGCGTGCTGAAGATCCCGGAGGATCAAATCGTCACCAAGTGGCGGCTGCAGCCGGGCAAGATGCTGCTGGTCGATCTCGAACAAGGTCGCCTCATTCCGGACGACGAGATCAAGGCGCAGCTCGCCGCCAGCCAGCCTTACGCGGACTGGCTGCATCGCACCCAGATCGTGCTCGAAGAACTGCCGGACGCGCCGGTCAAGGGCCAGCGCTCGAACCTGCCGCTGCTCGATCGGCAGCAGGCGTTCGGCTACACCCAGGAAGACATCTCGATCCTGCTGACGCCGATGGCGTCGACCGGCGAGGAAGCCTCGGGTTCGATGGGCAACGACACCCCGCTGTCGGCGCTGTCGGACAAGCCGAAGCCGCTGTTCACCTACTTCAAGCAGAACTTCGCCCAGGTCACCAATCCGCCGATCGATCCGATCCGCGAGGAGCTGGTGATGAGCCTGGTGTCGATCATCGGCCCGCGGCCGAACCTGTTCGATACCGAGGGGCTCGCCGGCACCAAGCGCCTCGAAGTGCGTCAGCCGATCCTCACCGACGGTGACCTGGAAAAGATCCGCTCGATCTCCGAGATCGGCGACTCGCACTTCAAGTCACGCACGCTCGACACTACCTTCCACGCCGGGCTCGGCGCCGCCGGCATGGAGCAGGTGCTGGACGAGCTCAACGCCCGCGCCGAAGCCGCGGTGCGTGACGGCGTCAACATCATCATTCTGAGCGACCGGGCCACCGGCAGCGACCGGATTCCGATCCCCTCGCTGCTCGCTTGCGCGTCGGTGCATCATCATCTCATCCGCGTCGGACTGCGGACCTCGGTCGGCCTCGTCGTCGAGTCGGGCGAGCCGCGCGAAGTGCATCACTTCGCCTGCCTCGCGGGTTACGGCGCCGAAGCCATCAACCCGTATCTGGCGTTCGAGACCATCATCTCGCTCAAGGACAAGCTGCCGGCCAAGCTCGACGACTACGAGATCGTCAAGCGTTACATCAAGTCGATCGGCAAGGGCCTGCTCAAGGTGATGTCCAAGATGGGCATCTCGACCTACCAGTCGTATTGCGGCGCGCAGATCTTCGACGCCGTCGGCCTGCGCAACGACTTCATCGCCAAGTACTTCGCCGGCACGCATTCGCAGATCGAAGGCGTCGGCCTCGCGCAGATCGCCGAGGAGACCGTGCGCCGTCATCACGACGCGTTCGGTGACGCGCTGGTCTACAAGAGCGCGCTCGACGTCGGCGGCGAATACGCCTTCCGGTCGCGCGGCGAAGACCATGCCTGGACCGCCGAGTCGGTGGCGACGCTGCAGCACGCCGTGCGCGGCAATTCGCAGGAGCGCTACCGCGCGTTCGCCCGCATCCTCAACGAGCAGCAGGAGCGTCTGCTGACGCTGCGCGGCCTGTTCAAGATCAAGGGCGCGGAGGCCGAAGGCCGCAGGCCGGTGCCGCTCGAGGAAGTCGAGTCGGCGGCCGAGATCGTCAAGCGGTTCTCGACCGGCGCGATGAGCTTCGGCTCGATCTCGCGCGAGGCGCACACCACGCTGGCGATCGCCATGAACCGGATCGGCGGCAAGTCGAACACCGGCGAGGGCGGCGAGGAAGCCGACCGCTTCAAGCCGATGGCCAATGGCGACTCGATGCGCTCCGCCATCAAGCAGGTCGCCTCGGGCCGGTTCGGCGTCACCACGGAGTATCTCGCCAACTCCGACATGATGCAGATCAAGATGGCGCAGGGTGCCAAGCCCGGCGAAGGCGGCCAGCTGCCCGGCCACAAGGTCGACGCGACCATCGCGGCGGTCCGCCACTCCACACCCGGCGTCGGCCTGATCTCGCCGCCGCCGCATCACGACATCTATTCGATCGAGGATCTGGCGCAGCTGATCTACGATCTGAAGAACGTCAATCCGACCAGCGCGGTCTCGGTCAAGCTGGTGTCGGAAATCGGCGTCGGCACGGTCGCGGCCGGCGTCGCCAAGGCGCGCGCCGACCACGTCACCATCGCGGGCTTCGAGGGCGGCACCGGCGCTTCGCCGCTGACCTCGATCAAGCACGCGGGCTCGCCGTGGGAAATCGGCCTCGCCGAGACGCATCAGACGCTTGTGCGGGAGCGGCTGCGCTCGCGCATCGTCGTCCAGGTCGACGGCGGCTTCCGCACCGGCCGCGACGTCGTCATCGGCGCCCTGCTCGGCGCCGACGAGTTCGGCTTCGCCACCGCGCCGCTGATCGCGGCCGGCTGCATCATGATGCGCAAGTGCCATCTCAACACCTGCCCGGTCGGCGTCGCGACGCAGGACCCGGTGCTGCGCAAGCGCTTCACCGGCCAGCCCGAGCACGTCATCAACTACTTCTTCTTCGTCGCCGAAGAAGTGCGCGAGCTGATGGCGGCGCTCGGCTATCGAAGCTTCAACGAGATGGTCGGTCAGTCGCAGATGCTCGACCAGCAGGCGCTGGTGGCGCACTGGAAGGCCAAGGGTCTCGACTTCTCCAAGCTGTTCTACAAGCAGAAGGCCGAGAAGGGTCAGACGATCTATCACTCGGAGACGCAGGACCATCACCTCGAGAAGGTGCTGGACCGCGAACTGATCGCCAAGGCGCAGCCGGCGATCGACCGCGGCGCGCCGGTGAAGTTCGAGGCCGAGATCAACAACACCAACCGCTCCGCCGGCGCGATGCTGTCCGGCGTGGTGGCCAAGCATTACGGCCACAACGGCCTGCCGCACGACACCATCCAGGTGCACCTCAAAGGCACCGCGGGTCAGGCGTTCGGCGCCTGGCTGGCGCGCGGCATCACCTTCGATCTCGAAGGCGAAGGCAACGACTATGTCGGCAAGGGCCTGTCGGGCGGCAAGATCATCGTCCGGCCGCCGGCGATCTCCGGCATCGTGCCGGAGCAGTCGATCATCGTCGGCAACACTGTGATGTACGGCGCGATCGAAGGCGAGTGCTACTTCCGCGGCGTCGCCGGCGAGCGCTTCGCGGTGCGTAACTCCGGCGCCGTCGCGGTGGTCGAAGGCGCGGGCGATCACTGCTGCGAGTACATGACCGGCGGCATCGTCGTGGTGCTCGGCAAGACCGGGCGCAACTTCGCGGCCGGCATGTCGGGCGGCGTCGCCTATGTGCTGGACGAGGACGGCAGCTTCGCCAAGCTGTGCAACATGGCGATGGTCGAGCTCGAGCCGGTGCTGTCGGAAGAGATGATCAACGAAGGCACCTATCACCAGTCGGGCGATCTCGAGGCGCACGGCCGGGTCGACGTGTTCGCCGACCTGCTCGGCAGCGACGTCGAGCGGCTGCACGTGCTGATCTCGCGCCACGCCAAATATTCCGGCTCCAAACGCGCCGCCGAGATCCTGGCGAACTGGAAAGAGTGGCTGCCGAAGTTCCGCAAGGTGATGCCGGTCGAGTATCGCCGCGCCTTGCGCGAGCTGAAAAGCCGCGCCGCCGAGGAGCCGAAAATCGCCATCGGCGCGTAGTTCACCAACGCTTCCTCGTCATTGCGAGCGAAGCGAAGCAATCCAGAGGCTCCGCACACCGGGCTGGATTGCTTCGTCGCTTCGCTCCTCGCAATGACGGCGGGATGCGGCACACGACACAAAGTCAAAGACAAGATTCGGGGCGTTAGTTTCGATGGGCAAGGTCACGGGATTTCTGGAAATCGAGCGTCACGACCGCGCATATGCGCCGGTGGCGGAGCGGGTGAAGAACTACAACGAGTTCGTCGTCCCGCTCAGCGACAAGGACCTGCGCGACCAGGCCGCGCGCTGCATGAATTGCGGCATTCCGTATTGCCACGGCACTGGCTCGGCGCATCCGGGCACGCCCGGCTGTCCGGTCAACAACCAGATCCCGGACTGGAACGACCTCGTCTACAACGACAACTGGCAGGAAGCTGCGCGCAACCTGCACTCCACGAATAACTTCCCGGAATTCACCGGCCGCATCTGCCCGGCGCCGTGCGAAGCGTCCTGCACGCTGAACATCGACGACAACCCGGTCACGATCAAAACCATCGAATGTGCCATCGTCGATCGCGCTTTCGAGAACGGCTGGGTCAAGCCGGAGATCGCGTCGATCAAGACCGGCCAGAGCGTCGCCATCATCGGCGCCGGCCCGGCCGGCCTCGCGGCCGCGCAGCAGCTCGCGCGCGCCGGCCACGACGTCCACGTCTATGAGAAGCTCGCCAAGGCCGGCGGCCTGCTGCGCTACGGCATCCCCGACTTCAAGATGGAAAAGCATCTGATCGACCGCCGCGTCGCCCAGATGGAGGGCGAAGGCGTCACCTTCCATTACAACACCCCGGTCGGCGGCAACGCCCCGGGTGCGGTCGATCCGGCCGAGCTGCTCAAGCAATACGACGCCGTCGCGCTGACCGGCGGCGCCGAGTATCCGCGCGATCTGGCGATCCCCGGCCGCGAGCTTTCCGGCGTGCACTTCGCAATGGATTTCCTGACGCAGCAGAACCGCCGCGTCTCCGGCGAGCCGCTCGGCGACAAGCCCGAGATCCTCGCCACCGGCAAGCGCGTCGTCGTGATCGGCGGCGGCGACACCGGCTCGGACTGCATCGGCACCTCGATCCGTCAGGGCGCCGCCAGCGTCACCCAGATCGAGATCATGCCGGCGCCGCCCGAGAAGGAAGACAAGGGCCTGACCTGGCCGAACTGGCCGATGAAGATGCGCACCTCGTCGAGCCAGGCCGAAGGCGCGGCCCGCGACTTCGCCGTCAATACGGTGTCGTTCGAAGGCGAGGGCGGGCAGGTCAAGAAGCTCAACTGCGTCCGCGTCGACGGCAAATTCCAACCGATCCCCGGCACCGAATTCGTCATTGAAGCCGACCTCGTGCTGCTGGCGATGGGCTTCGTCTCCCCGGTCAAGGACGGCCTCCTGACCCAGCTCGGCGTCACCCTCGACCAACGCGGCAACGTCAAAGCCGACCTCGACCGCTTCACCACCTCGATCGACAAAGTCTTCGCCGCCGGCGACATGCGCCGCGGCCAGTCGCTGGTGGTCTGGGCGATCAGGGAAGGGCGGCTCGCCGCGCAGGCGATCGACCGGTTCCTGATGGGAAGCACGACGCTGCCGAGGTAGGCCGCACATAGCAGCGTCGTAGGATGGGTTGAGCGCAGCGAAACCCATCAAAGCCCCGCCGCGCAGCGATGGGTTTCGCGTTGCTCAACCCATCCTACGAACTACAAACTCTCCGCGAGTCATTCCGGGGCACGCAGCGAAGCTGCGTGAACCCGGAATCTGATACCCGGCACAACGCTTCGAGGTTCCGGGTCCGCGTAGCTGCGCTACCTATTCGCCGCGTCAGGATGTCGGCGTTGCCAAACCATCTTGCTGAAATATCAATTCTTGACGCCAGTGTTGCAATAGGGGTGAACAAGGTCACCATTCGACGGATGACCTATCCCGCCGTCCCTCACTCGCGTGAGGTGATCGTACGAGACCGATTTATTTGGGTCGAGCTTCCCGCCGCACACTGTACAGGTAAGGGCGTTTGCTAGTGCCTTCTTTATGAAGATCTGAGACTTGTCATCGTCGGAGAACTTGGTTGGCCCTGTTTGCGTAGTGTTGACGTCGATTATTCGCCCTCTCAAGCCTAATTGAGAGATTGCTTCTTCCGGCAAGACTAGGCGATTCACCGACTCGGCAACGAGAAATGCAAAGAGGTCCCGCATCTTCGCTACGCGGTTGCCTTTGCCCATATTCTGAAGGAGAATTCCTATAAGCGATTTATTCTCCATCAGAAATTTTTCCATATTCTCCCTAGCCGACGTGAATTTTTTGAAGAAATGATTGTCGTTGTTGCGTAGTCTTTCCGATAGCAGCGCGGCCATCCCCAAAAATAAGAATCTGCTGTATTTTCCCCGTTCGTTGTAGAAGTAAACTGCTGGATGAAGTCCTAAGCTGCTTTCTGAATTTCCTGTCATGCGCTGAACTATGCGAAGCGCAGCTTTGAGTACCTCAATAGTCTCTTCGCCGGAGGCGTCATCGCTATATCGCTCGATCGATCTAGTTCCTTGTGACTGCGTTGTGCCAGCAATCGTCAGATATTCGATGAGTAAGCTCAGCGCGTCAACCGGCGAAACAGATCCGCCAAGTGGGACGTCAAGAGTTTTAAGAGGAATGTCGACTTCTGGTTCAAAGAAGCTCGCATAGAGCTGCTTTGAGAGTTCTTCGACGATGACCTTTCGGGATTCTTCAAAGGAGGACCAGTAAGCATTTCCAGTTCCGGCCCTAAGAATAGCTCGCGCGCTAATTGCTATTGGCTTTCGTCGATTTCTGATGAGCATCGTCTCGACGTCGTCAAGAGGCGTGCCTTGGGAATTGATTTTGAAAAACGAGGTTTCGGCGACGTCTGCACTGCCTTGAACCCATTGGAGCGTCAGAGATCTTGTGAATAGCGTGTTTGCTCTCTTTGTGTCGAGATTCGCTACTTTGCTTCCGACTATTCCCTTGAGCGTTGTGTATCTTCCGACCCTTTCCTCGATCAGCTTTCGAGTTCGAGCGGCAATTTTCTTTTGATCTTTCGGAATTTCGTTGCCGTAGAAGTTCAGAGAAATGCTGCGATCTCCGTAGTCATCCTCAACCCACGCACGCAGTGCGCTCAGCCGATGACCCCCATCAAGAACGAATATGAACCCGGGTGACTTCCAAAGTATCAGTGAAGGAATGACTTCGTTATCAAGAAAGCTTGCGATAAAAGTTGCGACCTGTTCGGGACTCCAGTGGTTAGTCTCGCGTTGGAAGTCTGGCTTTCTCAATAATTTAAGATACGGAGAATCCGGCGAGAGATGAGTGATTGGAAAGTCTTTGAACAGATCGATTGCCGTTTCCTCTTCCTTTATCGCGAAGTCCTCGCGAGGGATCATTGCATCAAGGTTCACGCGACGGGCCATATTGCCTCCAAATATAGTTGCTTAAGAATCAGAATGCCGCTTTGTCTCTTACACCTTGCAGCTTCTAACTCGAAGTCGGAGAAGCGCTTGACATGGGTGTTGCTAGGACTATAGGCCTTGCCACCCTCCCCCATCGAGGGGCGCCTCCGGAGGCGCCTTGAGGCGGGGGGCGGCATCCTGCGTGGCGTGGGTCGCAGCCACGTGGCCGGGAGGCCGAGGGTCACCGTCCGCCGCTACTACGAGCGGCCGCTGCTTCAGAGGCTGGACGGGACCAGTAGAGGCCGAGGAAGGCCCGCGAGCCCGCTGTGTCCCGAAAGCACGCTCCTTCGCCGCAAAGATCGCCGCGGTGGGCGCGCGGTGAGGCGTTGCGCGCGCACCGCGCTCCTCCGTCATTGACCGACTTGATCGGGCGATCAGTATCCCAAAGCGTCGCTGCTGTGTGTGCTCAACGTCGGCGCTCTGGGATACTCGATCCCCGCATGCGCGGGGATGACGGCTGGGTGTGCGGCGACGCGAGAAGGCACGAACTCTCCGCGAGTCTTTCCGGGGCACGCGCGAAGCGCGTGAGCCCGGAATCCATAACCCCTGTGCTCGCGGTTACGTCGAGGCGCATGTGACGACGTCTTTGCCGCACCGCTCATGCTGCGGCGTATGGATTCCGTGCTCGCGCTTCGCGCGCCCCGGAATGACGAGGCGAGAGGTCAGTGCGGGATCCTCACGCATTCCTTGCCATCAAGCCGCCATCCACCGGGATCACTGCGCCGGTGATGAACGATGCCGCGGGAAGGCACAGGCTCAGGGTCATGTGGGCGACTTCTTCCGGGTCGCCGTAGCGATTCAGCGCGGTGCGGCGGCGGGCGTATTTCTGTTTGTGCTCGTCGCTGATGCGGTCGGTCATGCCGGTGGTGATCGGGCCGGGGCAGATGCAGTTGACGGTGATGCCTTCGCGGCCGAGTTCGACCGCGAGCGAACGGGTCAGGCCGGTGACGCCGGCTTTCGCCGCCGAATACGGGCTGTGGGTTGCGGTGGCGCCGAGCGCTTCGGTCGAGGCGATGTTGACGATGCGCGGGCTCTGCGATTTGCGCAAATACGGCAGCGCGGCGCGGATCACGCGCGGATGCGCGGTGAGCAGGATGTTCAGCGCGCGGTCCCACACCGCGTCGTAATTGGCGTCGTCGATCGGCAGCGCCGCCGAGATGCCGGCATTGTTGATGACGATGTCGAGCCCTCCGAGCGTCTGCGCGATCTGCTCGACGCCGCTCTTGATCGCCTGTGCATTGCCGACGTCGAGTGCGAACGCGGTCGCATCGCCACCGCGCGCCTTGATGGCGTCGGCGACCGGCTGTGCGCCGGCGAGCGTCACGTCGGTGACGGCGACGCGCGCGCCTTCGTCGGCGAACACATGCGCGGTGGCGCGGCCCATGCCGCTTGCGGCGCCGGTGACGAGCACGCGCAGGCCTTTGACGGAGCGGCTGAGGGGTTTGTAGGACATCGGTTTCCTCCGGTTGTTTCTTGTTGCGGAATACGCGGGCGCGCGACGCGGCCGGCCTCCGATTGACAAGGCTGGCATCGATCGACACACAGGTCAAACGCGGCCATCGCAAGAGCCGCGGCAACGACAACAAGGGAGGTTCGCGGTGAACGAACTCGATTTTGGCGGCAAGCAGGTTCTGATCGTCGGTGGCTCGAGCGGCATCGGCAACGGCATCGCCCAGGCGTTTCGCGCGCACGGCGCCAAGGTATGCGTCACAGGGACGCGCGCATCGCAGACGGACTACACGGCGGCGGACGGCAGTCACTTCGACGGGCTGACCTACGTCCAGCTCGACGTCGGCAAGCCGCAGGCCGTCGAGGCGTTCGCGCCGCCGATCGACCGGCTCGACGTGCTGATCCTGGCGCAGGGCGCGGTGATCTATCGCCGCGGCGAATTCGAGATGGACGGCTTCCGCCACGTGATGGAAGTCAACCTGATGAGCCTGATGGCCTGCGCGACGAAATTCCACCCGATGCTGAAGGCGTCGTCGGGCAAGCTGATCATCGTGTCGTCGACCGCGGCGTTCCACGCCACCAAGGGCAACCCCGCCTACAACGCCTCGAAGACCGGCGCCTATGGCCTGACCCGCACGCTGGCGCAGGCCTGGGCCGAAGACGGCATCCGCGTCAACGGCATCGCGCCGGGCTTGGTCGATACCAAGATGACAAAGGTCACCACCGACAATCCCAGGCGTCTCGCCGGCGCCATCGAAGGCATCCCGATGAAGCGCCTCGGCACGCCCGAAGACATGGCCGGCGTCGCGTTGTTCCTCGCCTCGCCGCTGTCGAGCTACGTGCTCGGGCAAACGCTGGCGGTGGACGGCGGGCTGATTTTGTAGCAGCGCAACGCTTCAACGCATCGCGACCTCATCCTGAGGAGCCTGGCGAAGCTCGCAGAGCGCAGCCAGGCGTCTCGAAGGATGCGCCGCGAGTCGCAAGCCATGCCGCCTCATGGTTCGAGACGCCCGGCTTCGCCGGGCTCCTCACCATGAGGGCCGAGCGTCATGGATCGCGGCTGATGCGGACTAACAGTGCGCGCGTTCGGCCGAGGGCATCGCGCTCACCGGAAGATCGAGAAGAAGCCCGATGCGGTCGGCGGCGGAGCGCGGCGGACTTGGGGTTGTTGCTGGGCCGGGGCGAAGCCGAAGAAGCCGGATGCGGCGGGCGGCGGCGGTGGCGGCGCAGCTCGGACGACGCGGCGTTGCTGCGTCTGCTGTTGCTGCGGACCACCCTCGCGCGATGCCGTCGCGCTGCCCGGCGTGTTGCTCGCCATCGGCACCGCGCTCTTTGGCGGCTCCTTGGGCGGCGGCGGCTCCTGCGCCTTTTCGACCACGATCTCGCGACGCGGCCACGCGTAATCGTCGGCGCGGCCCGCCGGCGCGGCGAGTGGTTCGCCCTTCACCAGTGTACGGGTGACCAACGCATCAACCGGAACGGTCGACGCGCCCGGGCCGCCGAGCAGCTTGTCGGTCGACACCGCGGAGGCGACCAGCGGCACAATCGGGCCGGCGATCGGCCGCGGCGGCGGGCCTTCCGGCTTGGCCGGCGTCGTGTCCGGCGTCGCCGGCTCGGTCGGCAGCGCGATCGGGCCGGAGCGCGCCGCGAGCAGGCGCGCGATCTCGCGCTCGACGTAGTGGGCCAGCTTGCGGGCGCCGGCCTTGGTGAAATACACGCCGTCATAGGAGCGCAGCCGGCGGGTCTGGCCTTCGAAGTCCGGGCCCTGCAGCATGTAGCGGCCACCTTCGTCGACGAAGCCGTCCCAGACATCGACGTAGGTAATTCCCGCCTTGGCGGCGGCGTCGCGATACAGCGCGTTGAGGAACTGCGCGTCCGAGGTCGATTTGGTGCCGCGCACCGCGGGCAGGCCGACCCACAGCACCGGCACGCCCTTGGCCTTCAGCACCGCGATCATCTCGTCGAGCTTCTTGCTGTAGAGCTCGGCCCAGCGCGTGTCGCGAAACTGCGCGACGCCGCTGCCGCGCTTGGATTTCTCCGGCGCCATGATCTGGGGCGCGCCGTCGTCCTCGTCGTCGTCATCGGCCGCCGCATTTTCGGCGGGCTTATCGTCGGGCTTGGCGGCGTCGGGCTTTGCCGCGTCGGGCTTGGCGTCGGCGTCCTTCTTCTTGTCCTTGTCGGCGACCGGCTCGGTGATCGGCGCGCGGTCGTTGAGGCCGAGCATCACCACGATGGCGTCGGGGTTCTCGCCGGCCAGGATCTCCTTGGCGGCGCCGATCCAGTCGGATGGCTCGCCCTTGGGCTGGTAGCGCAGCAGACCGGAGACGGTCTTGTGCTTGCGGATCACACCCATCTCGGGCTGCTCGGTGTAAGCCTGCTCCAGGCCGTAAGCGAGCCAGTCGGCCATCGCATCGCCGAGCACCACGACATTGCGCTCGGCCTGCGTCTCGCGCTTCTCCGGGGAGGGCGCGCGCGAATAGTCCTCGCGGGCCGGAGCGCGGCGCGGCGGCGCCTGATGCTGAAACGGCGCGAACACGTCGCTGCCGAAGAAGCCACCTCCGCCGCCGTTGTTATAGCCTCCGACGCCGCGTGGCGGGCGTGGCGGCGGTTGCGAGGGCCCGCCGAAGCCGAAGAACTGCGCCGACGCCGGCCCGGCAATGCCAAGTAGCAGCAGCCCGGCGATCGCCCATTTCGGCCCGCGCGCCGTCAGGGCGCCTAGCAGGGATTTCGGCTTGTCGGACATACGCTCGGCCGCGCTCGCAACGGGTGAGGAGGAACTCGCTCTATACTAGCGGATTCGGGCCGCAAGCGGGCAGCCTTCGCGGGCATCATACGCCGGCGATCGGCCGCCGCCGTCAAGGGCCGCGGCCGATCTTGGCATTTCCGGTTCATCGGGCCGGAGCACGGCGGTCATGGCCGGCGTAACCCGCGGATTTGGTGACCGAAAGTCGTGCATCAAGGGCGCCGGCGAGGGCGGGGCTGATGCCGGTCATCGGCAGCCGCAGCTCCGGGCTGTCGATCAGCCCCTGCCGCCACAGGCAATATTTCACGGGCGCTGGCGACGGTTCGGCGAACAGCAGCCGCGGCAGCTCGGCGAGGCGGTGCCATTCAAGCGAGGCGCCGAGCCGGTCGTCGGCCAGGATCCGCTGCCGCACGGCCGCGAACGCCGCGGTCTCGAGATGCGCCGAGGCCAGCACCGCGCCGTCACAGCCGCGCACCTGCGCGCCGTAGAACACCGCATCCTCGCCGCTCAGCACCGCGAAGCCGCGCGGCCGCAGCCGCAGCAGCTCGACGGTCTGCCGCAGCTCGGCGCAGCAATCCTTGACGCCGACGATGTTGGGGCGCTCCGCCAGCCGCAGCATTGCCTCGTTGCCGAGATTGACGCCGGTGCGGGCCGGGATGTTGTAGAGCATCATCGGCCGCGTCGTGGCGTCGGCCAGCGCCTCGAAGTGTAACACCAGGCCCTCCTGCGACGGCCGCGTTTAGTAGGGCGTCGCGATCAGATAGCTATCGACCGGCCAGTTCGCGGTGCGCGCCAGCGTCCGCACCAGCTTGCGCGTATCGCTGCCGGACAGCCCGAGCTGCACCGGGAGAACGCGGCCGGCCTCGGCGAGCGCCTCGGCCGTCAGCATCACCAATTGCTCGACTTCACCTTCGTCGAGTGTAAGGCCTTCGCCGGTCGTGGCGGCGAGGATCAGCCCGTCGATCGGCTGCCGCGCATAGTGGGCGATCAGCCGGCGCAATGAGGCTGCGTCGAGCGCGCCGTCCCGGAACGGCGTGATCAGCGGCAGCCACAGGCCGCTCGGCGGTTCGGATTCGGTCTCCATCGTGGTGTCTCCTGAGAGGAGCCGGCCGACGGAGGACAATAAAAAACCCCGTCGAAACCGGCGGGGTTGGGTGAGTGCAGACTGCGATCGATCTAACGCGCGCGCGCATCCCCGGCCCCGAAGGAGGCGCGGTTTTTAGCATTGCGATGAGCGGCGCGGTTGATCATGGCGCCATCTAGCGCCCGCGACAGCTGCTTTGTCAACCGCGAGCGATCTGAGTGGACACCGGACTGATTGCGGACTCTGAGTTCATGCTGCGTAGCAAGACTGCCGATCGTCCTCACCGTCCTCTCAGTTTCTCCAACATATCCCCCGTCGCAAACCCATCCGCGGGCGCTCCGATCGACGCCTGGAAATTCCGCAGCGCCTCCCTTGTCATGCTGCCGAACTGTCCGTCGGGGGTGCCGCGGTAGAAGCCGCGTTGGGCGAGGAGTTGCTGGAGTTCGAGGCGTTCGCTGCGGGACAGGACGCGTTCGTGGCGAGGCCAGGGCTGGACGAAGGGGGCGCCACCGCGCAGGCGATCGGCGAAATGGCCGATGGCGAGCGCATAGGCTTCGGCCGGGTTGTACTTCATGATAGTGCGGAAGTTGTTCAGCATCAGGAAGCCGGGGCCTTCCGAGCCGGCGGGCGCCAGCAAGTACGCCTTTTCGTTGCCGCGCGGGAAGCCGAGGCCGTTCGGGCGCCGCACGCCCATCTGCTCCCACTGTGCCAGCGTCAGCATCTGCTTGCGGTCGGCCATCATGTAGTTGAAGCCCTGCGGCATCACGACTTCGTAGCCCCAGGTCTGGCCGCTCTGCCAGCCGTCCTTCTTGAGGTTGTTGGCGGTCGAGGCGATCAGGTCGGCGGGATTGTCGACGACGTCGCGGCGGCCGTCGCCGTCGGCATCGACGGCGAAGCGCTTGAACGCGGTCGGCATGAACTGGGTCGGGCCGAACGCGCCGGCCCACGAGCCGCGCAGTTGTTCGGGGCGCAGGTCGCCCCGGTGCAGGATCTCCAGCGCGGTCAGGAATTCGTCCTTGAAGTACGCCTGACGGCGGCCGACGCAGGCCAGCGTGGCGGTCGAGTTCAGCACGTAGCGGTCGCCCATCTGGGTCGAGTAGTTGCTCTCGATGCCCCAGATCGACGCGATGATGTAGCGGTCGACGCCGTAGGCGCGTTCGGCGGCGTCGAACTGCGGCTTGTACTGCGCCAGGATCTCGCGGCCGCGCGCCAGGCGGTTGTCGTTCACCAGGATGTCGAGATAGTCCCAGATCGCTTTGGTGAATTCCGGCTGCGAATCCATCAGGTCCATCAGCCGCAGGTCGGGCGACAGATTCGCCGTGAAGCGCTCGAAGCTCTCGCGCGAGATGCCGCGGCGTGCAGCGTCGGGCCAGAACGCGGCGACGCAATTGTCGAAATTGGCCGCGGCTTCGCGGATCGCCTGCGCGGTCATCAGCGGATGGCCGGAGGCGCCGTCCTCGCCGCTCCAGGCCGGCGCGGCGTTACTGCCGGGCAAGGCCGCGACCGGCTCCTGCTGGGCGGTGACGGCGGCACGCCGCGGCGCGGCCGGCGCCGCGCTCTTGTCCGGTGGCGAACCGGTGAAGAAGTTGAGCACGTCGAACGGACTCTGCGCCGACGCCGCACCGGGCAGCAGCACGGCTCCGAGCAGTGCGATAGCCGCCGTGCGCGTCAGCCTGTTGCCTGTTCGTGTCATGCGTATCGATCCCGTCTGCTCGTCAAAGGCCCCCGCGGTCAGGAGGCCCGGCCGCGGTTTCAATCAGCTTAACAAAGCGTTTTTTTGTCCGCGGCATCGTGTTGCTGCGCGGCCGGCGATGGCACTTGACCGTGCGTCGATCGCGGGTGGAGATGGCCGAATATCGGGGTCGAACGAGGGGCGGACGATGCTCGGCATTCACGACTTCTGGCTGTTCGTGGCGTCCGGGCTGCTACTCAATGTCACGCCGGGCCCCGACACGGCGTTCATCGTCGGGCGCGGCCTGCAGTTCGGTTGGCGGGGCGGCGCCGCGGCTGCGCTCGGCGTTAGCGCGGGCTGCCTGGTGCATGTCACCGCGGCTGCGGTCGGGCTGTCGGCGTTGCTGATGGCTTCGACGTTGGCGTTCGCGGCGGTCAAGTTGATCGGCGCCGGCTATCTGATCTGGCTCGGCATCAGCATGGTGCTGTCGCGAGCCACCAGCTTTGCGTCGGCGCCGGAGGCGGCGGCCGCGCTGCGGCCCGCACAGGTGTTTCGTCAGGGCGCGCTGACCAATGCGTTGAACCCCAAGGTCGCGCTGTTCTTCCTCGCCTTCCTGCCGCAATTCGTCGAAGCGGACGCACCGCATCAGGCGCTGGCGTTCCTGCTGCTCGGGCTGATCTTCGTCGCCAACGGGACGCTGTATTGTCTCGCGCTCGCCGCCTTCGCGGCACGGGCGGCGGATCGGCTGCGTCGCTCGGGCACGGTGATGCTGTGGATCAACCGTGGCCTCGGCGCGCTGTTCGTGGCGCTCGGGCTGCGCGTCGCGCTGCTGCAGGCGCGCTGATCAGCCGAACATCCGCACCAGCGTTTCGGCGCAGAGGTAGCAGCCGAGGCCGATGATCGAGACCAGGAACCAGCGCCGGAACAGATCCGGATGCATCCGGGTCCGCACTGCCTGGCCGGCGAACATCCCGGCGAAAGCCGCGACCAGCGCGACGGCGCCGGGCAGGGCGGTGGCGACCGACAGCAGGCCGGCGTCGGTGAGGTTGAACGCCAGCGCCAGCGTGGCGGTGGTGAAGAACACGCCGAGCGCCTGCACCAGCTCGTCCTTCTCCAAACCGATCGCCTGCATGAACGGCATCGACGGGATCACCTGCACGCCGGTTGCGGCCGAGACCACGCCGGTCACGAGGCCGACCGGGCCGCCCAGCCATTTCTCGTGCGCGCGCGAGACTTGGAAGCGTGCGCGGCTGAGGCCGACGATGCCGTAGATCACCAGCAGCATGCCGAGCACGAGCGTGCCGTAGCGCGCATAGGGGCCGGTCATCAGCCCTGAGCCGAGTCTGATGCCGATCACGGTGCCGAGCATCAGCGGCCACAAGCGGCGCAGAATGTCGCGCAGATAGGATCCCGCGAACGTCTGCCAGATGTTGGTAACGATCGCCGGAACGATCACGATCGCCAGCGCCTGGGCCGGCGGCATCACCACGGCAAGCAGGCCGATCGACACCGTCGGCAGGCCGAGGCCGATGACACCCTTGATGAAGCCCGCGAAAGCGAAGACGGCGGCGATGAGCAGGAGAAACGGATCGGACACGGCGCGCAACCTGACCGATCGCGCGCGCCCGCACAACCTTTGTCCCGCTTATGCCTGCGTTGCGGCGGCTCCCTCGGCGTACTGAGCCACGTAGTCGCCCTTCGGCGGGATCGGCTTGATGATGTCGATCAGCACGCCGTTCGGGTCTGCCGTGATGAAATGCCGTTGGCCGAAATCCTCGTCG
Organism: Rhodopseudomonas telluris; assembly: GCF_042432815.1. Lineage (NCBI taxonomy): Bacteria > Pseudomonadati > Pseudomonadota > Alphaproteobacteria > Hyphomicrobiales > Nitrobacteraceae > Rhodopseudomonas > Rhodopseudomonas telluris. Next base: position 304,106 of record NZ_JBHLWM010000004.1, read on the forward strand.
CGCAGGTGCAGCAGCATCGGCAGTCCAGCTGCCTGCAGCCGGGCATATTCGGCATCCGGATCGTCGACCTCGAAATTCAGGATCAGGCCCGCAATCCGGCCGCGCCCCGCTTCCGGCACGGTGCCGTGCGCGCCGTCGAGCACGGCCAGATTGATCGTCGGATCGTCCTCCGACTGAAGGTGCACGTACCAGTCGGATTCGAACAGCGGCCGAAAGCCGAAATGAGCCACGTAGAACCGCGCTGTTGAACCGACGTCGGCGGTCATGATCACGGGGTAATAGCTCGTGGTCCGCATGCTTCCCTCCCTGGATGAAGAAAGATACACTGTGTATGTTTTAATAACATACAGGCTGTATGTATGCTCGCGGCGAAGCGACGCACCAATCCGGAACGATCGACCACGACGCGGGCGGCGCTGATCGCGGCGGCGCGCGAGGCCTTCGTCGCCCACGGCTATGCGAATACCAGCACGCCGGACCTCGTGAAGGCCGCCGGCGTGACCCGCGGCGCGCTGTATCACCACTTCGTCGAAAAGCAGGCGCTGTTTCACGCGGTGATCGAGAGCGAATCGGCCGCCGTCGCGGCGGAGATCGAGGCGGCGCCGTCGCCCGACTCGCCGATCGCTGCGCTGATCGCCGGCGGCGAGGCTTATCTGGACGCGATGGCGATGCCGGGACGGACGCGCTTGCTGCTCATTGATGCGCCGGCCGTGCTCGGTCGCGCCGAGGTCGATGCGATCGACGATCGCAACGGCGTGCGCACCCTGCGGGAAGGTCTGGTGGCGGCCTTGGCCGCAGGCGCGATCAGGCCGGTGCCGGTCGAGGCGACCGCGCAACTTCTTGGCGCGGCCTATGACCGTGCCGCGCTGGCGCTCGCTCGCGGCGAGGATCGGACCGACTGGTTGGCCGCGCTCCGCGCGATAATCGAAGGACTGGCCCCGCCAAGGTGAGGCCGCTGCGGCGGTCAGCCGTTCAGGATCTTGAGCGCGGCCTCATGGACGCGCTTGTCGCCGGCCGCGATGATCCGGCCTCCGCTCTGCGCCGGCTTGCCTTCCCACGTGGTGACGATGCCGCCAGCGCCGGTGACGATCGGGATCAGGGCCGCGATGTCGTAAGGCTTCAGCTCGGTTTCGATCACCAGGTCGAGCTGGCCGGCAGCCAGCATGCAGTAGGCGTAGCAGTCACCGCCGAACCGGGTGAGGCGCGCCTCGGCCTGCACCTTCTCGAAGATCGCGCGGTCGCTGTCGTTCATCAGCAACGGCGAAGTGGTGAACAGCGTCGCTTCCTTCAGCGCGGTGCAGCGGCGGACGCTCAGCCGGCGCTCGCCCGACGGGCCTTTGTACGATGCCGAGCCATTGTCGCCGGAGAAGCGCTCACCGATGAACGGCTGGTGCATCATGCCGAACACCGGCGTGCCCTTGTGCAGCAGCGCGATCAGCGTGCCCCACACCGGAAAGCCGGCGATGAAGGACTTGGTGCCGTCGATCGGATCCAGAACCCAGACGTAGTCGGCGTCCTCGCGCTCGTTGCCGAACTCCTCGCCGATGATCCCGTGCTGGGGGAAGCTCGCCTTGATCAGGCGGCGCATCACCGCTTCGCCGGCGCGATCCGCCTCGGTCACCGGATCGAAATCGCGGCCGGGCTGCTTGTTGTCGATCGTCAGCGAGGTGCGGAAGAACGGCAGGATGGTGTCGCCGGACGACGTCGCGAGGCGTCCGATGAAGGCGGCGAAATCGATGACCGTCACGGGGGATCCTTGTCAGTCCGGGGTTACAACTGCACGACCCTAGGCTTGCCTGAAACCCAGCCCGTCCGCCTCACTTATTCTACGTACCGGCACGGGGTCCAGTAGGTGAACCATCTACCGAAGCCGGCATTCACATTTTTCGGATGTTTGTTGCGTTAAGTTCGCTTTTTGTCGCAGTTGGCGTCCCTGCAACAGGTGGAACCGGCGTTATTGTGCCGCATCCGAGGTGAGACAACCGATTTCATCTCATTGATTTGGCTCAAATAAATGCCACCGCCCAGCGCGTGTCGCCGGTGCCCTGACATGCGTTTTTTGCATAGAAAAACGCTCAAAAACACTTGCGCTTTGTGCGTCGCGGCCGCATATTGTTGCGGTGCGGTAGCGCCTCGCGCTATCGCTGCCCTCCTTGGGCGTTTCCTCCCTAGACTTGGGCCGCTTGCCATCGCAAGCGGCCCTTTTTTCTATCAGCACGCGTTTACGGTACGATGTCGGACGAAGTCGGCAGGCTTCGGTTGATGAATTCGGTCTATTCGGCCGCGGCCTGGAACGGCCCAAGATCGCTTAGTGGGATCGACGCCAGCGCGTCGGCCAGCACGGTGAAATCCTCTGCGACCGTCCGGAATCGCTCGCTGCGCTGGCGCAGCCGCTCGTCCATGTAGATCGCACGGTTGAGCTCGACCTGCACGGTATGCAGGCCGCTCGACGGATTGCCGTAGTGCTCGGTGATGAAGCCGCCGGCGTAAGGCTTGTTGCGGCCGACCGAATAGCCACGCGCCGCCATGGTCTCCTCGACCACGCTCGGGATCAGCGCGGCGCAGCTCGTGCCGTAACGATCGCCGATCACCACGTCCGGACGGCGTGGCTCGTCGCGCGCGACACCCACCGACGGCATCGAATGGCAATCGACCAGAATCACCGTTCCCCAGGTCTGGTGCGCCTTGTTGATCAGCCGGCGCAGCGCGCGATGGTATGGCTTGTACAGCGTCTCGATCCGGGCGAGCGCATCCTCGACGGCAATCCGCTCGCGATAGATCTCCTGGCCGTCGCCGACCACACGCGGGATCGTGCCGAGCCCGCCGGCGACACGCATCGAGCGAGTATTGGCGAAGCTCGGCAGCCGTCCGACGAACATCCGTGGGTCGAGCTCGTAGGGCTCGCGATTGACGTCGATATAGGACCGCGGGAAATGCGCCCGGACGACCGGGAAGCCGCGGACCGAGAGGTGGTCGATCAACTCGTCCATGAACGAGTCTTCGGAGCGCTGCAGCGCCTCCAGGTCGATCCGGGACGCGTTGAGGAACGAGTTGGGATACACCGACCCAGAATGCGGCGAATTGAAAATGATCGGCGCGCGCCACACCTCGGGCTCGGCAATCTCGAACGGGGGCGAGAATTCACCGTCAAATTCGGTCATCGTCGTCCGCCCGTCAAATCCGCTAGTCTCCACGCGCGAGCCGCCGATGTCGCTAAATCTGACATTGTGGGAAATCGGGGCGACCTGCCAAGCAAAATCATTCCAGAGTGCAGCCTAACGATCGCGACACGCGAAAGTGCCGCCATTCGTTGATTCGGCACGTGATCCAGCGCAGGATCGCCGCCTGCGAGCTATCCGCGGCCGGAATTTCACCCGAAATTTACCAAACGCCGGTCTAAGTGAATCAACATTTTCCCGACCGGATGCGAAGTCCAGCAATGATGCACAAGATCCTCCTCGCCGAAGACGACAACGACATGCGCCGGTTCCTGGTCAAGGCGTTGGAAAACGCCGGGTTCCAGGTATCCTCCTTCGACAATGGCATGTCGGCCTATCAACGGCTGCGCGAGGAGCCGTTCGAAATGCTGCTGACCGACATCGTGATGCCGGAGATGGACGGCATCGAGCTGGCGCGCCGCGCGTCGGAGCTCGATCCGGACATCAAGATCATGTTCATCACCGGCTTCGCCGCGGTTGCGCTGAATTCCGATTCGGAAGCCCCGAAGAACGCCAAGGTGCTGTCCAAGCCCGTGCACCTGCGTGAACTGGTCAGCGAAGTGAACAAGATGCTCGCCGCCTGAGATTGGCGTCGAAATCCTGCTTTGGTGTCCTTGCCTGACCGGCCCAGAGCCGATATAGGGACGCCACCCGTGAAGACGATCTAAGGGCGCGTAGCTCAGCGGGAGAGCACCTCGTTGACATCGAGGGGGTCACAGGTTCGATCCCTGTCGCGCCCACCATCCTTCAAATCGTCCGCTTCCTCTCTTGGCATCTTGATCGCTCGTGCCCGTGGCTGACGCCGGCGGAACGAAGCGGCCTGCGACGAATTGGCCCAGTATCGCCATTCGACGTACGGAGCGACACGATGATCAAGCAGATTGCCATCACCGCCGCCGCGCTGGCGGCTCTTTCCACCGCCGCCGTTGCCCCGGCCAGCGCCGATGAAGTCGGCATTGGCGTCGGGCCGGTCGGCGTCACCGTCGGCACCGTTCACGGACCGTATTACGACCGCGAGGACCGCTATGTGCGCGAGCGCCGGGTCTATCGCGAGCGGGAACCCGACGAGACGGTCGTGGTCCGCCGGCAGTATCGCGAAGAACCCCGCCGCCGCGTGATCATCGAGCGCGACGACGACTAACGACCACGACATGATCAACGGCCTCCCTTCGCGGAGGCCGTTTTCGTCGGGGCGCTTGTTGAAGCGGCCCCGCGAGCCGCGTTGCTGAGGTCAGTCGCCCGACGCCGGTGTTGGCCCGGCGCCATAGCGCAGGCCATCGATCAGCAGCCCGACCATACGGCGCGTATGGGCCGGGTCGTCGCCAGGCCCCGAGGTGCAGAGCTGCGCAACCGCCTTCAGCAGATCGAACGGATCAACGTCCCCGCGCACCTCGCCCGCAGCGGCGGCCGCGTCCAGCAAGGATCGCAGCGCAGGGCGGAGCCGCTGCTCGAAATAGGCCGGCAGGCTGTCATAGGCCGGATTGCCGGAATACAGCGCTGCCGCCAAGCCGCGCTTGGTGGCGATGAAGTCCACATAGCGTTGCATCCAGCGCGCCAAGGCCTCGACCGGGGGATGCTCCTTGGCCAGCGTCGCGGCCGCGTCCGCGCAGGCATCGACGCCATTGCGAAACACCGCGACGATCAGGTCCGAGCGCTGCGGGAAATGCCGATACAGGGTGCCGATACCCACGCCGGCTTTCTCGGCGATCTCGCGCACCGGCGCATCCACGCCCGAAGTGGTGAACACCGCCAGTGCCGCGTCGAGCAGCGTCTGCAAATTCCGCTGCGCATCCGCCCGGACCCGACGCGGCGTGCCGGCCGCTGAGGCGCCTTTTCGCGGCGGCTTTTCGGGCACGAGAATACCTCTTGATAAACGGAACGATGTTCCGTATAAGGAGTTGCTGGTTCGTTATCTCACATCGATGCCTGACGGGCTACGCGGCATCGGTCCCGCAACCAACACTCCGAACTAACAAGCCGCTCGGCGGTTAGCGATTTTTCCGTTCCGTACAACGTGCGCGCGAACACGGCTGCGTGCGCGCCGCTTCATCACGTCCCGAAGGAGGTCATATGACCGCTGATCGAACTGCCGCGCCCGGCGCGGCGATCCGCGTCAATGGAGTCGAGTGTCCGATCCCCGCAGATCCGCGGGTCTCGCTGCTCGACCTGCTGCGCGAGACCCTCAACCTGCACGGCACCAAGAAGGGCTGCAATCAGGGCGCCTGCGGCGCCTGCACCGTGCTGGTCGATGGTGAGCGTATCCTGTCATGCCTGTCGCTGGCCATTCAGCACGCCGGCCGCAGCGTCACCACCATCGAAGGCCTGGCGAGCGAGGAGGGGCTGCATCCGTTGCAGCAGGCCTTCATCGAGCACGACGGCTTCCAGTGTGGCTACTGCACGCCGGGGCAGATCTGCTCGGCTGTCGGCATGGCGGCCGAACTGCAACGTGGCGTACCGAGCCACGTCACCCGCGATCTCGCTCACGAAAATGTCGCTCCGACGCACGATGAAATCCGTGAACGCATGAGTGGCAATTTGTGCCGTTGCGGCGCGCACAACGGCATCATCGCGGCGATCCAGGACACCTACGCGGAGGCTGCGGAATGACTCCTTTCGATTACTCACGCGCGGGCGATGTCGCCGAGGCCGTACGGCTCGGCGCGGCGGCACAGGCGAAGTTTCTCGGCGGCGGCACTAATCTCGTCGACCTGATGCGCGAGACGCTCGAGCGCCCGTCCGCGCTGGTCGATATCACCGGCTTGCCGGCGGAAATTACCGAGACCAATGACGGTGGTCTGCTGATCGGCGCGGCGGTACGTAACACCGCGCTGGCCGAGCACCGTGTCGTGCGTCGGAACTATCCGATGTTGTCACGCGCCATCCTCGCGGGCGCCTCGGCGCAAATCCGCAACATGGCGACGGTCGGCGGCAATTTGCTGCAGCGGACGCGTTGCACTTACTTCTACGACGATGCCGGCTCGCGCTGTAACAAGCGCCAGCCGGGGCAGGGCTGCGATGCGATCGATGGCTTCAACCGCAACCACGCCATCCTCGGTGCCTCCGAAGCGTGTGTCGCGACGCATCCGTCCGACATGTGCGTGGCGCTCGCCGCGCTCGATGCAGTGGTGCACATCGAGGGGAACGGCGGTGCGCGCAAGCTGCCGTTCAGCGATTTCCATCGTCTGCCGGGAGATCGGCCTGATCTGGAAACGATGCTGCAACCCGGCGAACTGATCACCGCGATCGAACTGCCGCCACAGCCGATCGCGGCGCGCTCGACCTATCGCAAGGTGCGCGATCGTTCGAGCTACGCGTTCGCGCTTGTCTCGGTGGCCGCCGCGCTCGAAATCGAGGGCGGCAAGGTGAAGGACGTGCGCCTCGCGCTTGGCGGCGTCGCTCACAAACCATGGCGAGCTCAGAAGGCCGAGCAGGCGCTGCGTGGCAGGGAGGCCACGGCGGACGCGTTCAGCGCTGCGGCCGAAGCGGAGGTCGCGGAGGCCGTGCCGCTGCGCGACAACGCCTTCAAGATCGAACTGGCCAAACGAACCATTGTCGCCGTTCTCGGCGAACTCGCAGGAGATGCCCGATGAGCATCGTCAACGAAGCCAAACAAGCCGTTCGCGGCGTCGTGCAGGACGTGATGGAGAAGGCCGTCGCGCTCGCGCCTGATAGCTGGATGCCGGGTGGCGAGCCCGATCCCCTGATCCGCGCCAAGCACGGTTCGATCGGCGCCTCGGTCCCGCGCATCGACGGTCCGCTGAAAGTCCGGGGCGCCGCGCCGTTCGCCGCGGAGTTCGCGCTCGACGGCATGCTCTATGCGGCGCTGATGTTCAGCACCGTGCCGAAAGGTCGAATTAGCACGCTCGACACCACGCAGGCCGAAGCCGCGCCCGGCGTCGCGCTCGTGATGACTTATCGCAATGCGCCGCGGATGAAGCCGATGCCGCTGTTCATGACCGCCGAGAAGGCCGGCGGCAGCGACAATCTGCCGATCATGCAGGATGAGCGCATCCACTGGAACGGTCAGCCGATCGCTGTCGTGCTGGCGCAAACGCAGGAACAGGCCGATCATGCCGTGTCGCTGATCCGCGCGACCTACGAGACCGAGGCGGCTGTGACCAGCTTCGCCACCGCGAAAGCCAAAGGCACCGAGCCTGGCCTGTTCATGGGCCAGCCGCTCAAGGCCGAGAAAGGCGACGCCGAAGCCGCGCTCGCCAAGGCTCCGGTCCGGGTCGATTGCCGCTATTCGACGCCGCGGCACAATCACAATGCCATTGAGCCGCATGCCGCCACCGTGGCGTGGGTTGGCGACATACTGATCGTGCATGACGCCTCGCAGGCGGTGCATCACACGGCCTGGTCGCTCGGGCAGATCTTCGGCATCGCCGAGGAGCAGGTCCACGTCACGTCGCCGTTTGTCGGCGGCGGCTTCGGCGGCAAATGTCTCTGGCAGCATCAGGTGCTTGGCGCTGCGGCGTCGAAACTCGCGGGGCGTCCGGTTCGCATCACGCTGTCGCGCGAGGGCGTGTACCGCCTGATCGGCGGCCGAACGCTCACCGAGCAGCGGTTCGCTATCGGTGCCGAGCCCGAGGGCCGCTTCGTCTCGCTGATCCACACCGGCACGGTTGCGACCGCGCCGCAGAACGCGTTCCCGGAGCCGTTCATCCTGCCGACGATGAGCAGTTACGGCTCGCCGAACATCAAGCTCGACGTCCAGACCGTGCATCTCGATATGCTCGCCAACACCTTCATGCGGGCACCTGGCGAGTCGGTCGGCAGCTTCGCGATGGAGTCGGCGATCGACGAAATGGCGGTGGCGCTCGGCATGGATCCGGTCGAACTGCGCGTCCTGAATCAGCCGGAAGAAGATCCGCTGAAGGGCACGTCGTTCTCGGCGCGGCACATCGCCGAGGCCTGGCGCACCGGCGCCGAACGCTTCGGCTGGTCGAAGCGTAACCCGACCGCGGCCAGCGTGCGTGACGGCGAGTGGCTGGTCGGGATGGGCTGTGCGACCGCGACCTATCCGTATCACCGCATGCCCGGCGGCGCGGCGCGGATCACGCTGACTCGCGACGGCGGCGCCAAGGTCGAAATCGCCGCGCACGAAATGGGCATGGGCACGGCGACGGCGCATACCCAGGTGGTCGCCGACCGGCTCGGTCTGTCACGCGATCAGGTGACGTTCGCGTATGGCGACTCCGCGTTCCCCGGTGTCGTGCTGGCCGGCGGCTCGCAGCAGACCGCGTCGATTGGCGCCTCGGTGATCGCCGCGCATCATGTGCTGATCAGGGATCTGCTCAAGCTGGCCGGCAACGACTCGCCGCTCGCGGGCCTCAGCGCCGACGAGGTCGGAACCCTGAACGGCGGTCTCGCCAAGCTCGACGATCCGACGCGGCACGAAAGCTACGTGTCGATCCTGACCCGCTCGGGGCGCGATCATATCGCGGCCGAAGGAAGCGCCTCGCCGCCGCTCGAGACTCAGCATTGGTCGATGCATTCGTTCGGCGCACTGTTCTGCGAGATCGGCGTCAACAGTGTCACCGGTGAAACCCGCGTGCGGCGGTTCCTCGGTTCCTACGATTGCGGCCGCATCCTCAATCCGAAAACGGCGGCGAGTCAGTTCCGCGGCGGCATCATCATGGGTCTCGGCCTGGCGCTGATGGAGGAGACGCAGTTCGACGAGCGCAACGGCCGCGTGATGAACCCGAGCCTCGCCGAGTATCACGTCCCGGTGCATCTCGACGTGCCGGAGATCGACGTGATCTGGACCGATATTCCGGATCCGCGTGCACCCATGGGCGCCCGGGGCATCGGCGAGATCGGCATCACCGGCGTCGGCGCCGCCGTCGCCAACGCGATCTTCAACGCCACCGGCAAGCGGATCCGCGATCTGCCGATCACGCTCGACAAGCTGCTGTGAGCGGCTGCTAACGACCTGCTAACCATCCGCTGCGTGCGACGGCCTCCCCGAAAAGGAGGCCGTCGGCGTTTCGGCAGCCGGATTCATCGCGGCGAAACTTCTGGACGCCATCCTCTGGTCGTCGCGGCACAGCCACGCTCCACGGGGACGACATGACCGGATCGACCGGCTACGCGCTGGAACTGCGGGGACTCGCCAAGAGCTATGACCGCCCCGCGGTCGACGGGCTCGACCTCACCGTGAGGGCGGGCGAGTTCTACGCGCTACTCGGCCCCAACGGCGCCGGCAAGACCACGACGCTGCGGATGGTCGCGGGGCTGCTGCAGCCCGACGCCGGATCGATCCGGATCCTCGGCATCGATGCGCTGGCCGATCCGATCGCCGCCAAGCAGGTCACCGCCTGGGTGTCGGACGAGCCGATGATCTATGACAAGCTGACGCCGCTGGAATATCTCGCCTTCGTCGCCGGACTGTGGGGCTGCGATCCGGATCGCGCCGAAGCCGCGGCCGTGCGATTGTTAGAGCAGCTCGACCTGACGGCGCACCAGCATCAGCGTTGCGAGGGTTTCTCCAAAGGCATGCGGCAGAAGGTGGCGCTGGCCGGCGCGCTGGTCCACGAGCCGCGGCTGATCATCCTCGACGAACCGCTGACCGGACTCGACGCGGTGTCGGCACGGCGCGTCAAGGAGATCCTGCAGGCGCGTGTGCAGGCCGGCGGCACCGTGATCATGACCACCCACATCCTCGAAGTCGCCGAGCGCATGGCCGACCGGATCGGCGTGATCGTCGCCGGGCGGCTGGTTGCCGAAGGCACGCTGACCGACCTGCGCAGCCGGATCGGCAGCGGCGAGTCGAGCCTCGAGGACATGTTCGTCGCGCTGGTCGGCGGCGAGGCGGCGCCGGGATGAGCACCGCCACGCTGGCCAGCTTTGCGCGTCACGATCTCCGCCTCGCCTGGCGCGACTTCCTCGGCATGCTGACGGCCGGCCGCCGCGGCCGGGCTCGTACCATCGTGCTGGCGTTGATCGTGGTCGCGGCGCTGCTGCATCTTCCGGCCTGGGGCCTCGTCGGTCGCTATGCCGGCCTGAACCAGGATGCCGACCTGACAAGCCTGCTGGTCATTGCAGTCACGCTGGCGCTGAGCTGGCTGCTGATGCTGTCGCAGGCGATCGAATCGGTGACGCGGGTGTTCTACAGCCGCGCCGATCTCGATCTGATCATGTCGTCGCCGGTGCCGCTGGCGCGCGTGTTCTCGGTGCGGATGGCGGCGATCGCGCTGACCGTCACGGCGATGGCGCTGCTGTTCGCCGCGCCGGTGATCGACGTGCTGGCGCTGGGCGGCGGTGCGCACTGGCTGACGGCCTATGGCGTCGTGGCGGCGATCGGCATCTCCGCCTCTGCGGTGGCGATCGCGGTCGCGCTGGCCCTGTTCCAACTGATCGGGCCGAAGCGGACGCGGCTCGCGGCGCAGATCGTCTCGGTGGTGATCGGCGCGGGCTTCGTGATCGGCCTGCAGATCGCCGCGATCCTGTCGACCGGGACGTTGTCGCGCTTCGCGGTGCTGACCTCGGACGTCGCTGCGAGCTGGGCGCCGGGCCCGGACAGTTTGCTGTGGTGGCTGGCGCGCGCCGCGCTCGGCAATGCGCTGGCGCTCGGTGCGCTGCTGAGCGGCAGCCTCATCCTGCTCGGGCTGGTGATGATCTGGGTCACGCCGCGGCTCGGCGCGGTGGTGGTTGCCGCGGCGAGTGCGAACGCGACGATCGCGTATCAACGCACTACGCCGCGCTTCCGTGGCGGCTCGCGCCAAAGCTCGCTGCGGCTTAAGGAGTTGCTTCTGCTGCGGCGCGATCCGTGGCTGGTGTCGCAGTCGCTGATGCAGCTGCTCTATCTGGTGCCGCCGGCGTTGCTGCTGTGGCGAAGCTTTTCGGACAGCTCGACCGCGGTGGTGCTGGTCGCGCCGGTGGTCGTGATGGCGGCCGGTCAACTGGCCGGAGGTCTTGCATGGCTGACGATCTCTGGCGAAGACGCGCCCGATCTGATCGAGACTGCGCCGGTCCCGGCCTCGGCAGTCACACGGGCCCGTATCGAAGTCGTCCTGATCGCCATTGGGCTGGTGGTGACGCCGCTGCTTCTGCCGCTTGCCGTGCTGTCGCCCCTGCTGGCGTTCGTCACAGCCACCGGCTGTGGATTTGCGGCGGCTTCGGCGACGGCGATCCAATTGTGGTTCCGCGTCCAGGCGCGACGCAGCCAGTTCCGCCGCCGTCAGACCTCGTCGCGGCTGGCGACATTCGCCGAAGCGTTCTCGTCGATCGGCTGGGCGGCGACCGCCGTGCTGGCTCTCACCGAACCACGCTTCGCGCTGGCGTCGGCCGCATTCACGCTCTGCATTCTGCTCGTCACCTGGCGTTTCAGTCCGCGTCGGGCGGCGTAGCGCCGGTGCATCCGCGACACTGCCGCCGTCCGTGGGTGGCAACGCTGAGGCTCTTACACATCAGCCGCCTGGCCATCACCTGGAGTGGGCTGCGGGCGAGTTGAAGCATGAAATACATTTCGAGCATGGGGGCGATCTCCGGCGGCCGTGCGGAGATAGAGCGCAGGGCCTCGTGCGAGTAGGGCCGCGGCCGGAACACCAGCCATGCAAGATCAATGCATCTGCATTAATCTATGCTCCCGCATCTCTCGGCGCTAGCCGGTGCGGCGATTCGCACCGGCGTCCGGCGGGCGCCGCGATCAGCGACGCCCGCATTGGCGTGATCAGCCGTGCAGCTTGATCGCGGTCTCGGCGATCGCCTTGCCCTGATACTTCGCGCCGGCGAGTTCGGTGGCGCTCGGCTGCCGCGAGCCGTCGCCGCCGGTGATCGTGGTGGCGCCGTAGGGCGCGCCGCCGGTCACCTCGTCGAGCCGCATCTGGTCGCCGAAGCCGTAATTCAGGCCGACCACCACCATGCCGAAATGCAGCAGGTTGGTAATGATCGAGAACAGCGTAGTTTCCTGGCCGCCGTGCTGGGTCGCGGTCGAGGTGAAAGCGCCGCCGACCTTGCCGTTCAGCGCGCCCTTGGCCCACAGGCCGCCGGCCTGATCGAGGAAGTTGGCCATCTGCGACGCCATCCGGCCGAACCGGGTGCCGGTGCCGACGATGATCGCGTCGTAATTGGCAAGGTCGTCGATGGTCGCGACCGGCGCCGCCTGATCGAGCTTGTAGTATGAAGCCTTGGCGACGTCCGGCGGCACCAGCTCGGGCACGCGCTTGATGTCGACTTGTGCGCCGGCTTCGCGCGCGCCCTCGGCGACCGCATTCGCCATCGTCTCGATGTGGCCATACGCCGAGTAGTAAAGAACCAGAACCTTCGCCATGGGAGTCTCCGTTTGGTTGGTGGTTGGTGGGGATTTGCTAATTGGTTAGTCCCTCATGGTGAGGAGCGCGCGCTTGCGCGCGCGTCTCGAACCATGAAGGCCGAGGCGCGCCCCCATCCTTCGAGACGCGACCAAGAGGTCGCTCCTCAGGATGAGGGCGCGCTGCAGCGTTACGCCGCGTCGACCAGTATGACCTCGGCGTCTTCGAGTGCCGTGATCCTGACCTTGGCCTCGTCGCGGATCGCGGCGCCGTCGCGGGCCTCGACCTTGACGCCGTTGACCTCGACGCTGCCGACCGCGGGCACCAGATAGAGGTGCCGGGCCTTGCCGACGTCATACTCCGCGCTCTCGCCGGCCTTCAGCGTGGTGGCGAGCACCCGCGCATCGGCGCGGATCGGCAGCGCATCGGTGTCACCCTTCACGCCCGACGCGATGGTGACGAGCTTGCCGGAGCGGTCCGACTTCGGGAACGGCTTGGAGCCCCAGGTGGGCTGGCCGCCGGCCTGCGTCGGCTCGATCCAGATCTGGAAGATCCGGGTAGTCTCGGGTTCCAGATTGTACTCGGAGTGACGCACGCCCGAGCCCGCGCTCATCACCTGGACGTCGCCGGCCTCCGTGCGGCCCTTGTTGCCGAGCGAGTCCTCGTGGGTGATCGCGCCATCCCGGACATAGGTGATGATCTCCATGTCGCGATGGGGGTGCGGCGGAAAGCCGGTGTTCGGCGCAATCTCGTCGTCGTTCCAGACCCGCAGGGCGCCGTGGCCCATGTTGTTCGGGTCGTAATAGCTGGCGAACGAGAAGTGGTGCTTGGCCTTGAGCCAGCCGTGATCGGCGCCGCCGAGCTTGGAGAAGGGACGAAGTTCAATCATGGAATTCTCCCTGGTTTGGCGCCGCCTGCGGCGCCGGTGAAGTGATTGGTGTCTGGATAAGCCTCCGCTTGTGTTTCAGAAATAGAAATGATTGAAACTCATTGTTTCTGAATTTAACATCTGGAGGCGGGCTATGACCAAGCTGCCGGACTTCGAAGCGCTGGCGATCTTCGCCAAGGTGGTGGAGCTGCGGTCGTTCGCGGCGGCCGCAACCGAGCTGACGCTGTCGAAAGCGACCGTCTCCAAGGCGGTGACGCGGCTGGAGGCGAGGCTCGGGGCGCGGCTGTTCAACCGCACCTCGCGGCGGCTGGCTCTCACTGACGCGGGCCACCGGCTCGCCGAGCGCGCCGCGCAACTGCTGGCGGACGGCGAGGCGGCCGAGAGCGAGGCGCTGGCGCAATCGGCGGCGCCGCGCGGGCTGGTGCGGCTGGCGGTGCCGATGACCTTCGGCGTCAAGGTGATCGCGCCGCTGCTGCCGGATTTCCTCGCCGCCTACCCGGAGGTTTCGGTCGACCTGCATCTGTCCGACCAGATGGTCGACCTGATCGGCGAGGGCTTCGATGCAGGCGTGCGCATCGCATCGCTGCCGGATTCGTCGCTGGTGGCCCGGCGGCTGTGCGCGATGCCGCGCTACACGGTCGCGGCGGCGTCCTATCTGGCGCGTCACGGCCGCCCGACGCATCCGATGCAACTCGCCGATCATCGCTGCCTCGGCTACGCCTATCTGTCGACGCCGAACGCCTGGCACTACAGCAATGCGCAGGGCGAGCAGGCGGCGGTGCGGCCATCGGGGCCGCTGCGCGTCAATAATGGCGAGGCGCTGCTGCCGGCGGTGATCGCCGGTCTCGGCATCGCGGATTTGCCGGAGTTCATCATCGGCGATGCGATCGTCGCCGGGCAGGTCGAGGTGATTTTGGAAGGCTGGCACCAGCGCGAGAGCTCTGTGCATCTGGTGATGCCGCCGGGCGGGCCGCGTCCCGCTCGCGTCGAAGTGCTGGCGGCCTTCCTGGCCGAGCGGCTCGCGAAGCGCCGGACGGCGCGTCGGCTCAATTCAGATTGACGTTGAACTCGTAGGACTTCTCGGCGCCGACCAGGGTGAACTTCAGCGCCGCGCCTTCGGCATGCGCACCGGGCGGCAGGCCTTCGAGCGGAAAGGTGAAGCGCTGCACGCCCTCGGGGGCGTTCGGCGCCCGCTTGGGAATCGGCAGCGCCCATTCGGGCGTCGGGCCTTCGACGAACAGGCTGACCTTGCTGGCCGGCGGCGCCACGACGTCGACCCAGACCTCGGTGTCGCCGCGCATCACCACGTCCCGGATGGTGATCGGATTCGGATCGCCGACATTGGCCGGCACCGGAACGGTATCGAGAGCTGCTGCGAGCACGCTGTCCTGTGTGCTGGCGACACTGGTGAAGGTCAGCTCCGGCGCAGCCTCGACCGGCACGCACAGCTTTTCACACACCGCGTAGCTGATCGCGGCGCGTAGCGTCACCGGCTTGTCGGCGTTCTTCGCCACAATGCGCAGCGGCAGCACGACGCTCGATTTGTAGCCGAGCGACGTGCCGCCGGCGCCGTCCGGAAATGCGGTCGGCGCGGGCCACAGGATCGTCACCGCTTCGACGTTGTCGGATTTCGAAAAGTCGAACCGCGGCGGCACGCCGGAGTCGCCGGGAGAGCGCCAGTAAGTCTTCCAGCCAGGCTGCAATTGAAAAGCAATGCCGCCCAGCAAAACCGCGCCGCTGCGCGATCCGGCCAGCAGCCGCACCGCGGAGTGGCTCTCGCTGACCCATGGCGACATGTCGTCGGCACGAACCGCGCTCACCGAAAGCAGCGCAAACACCGCGGCGATCAACGCCGGCCGTACAGGAACGAATGTGATCATGTGACGTATTTACGCACGCAACCCGCCGAGAACCACTGAATTGCCTGTGACCGGGGCAACACTCTGCGGCGACTGGTTGATTGACAGGATTGGCACCCAATATCAGGATAATGGTGCAACGCGAGGATCCCCTGATGGCGACCAAGTCCAAAAGGCCCAAATCCGGCGAGGCCAGGCCGACGGAGCAGGGGAGCTATCTCGACGGCCAGTTGCTGATCGCAATGCCGGTGATGGAAGACGAGCGCTTCGCGCGCTCGGTGATCTACATCTGCGCGCATTCGTCGGAAGGCGCCATGGGCATTATCGTCAATCGTCCGGCCGGCAGCATCGATTTTCCCGAACTGCTGGTGCAGCTCGACATCGTCGAGAAGCCCGAACAGATCAAGCTTCCCGATCACGCCGAGTCGATGAAGGTGCTGCGCGGCGGGCCGGTCGAAACCGGTCGCGGCTTCGTGCTGCACTCCAGCGATTTCTTCATCAAGGACGCGACACTGCCGATCGATGAAGGCATTTCTCTGACCGCCACCGTCGACATCCTGAAGGCGATCGCCAGCGGCTCCGGCCCGAAGCGCGCGATCCTCGCACTCGGCTATGCCGGCTGGGCGCCGGGCCAGCTCGAGACCGAGATCCAGGACAATGGCTGGCTGCATTGCGACGCCGACGCCGACCTGGTGTTCGGCAGCGACATCGAAGAGAAATACGACCGCGCCTTGCACAAGCTCGGCATCGAGCCGGGGATGCTCTCGGCGGAAGCCGGCCACGCGTAGTTAGCGGCGGCGTTCACCCTCACACACACTCCCGTCATCGCCCGCGAGAGCGGGCGACCCAGTATTCCAAGGCGTCAGCTATTTAGCGCGAATGCACCCCCGTACTGGATCCTCCGCATGCGCGGAGGATGACGGCTGTGGGTGGGGTGGCGCGGTGCGTGGTCGCGATGACGCACTTCGCCCGCCGCGGCTGCTGTCAGCTCGCCGCTTCCAGCCGCTCTTCGGTCAGCAGCCGCATCGCGGCTTCGGCGTCCATCGGTTCGCCGAAGGCGAAGCCCTGGGCGTATTCGCAGCCGAGCTGATACAGCTCCACCGCGTCCGAATCCGTCTCGGCGCCTTCGGCGACGACGTCCATGCCGAGGTCGTGCGCCAGCGCGATGATCGATTTCAGGATCACCGGGCGGGTGCCGCGGCTGGTGGTGCGGACGAACGACTGGTCGATCTTGATGGTGTCGAACGGGAAGCGCTGCAGATAGCTCAGCGACGAATGGCCGGTGCCGAAATCGTCGAGCGACAGGCCACAGCCGAGTTCGCGGATCCGCTGCAGCATCTGGGCTGCGTGCTCGGGATTCTCCATCACCAGCGACTCGGTGAGTTCGAGTTTCAGCGTGCCGCGCGCCACCGACGAGCGCGACAGCACGGTGCGGATGTCGTGGATCAGGTCATGCCGCAGCAGCTGCCGCGACGAGACGTTGACGCTGGCGAAGATCGGTTCGCGCGAGCGCATCGCGCGCTGCCAGATCGCGAGCTGCTTGGCGGTTTCGTCCATCACGAAGGTGCCGAGCTCGATGATCAGCCCGATTTCTTCGGCGATCGAGATGAACTCCACCGGCGACATCCGGCCGAGCTTGGGATGATCCCAGCGCGCTAGCGCTTCGAAGCCCGCCACCGAGCGGTCCTCCAGCCGGACGATCGGCTGATACAGGATGGTGATTTCCTTGCGCTCGATGGCGCGGCGCAGTTCGGATTCCAGCGTCAGGCGGTCCGACTTCCGCGCCCGCATCGCCGGCTTGTAGACGTCGATACGGTCGCCGCCGATCCGCTTCGAGTGATACATCGCCAGCTCGGCGTCCTTGATGATCTCGTCGGAGAGCTGGGTCTGCGGATCGCTGAGCGCGAGGCCGATCGAGGCGGTGAGGAAGATCTCGCGGTCGTTGAAGGCGATCGGCGCCTTGATGGTCTTGCGGATGGTCTCGGCGAAGGCGGTGATCTTGGCGGGATCCTGTTCGGACAGCAGGATCAGGCCGAACTGATCGCCAGCGATGCGGGCCAGCGTGTCCTGCGGCTTGAGGATGCGGGTGAGACGGCGCGCCAGCGTCAGCAGGATCGAGTCGCCGACCGCGATGCCGACCGAGTCGTTGACCTGCTTGAAGCGATCGAGATCGATCACCATCAGGGTCGGCCGCAGGTTCGGCATCGTCTTGGCGAAATTCGCCACCGCGCCGAGGCGGTCCATGAACAGCTTGCGGTTGGGCAGGCCGGTGAGATTGTCGTGCACCGAGTCGTGCAGCATCCGCTCTTCGGCGTTCTTGCTCTCGGTGACGTCGGTGAGCGTGCCGACCACGCGAGTGACTTCGCCGTCGGCGCCCACCACCGGACGGGCCTTCAGGGCGAACCACATGAAGTGGCCGTCGGGCGTGCGCAGCCGGAAGTGCTGGGTCAGGCGGCCGCGGCGCTGGTCGAGCACGCTGTCGAGCGCGGCGCGGAAGCGGTCCTGATCGAGCGGATGCAGCACTTCGAGCCAAGTCGCGGCCGAGCCTTCGAGCGCGCCGCGCTTCAGGCCGAGCAGCGCCTCGGTCTCGGGGCTGGTGAACACCTTGTCGGCTGAGACGTCCCAGTCCCAGATCAGATCGCCGGAGCCGATCAGCGCCAGCGCCCGGCGCTCGACGTCGGAGACCACGCCGCCGGTCGCGCCACTTCCCGCAAACGCGTGCTGCATCACCGTGAAGCCGATCAGCATCACGATCAGCACCAGGCCGCCGAGCAGGGCAGGGCCGACGATGTCGTTGGTGACCGAGCCGGCCACCGCCATGCCCGATGCGATCACCCAGATCACCAGCAGGAACCAGGTCGGGATCAGCAGCACCGCGCGGTCGAAGCCGTGGGTCGACAGATAGACGATCAACGCAAAGCCCGCGAAGGCGATCAGCACCAGCGACATGCGGGCGATGCCCGAGGCGACGGCAGGATCGAACAGCGCCAGCGCCACCAGCGAACCGAGGAAGGCGAGCCAGCCGAGCGTGATGTGCGAGTAGCGCACGTGCCAGCGACTGAGATTGAGATACGCGAACAGGAACACCAGCAGCGTCGCCGCCAGGATCGCTTCGCCGGAGGCGCGCCAGATCCGCTCGGCGCCGGCCGACATGTCGAACACCTTGCTCCAGAACCCGAAGTCGATGCCGATATAAACCAGCACCGCCCAGGCCAGCGCCGCCGCGGCGGGGAACATGATGCTGCCCTTGACCACGAACAGGATGGTCAGCACCAGCGCCAGCAGGCCCGAAATGCCGATCACGATGCCCTGGTACAGCGTGAACGAGTTGACCTTGTCCTTGTAGGCCTCGGGCTCCCACAGATAGAGCTGCGGCAGCTTGTCGGTGCGTAGTTCGGCCACGAAGGTGATCACCGAGCCGGGGTCGAGCGTGACGCGGAAGATGTCGGCGGTGGTCGAGTCCTGGCGCTCCGGCCGGTCGCCGGTCGACGGTGTGATAGTGGCGATGCGGGACAGGCCGAGATCGGGCCAGAACAGCCCGGACGACACCATGCGATAATGCGGCGCCACGATCAGACGATCGAGCTGATCGTCGGTGTTGTTGGCGAGCGCGAACACCACCCAGTTCTGGCCGCCTTCGCGCGCACGCACCTCGATGCGGCGGACGATGCCGTCGGTGCCGGGTGCGGTCGAGACCTGGATACGGTCGGTGTCGCTACGCTGATGTTCGAGGACGCCGGTGAGGTCGATCGCCGGCGCGTCGCTGCGGACGCTGACGGCGTCGAGCGCATAGGCCTGCGGGGCCGCCGCAATCAGCATCAAGCCCAGCGCCAGAAGCGCAAGGCATCTGATCAGACGCAAGTCAGTTCTCCGCGTTCGCACCGATCTGGAAGCGCGGCCCCCGCGCGTTTCCGAGACGGATAAATGACATGAAAGACGGAGAAAACATAGACGCAACAACCCGCGGCCGTTTCAGACCGTCAACACAATTTTGCCAATATGTTGGCTGGTCTCCATCCGCCGGTGGGCATCGGCGGCTTGCTGCAACGCAAAGGTGCCGTCGATCAGCGGCTTGATCTTGCCCTGCGCCAGCAGCGGCATCACCTTGGCTTCGATCGCCGCGACCATCGCGGCCTTGTCGGCGTTGCTGCGCGGACGCAGCGTCGAACCGGTGTGGTGCAGCCGCTTGATCATCAGCTTGGTGAAGTTGACGGTGGTCTTGGCGCCACCGAGAAACGCGATCTGCACGATGCGGCCGTCCATCGCGGCGGCGTCGTAGTTGCGCTCGATGTAATCGCCGCCGACCATGTCGAGGATCACGTCGACGCCCTTGCCGCCGGTGGCTTCCTTCACAGCGGCGACGAAATCTTCGGTCTTGTAGTTGATGGCGCGGACGGCGCCGAGCTTGAGACAGGCCTCGGCCTTGTCCTGCGAGCCGACGGTGGTGATCACCTTGGAGCCGAGCGCGACCGCGAGCTGGATCGCCATCGTGCCGATGCCGGACGAGCCGCCGTGGATCAGCAGGGTTTCGCCCGGCTGCAGCGCGCCGCGCTCGAACACGTTGTGCCACACCGTCATCAGCGTTTCGGGCGTAGCGCCGGCCTCGATCATCGAAAAGCTGGCCGGGACGGTCATCGCCTGGGCATCCTGGGCGATGCAATATTCGGCGTAGCCGCCGCCGGCGACCAGCGACATCACCTTGTCGCCGAGCTTGTGCTTCGTCGCACCCTCGCCGAGCGCCACCACCTCACCGGAAATTTCCAGGCCGGGCAGGTCGCTGGCGCCGGGCGGCGGCGGATAGCTGCCGGAGCGCTGTGCCACATCGGGACGGTTGACGCCGGCGGCCGCCACCTTGACCAGGATTTCTCCGGGGCCGGGCTGCGGGACCGCACGGGTTTCCGGCAACAGCACCTCCGGTCCGCCAGGTTTGCTGATTCCGATCACGGTCATTTGCGAAGGGACCGGTTCCATGATTTGTCCTTGGCTGGCGGGGTGACGGGTGTCATGCGATGAGACAGCCTGCTTAGACAGCGCGGGCCCGGCTGGCAACCGGACCGGATCACGAACGGCGGAGGGTGCGATGGCAATCGAACAGGACGACAAGCCGAGGACCAAAGTCAGCCACGAGATCGGTCAGGATCTCTCGCTGCTCTCGGTCGAAGAACTCGGCCACCGGATCGCTCTGCTCAAGGAAGAGATCGGCCGGCTGGAGACCGCGATGACCATGAAGCGGGCCACCCGCGAGGCGGCCGACCGCTTCTTCAAGACCTGACGGGTCGCAAGCTGCGATCTCGCGCGGGACGCGTAGCTCCGGTCGCGCCACACGCGGGCCGGCTTATGGCAAATGCTTCGTTAAGCTGATCGCTTATTTACGAGCGATTAAGCTTTCCCGCGTATTACTTTCATTGTCCATCTTTGGACCGAGTGGCTCCTGTCCACTCTGTTTTGACGCCTCCCTGTTATCAACTTCAAAGCCGCCGGAAACGGCGGCTCTTTTTTGCGCTTTCTTCACCCCGTCACAGTTTGGTCATGGCGCGCGGTGATCCTTCCAACGTAAGCCGCGTTAACCGTTGCAAGCGCGCGCGCTGGACTCCCGGCGTCGCGCGCGCAATGATTTGTTCATCATAAGTCGGCGGCAGAAGCCGGCACTTAATCGTTAGCGTGAGGCGTTAACCATGTCGGAAGTTTCGCAAAGCGAAGCCCCGCTCGTCGTGCTGAGCGAACGGCTGACCAATTCGGCCGCTTTCAGCGCGTTGTTTCGCGAGGGAATGGACCTCGTCGAGGAAACCGCGGCCTATCTCGACGGCGATGGACGGGCCGAGGCCAAAACCCTCGAACGCTCGGTCAGCCTGACCTATGCGACCGAGAGCATGCGCCTCACCACGCGGCTGATGCAGCTCGCCTCCTGGCTGCTGCTGCACCGGGCGGTGAAGGAAGGCGAGATGACGCTGATCCAGGCCAACCGCGAGAAATCCAAGGTCAAGCTGTCGGCCGCCGATCCCGGCGCGCCGGATACGCTGGAGCGGCTGCCGGAACAGCTTCAGGCCCTGATCGGCCGCTCGATGAGCTTGCAGGCGCGGATCCGCCGTCTCGACGCCACGATGCACCTGCCGCCGCCGTCGGAGCGCCCGTCGATCGGCAACCCGCTGGTGCCGCAGCTGAATATGCTGAAAGCGGCGTTCGAAGGCTGAGTCTGTGACGGCGATCTGACCCGGGTCCGACGACGTCGGGCCCGGATGTCGAGCTGACCCTATCCTGAAAACGAAAACGCCCCGCGAGACCCGCGGGGCGTTTGCAATTCAGGGCCTCGAGGGCCGCCGAACCATCAATCTTTCTTGAGGAAGCCCGAGAACTTCTTCTGGAAGCGCGACACGCGGCCGCCGCGGTCGAGCACCTGCTGGGTGCCGCCAGTCCAGGCCGGATGCGACTTGGGATCGATATCGAGGTTCAGCTTGTCGCCTTCCTTGCCCCAGGTCGAACGCGTCTGATATTCGGTGCCATCGGTCATCACGACCGTAATGTTATGATAATCCGGGTGAATTTCGGTCTTCATGGGCTATCCTTGCGCGCGCCGGCGCCTCAGTCTCGATGATTTCGGGGCGAATTGGCGCGCTCTATATCGCAGCGACGCCACTTAGACAAGGTATCGGCGCAGACTTCATCCGGATACCGCATTGTACCGGATTTGCCAGTCGCCACCGATGCTGCCTATGTGGGGGAGTGGCTGGAAGGCCTCTAGACTAAACGCGGCAGTTCCGATGACGACAGCAAGCAAACGGCAAACGTCCGAACCTCAGGCCTCTCCGATCGGCCTGTCGCTCGACGCGATCGCGGCGACCGAGAATGTCGGGCCGCGCACCGGCACGTTCCGCGCCGACGCGGATGTCAGCCAGGTCGAGCAGGTCGAGGCGGTGGCCAAGCGAAGCCGGCTGCGGCCTCTGCTTGAATTGCTCCCCTATGTGGGCCGCTACCGGACCCGGGCGACGCTGGCGCTGATCGCGCTGATCGTCGCGGCGGTGACGACCCTGGTGGTGCCGCTGGCGGTGCGCCGGCTGATCGATTTCGGCTTCAGCCAGGAAGGCATCGAGCTGATCAACAGCTACTTCTCGGTGATGCTCGGCGTCGTCGGAGTGCTCGCGGTCGCCAGCGCGGCGCGCTACTATCTCGTAATGACCATCGGCGAACGCATCGTCGCCGACGTCCGCCGCGACGTGTTCGCCCATCTCACCGCGCTGTCGCCGGCGTTTTTCGATTCCGCCCGCAGCGGTGAACTGATTTCCCGGCTCACCGCGGATACCACGCAGATTAAGTCCGCGGTCGGCGCCTCGGTGTCGATCGCGCTGCGCAACATCCTGCTGTTCGTCGGCGCCATCTCGATGATGGTGATCTCAAGCCCGCGCCTGTCCGGCTTCGTCGTCGCGGCGATCCCGCTGATCGTGATCCCGCTGGTCGCGTTCGGCCGCTGGGTGCGGCGGTTGTCGCGCAACGCGCAGGATACGCTGGCGGACGCCACCGCCTTCGCATCCGAGCTGGTCGGCTCGATGCGCACCGTGCAGGCCTACACCAACGAGAAGCTCGCCAACGCCCGGTTCGGCGTCGAGGTCGAGCAATCCTACGAGGCGGCGCGCAGCTCGACGCAGGCGCGCGCGATCCTCACCGCCATCATCATCTTCATCGTGTTCGCCAGCGTCGTGGCGATCCTGTGGGTCGGCTCGCACGACGTCGCCTCCGGGGCGATCACGCCCGGCCGGCTCGGCCAGTTCATCCTGTACGCGGCGTTCGCGGCCTCCAGCCTCGGCCAGCTCAGCGAGGTCTGGGGCGAAGTCTCGGCTGCCTCAGGCGCCGCCGAGCGGCTGTTCGAGATCCTGCGCGTCAAGCCTCAGATCGCCGCTCCCGCCAAGCCGCGCGCGCTGCCGCTGCCGGTGCGCGGCGACGTCGCGTTCGACAATGTCAGCTTCGCCTATCCGACCCGCCCGGACTATCTGGCGCTGAACGGGCTGTCGCTGTCGATCAAGGCCGGCGAGAAGGTCGCGATCGTCGGCCCCTCGGGCGCCGGCAAGAGCACGCTGTTCCATCTGCTGCTGCGGTTCTACGACCCGGTCGCCGGCAAGATTTCGCTCGACGGCGTGCCGATCACCGAGGCCGATCCGCAGGCGGTGCGCGAACGCATGGCGCTGGTGCCGCAGGACTCGGTGGTGTTCGCCGCCTCGGCCCGCGACAACATCCGCTTCGGCCGCGACGAGGCCAGCGATGCCGAAGTCGAGCGTGCCGCCCAGCAAGCCCATGCGACCGAATTCATCCACCGCCTGCCGGACGGCTTCGACACCAAGCTCGGCGAACGCGGCGTGATGCTGTCGGGCGGCCAGCGCCAGCGCATCGCGATCGCCCGCGCGATCCTGCGCGACGCGCCGCTGCTGCTGCTGGACGAAGCGACTTCGTCGCTCGACGCCGAAAGCGAGACGCTGGTGCAGACCGCGCTGCAGGGCCTGATGCGCGATCGCACCACGCTGGTGATCGCCCATCGCCTCGCCACCGTACTGTCTTGCGACCGCATCCTGGTGATGGAGCACGGCCGCATCGTCGAACAAGGCACCCACGCCCAACTCGTCGCCCGCGGCGGGCTCTATGCACGGCTGGCGAAGCTGCAGTTCGAGGCGGCGTAGACTTTTCCTGAGTTGCGCTCACCGCCGGTCATCGCCCGCTAAAGCGGGCGACCCAGTATTCCAGAGCGTTCATTCAAGTCGCGACGCCGCAGCGTACTTGATCCTCCGCTTTCGCGGGGGGATGACGTCCGGCTGTGGACTACGAAGTCTTACGGCGCAGGCCGCCACAGCATGTTCAGCACCGCGCGCCCGGAGCTGTTGGTTTCCTCGCCGGTGACGGCGAAGCCGGCGCGGCGGTAGAACTTGATGGCGCGATAATTGTCAGCGTTGACCTTGAGCGTCACCTCGCGGGGCGACAGCCGCTTGGCCTCGTCGACCAGAGCTTCGGCAACGCCCCAGCCCCAATGCTCGGGCTCGACCACGAGCTGATCGAGATAGCCCGCGCCATCGATCGTCACGAAGCCGATCATGCCGCCGCTGTTTTCGGCGATCATGATCTCGGCCTTGGGGACGAGTTCGCTGCGCCATCGCTCGCGCCACCAGTCGACGCGCTTGTCGAAGTCGATGTCGGGATAGGCCAGCCGCCAGGTACGCAGCCACAGGCCGATCGCGGCGTCTTCGTCAGTGTCGGCATAGGGGCGGAGCGTGAAGGCTGCTGTCATCCGGGCACATTCGTCATGCCCGGACGTGATCCAGGCATCCATCTTGTTCGGAAGCATTCGTCGGATGGAGGGCCGGGTCAAGCCGGCCATGACGCTTTGCTAACATGCCGGGACTCACCGCTCCGTCAGCTTCAGCTCGATGCGGCGATTGCGCTTGAAGGCGTCTTCGGTGTTGGCAGTGTCGAGCGGCTGGAATTCGGCGAAGCCGGCGGCGAGCAGGCGCTGCGCCGGGACGCCCAGCGTGATCAGATATTGCACCACCGCGATGGCGCGCGCGCTCGACAATTCCCAGTTCGACTTGAACGCGCCGAAGATCGGCCGCTTGTCGGTGTGGCCGTCGACGCGGATCACCCACGGGATCTCCTCGGGGATCTTCTTGCCGATCTCGATCAGCGCCTGCGCGACCTTGTCGAGTTCGGCGCGGCCCTCGGGTAGCAGCACCGCCTGTCCGGTATCGAAGAACACTTCGGACTGGAACACGAAGCGGTCACCGACGATGCGGATATCGGGGCGGTCGCCGAGGATCGCGCGCAGCCGGCCGAAGAATTCCGAGCGATAGCGCGACAGCTCCTGCACCCGCTGCGCCAGCGCGACATTCAGCCGCTGGCCAAGATCGGCGATCCGGCCCTGGGATTCCTTGTCGCGTTTCTCGGAGGCGTCGAGCGCCTCCTCGAGCGCGGCGAGCTGGCGGCGCAGCGCCGCGATCTGCTGATTCAGCACCTCGACCTGCGCCAGCGCGCGGGCCGAAATCTGCTTCTCCGAGTCGAGCGCCTTGCCGAGTTCGCCGGCGCGGCCGGCCGCGTCGTTGCCGGCGCCGGCGAGGCCGTCATACAGGCTTTTGACGCGGTCGCGCTCGCCCTCCGCGGCGGTGAGGCCGGCGCGGACCTGCGAGAGCTGCTCCTCGAGGTTCAGCTTGCCGAGCTTTTCCAGCGACAGCAGATCGTTGAGCTGGGCGATGCGGGCGTTCAGCTCCTGCAGCGCCTTGTCCTTGCCGGTGACCTCCTGCGACAGGAAGAACTGCACCACCAGGAACACCGACAGCAGAAACACGATGCCGAGGATCAGGGTCGACAGCGCGTCGACGAAGCCGGGCCAGTAGTTGAAGCCGGCCTCCTGACGGCGTCCGCGCGCCAGTCCCATCAGCTCTTCTCCCGCTGGCGCACCAGGGCGGTCAGCAGTTCCTTGATCTCGCGGTTCTGTTCACCCTGGGCGTCGGCCCATTCGCGGATCATCTGCTGCTCGTTGCGCATATGGGCGACGAGGTTCTGGATGGCGTCGGCCAGGTTGGCCATCGCCGCCGTGGTGGCGCGGTTGGCGCCGCCGTCCTCCATCGTCAGCCGCAGCCGTTCGATCGCGGTCTGCAGCTCGGCGCTGCCGGCGAGCGCGCCCTCCGGCGTGGCGCCGCGCACCGTCGAGGCCAGCCAGTCCTCGAGGTCGGTGTAGAACCGGTTCTGCGCCTGGCTCGATTGCAGGTCGAGAAAGCCGAGCACCAGCGAGCCGGCGAGGCCAAACAGCGACGACGAGAACGAGATGCCCATGCCGCCGAGCGGCGCGGCGAGGCCTTCCTTCAGCGTGTCGAACAGCGAGCCGGCGTCGCCGGTCACCTTGAGGCCGCTGATCACGCCGCCGATCGACCCGACGGTTTCGATCAGTCCCCAGAAGGTGCCGAGCAGGCCGAGAAACACCAGCAGGCCGGTCATGTAGCGCGAGATGTCGCGCGCCTCGTCGAGCCGTGTGGCGATCGAATCCAGCAGATGCCGCATGATCTGCGGCGAGATCGAGATCCGGCCGTTGCGCTCGCCGCCCAGCATCGCCGCCATCGGCGCCAGCAGCGTCGGCCGGCGGTCGAGAGCGAGGCCGGGATCGGCGAGGCGGAAATTGTTGACCCAGGCGACCTCCGGATACAGTCGGATCACCTGGCGGAACGCCAGCACGATGCCGATCGCCAGCACCGCCAGGATCAGCGCGTTGAGCCCCGGATTGGCGAGGAACGCCGCCACCACCTGCTTGTACAGCACGACAGCGATCAGCCCGCACAGCACCAGGAAGACCAGCATCCGCACCAGGAAGATCCGCGGCGACGACAGCTTGGTGAGTTCGATCTCCATCGCCGAGCGGGAAGAGGGGCCAGATGCCATCGCGCGTTCGATCTCCGGTTTGCCGGAAGCGGCTGTTTCTATCAATATGGCACAGTGCGACGCGGAAGGAAGTCTCAGCAGAGGTTTTCCGCTACTGCTCGACCGCGCGAGGCGCCGGGCCGTGTCCGTGAAACCGGACGTTTGGCGCGACCGTATGTCGGCTGCGTGGCGCGGGAATGAATGGACAGCTGATGACGGTTTTGTATCTCGAAGCTCTGGTGGCGATTGCGCTTGCGCTCGGCGTGCTGATGGCGGGCGCCTGGCTGGTGCAGCAGAAGACCGGCAACTCCGGCTGGGTCGACACCATCTGGACGTTCTCGCTCGGCCTCACCGGCGCCGGCGCGGCGCTGTGGCCGGTGGAGGGTGCCTCGCCGAACGCGCGGCAATGGCTGGTGGCGGCGCTGGTGGTTGCCTGGTCGGTGCGGCTCGGTTCGCATATCGCGGCGCGCACCCGGCACATCACCGACGATCCGCGCTATGCCGCCTTCGCCAAGGATTGGGGCGCGGATGCGCCGAGGAAGATGTTCGTGTTCCTGCAGCAGCAGGCCTACGGCTCGGTGCCGCTGGTGTTCGCGATCTTCGTCGCCGCCCGCGCGCCGGCCGGCGGGTTGCGGCTGCAGGACTGGCTCGGTCTCCTGATCCTCGCGATCGGCATCGCCGGCGAGGGGCTGGCGGACTCGCAGCTCAAGGCATTCCGCGACAATCCGGCCAACAAGGGGCAGGTCTGCAACGCCGGGCTGTGGCGCTGGTCGCGGCATCCGAACTACTTCTTCCAGTGGTTCGGCTGGCTGAGCTATCCGGTGATCGCGATACCGTTCGCCGACCCGCTGTCCTATCCATGGGGCTACGCCGCGCTGCTGGCGCCGTTGTTCATGTACTGGATCCTGGTCCACGTCACCGGCATCCCGCCGCTCGAAGAGCAGATGCTCAAATCACGCGGCGAGCGCTATAAGGCGTATCAGGCGCGGACCAGCAAGTTCTTCCCGCTGCCGCCCGGAGGCTGACCGGACTATGAGTTTCGTTTCCTCGATCATCGGCGTCGCCGAGCGCGTGCCGCTGCCGGATGCGGTGATCCGCGCCGGCATCAACCGTCTGTGTGCCCGCACCGCCGCCAGGCTGGCGCAGGGCAACGAGGCCGCCGACGCCGCCTTCGCCCGCGAGATGGCGTCGCGCGCGGTCGCCGAACACACCGACGCGGCCAACGCCCAGCACTACGAGGTGCCGGCCGCGTTCTTCGGCAAGGTGCTGGGGCCGAACCGCAAGTACTCGTCGTGCTTCTATCGCGAGGCCGACACCACGCTGGCGCAGGCCGAAGACGAAGCGCTGCGGATCACCATGGAGCACGCCGATCTGCGCGACGGCCAGTCGATTCTCGAACTCGGCTGCGGCTGGGGTTCGCTGTCGCTGGCGATGGCGCGCCACCTGCCGAGTTCGCGCATCGTGGCGGTGTCGAACTCGGCCTCGCAACGGCACTACATCGAGAGCGAGGCCGCGGCGCGCGGGCTGCTCAATCTGCGGGTCATCACCTGCGACATGAACGCGTTCGAGCCGCACGAGAAGTTCGATCGCATCGTCTCGGTCGAGATGTTCGAGCACATGATGAACTGGCGCAAGCTGCTCGGCTGGATCCGCGGCTGGCTCAATCCGGGCGGGCTGTTCTTCATGCACATCTTCACGCATCGCAGCGGCGCCTATCTGTTCGATCGCGCCGACCGCGCCGACTGGATCGCGCAGCACTTCTTCACCGGCGGCGTAATGCCGAGCCACAAGCTGATCCGGCAGTACGGCGATCTGTTCAGCATCGATGAGCAGTGGCGCTGGAGCGGGCGGCACTATCAGCGGACCGCCGAGGACTGGCTGACGAATTTCGACAAGCACGAGACCGAGATCGAAACCATCCTGCGTCCGGTCTATGGCGACGACACCGCGCTGTGGATGCGGCGCTGGCGCTGGTTCTTCCTCGCGACCTCGGGCTTATTCGGCTACGCCGATGGCGACGAATGGGGCGTCAGTCACTACCGGCTGAAGCCGGTCTAGATGATCGCCACATCCCTCGTGCGATGTTGTGACGCGGCGTGATGGTCACGAGCTGTTGAAGTTCAATGCAGCGTTGCCACGGCGCGGAAAATCGATTAATAATCAACTAACTACATCATCTGTTAGATCCGGATCGGGCCGTTGCGGCCGGTTGGAATTGATCCGGCGCAATGCAGCCAGAGGTACCCACGTCTAGGTTTCCGGCTCAACAACGGCAGGAGATTGTAGCGTGTATCTGGATTCGCTTGGTTCGCTTGTGTTGTTTCTGGCCTGTGCCGTCGCACCCGCGTTGATCGCGTATCTGGTTCTCGACGACATTCGTCAGCGGTTATTCCGGCGTGCGCAGTTGCGGCAGCCGGAGCCCGTCGTGCGGGCGCCCGTGCCGGTGCAGGCGCGTCGGTCCGGTTGGTTCGCCTGGGCGAATTCCTGACCTTCGATGAAACGCGGCGCACCCGCCGCGAGTGATCCGGGTGCAGTTCATCAACCACGACAGTGAGGGTGAAGCCTTGACCATTGTTGCATTGATCGCCGCGATCTACGTGCTGGTCGGCCTGATCGGCCTCGTCGCGCTGGTGTATGGCGGACGCGAGATGGTGTCCGAGACCGCGCGCTGGAAGCGGTTCGACGAGGCGCACTACTGGGACGCCGCCGCAGAAGACTGGCGGCCCCATGAGCATCTCGCCGCGGGACAGATGCGCTGAGGCAGCGCATCCAGGAATCCGTCCTGGTTCTGTTCGATCTGCCCTGTTCAAGACCTGCCGGCATCCACCCTTCGGGTGGGTGCCGGTTTTTCATTCGGCGCGATCGGCGACGAACTCCAGAATATCGCCGGGCTGACAGTCGAGCGCCGCGCAGATCCGCTCCAGCGTGTCGAAGCGGATGCCTTTGACCTTGCCGGACTTCAGCAGCGAGACGTTCTGCTCGGTGATGCCGATGCGCTCGGCGAGTTCCTTCGAGCGCATCTTGCGCCGCGCCAGCATCACGTCGAGATTGACCACGATCGCCATCGACTACACGAAGCTCGCATTCTCGTCGGCGAGCCGCGTCGCCTCGCGCATTACCGCGGCGACCGCGATCAGCACGCCGCCGACGATCACCGAGACGTAGTCGTTGCTCGAGAAGGTCAGCACCAGCATCCGCTGGCCTGCCGGATTACTCAGGGACAGCGCCAACGCGAGGGCGGTCGCCGTGACGGGACCGAGCAGGCCCTGCGCCAGCACCGCGATGCCGAAGCGCTGCAGGTGGCTTGCGGCCGTGGCGGTGAACACGTGGCCGCGAGCGAATTCACCGAACAGAGTCCGCACATTGATCAGCCCCCACAGCATCACCGCGACCGGCACCGCGATGATGATCGCCGCCAGCGCCTGATTGCCGGCGTCGAGCGGCAGCCGCGCGCCGATCTCGCCGAGTTTCGTCAGCAAAACATTGCGGGTCCAGCTCGGCACCACGAAGGCGGCGCCGACCAGCCCCACGATCAGCACGATCCCAATGGTCGTCACCCATTGCATCGCCCTCGACAGCCGCACGAGCTTCGCCGCGGCCGGACCAGCCAGTCCAGTTGGAGGGCTCGACAGTCCTGCTTGCATTGGGGAGCTCCATCATCTATTTCGAGATGAAATTATCGTAGAACGATAATTTATCATCGTCAAGATTGGATGAGAGTGATGCGCTTCCCGGTTTCGTTCAAACTCGCCGCCGCCGCTCTGGCGCTCGGCGTTCTGACTGCCTGCAGCTCGGTTCCGGTGACGTCGATGGTCAAGCTGGCCCGCACCGATCTGGCC
Source organism: Rhodopseudomonas telluris (assembly GCF_042432815.1). Classification (NCBI taxonomy): domain Bacteria; kingdom Pseudomonadati; phylum Pseudomonadota; class Alphaproteobacteria; order Hyphomicrobiales; family Nitrobacteraceae; genus Rhodopseudomonas; species Rhodopseudomonas telluris. The sequence goes on from NZ_JBHLWM010000004.1 coordinate 334,547, forward strand.
GCGACCGATCCGGCGGCGTTGCGGATCGCCGTGCGGCTGCCGCAGGGCCTGCGGCCGCGCCGCGTCACGCTGCGGGTCACCGTGGCGGTCGGCGCCGACAAGCGCGAGCAGGCGTTCGTGCTGGCCGATCTCGACGATCCCGGAGAACTGCTGTCGCTGGCCGGCGAAGTGACCAACGACAGCATGATCTACGCCTTCCGTATCGCGCCGGCCGATGTGCCGCGGCTGCTCGCCGTGCGCGACGAGATGGCCGCCCATAAGGCGAAGGGCGAACGCGGCTCGCTCACGATCGGCGTCGGCGCCGAAGCCTGCCGCCTCGGTGCGTTGCCGGCCAAAACGCTGATCACGACCTATCTCAAGACCGAGCGCACCGGCGATTTCTTCCCGCTGACGCGCGACGTCGATCTGCGCAAGGACGTGCCGAAGGAAGCCGCGCCCGAACGGATTCCGCTGTGCGGGTGAGATTCCCTGAAATGAGCCGCAAGACTGACGCTGCCGCCGTCATTGCGAGCGAAGCGAAGCAATCCAGCGCTCCGTGCACTGAGCTGGATTGCGTCGTCGCGGAGCCTGTGCTCGGACGGCGCGAAGCGCCGATCCGGGTGCTCCTCGCAATGGCGGCTGATAGTCTGTGTTCGGCGCTGTCTGCTGCCCGAGTTATTTAGCTCTTCGGGCAGGTCGGCGGCGTGTCGTCCGACCATTCCGGCGCGGCGAGGTCGAGGTCGTCGAGGCCGAGCAGGCCGATGGCGCGGAGCGCGATGTGGTCGATCATCTCGCTGATCGAGCGCGGCCGCTGATAGAATGCCGGCGAGATCGGCGCCACGATGCCGCCGATTTCGGTCACCTGCGCCATGCTGCGGAGGTGCCCCAGATGCAGCGGCGTCTCGCGCAGCATCAGCACCAGGCGCCGTCGCTCCTTCAACTGCACGTCGGCGGCGCGGACCAGCAGATTGTCGAGATTGCCCGTGGCGATCGCCGACAATGTGCGGATGGAGCACGGCGCCACGATCATGCCGGCGGTGCGGAACGAGCCCGAGGCGATGCTGGCACCGACGTCGTTGAAGTCGTGATAGCGGTCGACAATCTCGATCGTGTGCGCCAGTGCGTGGGCGCCGACCTCGTAGGCGATGGTACGTTCCGCCGCCGCCGACACCACGAGATGGATCTCGCAGTCGGTGGTGGCGAGCAATTCGACGATGCGCAGGCCGACCGCGGCGCCGGACGCGCCGCTGATGCCGACGACGATGCGGCGCGGCGCGCTCATCGCAGCAGCCTGCGCTGCGCCGCGCCAGGTGTCGGCGCGGGGCTGAGGCCGAGGCTGGTCCACATCGCGTCGACCCGCGCGATCACGTCCTGATCCATCTCCAGCACCTTGCCCCATTCGCGCTCGGTCTCGGTGCCGATCTTGTTGGTGGCGTCGATCCCCAGCTTGCCGCCGAGGCCGGATTTCGGCGAGGCGAAATCGAGATAGTCGATCGGGGTGTCGCTTATCGACACCATGTCGCGCGAGGTGTCGCAGCGCGTCGACACCGCCCACATCACGTCGGCCCATTCGCGGACATCGACGTCGTCGTCCACGATGATCAAGAGCTTGGTGTAGCTGAACTGCGGCAGCATCGACCACAGCCCCATCATCAGCCGCCGCGCCTGGCCGGGATAGCGCTTCTTGATCGAGGCGACGGCGATCCGGTACGAGCACGCTTCCGGCGGCAGCCACAGATCGACGATCTCGGGGAATTGCCGGCGCGCCACCGGCAGGAACACGTCGTTGAACGCCTCGCCGAGTCGCGACGGCTCGTCCGGCGGCCGGCCCGTATAGGTCGACAGATAGATCGGATTGCGCCGCATGGTGATCGCGGTGATCCGCATCACCGGGAATTCCTCGACCGCGTTGTAGTAGCCGGTGTGGTCGCCATAGGGGCCTTCCGGCGCGGTTTCGGTCGGCGACACGAAGCCTTCCAGCACGATCTCGGCGTCGGCCGGCACCTGCAGCGGGATCGACACGCACGAGGTCAGGCTGGGCCGCTCGCCGCTGAGCAAGCCGGCGAATTTGATTTCCGACACGGTCTCCGGCAGCGGCAGCACCGCGGACAGGATCATCGACGGATCGGCGCCGATCACGATCGCCACCGGCATCTCGCGATTGCCGGCCTTCCATTGGTGATGATGCTTGGCGCCGCCGCGATGCGCCAGCCAGCGCATGATGAGGCGGTCCTTGCCGAGCACCTGCATCCGGTACACGCCGACATTGTCGGTGCCACCGGCGCCGGGGGCCGGCTTGGTGAACACCAGTCCCCAGGTAATCAGCGGCGCCGGTTCGCCCGGCCAGGGAATCTGCACCGGCAGCCGGCCGAGATCGACCGCATCGCCGGTCAGCACGACATCCTGCACCGGCGCCGATTTGGCGAGCTTCGGCCGCATCGCCAGCGCGGCCTTGGCCATCGGCAATTTGCTCAGTGCGTCGGTGAGGCTCTGCGGCGGCGCCGGCTCGCGCATCTCGGCGAGCGCCTCGCCGAGCCGCGACAGGTTCTCCGGCAGGATGCCGAGCCCCCAGGCGACGCGCTCGACCGTGCCGAACAGATTGACCAGGATCGGCATCTGCGACGGCGTGCCGTCGGCCTTGATCGGATGTTCGATCAACAGCGCCGGGCCGCCGGCGTGCAGCACGCGGCGATGAATCTCGGTGAGGTCGTGGACCACCGACACCGGCTTGCGGATCCGGTGCAATTGCCCGCGGGATTCCAGATAGGCGGTGAAAGCGCGGAGGTCCGGGAAGGGCGGTTTGACGCGGCTGAGCATGGTGTCTCCGTGCGGACACCTCTGGTCAGCACCTGCGATCGGAGCTGTCTTTGATCAGGCGCAAAGAAGTACCGGTGGGACTGTTTAAACGAATGGTTCCTCATAAGGTGGCCCATGTCGGTATCCAATTCGTCCGTCTCCAGGATGCCCGCGCCGCTTGCCCTCGCAACGCGGGTTCTGCCGCTGTTGCCCCTGCAGGTGTTGCTCGGCATTTGCCTGCGGGAGATCCGCAGTCGGCATCCCCGCATCTTCGATCGTCTCGGCACCCACACCGGCAAGCGCTACGGCCTCGCGCCGACCGATCTGCCGCTGGCCTTCGTGCTCGAGCCGCGGCGGATGAACCCGCGCGTCACCGTGGTGCGCACGCTGCCGTCGAACATCGACGCGCGCATCGCCGGACCGCTGTCGGCGCTGATCGGCATGACCGACGGCTCCTATGATGGCGACGCGCTGTTCTTCTCGCGCGACATCGAGATCGACGGCGACATGGAAGCCGTGGTGGCGCTGCGCAACGCGATCGACGATTCCCGCGTCGATTTTCTCAAGGAGTCGGTGGCGTGGTTCGGCCCGCTGGCGGCGCCGATCGAACGAATCCTGCGCAGCCTGGTGGGCGCGCAGCCGAGCTATCGCGAAGAGATGGGCGTCGGAGGCGGAGGTTAGACCATGGAACTGATCTGTCCGGCCGGCACGCCCGCCGCCCTGCACGACGCCGTCGCGGCGGGCGCCGACGCGATCTATTGCGGCTTCAACGACGAGACCAACGCGCGCAATTTTCCCGGACTGAATTTCAGCCGGCAGGAGATGCGCGAGTCGATCGCCCACGCGCATCGTTACGGCGTCAGCGTGCTGGTGGCGATCAACACCTTCGCACGCGCCGGCAATGTCGAGCTGTGGCAGCGCGCCGTGGACGACGCGGTCGAGGCCGAGGCGGACGCACTGATCCTCGCCGACGTCGGCGTGATGGATTACTGCGCGCGGAAGCATCCGCAGCAGCGTCTGCACGTCTCGGTGCAGGCGGCCGCCGCCAATGCGGATTCGATCAAGTTCTACATCGACAGCTTCAACGCCAAGCGTGTGGTGCTGCCGCGCGTGCTGAGCGTGCAGGAGATCGCGGCGATCACCAAAGAGGTGAACTGCGAGACCGAGGTGTTCATCTTCGGCGGTCTGTGCGTGATGGAAGAAGGCCGCTGCTCGCTGTCGTCCTACGCCACCGGCAAGTCGCCCAACATGGACGGCGTCTGCTCGCCCGCGGCGTCGATCCAGTACCGCGAGCACAACGGCGCGCTGGTGTCGCGGCTCGGCGAATTCACCATCAACAAATTCGCCAAGGGCGAGGCGGCGGCCTATCCGACGCTGTGCAAGGGCCGCTACCAGACCGACGAGGGCTGCGGCTATCTGTTCGAGGATCCGGCCTCGCTCGACGCCACCACGATGCTGCCGGACCTGCGCGCGGCGGGCGTCGCGGCGCTGAAGATCGAAGGCCGCCAGCGCGGCCGGGCCTATATCGAGCGCGTGGTGAAGACCTTCAAGGACGTGCTGAGCGCCATGGACGAGGGCCGGCCGCTGCCGGTCGATGCGCTGCGCGGCCTCACCGAAGGCCAGTCGACCACCACCGGCGCCTACAAGAAGACCTGGCGCTAATCTCGAGCGCTCATCGCATCCGGCGCGCGGCGCCGGCGACTGACTTACCGACGCACAGCGAGGCGATCATCATGCAACTCACGCTCGGACCGGTGCTGTACAACTGGAAGCCCGAGGAGTGGCGCGACTTCTACTTCCGTATCGCCGACGAAGCGCCGGTCGATACGGTCGTGGTCGGCGAAGTGGTGTGCTCGAAGCGCTCGCCGTTCCTGGAGTCGCACATCCCGGCCGTGGTCGAGCGGCTTGCGGCGGCCGGCAAGACCGTGCTGATGGGCTCGCTGACGCTGATGTCGCTGCCCCGCGAGCGCAAGGCGATGGCCGAGCTGGCGGCCGACGAGGCATTCACCATGGAGGTGAACGATCTCACCTGCCTCGGCATGCTCGGCGGCAAGCCGCATGCGATCGGCCCGTTCGTCAACATCTACAACGAGGCGACCGCCGCGTATTTCGCCACGCGCGGCGCGACGCGGATCTGTCTGCCGCCCGAATTGCCGCTGTCGGCGATCCGCGCGATCGCGCGGTCGCAGCCGGAGGTAACCTTCGAAGTGTTCGCGTTCGGCCGCGTGCCGCTGGCGATCTCGGCGCGCTGCTATCACGCCCGGCTGAACAAGCTGTCGAAGGACAACTGCAAGTTCGTCTGCGATCAGGACCCGGACGGCCTTGCGGTGACAACGCTGGACGACGAGCCGTTCCTGGCGATGAACGGCGTGCAGACGCTGTCCTACACCTGTGCCAGCCTGCTCGGCGACATCGACAAGCTCCGCGACGCCGGCGTCGGCGCGCTGCGGCTGTCGCCGCAGCAATGCGATATGGTGGCGGTGGCGAAGCTGTTCCGTGACGTGGTCGATGGGAAAGTGAGCGCTGCCGAGGGCGCGCCGCAACTGGAGCGGCTGTACCCGCTGCGGAAATCCAACGGCTTCCTGTTCTCCAAGCCGGGCGCCGCATTCATCACCGACAGCGGCGACGTGCGCCGGATCGTTCCGGCGGCGTAAGCGGAGCGGCGAGAGCTCGCCGCTCGTCCCTGCATATAAAACGTCATCTGCCGCGAAAGCGGAGGTGCGGTCGCTCGACCCTCGTCCAAACAGTTAATTTTCCCGAACGAGGGTCTTCCGACTTCGTATTACTACGAGGTCGATCCTTCATCGATCCTCAATTGTTCGCATTGCATTTGATTAGCGTCATTCCTCGCACAAATCATGTCAGATGCGCATCACCCTCAAGTTTTCGCTGATCGCCATTGTGTCGCTGCTGCTGCTGATCGTGGCCGGCCAGGGTGTCATCGCCATCTTCAAGATTCAGACGGTTAACGCCAAGACGGAAGACATCGCTGGTAATTGGCTGCCGTCGGTCAAGGGGCTCGGCCAGATCAAATACGCCGTCACCCGGGTGCGGCTGAGCGCTTTCCGCGTCGGTATGGCGGAGCCGCAGATGCGAGGCCAGTTCCAGGCCACGATGAACGAGCGGGTCGCGCAGCTCGATGCCCTGGTGAAGCAGTATGTGCCGCTGATCAGCAGCGCCGAGGAAAAGAAGATCTGGGACGACTTCACCTCGAAGTGGGCGGCGTATCTGCAAGAGCAGATGAAGGTCGTCGACGGCGGTGCCACGAATTTCCTCAAGGATGACGATGCGCGATCCCGTCCCTTGTTTGAGGCGGCGCTCAAAGCGCTCGACGCCGACGTCGATCTGAACAACAAGGGCGCCGCGGCTGCGACGGCTGCGGCCCAGACCGGCTTCAATGAGGCCTGGTACATGATGGTCATCGTCAGCGGCGTCGCGATTGCGATCGGCATCGCGGCGATTCTGTTCGTGATCTTCTGGGTCGCGCGGGCCCTGACGGGCCTCGACGGCGCGCTCGGCCGGATGGCGGGCGGTCAGCTCGATGTCGTGATCCCGGGTGCGGGCCGCGGCGACGAGATCGGCGACATGGCGCGCAACGTCACGCGGATCCGCGAGAATGCCGAGCAGAAGGCGCGCGAGGAAGCCGAGGCCAAGGCCCGCCAGGAGCAGATCGCGGCCGAGCAGCGGAAGAAGGAGTTGCTGGCGCTGGCGGACAATTTCGAAGGCGCCGTCGGCGAGATCATCGACACCGTGTCGTCCGCCGCCACCGAACTCGAAGCTTCGGCCGGCACGCTGACGACCACCGCCGATCGCTCGCTGCAGATCGCCACCGAGGTGACGGCGGCCTCCGACGAAGCCTCGACCAACGTTCAGTCGGTCGCCTCCGCCACCGAGGAGATGGCCTCGTCGATCACCGAAATCAGCCGTCAGGTCCAGGCGTCGGCGGCAATCGCCGGCGCGGCGGTGGCTCAGGCGGAGAAGACCAATTCGCAGATCGGGCAGCTTGCGTCGGCCGCGAACCGCATCGGCGCGGTGGTCGAACTGATCAACAACATCGCCGGCCAGACCAATCTTCTGGCGCTGAATGCCACGATCGAAGCGGCCCGCGCCGGCGAGGCCGGCCGTGGCTTCGCGGTGGTGGCCGCCGAGGTCAAGGCCCTCGCCGAGCAGACGGCGAAAGCCACCGGCGAGATCAGCCAGCAGATCAGCGGCATGCAGGCGGCGACCGGCGAGTCGGTCAACGCCATCAAGGAAATCAGCCTGACCATCAGCCAGATGTCGGAAATCGCCTCGACGATCGCCTCGGCGGTCGAGGAGCAGGGCGCCGCCACGCAGGAGATTTCGCGCAACGTTCAGCAGGCCGCGATGGGCACAGAGCGGGTGTCGTCGAACGTCTCCGACGTCCAGCGCGGCGCCGGCGAAACCGGCTCGGCGTCCGCCCAGGTGCTGTCCGCCGCCAAGTCGCTGTCCCGCGACAGCAATCTGCTGAAGCAGCAGGTCGGCAGGTTCCTGAGCACGATCCGGGCGGCCTGAGCGTTCGGCCGTTCTCGCCGGCAGCTTCGGCCGCCGGCGTTCCGGCTCAGCTCAGCGGCTTGAGGATTCGTACCAGCGCGCTGTGGATCACTTCATTGCCGGCGACGATGTCGCCGGTCTTCAGCACGTCGCCGCCATTGATGTCGCCGACGGTACCGCCGGCTTCGCGGATCATCACGATCCCGGCCGCGATGTCCCAGGGCGACAGGTTGCGCTCCCAGAAGCCGTCGAACCGGCCGGCCGCGACGGCGGCGAGGTCGAGCGAGGCGGTGCCGAAGCGGCGCAGGCCGGCGACCTTGGGCTGCAGCGCCGCCATCTCGCGCTGGTTCTGGCCGAAATCGCCGCGGCCGAGATGCGGCAGACCGCAGCCGATCACGCAGTCGTGGAGCTGGTTACGATTGGCGACGCGCAGCCGCGTGTCGTTGAGAAACGCGCCCTTGCCGCGCTCGGCGATGTACAGTTCTTCGTTGGCCGGATTGTAGATCACGCCGGCGATCGGCGTGTCGTCGCGCACCAGGCCGATCGAAATGGCGAAATGCGGAATGCCGTGCAGGAAGTTGGTGGTGCCGTCGAGCGGATCGACCACCCAGGTATGGCTCTTGTCGCTGCCCTCGCGATTACCGCCTTCCTCGCCGATGAAGCCATAGCCGGGCCGCGCCTTGGAGAGGTCGTCGTACAGCATCTCCTCGGCGCGCTTGTCGGCGAGCGAGACGAAGTTCGCCGGCCCCTTCAGCGACACCTGCAGGTTTTCGACTTCGCCGAAATCGCGCTTGAGGCTACGGCCGGCGCGGCGCGCCGCCTTGACCATGACGTTGATGAGAGCGGAAGAGATCATGGCGGTCTCGAAACGACCTGCGGCAGGTCTGATAGAGGAATGGCGGGGGTTTGGTGGCCGAAGGGGTGCCCTGCGCGGGCCGCGTCGTCAAGCCTCGATCACCGGCGACGGATCACGCGGGGCGGCGCCCGATCATTTGGCGCCGAGCCATTTGCGGGCGGCGTCCTGGGCCTTGGCGCGATCCTCGGGGCTGAGCTGCGCCTGGGCCTCGTCCAGCATCAAATCGCCCTTGCCGGAGGTCTTGGCCACGAGGTGCCATTTGATCGCCTCGACGGGATTGCGCGGCGCGCCCTGGCCGCTCAGCAGCACATGCGCCAGCCGGTTCTGGGCGATCGGGTTGTTGGCCTGCGCGGCCTTGCGCAGCAGCGCCACAGCGGCCGGCTCGTTCTTCGGCGTTCCGGTGCCGTTGAAGAGAGCGATGGCGTATTCCACCTCGGCGGCGACATTGCCGGCCACAGAGGCCGCCTGCAGCAGCCGCACCGATTGCTCGACATTCTTCTCGACCCCGGTGCCCTCCTTGTAGAAGGTCGCCAGCGCGTATTGGGCCTCGGGATTGCCGGCATCGGCAGCGACCCGCAGCAGCTCCGCCGCGCGTCGCACGTCCTGCGGGAAGGTCTGGCCGTCGAGATACAGCAGCGCCAGATTATAGGCCGCCTTCGGCTCGCCGAGCTTGGCCGAGGAGGCCAGCCATTTGGCCGCTTCCTCGCGGTTCGCCGGTCCGCCGCCGCGACCCGCCATGCGGGCCATTGCCAGCGCGAACATCGCCTCGCGGTCGCCGAGATCGGCCGCGCGCCTGTACCACTCCACGGCCTTGTTGTAGTCGCGCTTGGTGCCGAGCGCGTTGGCGTAGAGCTCGCCCAGCATGGTCATCGCCTTGGGGTCGCCCAGCTCCTGGGCGCGCTTCATCGCCAGATCGAACGCGGTCTTGTAGAAGCCGCGCTGATACGCGCCATACACCAGGTCGACATTGGGATCGTCGGCGGCCGCATCGCCATCCGCGGGCGTGCCGGGCTTTGCGGCGCCGGCCTTGTCGGCGGCGGGCTTTTTGGCCTTGTCCTTATCGGCGGGCGCGGCGGCTTTGGGCGCCGGGGCCGGCTTGGGCTTCGGCTTCTCCGGCTCGATCGGCTTCGGAAACGGATTGGGCGGCGGCGGGGTCAGCGACAACTGCGCCGACGCGCCGGTGGCGAACAGCAGCACGGCTGCAGCGAGCGAAAACGGGCGCAGCGATTTCATCGATCATCCCTGCGAGGCTGGGGTGGCCGTGCCGGCTGCCGCGTAGCCGCGCTTCAGCGCCGCTTCGGCCTCCGCCAAGGCGGCCGCCTCGGCGCCCGGTTCGGTCCAGACGAAATCGCCCACCAGCACGAAATCCGCGCCGGCGGCGGCGAATTCCTCGACCTCGTCCGGCGACAGCGCATAGCCGACGCAGGGCGGCTCGAACAGTTCGGCCCACCAGTTCAGCCGTTCGGCAATCGCTTCCGGCGACGGCCGGGTGCCGTCTTCGGCCGGCTCGCCGAACAGCACATAGTCGGCGCCGGCTTCGCCGGCGACCATCGACTCGTGACGGGTCGGCAGACCGCCGACGCCGGCGATCCGCGACGGCTGCAATTGCGGCAGCCACTCCTTCATGTCGGCGAGGCCCGTCAGATGGGCCCCGTCGGCGCCACCGCGCGCCACCAGATCGGCATGGCCGTCCAGCAGCAGCGCGGCGCCGGCCGCCTGCACCACGCCCGCCACCGCCTTGACCCGCGAGATCAGCGTCCTCGGATCGGACGGTGCCAGCCGCAGCAACACCGCCGCGATATCGGCGGCGGCGAGCAGGCGGGGCAGCGCCGCGAGCAGGGGGGCGGGATCGGCGAGAGCCGGCGTCGCGAGATACAGACGCGGCGCCGGGCGGGGCGGGGCAGGCTTGGCGGCCATCGAGGCTATGCGGCTTTCTTGCTTTCCAGGTCGGAGCTCCACTCGCCCTTGCTGGCGAGCGAATTCATCTTGGCCCGGTGAGTGAACGCGGCCTGACCGGCCGCGACGTTATCGGCCTTGCCGGACCAGGCCTTCTGCGGCGCGGCCTGCAGGGCACGGCCGTAGGAGAAGGTCAGGCCCCAGGGCAGGCCGCCGATCTTGTTCATGGCGTCGAGATGCGCGGTGGCTTCCTCGTCCGACTGGCCGCCCGACAGGAAGGCGATGCCCGGCACCGCCGACGGCACGCAGGACTTCAGCAGCTTGACGGTCTTCTCGGCGACTTCCTGCACCGACGCCTGCTTGGCGGACTTCTTGCCGGCGATCGCCATGTTGGGCTTCAGGATCATGCCCTCGAGCGCGACGCGCTGGAAGTACAGCTGCTGGAAGGTTTCCTTCAGCACCCATTCGGTCACGTTGTAGCACGTGTCGATGTCGTGGGCGCCGTCCATCAGCACCTCGGGCTCGACGATCGGCACGATCTGCGCCTGCTGGCACAGCGCCGCGTAGCGCGCCAACGCATGCGCATTGGTCATGATCGCCGTATGGGTCGGCACGCCATTGGCGGAATCGATATCGATCACCGCGCGCCACTTCGCGAAGCGGGCGCCCTGCTTGTAGTACTTGTCGAGCCGCTCGGCGAGCTTGTCGAGGCCGACCGTGATGGTCTCGCCGGGGCAGCCCGGCAGCTTCTGGGTGCCTTCGTCGACCTTGATGCCGGGGATGCTGCCGGCCTGCTCGATCAGCTTGACCAGCGGCGTGCCGTCGGCGGCGTTCTGCCAGATCGTCTCGTCGTACAGGATGACGCCCGAGATGTACTGGCTCATCGCTTCCTTGGAGCGAAACATCATCTCGCGATAGTCGCGGCGGTTGGTCTCGGTGGATTCGACGCCGATCACGTCGAACCGCTTCTTGATGGTCCCGGAGGATTCGTCGGCCGCAAGAATGCCCTTACCGGGCGCGACCATCGCCCGGGCGATCTTGTTGAGGTCGGCGAGGTTCATCAACGTCTCTCCTATGAGGTGTTCTTGTTGGTTGGAAGGCAGTGGACACGTGTCTTAGACGAAAGCCGAGATGAGCGTCTTAGACAATGCCCAGGAAAATGGCGAGGGCACGATTGACCGCGGTCATTTCCTCGGGGGAGAGGCGGCCGATCCGCGAACCGATCCGGCGAGGCGCGACAGCCGTGATCTTGTCCACCATGATCTGAGACAGGTGCCGCAAGCCGTTATCCGAAGTCGGCTCGACTGCGATGCGGACCACGTCAATATCTCGTAATTCCGTGGTCAGCGGGAGAACCACGACCGAGGGGATTTGATCGAAATCCTCGTGCTGGACGACGACGGCAGGCCTGGGCTTGCCATAGTCGCCTTGCATCGCCACCAGAACGACGTCGCCTCGTGTCACTTCCAGCCTTCTGGATCGAACCAGTCTTCAATTTCCGCCAGAATCTGTTGTTCGTGAGGATCGTTCGCGATCAGTTGGCACTGCCGCCTGATCTCGGCCTTCCATTCGGGCGACTTGTAGTTTTCGGGAACCCAGATCGTCACCGGCTTCAGCCCCATCGCCTTCATCTTCTCGCGGTGGCGGCGGACACGTTCGGCGCTGGCGCTTCGCGGCCTTGTGGCCTTATCGGCTGCGGCGGGATGCTTGCTCTTGGCAGGCTTGTCGACCTTCTTATCCATGGAATGCCTCCATCCGGAGCGTTACATGTAACGCAAACATAGGCTCCGGACGGCGAGGTCGCAAGCCGGCGCTGGCGCGCCGGCTCAGGGTCACTTCACCCGCAGCACCTCGACGCCGGGAAGCGGCTTGCCTTCCATCCACTCCAGGAATGCGCCGCCGGCGGTCGAGATGTAGGTGAAGTCGTCGGCCGCGCCGGCGTGGTTGAGCGCCGCGACGGTGTCGCCGCCGCCGGCGACCGAGATCAGCTTGCCGGCCTTGGTGCGCTTGGCGGCGTGCTTGGCGGCTTCCACCGTTCCCTTGTCGAACGGCGTCAGCTCGAAGGCGCCGACCGGGCCGTTCCAGACCAGCGTGGCGGCGTCGTCGATCGCGGAATGGATGCGCTCGATCGAGCGCGGGCCGACGTCGAGGATCATGGCATCGTCGGGGATCGCGTCGAGCCCGTAGGCAAAGGACGGCGCGTTGGCCTCGAAGTGATACGCCACGGTGGCATCGACCGGCAGGATGATGGCGCAGTTGGCGGCCTCGGCCTTGGTCATGATCCGCAGCGCGGTCTCGGCCAGGTCCTTCTCGCACAGCGACTTGCCGACCTTGACGCCCTGGGCGTGCAGGAAGGTGTTGGCCATGCCGCCGCCGATCACCAGCGCCTGCACCTTGGTGACGAGGTTTTCCAAAAGGTCGATCTTGCTCGACACCTTGGCGCCGCCGACGATCGCGATCACCGGCTTGGTCGGCGCTTCCAGCGCCTTGTTCAGCGCGACCAGTTCGGCCTGCATGGTGCGGCCCGCATAGGCCGGCAGCTTGTGGCCGAGGCCTTCGGTGGTGGCGTGGGCGCGGTGCGCAGCCGAGAACGCGTCGTTGACCCAGATGTCGCCGAGCTCGGCGAGCTTGGCGACGAACGCCGGATCGTTCTTCTCTTCCTCGGGATGGAAGCGGGTGTTCTCGAGGCACAGGATGTCGCCGTCGGCCATCGCGGCGATCGCCTTGGCGGCGGGCTCACCGACGCAGTCCGTGGCGAACGCGACCGGCTTCTTGATCACCTCGGCGAGCGCGGCGGCGACCGGCTTCAGCGAGTTCTTGTCGTCCCGTCCCTTCGGCCGGCCGAAATGCGCCAGCAGGATCACCTTGCCGCCCTTGCCGGCGATCTCGGTGATGGTCGGCGCGACACGGTCGAGCCGCGTCGTGTCGGTCACCTTGCCGGCTTCCATCGGCACGTTGAGATCGACGCGGAGCAGGACGCGTTTGCCTTTGACATCGACGTCGTCGAGGGTGCGGAACGATTTGGTCATGATGAACCCTGTGCGTGGGGCCCATCCTTCGAGACGCCTCGCTGCGCTCGGCTCCTCAGGATGAGGCTTACGAAAGTGGCGCGGAGAGCTAGCCCCCCGCGCCCTGTCTGGATCCTCATGGTGAGGAGCGGGCGAAGCCCGCGTCTCAAACCATGAGACGACGTCTCGTTAGTTCGTCAGATCAGCTTGCCAATCGCCACGGCGGTGTCGGCCATGCGGTTGGAGAAGCCCCACTCGTTGTCGTACCACGACATCACGCGTACCAGCGTGCCGTTCTGCACTTTGGTCTGGTCCATGTGGAAGGTGGACGAGTGCGGATCGTGGTTGAAGTCGATCGAGACGTTCGGCGCGTCGGTGATGCCGAGGATGCCCTTCAGCTCCTGCGAGGCCGCGCGGCGGATCGCGTCGTTGATCTCTTCCTTGGTGGTGGACTTCTTGGCGATGATCTTGAGGTCGACCACGGAGACGTTCGGGGTCGGCACGCGGATCGCGACGCCGTCGAGCTTGCCCTTCAGCTCGGGCAGCACCAGGCCGATCGCCTTGGCGGCGCCGGTCGAGGTCGGGATCATCGACATCGCCGCAGCGCGGCCGCGGTACAGATCCTTGTGCATGGTGTCCAGCGTCGGCTGGTCGCCGGTGTACGCATGGATCGTGGTCATGAAACCGGTCTCGATGCCGACGGTGTCGTTCAGCACCTTGGCGACCGGGGCCAGGCAGTTCGTGGTGCACGAGCCGTTCGAGACCACCATGTGGTCCTTGGTCAGGGTGTCGTGGTTGACGCCATAGACGATGGTCGCATCCGCGCCGTCCGACGGAGCCGAGACGAGCACGCGCTTGGCGCCGGCGGTCAGCAGCGCGGCGGCCTTGTCGCGCGCCGTGAAGATGCCGGTGCATTCCAGCGCGATATCGACGCCGAGATCCTTGTAGGGCAGCTGCGACGGGTCCTTGATGGCCGTCACCTTGATCTTGCCGCGACCGGCATCGATCGTATCGCCGTCGACCTTCACTTCGTGCGGGAAGCGGCCGTGCACCGAGTCGAAGCGCAGCAGATGGGCGTTGGTCTCGACCGGACCGAGATCGTTGATCGCAACGACTTCGATGTCCTTACGGCCGGACTCGTAGATCGCCCGCAGAACGTTGCGGCCGATACGGCCAAACCCATTGATCGCGACCCGGACTGCCATCCAATTTCTCCTCGGTGCTAATGATACTCAATTGTTGTGGGGAGAGGGGTTCCCCGTACTTGTGCGGTGTCATGCCCTGAATGCACCGCACTTGCAATGCGCTCGTTTGTCGAATCTCCCCAGCGCCTTACTTGGCGCCGAGGCGGCTCGTCGCGGCCTCGACAACCGCCTCGGCGGTAATGCCGAAGTGCTTGTAAAGGTCCTTGGCGGGGGCGCTGGCGCCGAAGCCGGTCATGCCGACAAAACCGCCCTCCGGGCCGATGATCGCATCCCAGCCGAACCGCACCGCGGCCTCGATCGCGACCTTCACCGGCGTGTCGCCGATGATCGCCTTCCGCGTCGCGGCATCCTGCTGCAGCAGTAGGTCGAGCGACGGCACCGACACCACGCGGGCGGCGATGCCCTTGTCGGCCAGCAGCTTGTGCGCCGCGACCGCGATCTCGACTTCGGAGCCGGTGGCGAAGATCGTCACCTGGGCCTTGCCGCTCGCAGGCACCAGCTCATAGCCGCCCTTGGCGCAGAGGTTGTCGTCGGACTTGGTGGCGCGCACCGGCGTCAGGTTTTGCCGCGACAGCGCCAGCACGGTCGGGCCCTGGGTATTCTCCAGCGCGAGCTGCCAGCATTCGGCGGTCTCGACCGGATCCGCCGGACGGAAAACCCGCATGTTCGGCATCGCGCGCAGCGAGGCGAGGTGCTCGACCGGCTGATGGGTCGGGCCGTCTTCGCCGAGCCCGATCGAGTCGTGGGTCATGATGTAGACCACCGGCACATGCGACAGCGCCGCGATCCGCATCGAGGGGCGCGCGTAGTCGGCGAAGCACATGAAGGTGCCGCCGGCTGGCGCGAAGCCGCCATGCATCGCGATGCCGTTCATCGCCGCCGCCATGCCCATCTCGCGGATGCCGTAGTGGATATACCGCCCGCTGAAATCATCCGGCGTGACGTCCTTGGCATGCTTGGTGCGGGTGTTGTTGGACGGCGTCAGATCGGCCGAGCCGAGCAGCATCTCGGGCACCACCTCGACGATCGCCTCGAGCGCGACTTCGCTGGCCTTGCGGGTGGCGATGGTCTGCGGCTCGGCGACCAGCTTGTCCTTGAGCTTGCGGATCGCGCCGTCCAGCGCCGCCGGGCGCTTGCGGTCGATCACGCGGCGCTGGAATTCGCCGCGCTGCTCGGCCGGCAGCGCCTCGAAGCGGGTCTGCCAGTCGGCGTGGGCCTTGGCGCCCTTGCTGCCGACCTCGCGCCACGCCGACAGCACGTCGTCGGGAATCTCGAACGGGCCGTACTCCCATCCCAGCGCCTTCTTGGCGCCGGCGAGTTCTTCGGCGCCGAGCGGCTCGCCGTGGGCCTTGGAGGTGCCGGCGCGGGTGGGGGCGCCGAAGCCGATCGTGGTCTTGCAGGCGATCATGGTCGGCCGGTCGGAGGCCTGCGCCTTGCGGATCGCGTCGGCGATTGCCTTGTGGTCGTGGCCGTCGATCCGGAACGAATTCCAGCCATGGGCCTGGAAGCGCGCGACCTGGTCGACATTGTCGGTCAGCGTCAGCGGGCCGTCGATCGAGATGCCGTTGTCGTCGTACAGGAAGATCAGCTTCGACAGCTTGAGGTGGCCGGCCAGCGCGATCGCTTCGTGGCTGACGCCTTCCATCAGGTCGCCGTCCGAGCACAGCACGTAGGTGTAGTGATCGACGATCTCGCCGAATTCGGCCGCGAGCAGCCGTTCCGCCAGCGCGGTGCCGACCGACGACGCCACGCCCTGGCCGAGCGGGCCGGTAGTGGTCTCGACCGAGTCGGTGATCGAGTTCTCCGGATGGCCCGGCGTCCGCGAATCCAGCTGGCGGAAATTCTTGATCTGGTCGAGCGTCATCTCCTTGTTGCCGGTCAGATACAGCAACGCGTAGAGCAGCATCGAGCCGTGGCCGGCGGAGAGGATGAAGCGGTCGCGATCCGGCCAATGCGCATCGGCGGCGTCGAACTTCAGGAAGTCGCGCCACAGCACGGCGGCGACGTCGGCGGCACCCATGGGCAGGCCCGGATGGCCGGACTTGGCCTTCTCGACGGCATCCATCGCGAGCGCCCGGATTGCGTTCGCCATACGGGAATGATCGACCTTCGCCATGATGTAACCACCTGAAATCGTGTGTTTGCCAGCGCTCCGCGACTCGGGGCGCAGTGCGGCTCCGGCACAGCCAGAGACACGAACAGGCCGAAAATACCGGGGTGCGAGGGTGGCATAGCACCATGATCAGGCGAGTCCAAGGCGCGCGCCTGGGATCAGCACGAGGACCGTGCTTTGTGGTGCATAGTTGAGCAGCGGCGTTGCGCTCGGCTGCCTTGCTGCGTAAATTTCCTCCTCTAAAGGCTTGTCCAATCGTGGCTTTTATTTGGACGCGTGAAGCTGCGAGGGTCGCGCAACACTATGACGGATCGTCCCGCCCCCGGTTCCATCAGTGCCGATCAGGCTCCGACCGAGATCGTCGCGGCGACGCGTCGTCTTGCCGCGGCGCTCGAGGCGTTGGAGGGGGCGGTGGAGCGGCGCGCCGAAGCGGATCGTGACGAGGACGAGTTGGCGTCGCGGATCCAGGCGCTGGGCGCCGATCGCTCGCGGCTCGCGGACGAGCTCGACGGCTCGCTGGTGCGCACCCGCAAGCTCGAGCGCGCCAATCGCGAGATCGCGCAGCGGCTCGACGCCGCGATCGGCACCATCCGCGCCGTGCTCGACTCCGAGACCGCCGACGAAGAGGAGCCGTCATGACCTCGAAGGATGCGGCGGCCTCCGCCAACCACGTCAGCGTCACCATCAACGGCCGGCAATACCGCATGGCCTGCGAGCCGGGCCAGGAGCCGCAGCTGCTCGGCCTCGCGGACAATCTCGAGAGCCGCATCCAGAGCCTGCGCGGCCGCTTCGGCGAAATCGGTGATGCACGGCTGACGGTGATGGCCGCGCTGATGATGGCCGACGAACTACTCGACGCCCACGGCCGCCTCGCCACGCTGCAGCAGGAAGTCGATGCGCTGCGTGAAGATCGCGCACAGTCGATCGACCGCACCGTGACCACCAACCGCGCCGTCGCCGCCGCGCTCAACAGCGCCGCCGAACGCATCGAGCGCACGACGCAAGTGCTGAACCGCACCATCGGCGGCGGCATCGCAATCGGGTAGTCTTTTTTCTTTCTCACAACGCTCGATGGCCCGGGATACTATCGTTTGTCATTCCGGGGCGCGCGTAGCGCGAGCCCGGAATCCATATTCCCGGTGCTTGCGATGGCGTACTACGTCTATCTACTCGCGAGCGGCAAACATGGCACCTTGTACGTCGGCGTGACCAGCGATCTCGTGCGGCGGGTCCATGAGCATCGCATCAAGGCGGTCCCGAGCTTCCCGTCGCGCTATGGCGTCGAGCATCTTGTGTGGTTCGAGATCTACGATGACGCCCTAGCCGCGATTGCACGGGAGAAGCAGTTGAAGAAGTGGCGGCGGGATTGGAAAGTGCGTTTGATCGAGGAGCAAAACCCGGAATGGATCGATCTTTTTCCGGGCATCACCAATTAGCTCAGGGAATATGGATTCCGGGCTCGTTCACTTCGTTCGCGCCCCGGAATGACGGGGCTGGCGATTCTTCACGATCGTCATTCCGGGATGCGCGCCCTTGCGCGCAGGCCCGGAATCCATATCCCCTGTACTCGCGGTGAGGCACTTCCGCCAGAGACGCTGTGCTCAACTGTGCGAATCGGGGTTATGGATTCCGGGCTCGCGCTGCGCGCGCCCCGGAATGACAAACGAGGGGGTGTTGTTGCGTCAGGAAGTGCGTTGTTACTTCCGAAACACCGCCACCAGCTCGACATGCGGCGTGTACTTGAACTGATCGACCGGGGTCACCTTTTCCAGCCGGTAGCCGCCGTCGATCAGCAGGCGGGCGTCGCGGGCGAAGGTGGTGGCGTTGCAGGAGACGGCGATGATCAGCGGCACCTTGCTGGCCGCGAGCTGTGCCGCCTGCGCTTGCGCGCCCTGTCGGGGCGGGTCGAATAAGACAGCGTCGAAGTCAAGTAATTCCGGCGGCGCCAGCGGGCGGCGGAACAGGTCGCGGGCTTCCGCCTTGATCGGCTTCAGGCCGGGCGTCGCCTGCGCGGCCTTCTGCAGCGCCGCCACCGCCGGCGCATCGCTGTCGCAGGCGAACACCCGCGCTTTCGTGGCCAGCCGCAGCGCGAACGGGCCGACGCCGCAGAACAGGTCGGCGATCAGCTTGGCGCGCTTGATCTCCGCCAGCGCCAAATCCGCGAGCGTCTGCTCGCCGAGCGCCGTTGCCTGCAGGAACGCGCCGGGCGGCAGCGTCACGCGAGCAGTGCCGATCATCACGGTCGGCGGCATCCGCATCAGCACCAGTTCGCCGTGCCGCGTCAGCCGCGCCAGGCGATGGTGCTCGGCGAGCTTCGACAGCGCCGTGACCAGCCGCGGCGGCAGCGGCCCGGAGCCGCGCACGTCCACATCGAGGCCGTTTTCCGCGGCGGTGACCTGGATGTCGAGCGGCTTGCCGACCGGTGTGAGCGCTTCCGCCAGCGCCCACGCCGCCTCGATCGCGCCGTGCAGCGCCGGGTCGAGGATCGGGCAGGCATCGATCGCCACCACGTCGTGACTGGCCGCGGCGCTGAAGCCGACCTTCAGCACGTCGTGCGTGCCTCTGCGCGCATGCAGCGTGATACGGCGGCGGCCGGCGCCGTGGGCGTCGATCAGCGGTTCGACCGCGCAGTCGATCTTCGCCTGCGCCAGCGTCTCGATCACCAGATTGCGCTTCCAGGCGCGATACGCGTCGTCCTGCCAGTGCTGGGTCGCGCAGCCGCCGCAGACGCCGAAATGCGGGCAGAACGGCGCGATCCGTTCGGGACTGGCGACGTCGACCCGCAGCAGCTTGCGGCGGTCCGGATGACCCGAGACCAGCGCGGTCTCGACCGTCTCGCCGCTCAGCGCGTAGGGCACATAGATGGCGCCGCCGCCGGCGTGGCTGACGCCGTCGCCGCGGTGGCCGACGTGATCGATCTTGAGAACTTCATTCATGCCGAAACGGTATAGCGCGTTGCGGCCCGCCCTACACCTGTGCGTCTCGACAAATCGCCGCTGCGGCTAGGCACTCGGCAGCGCGGTGCGGCTGAGCAGATGGAAGCGCCACACCAGCAGCACGGCGTACACCACCAGCCCGATCGCCAGCCCGATCCAGACGCCGAACGGGCCGAACCCGGCGGTGAAGCCGAGCAGCCAGCAGCACGGAAACGCGATCACCCAGAAACCCAGCACCGCGAACAGCAGCGGCACGCGGGTGTCGTTGCGGCCGCGCAGCGCGCCGTTGGCGACCACCTGCAGGCCGTCGGCGATGAAGAAGCTGGCGCCGACGATCAGCAGCGCCGCCGTCAGCTCCGCGGTCGCGGCCGACTGCGCGCTGTCGCCGAGGAACAGGTGCGGGATCTGGTGCCGCGTCAGCGCCACCAGCAGCGTCATCGCCGCCATGAAGACTAGGCCGAGCGTGATCGCCGCGAAGCCGGCGCGGCGCGCGCCTTCCGCATCGGCGCGGCCGATCGCATGCCCGACCCGCACGGTGGCGGCGATCGAGATGCCCATCGGCACCATGAACATGATCGCGGCGATTTGCAGGGCGATCTGGTGCGCGGCGAGCGCGGTGGTGCCGAACTTGCCCATCAGCAGCGCGGCGGCGCCGAACACGCCGTATTCCAGCACGGAGGCGCCGGAAATCGGCAGGCCGAGATGCAGCAGCCGGCCCATCAGCGGCCCGTCGAACCGCCACAGCTCGCCGAACACCTGATACTTCCGAAACGGCCGCATGGTGACGCAGACGATCGCAGCGGCCACACACATCGCGACCGCGACGATCGCGGTGGCGAGGCCGGCTCCGAAAATGCCGAGCTGCGGCAGGCCGTAGCCGCCATGGATCAGCCAGTAGGCGAGGCCGAGATTGATCGGGATCGCCGCCAACATGATCCACAGCGCCGGCTCCGGCCGGTTCACCGCCCCCATGAAGCCGCGCAGCGCGATGAACAGCCAGGACGGCAGCAGCGACCAGGCGAGGCCGTCGAGATACAGGCCGGCCAGCTTCGCCGTGGCGGGATCCTGGCCGAGCCCGAGCAGCATCTGTTCGCCGAACAACTGGACCAGCGTCAACGGCACGCCGGCGATCACCGTCGCCCACAGCCCGACGCGCAGCGCGGCGCGCACCTGCCGCGGATTGCGCGCGCCGACCGCCTGCGCGGCCAGCGGCGTCACCGCCGAGACCAGGCCGAGTCCCATGGTGAAGGTCGCGAACAGGACCGTATGGGCGAGCGCGGCCGCGGCGACGGACTGGTCGCCGAGCCGGCCGATCAGCGCCAGGTCGGTGGTCATCATGGCGATCTGGCCAAGCTGGGTCAGCGCCATCGGCGCTGCAAGCCACAGCGTCTCGATGACTTCCGTCCGCCACGCAGACGATTTCGCCGGCGCAAACGCGCCGGCGGTGACTTCCGAGCCAGGGTGGGTCATGGCGCGCACCATAGCCGAACTTACGGCGGGAGTAAGACTGGGTGGTTACGGGCTAATTGCCGCGTCGCGCACCGAGGAAGAACTCGGTGTTGCCGTCGCCGCCCGCGATCGACGAGGCGAAAACCTCGATATCGGTGCAGCCGAGCGAGGCGGCGTAAGCCGTGATGTCGTCGATCACCGCGCGATGCGCCTTGGCGTCGCGGACGATGCCGTGCTTCGACGGCACCTCGAATTGCGGCTTGATCAGCGCCAGCAGACTCATCGGCGCGGCGGCGAGCGACAACGCGGCGGGCAGCACCAATTTCAGCGAGATGAAGCTGGCGTCGATCACCACCACGTCGGGCCGTTGCGGCAGCCGCTTGCCTTCCAGGCTGCGAATGTCGGTGGCTTCCATCGACACGATCTTGGAATGCCCGCGCAGCGACGGATGCAATTGATCGCGGCCGACATCGACCGCGAACACCAGCGCCGCGCCCTCGGCCAGCAGCACCTCGGTGAAGCCGCCGGTGGAGGAGCCGACATCGAGGCAGACATGATCCTCGATCTCGATCGGGTAGCGCTCCAGCGCGCCCGCGAGCTTGACGCCGCCGCGCGACACCCAGGGATGCGCCGGCTCGGCCTGCAGGGCTGCATCGAGCGCGATCGGTTCGGAGACTTTGCTGACCTGCTTGCCGTCCGCAAACACCAGCCCGGCCTCGATCGCCGCTTGCGCCCGCGCCCGGCTTTCGAAAAGGCGGCGTTCGACGAGGACGACGTCGGCGCGCTTGCGGGGCGGAGAGTCGGGGGCTTTGGCCATGATCAGGTCGCTAGCCGCGGCAGCCGCTGCGCCGCGATCTGCACACAGCTCTCGAATGCGGCGAGGTCGTGCCAGAGATCGGCAGGCGCGCTGCGCGGCGTCACCAGCGGCGCGCCGTGCAGATCGAGACAATGGATCAGCATCAGATTGTCGGGCAGGCCGAAATCCTCCACCGCGAGTCCATCGGCGCCGATCAGCAGGCCGTCGCGGTTGCTGATCGTCTCGAACCGCGCGACGCGGTCGACGTAGGTGGCCGGATCGTTCGAATAGCCCAGCACCAGCTTGCTGCGGCCGGCCATGTAGCCGAGTTCGTACACCGTACCGGCATCGGCACTCGGCCCGCGAAACGGCGTCAGATTGGCGATGATCGCATCGGCCCGGTCCATCATCGCCTCGTTGCCGCGAAAGATCTGCAGCGACGCATCATGCGCCGCGAGCGCGACGGCATTGTCGAGCGGGAACAGACCGGTCAGCCCATAGCGGGCGCAGAGTTCGGCCTTGCGCCGCCCCATATCGAGCGCGTCGGGCAGGAAGACGTCGGGACCGGCGAGATAGATGTTCATTGCGCAAAGCAAATGGCTGTGCCCCGGACGCTGCGCAGCGCGCCGCGCAGCGGCGTGGTGCGCTGCAGATCCGGGGTCCCGATTGAGGGGCGCAGAAACCGGGGTCCCGGATCCGCGCAGCGGCACGAGGTGCCGCAGCTTGTCCGGGACACGGATCGGGTCGGAGCTTACGCCAGCTTCGACGTCTCGGCCGCGACGTCCTTGCCGAGGGTCTCGAACACCTTCTTGACGATCGCCTTGGCGTCGAGGCCGGCGCGGGCGTACATCGCGGCGGGGGTATCGTGGTCGAGGAAGACGTCGGGCAGCACCATCGAGCGCATCTTCACTTCGCCGTCGAGCTTGCCGTGTTCGGCGAGCGCCTGCATCACGTGGCTGCCGAAGCCGCCGATCGAGCCTTCCTCGATGGTGATCAGGATCTCGTGGTCGTTGGCGAGCTTCAGCACCATGTCCAGGTCGAGCGGCTTCATGAAGCGCGCGTCGGCCACGGTGGTGGAGAGGCCGAGCGTCGCCAGCTCTTCGGCGGCCTTCTCGCACTCGGCGAGCCGGGTGCCGAACGACAGCAGCGCGACCTTGTTGCCCTGACGGACGATACGGCCCTTGCCGATTTCCAGCGGAATGCCGACTTCCGGCATCTCGACGCCGCGGCCTTCGCCGCGCGGATAGCGCACCGCGCTCGGCCGGTCGTTGAGCGCCACCTGGGTGGCGACCATGTGGACCAGTTCGGCTTCGTCCGAAGCCGCCATGATCACCAGGTTGGGCAGGCAGCCCAGATAGGCGTTGTCGAACGAGCCCGCATGGGTCGCGCCGTCGGCGCCGACCAGGCCGGCCCGGTCGATCGCGAAGCGGACCGGCAGGTTCTGGATGCAGACGTCATGCACGACCTGGTCGTAGGCGCGCTGCAGGAAGGTCGAGTAGATCGCGCAGAACGGCTTGTAGCCCTCGGTGGCGAGACCGGCCGCGAAGGTGACGGCGTGCTGCTCGGCGATGCCGACATCGAAAGTGCGCTTCGGGAATGCCTTCTCGAAGATGTCGATGCCGGTGCCGGACGGCATCGCGGCGGTGATGCCGACGATCTTGTCGTCCTTCTGGGCTTCCTTGACGAGGCTCTGGCCGAACACGTTCTGATAGGCGGGGGCGTTCGACTTGGCCTTCGACTGCGCGCCGGTGGCGATGTCGAACTTGACCACCGCGTGATACTTGTCGGCCGCGGCTTCTGCGGGGGCGTAGCCCTTGCCCTTCTGGGTCACGACATGGATCAGGAACGGACCGGCGTCGGCGTCGCGGACGTTCTGCAGGATCGGCAGCAGGTGATCGAGGTTGTGACCGTCGATCGGGCCGACATAATAGAAGCCGAGTTCCTCGAACAGCGTGCCGCCGCCCATCATGAAGCCGCGCGAATATTCCTCGGCGCGGGCGGCGCGGTCGGCGATCAGCTTCGGCAGATGCTTGCCGATCTGCTTGCCCGCCTCGCGCAGCGACCGGTAGGTCTTGCCCGAATACAGCCGCGACAGATACGACGACATCGCGCCGACCGGCGGGGCGATCGACATGTTGTTGTCATTGAGAATGACGATAAGGCGGGAGTTCATCGCGCCGGCGTTGTTCATCGCCTCATAGGCCATGCCGGCCGAGATCGAGCCGTCGCCGATCACCGCGATGACGTTGTTCTTGACGCCCGACAGCTCGCTGGCGACCGCCATGCCGAGACCGGCCGAGATCGAGGTCGAGGAGTGGCCGGCGCCGAACGGATCGTAATCGCTCTCGGTGCGCTTGGCGAAGCCCGACAGGCCGCCCGGCGTGCGCAGCGTGCGGATGCGGTCGCGGCGGCCGGTCAGGATCTTGTGCGGATAGGCCTGATGGCCGACGTCCCAGATCAGCCGGTCGCGCGGCGTGTCGAACACATAATGAATGGCGGTGGTCAGCTCGACCACGCCGAGGCCGGCGCCGAAGTGTCCGCCCGTGACCGACACCGCATCGATCGTTTCTTGCCGCAATTCGTCTGCAACCTGTCGAACCTGATCGACTCGAAGCTTGCGGAGGTCTTCCGGCGTGCGGATGGTGTCGAGAAGAGGCGTCTTACTCAATTCGGTCACGGCGATATTCCAGTCTTAACTATGGGGCTGGTGAGGCCCGCGACGAATGGTCCGAACTGTCCGATCTGCGGGAGCCCACCAGGCTTCCGCCTCCTTGGTCAGGAGAAAATCAACGATCGAAAGCGTAAGCTGCGCCTCGATCAGTCGAAATGACCCGGATCACTATAAGTGCGGCAGCACACGTCCACCGAAATTGACAGCTGCCACCAAGCAGGTGTCACCCACGGCGCATAAGCCCATACCCTTACACAAACTTGAATTCAAAGCCAATCAGCGGCTGCCCAACGCTTGGCCGGCCTGCATAAACTTTCGCCGAACAGGGTTGATCCATGCAGTTCCGGCCCAAGTGTTGTGTGTCTGCCACGGGGCTTTGGGTTCGATCGAGGCGCCAAGGGAGCAATTTGACACCCGGGGACCTGTCGATTTGCTGAACAGCCCGATTATTGAACGTCGAGCGGCTCGGTTCCGCTGGGCTGGCCGCTGGCGTCGGTGGTAATTTTGTCAACGCGGGCTTCCGCCTGCCGCAGCAGGTCCTCGCAACGCCGCTTAAGTGCTTCTCCGCGCTCGTAAATTGCCACGGATTCCTCGAGCGGAACCTTGCCGTCCTCAAGCCGCTTGACGATCGTTTCGAGCTCCTCGATCGCGCGCTCGAAGCTGAGCTTTTTGACATCGGCGGGGGCGTCGGCCATCGGCGGCTCCTGGATGCGCCGCGGCGCGGCCGGCGGCGGAGGTATGTCGTGGGGGCAGTGAGGGGCGCCTCAGGCGCCCATCAGGGCGCCGACATGGGCGGCGACCGATTCACTCAGGCCCTGCAAGTCATACCCGCCCTCGAGCACCGAGACAATGCGGCCCCCGGCGGTCTTGTCGGCGACGTCCATCAGCTTCTGCGTGACCCAGGCGAAGTCTTCGGCCTTCAGGTTGAGGCTGGCCAGTGGGTCGCGATAATGCGCGTCGAAGCCGGCCGAGATCACGATCAGTTCCGGGGCGAAGCGTTCGAGCTGCGGCAGGATCGCGGTCTCGAAGGCGAAACGGAACTCCTTGCCGCCGTCCTCGGAGGCCAGTGGGGCGTTGACGATGTTGTCGTGCTCGCCGCGCTCGGTGGCCGAGCCGGTGCCGGGGAACAGCGGCATCTGATGGGTCGAGCAGTACATCACGGTGCGGTCGCCCCAGAAGATGTCCTGCGTGCCGTTGCCGTGATGCACGTCGAAGTCGACCACGGCGGCGCGCTCGATGCCGTATTTGCGCTGGGCGTAGCGCGCGGCGATTGCTGCATTGCCGAAGAAGCAGAATCCCATCGGCTTGGTGACTTCGGCATGATGGCCGGGCGGCCGCGTCGCCACGAAGGCGTTGGAAGCCGTGCCCTTCATCACCGCGTCGACCGCCGACACCGCGCCGCCGACGCCGCGCAGCGCGGCTTCGAAGGTGCCCGGCGACATCGAGGTATCACCATCGACATAGACGATGCCGCTCGACGGCGACATGTGGCGCATCTCGACGATGTGGTGATCGGTGTGACACAGCGCGATGTGTTCGAGCGAGCCGATCGGCGCTTCGCCGCGCGCCAGCGTCGCGAACCGCTCGGCGGTCAGCGTCTTGTTGACGGTGATCAGCCGCTCGGCGCGTTCCGGATGGCCCTCCGGCGTATGATGCTCGAGACACGCAGAATGGGTCAAAAATAACGTGGTCATTCGGGAGCGCCTGAAACGTCCGATCGGAGGAGAGACGACAATATCTGCAGATGAACTTAGTTATCCGCTGCGTTGCGCGGAAGGGCAGCTTAAGGCTTAGAGCATCTTTCGGCAAAGTGGAAACCCCTTCGCCGACAGAAAATGTCACGCGCGATCAGCACGGCGCGTGGTGGAAATCCGCTAACCACGTTTGCGTGATACGCGCGCTCAATTCAGCCGCGCGATCCGATCCTGCGCGGACGGCGCGATCGGGCTGTGCGCCTTGAAATAGCCGAACAGGGCATCGACGTCGTAAACGCCGGTGAGACGCTCGGTGCCTTGCGTGAACGGGACGAAGCCGTCACCGCCGGCCGCCAGATAGGCGTTGACCGTGACGCGATAGCTGCGATCCGCCTCGATCGGCTTGCCGTTCAGCAGCATCCGCTCGGCGACGATGCGGGCGCTAGGCGCGGCGGTATTGTCCCACGTGTAGCTGAAGCCGTTCGACACTTGCAGGATGCGCGGCCGCGCCGGATCCTGCCATTGCAGCTCCAGCGCCGCCTTGAGCTGCGCGCCGGTCAGCGTCATCGTCACCAGCTGATTGCGGAACGGCTGCGCGGCGAACACGTCGCCGAACGTCACCCGGAATGGGGCTTCGCCGTGCGCTGCGCCGTTGATATCGGCACGCAGGCCGCCCGGATTGGTGATCGCGATCTCGGCGCCGCCGGTCTCGGGATCGCGCGTCGCGGCGAGCTGGGCGTCGGCGACGAGATCGCCGAGCGCGCTTTCGCCGGCCGCATTCGGCACGCGCGACAGCGCCGCCGTGACGGCGCCGGCCGGCCGCGCCGCGATCGGCCCGGCGAGCTTGTTGTAGGCCTTGATCAGCTCGGTCTGCGCCGGATCCTTGGCGAGCGAGGTGTGCACGATGACGTTGTCGGCCCTGGCGCGGACGATATCGCGCGTCGCCGGATCGAGCGTCAGGTCGATCGCCGTGACCAGCGTGCCGTATTTGTCGCCGCTGGTGACCAGCCGGCCGTCGATCGTGCAGGTGTAGGCGCGGTGGGTGTGGCCGCTGATCACCAGGTCGACGGCCTTGTCGAACTTCTTGACGATCTCGACGATCGGCCCGGAAATCCCCGGGCAGTCGTTGATGCCGCCGGTCGGAAAGCCGCCTTCGTGGATCAGCACCACGATCGCCTCGACGCCGCGCGCCTTCAGCTCGGCCACCTGCGCGTTGACGGCCTCGGCTTCGTCGAGAAATTTCAGGCCAGCAACGCCCGGCGGCGACACCATCGTCGGCGTCGCCTTCAGCGTCAGGCCGATGAAGGCGACCGGAATACCTCCGAACTCGCGGATCGCATAAGGCGGCAGGATCGATTTGCCTGTGGCGGTGTCGATCGTCGATGCCGCGAGGTACTGGAATTTTGCGCCGGTAAATGGATGTGGGCCGAGGCAACCATCGACCGGATGACAGCCGCCATTCTGCATCCGCAGCAGTTCGGTCTTGCCTTCGTCGAACTCGTGATTGCCGACGGCCGACAGCGCCAGCCCCATCAGCGACATCGACTCGATGGTCGGCTCGTCATGAAACATCGCCGACAGAAACGGACTGGCGCCGATCAGATCGCCGGCCGCGACGAAGATGCTGTTGGCGTGTCCCTCGCGCAACTGCTTGACGAGCGTCGCCATGTGCTCGGCGCCGCCGGCCGGTACGTGGACGGTCTTGGCCGGGTCCGCCGGGTCGGGCGTGACGAGGCCGCCGGACGGCGGCTGCAGATAGCCGTGGAAGTCGTTGATCGCGAGGATCCGCACATCCACCGGCTTGGCGTCCTCCGCCATGACCGATGCGGGGACCGCTGCCAGCACGGCGGCGACAGCGAGATAATGGAGACGAAGCAGCATGGCGGGTCCGGCGAGTTGCGACAGCGGGGCATCGCCCAGTCGCTTCCGTCTGGCAATCGGATTCTTGCGACTGCCCGGCGCGGCCAACCGCCGCTGGATACCATTTTCCGCGCAGCTCTTGAGCAAGCGCAAATCGGCCCTGAAACTGCCGTGGTGATCTCGGTCCGCCTGTCGCGCCGCTCGGCGCAACTTTCAGAAAAGGTGATGCATGCGCCGAAAGCCGATCGCGCTCCTCCTCGCCACGCTCCTGATCGCCGGATCGATGTTCGTCGCCGCGCCGCCGCCCGCCGCCGCGCAGCAGGTCGGCGACGCCGTGCGCCCCGGCAACCCGCGCCTCGCGGACCTGATGGAGGCCTCGCAATTGCGCCACATCAAGCTGTGGTTCGCCGGCATTACGGGAAACTGGAAACTCGCCGCCTACCAGACCAAGCAGATCAAGACCCGCCTGCAGGACGCCGCATCGCTCTACCAGAGCCTCCCGGTCAACGACATCACCACCATGGCCAACCCCATCGACGCCGTCACGGCCGCGGTCGCCGCGCAAGACAGCAAGGCGTTCGTCAAAGCCTATGGCGAACTCACCAAGGGCTGCAACTCATGCCATAGCGAGCTGAAGCTCGGCTTCGTCGAGCTCAAGACGCCGGCGATGAATCCGTTCAGCGATCAGGTGTTCGAGGTGAAGAAGAAGTAGTCCGTCACGGCTTCTTCTCGACGATGATCGTCCTGAGCATTTCTTTCGTCATGGCCGGGCTTGTTGTTCAGCCCGGAGACATGACCGACAGGTGTTCGGAGACATAGTCGACACAT